>JBQEFB010000040.1:0-27246 GCA_052107635.1 Marinomonas sp. | reverse complement strand
AATGTGCTTAGTTGCTTGAAGTGAAAAGTGTCGCACTTCGGACTTGAATTCAGGAATAACTATGATGATTTGACTAATTTACCGAATCGAAACTTACTTTATAGTCAGTTAGAAAGAGCACTGGTTAATGCACGTAAAAGAAACTTCAACTTTGGGATTTTGTACTTGGATTTAGATGGCTTTAAAGTCGTCAATGATACCTTTGGTCATCGAGTTGGAGATGAGTTGATTCAGCAGGTGGCTGAAAGAATTAAAAATACTATTCCTCAGCAAGCGTGTTTATATCGATTAGGCGGAGATGAGTTTGTTGTTGTTCAGGAGCATGCGAGTGGTCCAGAAGAGCTAGTCGCCATTGCTGATATGATTATTAAAAATTCCATCAGCCCCTATCCTGTGTCACAAATGGAAATGATGATTACATCAAGTATTGGTGTGGCTTGTTATCCTGAGCACGGTGAAAATATAGACCATTTATTAAAAAATGCCGATGCAGCTATGTATCGTGCTAAGTCTATTGGTCATAACTCCTCTTTTGTTTACGAAAACTCTATGAGTGATAATGTTCTGGCTCATTTAACCTTAGGTGGCGGTCTTCGGAAGGCCATCGAAGAGGAGCAGTTTGAGCTGTATTATCAACCTAAGGTTCGTTTATCAGATGAGAGAATTGTGGGTGCTGAAGCCTTGATTCGCTGGATGCATCCTGAATTAGGTATGATTAGTCCTGATCAATTTATCCCCTTGGCAGAAGAGAGTGGCTTGATATTACCATTAGGTGAATGGGTTATTCGTCGTGCTTGTCAGCAATTAAAAGAGTGGCGTGAGCAGGGAATCCCACCAATTAATGTGTCTGTTAATTTATCAGGTCGTCAATTTATGCAATCTGATTTAGTGGAAATGGTAGGTCAAATATTAGAAGAAACCGGAGTAGATCCTAAGCACTTAGAGCTAGAGTTAACAGAAAGTATGTTGATGGCAGATGCTCAGCAAACGATTGAAAAGCTTTATGCTTTTAGACAACTTGGTCTAACATTATCTATCGATGACTTTGGTACAGGGTATTCTTCACTTGCGTATTTGAAGAAATTCCCCATTCAAACATTAAAGATAGATCGTTCTTTTATTAGCGATTTGGGTATAAATAGTGATGATGAGGCGATTGTTAAAGCAACGATCGCGATGGCAAACAGCTTGAATTTAAAGGTTATTGCCGAAGGTGTAGAAAATAGAGCGCAACTTGATGTGTTAAATAGCTATCAATGTGAAGAGGTTCAAGGTTTCCTATTTGCACGTCCGATGAATCAAGTGGACTTTGTTACTTACATCAATACTAAGATGGAGGGCCAAGTGTCATTGCTTCATGCAGTGCAATAAATCGTTAGCATTATGTAGATAATATGAAAGATGGCATTCTATTTATGCGCTTTTGTTTTTCTCAGGATGACTTCGCTTGTTAATGGGCAGATATCCTCATAAACTAACCGAAAAACTACCTTCATCATCGGAAATATTGTGCCAACGTTTGAACATCTTTGCTGCCCGATAGATAAATTACCACTGAGCCAACAAGAGCGTAGTCTGGTTTGCTCCCACGGACATTCTTTTGATATCGCTAAATCTGGTTATATTAATTTATTACCCGTCCAAAATAAGCGTTCTAAAGATCCTGGGGATAGCAAGGAGATGGTCGCTTTCCGCCAATCCTTTTTAAACCTTAATCATTACTTTCCGATTGTCGATACTATTATAAAGCAGTGGCCTGAGGCTCTTTCAGAGACCTTTCCCTGTCGTATTTTGGATGCGGGTTGTGGCGAAGGCTACTATCTAGCGCATTTAGCTGATGAGTTTGAAAAACGTGAAATAGCAACGCAGCGTGTCGGACTCGATATATCAAAATGGGCTGTTACCGCCGCGAGTAAACGCGATAAAATGGCAACCTGGGTGGTTGGTAGTAATGCCAGTTTACCGATGGAAGACGCTTGTTTAGATATCGTATTATGTTTATTTGGATTTCCTGTGTTTAGTGAATTTCATCGAACCCTTTCTGAACAAGGCTATTTGCTTCTTGTAGAGTCTGGTGAAGATCATTTAATAGAGTTGCGTAAAATTCTTTACCCGAGCATACATGAGTACAAAGCGACTCACAGTGATGGTGTTCCTGGGTTCGAATTGATCAAAGAAAGTTCGTTACATTATCTGTTTAGCTTGTCTTCTCAAAAAGATATACAGCATCTTTTATGTATGACGCCACACATACATAAAGCCTCTTATGAGGGTAAAGAAGCGGTCAAAGAATTGAATGCTATTAATTTAACTGCAAATATTAATTTTCGTTGGTATCAGAAGACGACAGGGGGAGATCATAGTGCCAAATAGTTTGAATCATCTTTTTCAGAAAAACAGAGACTGGGCTGAAAAAGTAAACAATGAAGATCCAGATTTTTTTGAAACGTTGTCAAAACAGCAGAAACCAGAATATCTATGGATTGGTTGTGCGGACAGTCGAGTACCTGCGAATCAGATTGTTGATTTGATGCCTGGTGAAGTCTTCGTTCACCGTAATATCGCCAATGTGGTCGTGCATACGGATCTTAACTGTTTGTCGGTTATTCAATTTGCTGTTGATGTCTTGAAAGTGAAGCACATCATGGTCGTCGGGCATTACGGTTGTGGTGGTATCAAAGCCGCTATGGATGCCGAAGAGCATGGTCTGATTGATAATTGGCTACGTCATATTAAAGATGTGTATCGTTTGCATAAAGCGGAAGTAGACGGCATCGAAGATAGCCATCAGCGCTTTGATCGTATGTGTGAGCTGAATGTTATGGAGCAGGTGTCGCATGTATCACAGAGCAGTATTGTTCAAAATGCATGGAAAAATGGTCAAGAGTTACATATACATGGTTGGTGTTACAGTATTAATAATGGACATATTACGGATTTGAAAGTGACGGTTTCTAATATAGAAAGCGCTCTCGAAAAGCTAAACGAATTGTAAGTTCGTTAGTTTTCAAATCAAAAAAACGAGCGCTTGGCTCGTTTTTTTTGGTTTAGACAGTAGTAAGTATTACAGACTATTGTTTTCCGCAATGGCTCTTGCGCACCCAGCAATGGTGGATCTGATCCAAATATGGCCAGGATCATGTTGTAATAGAGGGCTCCATAGCATTTTTAATTCTACTGGTGGAATCTCAAAAGGTGGCGGTAGTACTGTGACTTTATCATTTCCTTCCATTAGCTTAGTCGCCAAAGAAGGGAGTGTGGCAATAAGGCCTAGTTGTTCAGTCGCACGCATGGCAACATTATAATTTCGGGTGAATAAGCGGATATTACGTTTATGCCCTAATTCTGCCAAAGAGGTGTCTACCCAGCCTAACTTTTGAACTTCTTCTGGTTGAATGCCAACGCCAACACCAAACCCTGTTTTACTTACCCAAACATGAGGAGAAGCAAGATACGTTTCAAGAGTGAAGTTTTGGGCAATATCAGAATCTGTTGGGACTAAGCAGGAAAAGCGGTCTACCCAAACGGATTTTTGATGAAATGACTGAGGAAGAGCTTCAAAGCGGTTAATGACCAAGTCCACTTTGCCTTTTTCCACATCGTGAAAGCTCACATCGCTTGGATTCATCACATCTAGAATCACATTAGGTGCTTCGCTTTGCAGTTTTTGCATAAGCGGTGGAATAAGCGTTGCTTCAGCGTAATCGCTGGCCATAATACGAAACACACGAGAACTGGATTCTGCTTCGAAGCTTTGGCCAAGGTGAAGGACTTCGTCTACAGATTGTAATATGCGTTGAACACGAGGTTGTAATTGAATAGACAAGGCCGTTGGCATCATGCCATCGCTTGTGCGTACTAATAAAGGGTCGTGAAATAGATCTCTTAATCGTCTTAAACCATTGCTCATCGCAGGTTGTGTGATGCCCAGCTGGTTAGCAGCATGAGTGACGTTTTGCTCTCGTAGTAGAGAGTCTAAATAACGAAGTAAATTCAGATCTATTTTATCTAACTGCATAAGGGGCTCATGTCGATTAGCATTTGGCTGCATCATACGGCATTTTACCCATAAATAGAATCATGAGCCTAAATATTGCGGTGAGTTTACGTTATCTCTGCTTAGTTGATCTATTCTCAGATCGTCGTCTTCTATTGTGCAATAGTTGGGGCGTTATCGTGATATTTTATCCTTATAATGGAATAAATCGTATCTTATGAGTCTTAGTTTATAAGGCTAAGTTTTATAGTAAGTTGAGTCGTATTTGTGTTTATTTTAATAAAGTGATTAATAGTGCCTGATAGTGAGCAGCGTATTGCTGATTTTAGTCTTGGGGAGATTTTCTATTACTAAGTGTAATCAAGACAATGGCATAGAATCACTTTTTGCTATTAAATTAATGATAGGTAATATCAACGCTTATTGTGGTAATGGCTTTAGACTAGAGTGTTTCTTATATGAAATCGTTGGGTAGTACTTCAGAGCAGAGTCGAATATATAATGAGCGGATTATTCTACAACTCATTCGTCAGACTCCAGGAATATCTCGGGCGTATATTGCTAAGCAAACTAGGTTGAGTGCACAGACTATTTCTGTGATCACGTCTTCATTATTAGAACGAGAATTGTTAAAGGTTGATGGTAAGGTGAGAGGGCGCCGTGGTCAGCCTTCCATTCAATTGAGCATTAATAAGCAAGGCGCTTATGGTTTAGGGATTAGTGTAGATCGAGATAATATAAGTGCAGCCTTATTGGATTTTAGTGGCCATTGCGTGTTGTTTCTTGAAAGAAATGTGTCTTTTCCTACTGAAATAGTTGCCAAAGATATTGCTCGAGAACTGATTGCAGAAGTGAAAGCGACACTGCAACATAGTTGGAAAAAAGTACAAGGTGTGGGGTTAGCCAAACCAGATTATATGGATGCGTGGCTAGAGACGTTAGTCACAGATACTGCTCAGCGTGCTGATTTACTAGGCTTAAAAACGGAGCTAACATATTGGCAATCATCCGCATTTGAAGAGTGGCTTAGTCTGCAAACAGGCTTGCCATGCTATAAAGAGAATGATGCAGTTGCAGCGGCAACAAGTGAAATTCTATTTGCGAAAGGCACTCCTAGAAAGCACTTTTTCTACTTGTTTATCAGTATTGCATGTGGTGGGAGCATTGTGACGGACGGTGAGTGCTATGTGGGTGCTCATGGTAAAGCGGGCAGTTTTGGGTTAATTCCGACAGCCACGGGAAAGCATGGAAAATGGATATTAGAAGCACTTTCTATTTCGTCGTTAAAACGCTTTTTAAATCATCGTTCTTTAGTGTGGCCACTAGAAAGCAGTGATTGGCAGCATACTGATTATCACAAGGCGGTTGTGCAATGGTCTGAAGAAGTAGCCTTTGAACTTCAGCCTGCATTGAGTGCGGTTATTGCTTTGTATGATCCAGAAGCTATAGTGGTAGGTGGACGATTACCGGAGCTTGTGCAAACGACCTTGATAGCGTCCATTCAAACGCTGCTTGCACAGCAGAGCGTATTACTTGTACCAGAGGTGTGTTCGGCCCATGCAGATACTGCCGCCGTGATTTTAGGGGCGGCGGTCCTGCCGCTGTATGAAACCTTTGCGCCTCATAAAGAGTTACTATTACTTTCCCCTTCGGCACCCATGCAACAGCAAACTGCTATTATCGCGTAGCGTATTCATTTAGGAGATCATATGAGATTAGAAATACAGTGTGAAGATAGGATTGGCATGGTGCGTGAAGTGCTGGACCTGTTTATTCCGCATCAAATCGATATTCGACTGATAGAAGCGGATACCAAGCGACACTGTATTTATTGTGGTTTCCCTGATATTGAATTTACAGAGTTGCAAACACTCTTGCGAGAATTACGTCATATAGAAGGCGTTCAAGATGTAAAAAGAGTGATGTTTACCCCTTCTGAACGTGAACATAATGGATTAAATACCGTATTAGAAGCGCTGCCAGACGGTGTAATCGCCGTAGATTTGAAAGGGGTCATTACTATGGCCACAGAGTTGGCGGCACAAGACTTGGGTGTCAATATTGAAAGTTTATTGACGAGGCCGCTACAGCAATTTATCAAAGGCGTTAGCTTTGCCAAAGTGGCGTGGGATGACATTGTGAGAGGGGTGAGTAAGCGGATTAGAGTTCATAATAAAGCGTTATTACTTGAAATGAAGCCTATATTCGTAACTGATGAAGATGGTGAGGTAAATCCGGCAGGTAGTGTTATCCATTTAAAATCTCAAGCTCGACTCGATCGTCAAACTGCAACGTTTCGGCAAGCCCCAAATGCTGAAAATGATTTAGAACACTATTTCCTGTCAGATGTAATAAAAAGTCATGCTATGCAATCTATGATAATGCGAGCAAAATCCTTTGTCGAGATGACTGAGCCGCTACTTATCCAAGGTGAAGTAGGGGTTGGCAAAAGAGATTTTGTTGAGGCACTTTTTCAGTATTGGCGGCGTAAACAAGTAGATCAAGATAGCCAGTTAATGATTCTACATGGCCGTGATATCACTATGCTTGATGTGACGAAATTAGACCGATTCAATGGTTGGTTCGTGATTGAGGGGGTAGAGTATTTATCGCCTGAAGTACAGGTATCGCTGACGAATTGGTTAAATAGACATCCTGAATTTTCGACCAGTTTTTATTCAACTTGCCGTATTGTTTCGTTAACGGAGCAGCTTGGAACCTGCTTACTTTCTCGGTATCAATTGCATCGACCTTTGTATTTTGCAGTATCGAGTTTGTCTTTGTACGTGCCTTCGTTAAAAGAGCGGCGAGAGGATCTGGCAGGCCTAGTAAGACAAACTTTACAGGCCTATACCGAACGTTATGACGTGCCTATGCCAGCCGTGACCAAGGGCGCTTTGCTTAAAATATCCTTGTATTCTTGGCCAGGAAACCTAAAGGAACTACACAATATTTGTTTGCAAACGTTGACGGTGAATAATCTAGCTGAATGGCAACCTGAAGACCTAAGATTACCGGAAGATGAGTGTCCGGTGTCTATTGAATTGATTGAAGGGTCATTGGATAAAACGGTCAAGCAGTGGGAAGCAAGGTTGCTTAAGACGTTATATCCCCAGTATCCAAGTACGCGACGTTTAGCGAAAGCGGTTGGGCTTAGTCATAGCGCGATTGCTAATAAGCTAAAAGAATACGATATTCATTAGGCATAAAAAAGCCACAAAAAAGTGGCTTTAAATTGATTTCGAAAACGCTAGTAGGGACGACGAATCGGCATTTTTTTACGTGGTATTTCGCGCTCAATTTTAATTGGCTGCAATTTAACTTTTGGCTGAGAAATCAGCTTTTGTACATTAGCAACAAGAACGGCAATGATGGTGCAAGCCGCAACAAAAAGTAAAAATTCAAACATCGTATTTCTCCAAACTCGTTTTTCTTGTTTTTATCATGGGCCATTAAATCGGCAGCGTAAAGTTCGTTTTGTTGTATTTACGTTAATAAGGGCGTTTTC
The DNA here is from genome assembly GCA_052107635.1 of Marinomonas sp. Lineage (GTDB taxonomy): Bacteria > Pseudomonadota > Gammaproteobacteria > Pseudomonadales > Marinomonadaceae > Marinomonas. The sequence continues at coordinate 19,741 of JBQEFB010000040.1, read as the reverse complement.
CTTTATAGCAAGTTTATTGTATTAAAGGTCGTACCTTTTCCTTAAATAACGAGCTACACCATCTTCATCATGATGGCCAATAACACCGCTAGCGGCTTTTTTAATGTGTTCCAGCGCATTTTCAGTGGCAAAAGCTTCATCCGATGTTTCAAACATGGATATATCATTATCGCCATCACCAAATGCAATAACACGTTCGGCACCCATTTCGGCTTTAAGTTCCATTAGAGAGGAGCCTTTACACGCATTGCTGTGATGAATATCGAGCCAGTATGCATCGGCGGTATAAATTCCTCCGCCAGAGTAGGCACTTAAATGAGAGTATTTCTGGCAATCAGAGACCAGGCTGTCGACTATCTCAGGGCGTCCCATTGCGCTAATATTCGTAATGATCGCATTCGATGATAAGTCTGAAATGGGGTGTAAGCTGAGTTGTTCATGTGCGCCGAGTTCATTAACAATCTGATCACTTAGATTTCCCACTAAAGGAGAGTGATATACCTTATGAGAACCATCTTGCTCTAAGCAAAAAACAAACGGCGTGATGTTATGATCAGCAAACGCTAAAAGTGTTTCATTGATTAAATCAGGTGTTAAAAAGTTTCGATGCCGATAGACATTGTTTGTAGGGTTCCACCATTCCACGCCATTTTTAAAAATTTGCCAATGAGGAAAGTGGTGATCAGCAATGCAGGACTTAGCCGCAAAGTGTGTTCTGCCTGTTGCAACTGTATAAGCGATACCTGCAGCATCTAAGCGTCTTAGGGTGTCACAAGTATACTCAGAAAGACGTTGTTGACGGTTTAAAAGAGTGCCGTCTAAATCAAATGCTAATAAATCCATAACTACCTCGCCCTAATTACGTGATAACACTAACGTACTTTGTCTTACTAGGGAAGGTGTTCAACAAGGAGAGAGAGCAGACTGAAGCAATGTATCAGTCTGCTTACGGTTAAGCTTTAAGGGTTAATGCTTGGGATTGAAAGCGAATGCCTTCCCAGCCAGAAAGCATAAACTGACGAATGTTTTGATGGTCAGTGGCCGTTGGATTCTCTAGTACATCACGACGATAAAAATCGCCAAATAACTGTAGTGTTTCTGCTTGATTTAATTGATTGAGCAGGGCGAACGAAAATATTTTGCAGGAGCCGTTATTTTCATTTTGCGCGTTGTTTTGTTGGCCGTTGGTAAAAGTGGCTGGTGCGAAGTCGTATTCCGCTTCAATAACAGAAATAACGTCTTTAAATTGTACGTCCTGTGGTGTGTTTTTAAGTGTCGTGATCAGTGTTTTACTGGTTAGCATATAAGCTCCAAATTGAAAGAGTGAGATGATAATGTTTTAAGAGCATAGTCACCTTCGTAAGGTTAATCTTGATGGTTGAGATTTTCAAATCGACGTACAACAGTCTGGTAGGTGATGAAAGAGAGTATTCCACACAGCCCCATGATTAATAACATGGGCACAAAAGTGCCAGTGTGAAAAATACTAACGGCAACACCACTTATGGCACCAAATGAAAATCGAAATGAGCCCGCAAGAGCGGCAACGCTGCCATTAAGGTTCGTTATGTTTCGCATTGCACCGGCCATAAAGCCACTGCCTAATATCCCCATAGTACCCATAAAAAAGACCCCAATAATGACGATTACTGCCAGGGGTGGTTTGGTGAAGAAGGTCACGGCGATCAATGTGAGTGAGGCACACAGTAAAACACGAACAGCGTATTTAATCAGGGTGTCTACCCCCAGTTTTTCTACGGCGCGATTATTAATGGTAGTGGCGATCATCATGCCGACAACATTGAGGGCAAAAATAAAACCAAATTGAGAAGGCTCTACATCATAAAGCTCAATATACACATAAGAAGCGCCGGTAATAAAACACATCATCCCTGCAAAATGGAAAGAGCCTGCTGCTATGTAGCCCATCACGGTAGGATTTTTGAGTAATGTCCAGTAGTTGCGTAAGGCATGTATTAATGAAAGGGGTTTTCGATGGTCTATGTGTAGCGTTTCAGGAATGGTTCTAATAAAAAGGAATGCGCCAATGGTGGCTATAAGCGCGAGAAAAATAAAAATAAAGTGCCAGTTTAATAGCACCAAAATCGCTCCGCCTATGATGGGAGCAGCAAGTGGTGATAATGACATGGTCAGCATCACCAGAGACATGGCTTTTGCAAATTGGTCACTGGACATCTTGTCTTTGACTAAGGCAGGAATGCTCACCGCCACTGCCGCTCCTCCAATGGCTTGAATAGCACGGCCTATGATAAGTAGTTCGTAGTATTTGGCAAAAGCGCAAATGATGCTGCCTGTAAAAAAACATCCTAGTCCGCTAATAATGACTTTACGACGACCAATAGCATCAGAAATAGGACCAAAAAAAAGCTGCAACACGGCAAAGACAATCAGATACATACTGATTGTCATTTGTACCCAGCTGATATCTGTATTTAGATCTTTAGCGATTGTCGGAATACTAGGCAAGTAGGCATCAATAGCCAGAGGTGTTAAGCCTGATAATAAACCAAGAACAAGTATGACAGGAAGAGTTAGCTTCATATAAAGGCAACGAAAATATGAGATTAATCGGCTTAGGCATATTGATTCAAAATACACCAAATTATACGTGAATGATTATAATCATTTATTGTTCAAAGAACCTTTCATATTGTGTAAGAACTAAGGAAGCCGAAGGTTGTTTATGTTTGTTTCTCTTTTGTTTGTACGCTTTCGGTATGATGCGAGCTAACGATTAGTAAGTAATCTGCTATACATATTGTCGTCATATACATCATTACACACCGTGATGTACTGCTTGATTGCTAAGGAATGTTATGTTGCGTTTTTTTGAGAAATGGATAGAAGCTTATCCTAGTACTGAGCCTGCTCAGGCACCTAAAACACTGTATGCGTTTTTTCGTTTTTATTCTAGAGGGGTAGAAGCGCCTTTAATTTGCATGTCTGTGCTGACCGCTCTGATTGCTATATTGGAAGTCATACTATTTGGTTTTATGGGGCAGCTGGTGGATTGGCTGGTGACGAAAGATCCTGATACTTTCTTGGCAGAAGAGGGTATGCATCTACTATGGATGGCGCTGATGGTCTTATTGGTCATGCCATTGGTTACATTCTTACATTCCGCCATTATTCATCAGACGTTATTGGGCAATTATCCTATGCGAATTCGCTGGTTAGCTCATCGTTTCATGCTTAAGCAAAGTGTGACTTTTTTCCAAGAAGATTTTGCCGGTAGAGTGGCAACTAAGGTGATGCAAACCTCATTAGCTGTACGCGAAAGCGTCATGAAGCTACTGGATGTTTTAGTTTATATCTTGGTTTACTTTGCGTCCATGTTGGTGCTGGTGGCCAAGGCAGACTATCGATTAATGCTGCCTATGGTTATTTGGTTGGGTGCTTATATCGCGTTGCAGTTTTATTTTGTCCCTAAGTTAAAGCGCATTTCAACAGAACAAGCCGATGCACGCTCTACCATGATGGGGCGCATTGTAGACAGCTACAGTAATGCGGCAACGGTGAAATTATTTTCTCATACTCAGCGCGAAGCACGTTATGCAAAAGATGGCATGGATGGATTTTTATCGACTGTTCATAGGCAAATGCGTTTAGTAACCGGGCTAAATGTAGGGGTGCATATTTGTAATTACTTATTGGCTTTTAGTGTTGCTGCGGTGGGTATTTTATTGTGGACTTATGGTCAAGTTGGTGTGGGTGCTATTGCTATCTCGGTGAGTTTATCATTGCGAGTGAACGGTATGGCGCAATGGGTTATGTGGGAAATCAGCACCCTGTTTGAAAATATAGGAATGGTAACGGACGGCATGAAAACGTTATCGAAACCGATCGTGATAGAAGATGCTGAAGGGGCGTCGTTATTGCAGGTAGCACAGGGCAATATTGTGTTTGACCATGTACATTTTCATTATGGCAGTAAGAAAACCTCAGTGATTGAAGATTTTGATCTAGAGATCAAAGCAGGAGAGAAAATTGGTGTGGTCGGACGATCTGGCGCCGGTAAATCTACCATAGTGAATCTTTTGCTGCGTTTTTATGATATTGAATCGGGTCGAATCTTAATCGACGGTCAAGATGTCAGCCAAGTTCAACAAGATTCCTTGCGCGCTAACATTGGTATGGTGACACAAGATACATCTTTATTGCATCGGACAGTGCGAGAGAATTTACTTTATGGACGCCCTGATGCCAGTGAAGAAGAGATGGTTGCCGCCGCAAAAAAAGCAGAAGCGCATGAGTTTATTCAAACCTTAACAGACCCTTATGGTAATGTCGGTTATGATGCCTTGGTTGGTGAGCGTGGCATTAAATTATCCGGTGGTCAGCGTCAGCGTATTGCTATTGCGCGAGTGTTATTAAAAGACGCGCCCTTACTGATTTTAGATGAAGCAACATCGGCACTTGATTCGGAAGTAGAAGCCGCGATACAAGAAAGTTTGTATCGGTTGATGCAAGGAAAAACAGTGATTGCCATAGCACATCGATTATCCACGATAGCGGCGATGGATCGGCTCATTGTATTGGATCGCGGTAAGATTATCGAGCAAGGTACTCATGATGAGTTGCTTCAAAAAGCGGGCATTTATGCCAAACTTTGGGCTCATCAAACCGGCGGATTTTTAGCAGAAGATATTACTTTATAATGAGTAGATTTAAATGACGTATGTGATTTTATGTTTAGCGATTTGTTGTGAAGTATTCGCAACCATGGCGTTAAAAGCCTCAGATTCTTTTTCGAAACTCATGCCGACTTGTTTAGCCATTGCGGCGTATGTGGTTGCTTTTTATTTACTGACGATTGTGATGCGGACCATGCCAACGGGGATTGCCTATGCAATCTGGTCTGGATTAGGGGTCGTGTTGATTTCCTTGTTCGGCTATTGGTTTGCTAATGAGAAACTTGATTTAGCTGCGTGTGTCGGAATGATATTAATCGTTACTGGCGTGATCGTTATTAATGTATTTTCAACCACAGTAAATCATTAAAACCCGTACTGAGAATACTAAAACGCGGCTGACTGTTCAGCCGCGTTTTTCGTTCATAGCTCACTACACAATTAAAGCGAAGCTTGTTAGAGGCAACCCAAATGATTATGTGGGTTACCAGTGCTACTTCTCACTTTGGTGAACTAATAGTTATCCATTTTTTCAATTACCATTGTTGCTAATGATTTTGCTTTCGCAACTATTGTTAACCATGTCTTGTTGAAGGAGCTGCCTTCATCTGTCATCGCTAATGCTTTCATGTAATTCATTTTTATACAGGACAAAGCATCCGTGTCAAAATTGTCGTACTTGCAACGAGTGGAATAAAAGCTAGTTATGGTGTTCAGATCCTCAATGTGTCTTTCTTTAAGTTTGCCGTAGCTATCCATGGCAATGCTAGAAAATACCACGGATTGTAAAGAAGGAGTGGTGTACTTCTTTTCTATGAAAGACTGATCGAATGTCTTTGAATAATGATCAATCAACTGCTTTTCTTCTTTAAGAATAGAAGGTGTCATATCTAAAGAGGGTCTTATATTAAGGGCTTGGAAAGCGCCCATTAGTTTTGGGTACACGAAAAATTGCGTCTTTAGTAGACTGTTAAGGAGTACTTTCTTATTACCCGCTTCAATGTCCTTAAGCATAAATTCTTGTGTTTGAGTGATGGGGATGAAGAGAACAATTGCTGGAATAATCAATAATGGACTTAATATAAGCTTGCTTGTTTTATATAGCGCCTTGGTGGATATTTCTCTAGCTTTCGAAGAAAAAGACTGCTTTGGCTCTGGTATTAGCAGCGAACAAAGAGATGCTATAGCTAACAGAATAGAGAGCCCCGAGAAAGATATTAGTATCAGAGGTGAAATAACGGCCTTAACAGACTGTTTCATTGCTCTTGTAGCATGAGTGCCAATTACAGTTTTACCCTTCGACCAAGCAGAAACTAAGGTTGCGATAGTTCTACTCTTCTCAACTTCAATATGTTTTTTAAACTCCTTAAGAATGTCTCGATTTGGGCTGATCTGGCCTTTAATTAACTCGTTCTGTTTATCTGTTAATTCTGCGCGGATAATCTTGTCGTAAAAATAACTCGCGGAAGGTGTTTTCTTTTTCTTGTTGTAAACATCGCTAGCAAGTTGCTCTAGTGCTTGCATGGCTTTCCAGCGTACTCCGCCTTTGCTTAAGGCTCGGTGATATCGTTTCAGCGCCTTTTGAAATCTGTAATCTGATGACTGATTAACGACTCTAATATGACCATCTCTGATGGACTTTAAGTTGAGTTTTAGCTTGTTAATCTTAGGCTGAAACTTGTTGTTTATCATCCTAATTTCATTGTTGGCTCTAGAGTCTACCGCTGTTTCAACCATCCCTTTAAAGTCGGAACGTAGCTTATTGGTAGCAAATGATTCGCTTAAGACCTGTTTGTTGGTACAAAGCGCCGCAGGAAGTAACACAAGGCCAAGTTGAATGTCCTCAAATTTCGTAAAGTTTGATTCTGAATTCCAGAATGGAACTGCTTCGCCTTCCCCCATTAGAAAGTTCTTTTTCGCGTAGTTGCCCAAAACGCCACATAGAATTGTTTCTTCACTAGCGCTATTAACAAATCTATCGACGGCTTTTTCGACGCCATTGTAGATTGAAAACCCTGAGATTAATGAGGCGAAGAAGGCGACCTTTAGTGGGTGTTTTAATGACTTTCTGAATAAGAAATAAACACTCACAAAGACAGAGTAGGATAAGCCAACACTAGATAGTAGGCGGCCAAAGTCGCTATGGTCTTTCAGTAAGGTCAATCCTGATACCATAGGGTAGGTATTTATAAATGCGGTAATATAGTAAGCCTCAACGAGTAGGAAGAGTCCGCCTAATAAAAGAAGGGTTCTCTTAACCTTATTAATTGGCTTATGTGGCGCTTTAGGTGAGATGTTTGTTACTTTTTCCATAATGCTCTTCAGTCTATACATTCGGTAATTATACGTTTTGCTACTGGTTGTAGCTTTCCACCAAGCCATACACTTAAAGGCCAACAAGTCTAGTTAAAGCCATAAGGCTTGACTGTCACTGCGCTGACTTTAAGTGCAATCATCTGGAGAGAGGGATGTCAGTGATCGTCTCACATAGCACTGCCTTTGCTATCATGAGGCCAGCAAAGATCATTTTTACTTTTTGAAAAAGTAGATGGTAAAAGGTGTAAGTCGATTCTTTTTTATGTGGGGTTTTATGGCCATCAAAAATATCACGAAGCTTAGTATTCATTTAAAGATAAATGAGAGTTTAATTTAAACTTATAATTAAGGTATTTAATAGATTAATATTCTAGATATTAGATATTGTTGATCTTTCCCATTAGCAGCTAAATGATCGAACAAGCTAACTATCGACCTGAAATGCTTGAGCTGAGCAAACGTATTTTCAACTAAATGCTGATATTTGTATAAACACCAATCTATATCGGCGTTTCCTTTTTTCGAATTTTTCTTTCTAGGAATGACTGAGGTCGAGCCGTATTGACGAACTTTCTCTCGAATAAGAAACTCCCATTCAAATCCTTATTGGCCGATAAGGATTTGAATGGCCTGAGTAAAATTTCTTTTCTGGAGCACAGTAAAAAACGACGGTAAACCGTATTCCATAAGCCAAAATAGTTTGGTAAATATCGCCAAGGGCAGCCGATAAAGAATGCCTTCTATCGTGTATCGATGCTCTCTCTTATTATAGACTCTATCTTCAAGCAGAATAGCTTTTAGCTTCGACCACATCTCATCCGTGAGCATTAATCGGGGCATGATAATCTCGTTGTCTTTGTTTTTGGCGAAGTAAATTAGACGAGATTACCTTCTTCGTTCACAATTCCGACAAAGATCAACAGCCCCTAGCCAGATTTCACTTTACTTTTTTTATTTGCTAACCAAACAAACTGGTATGGCATGAGAGTGACAGAGGCTAAATGATCTTCATAGACTTGATTCGTGATTAAGTCGGTCCAATCATCAGTGGCAATAAGGTTAAGTTCAGACAAGTTAAAGCTTTGTGGCTGATCCGTCATATTGCATACGGCAAATAGGCTTTGTCGGCGGTCTAGGCTTTGGCGCCAGAAGGCAAACAGATTATCCCCCATATGCAATACATATTGGGTTGCATTCGGGTGAAATGCCGCTTGCGCTCGACGAATTTTTGTTAAACGTGAAATGCCATTAAAGACTTTCTGGTGATGAGTCGGCGTATTTAACGCATGTTCTAACTCGTCAATTTTCCAAATATGACGATTAATAGAACGGAACTGCCCAGTATTATCAACACGTTCATTGTCGTTCTCAGTACCAAAGAAACTGTGAATATAAAAAGCGGGCACACCTTCTAGTGCCATCATCACGCTAGCAGCACAGATGAAACGGGCAAATTGCCATTGATCTGGGCCCTGTTGTACTGAGCCTGAAAGTGCATTCCAAAGACTAATATTAATCTCATAAGGCTTGGATTCACCTTGTGGTGTGGTGCGTGAGCTGAGTCGACCACCAAAACGCTTCATGGTATTGATCAGGGTTTCGAGCTCCCAATCAGACAGTAATCCTTCTGTTGGACGTAGACCAATACCGTCGTGTGAGGCAATAAAATTTAAATAGGTGGTGCCTTGTTGGGCAGGCGGCATCGACATGAGCCATTGTTTAAGGTGAGCGCAATTACCGGTGATTAAGCTGTTAATCAGCAGCGGAGGCAACGAGAAGTTGTAAATCAAATGAGCTTCGTTGGCGTTACCAAAGTACGTCAGGTTTTCTTGGTTGGGGATGTTTGTTTCGGTAATAATCACGCTGTCGGCGGCATAATGTTCAATCATTAAGCGCAATAAACGGATCATTTCGTGAGTTTGCGGCAGATTAATACTAGGCGTGCCAGGGATTTTCCAAAGAAAGGCCACTGCGTCAAGACGGAACCAGCGGATGCCTTTTTCCAGATACAAACGAATAATTCGCAGAAACTCTAATAACACCTCAGGGTTTTCGAAATTCAAATCGACTTGGTCGTGGCTAAACGTACACCACACATATTTTTCCCCATTTTTGGTTTGTACTTCTCGGAGTAGTGGCGATGTTCTTGGTCTAATGACGGCGCTTAAATCTGCGTTAGGATCAGCTTCGTAAAAAAACTTTGACCCTGGATCAACTCCCGCTTTGTAGTTCTCAAACCACATGCTACGACTAGAACAATGGTTGATAACTAAATCCCCCATGACTTTAAAGTCTTTAGCGATTTCAGAAATGTGTAGCCAGCGACCAGAAGCAGGGTTCACCGTGGTGTAATCCATAACACTAAAACCATCGTCTGAGCTATAAGGGAAAAAGGGCAAAAGGTGGACGGCTGAAATACTTTCTGAGAGTTTGTTTTTGATGAATTTTTGCAGTGTTTCTAGTGGCGCTTCGCCTTCATTACGTAATGTGTCTGCGTAGGTGATTAGCATGATGTCAGATTGATCCCACAGATTTCTGTGAGGGCGAGGGGATTCTGTTTTCGGATCAAGATTAAAGGTACTAAGGCAGGTACGAGCAAGTTCACTGGCATCAAAATTAGGATACAGCGTTTGAAGATGGCCCATAAGCCGTTGTTCTAAATGTGAGGGCGCAGTATTTTCCATAACAAGTTACCTATAAGACAGGTAAAAGAAAACTAAGGTCTGCAGGTAGGCAGACCTTAGTACCATTATTGAATATAAGGGTTATTGCGGGCCGAATTCATTCATATCTTGTTCCACCGCAATAGCAAGTTGATTCATGACGCCAGGGAAGGCGCTAACAACACGGTTCCAGCTAGGAATAAAAGGCGCTTCCATTGGATTAGCCAGATACATATCACCCGCTTTCATTACATTACCAGCAAACAGCTCAACCGCTTGTTCCTCTAAATGTACATCTAATTTAAGACCGTTGATTTCAGCATCATTGCGGTACGTTTCTATAAAATCTAAGGCTACGCGGTAATAGGTCGCCTTGATGGTACGGAAGGTTTCCTGATTGAAAATAATGCCATTGGTCGCCAGTTTTCTAAAAATCGCTTTGGTGATATCGATGGACATTTTAGATAAACCACCCTCGTCATTTTCAGCAGAAAGGTCTTGGTGTTTGTGATCGTACACATCGGCAATGTCTACTTGGCATAAACGGTTATTCGAATAGTTACGCTGCATCTCACTAAGTACCCCGATTTCTAACCCCCAATCGCTTGGAATACGAATGTCCGTCATGACATCACGACGGAAAGAGAATTCACCTGCTAATGGATACCGATAGCTGTCTAAGTAATCCAAATATTCTAAATTACCGAAGACTTTTTTCAATGAATAGAGCAGCGGAGTGACTAACAAACGGCTCACGCGACCATTCATCTTTCCGTTAGCGGTACGAGAGTAAAATCCCTTACAGAATTCGTAGTTAAACCTTGGATTGGCGACAGGGTAGATAAGTCGTGCTAGTAATTCCCGGTCATAAGTGACTATGTCGCAGTCGTGCATGGCAATCGATTCTGCTTTGCCGGCGGCTAAGTTATAGCCCATGCAAAACCAAACGTTACGGCCTTTTCCTGGTGCGCTAGGGGAAAGGTGTTCACCTTTTAATACGCTGTCTATGGCGCGTAAGCGTGGGCCATCATTCCACAGCACCTTGTGTTTTTGGGGTAAGACACTAAAAAACTCAAGAGCGTGTCGATATTGTTCTTCGGTTGCCCGATCTAGACCAATGATGATTTCTTCTAAATAAGGTACTTTTTTTAGATGCTCAATAATGTTCGGCATGGCATCGGTTTCGAGCTCTGAATACAAGCAAGGTAAAATAAGAGACATAGGTCGAGTTTTCGAAAACTCACACAGCTCTTTTTCCATTTCTTCTAATGGACGGTGAGCTAAGTTGTGTAATGTGGTGATGATGCCGTTTTGGTAAAAGTCGCCCATAATATTTCTCCTAATGTCAGCCATGATAATTGGTGCATGGCAAGTCGTTATTGTTATGTTAAATCGATATTTCCGAACCTAATGTTAGTGTTTAATCGTTTGATTCTAGTGTCTTTCGAATTACAGAATACCTTGTTTAATCAATGCTTTGTCAATTGCCTGTGCCCAACCTTCGGGACCATAAGCATCGGTCAGCCAAGCATCATTACGAGAAGGAACTTCTGGTGGCGCGTGTACAGGAGAGCGAATAACGACAGGAATGTCTGCTTTGCTCAGCATATCCAAATCATTTTCCCCATCCCCAAGGGCCATGGTAGTAACGCTTTCTTGGTAGTGAGACGCATACACGTCGCTTAACCACAGCATGGCATGCGCTTTATCGCAGTGCTTTCCCATAAGGTGCGTGAAGCGGCCGCCTTTTTGGATCTGAACACCTTGTTTATCAAGGTCTTCTTTTAGTTGGTTAAGGGCAATGTTGGAATCTTTCCATACCATAGGTTCGGTGAATTGGCGATCCAGGGCCAGTTTGGCATTGGCTTCACTTAATCCCGTGAGTTCAACAATTTGTTCCCAGTTCATATCACTAAAACGTTGGAAGCGATAATGGTGAGTGTAACTTTCCATTAAGTTGATCAAGGTGTCACGTTTTGGTCCGAATGTTTTTAGCCAGAAGTCACCATGGTCTTCAAGTATTTCTTTCGTGTGGAGGTCGAGATGCTTTGGAATATAAACAGCAGCACCGTTTTCAACAATAAACGGATCTTGGTGGCGCAGTGCTTGGCGCAGTGTTAGTAGCTCTGCATAGGTCTTACTCGTATTCAAAATACAAGGTATGGAAAAGGTCTGAAGCGTTTGCAATGCTTGTAAAGCGGGTTGAAAGCTATAAGTGTGATGGTCAAGTAACGTGCCATCTAAATCTGAAAATACTAATAGATGTGTCATGTATATGAGATCTATTCAAAAATACACAAGCGGCTAGTAAATTAAGCGCTCAGTTTGAATGATCTTTTACCTCCTGATTAATCATGCAACATGCTTTTCCTGCTTAATGTTGCTGTTTCACCCAAAATATCCTGTGAAAGCTTACTGGTTGATCTTGCAAATCTAGTGCCAGTCAGTGAAAGTAAGCGCTCCTAGGTGTTCCTTCTTGGGCCCTGCTTATAAACTAACGTTTTTATTGAACAAACTTATGACAATTAACTTAAAACTGATCTTTTTTACGCTATTGGCATTAGTTGCGTTTGCGGCTAACTCTGTTTTATGTCGATTGGCATTGGTTCAAATTGACTCACAAGCGCTGATTGATCCTACCTCGTTTACCTTAGTGCGTTTGGTGAGTGGGGCAGTTATGTTGCTTATTTTGTGTCTGTTTTACAAAGACAAAACAGACTCAGGAAGACCCGCTCAGCGAGTAAGAAAAATCTGGGTATCAGGCAATTGGTTTTCTGCTATAGCGCTCTTTATTTACGCATTAGGCTTTTCCTATGCTTATGTGTCTTTGTCTACCGGCGTTGGTGCATTGATACTCTTTGCAGCGGTGCAAATCACGTTGATTTTGTTGTCTTTCGTGAATGGACATCGCATGAAATGGCTTGAATGGCTTGGGCTTGGGCTAGCTTTTGCTGGGTTTGTTTATTTGGTGTTACCGACCTTGGCGACCCCGTCAGTGATTGGTTTTGTGTTGATGGCGTTTGCCGGTGTCGCGTGGGGTGTTTACACCTGGCATGGTAAAAAAGTGACTAAGGCATTGTTTGCGACCACATCAAACTTTGTACGTACTTTGCCCATGCTACTAGTCGCGCTGTTGTTGGTTGGTTTTAAGCTAGAAATTAGCTTGGAAGGTTTGTGGTTAGCAATAGCATCAGGCGCTTTAATGTCGGGTATTGGCTATGCGCTTTGGTATTCGGTATTAGCGCATATCAGTGCGTCTGTTGCCGCCGTCTTGCAATTGTTAGTGCCGATTATCGCCACCTTGGGTGGTGTTATCTTTGCTAATGAAGCGGTAACACTGCACTTGATTGTAGCGTCAGCCACGGTACTAGGAGGAGTATTGATCGTATTAATAGGTAAGAAAAAATAACAGTCAACGCACCAATATGATTCGTTTTTTGTTTTTCGCACCGTATTGTTTTATTTTTATGCATCGTAAGTGAGCTGCCAATAGCAACGGATTGAATGGTTTGGGTGTCATTAAAAGAAGGGTGCTAAGCAGGAAGAGAAGAGATTGCGAAAAAACCAAAGACAGGAAATAACATTATTTCCTGTCTTTTTAGTATTACGCGTTAGACAACGCAGCATAAGCGACGGTAAAAGCGCCTTCTTGAAAGGCCTTTAGTCCCATAGACTTAAAAGGAACAGGGAAAGGATTGTCCTTTAAGATTTCTTTGATTTGTGTGCTGCTGAATAGATCAACATCGACCGTATCAATCAATTGAATACACGCTTCAATTTTAAAGCCTACTGCACCACCTGCAAATTTGCCTTTAGTCGGGCGTTCACGAATAACAACACGCGATACCTTGTAATCTTCAAACAGTTTTTTCAGCATAAATTGAAATTTACGCACGCTTTCACTGTCGTTTGGGTTGTTAAATGTATGACGAATTTGACGACAATCGGCGATTTGAAAAAGGCCATCTTGTTTAGACAGCAAGCAAAGGATCGCTTCGCTACCTTTGATTTCGATACCACAAGTATTCATAACGTGTTCCAGAAGAAGTGAGTTGCAGAATTATCGCATACATTCACTAAAGCGGTAGAGTAAAATGCCTTGTTACAGAGTAAAAAACACTGTTTGGTTAAGAAGATACACGTCAGATCTAGGGTGAAAATGCTCGCTACTGGAATATCGTACTATTTTGGGTTAAGTCTCTCTATTTTAACGATAGAATATTGTATTATTTCCAGACATTATTTTTGAAAAGACCAGTAATGCGATATTTTCTACTAATAAAACTTAAAAAATATCGTTTTTATATTTTTGAAATGACCATTCACCGCACCATTTTATTATTAGGTTGTAAATCATGATTGCTACATCGCCAATGGGTATTCCTCGTCCCCAGGTGAAATCGTTAGATGACATTCTCCCTCGCGAACCCTTATTGATGATGGGCGCAGGGCCTGTTCCTATTCCAGAGTGTGTCGCCAAGGCTAACTCGGTCGTTATTAACCACCTTGGTGGTGTTATGGCGCAGGTAATTCATCAAGTAAAAGCGATGGCGAGATACGTATTTCAGACCGAGTCGAAATGGGTGTTAGGCGTAGCAGGTCCGGCATCAGCGGCGATGGAAATGGCCGTATCAAATTTGATGCAGCCTGGTGAAACTATACTGTGTATCAATAATGGTTTCTTTAGTCATCGCATGGCGGAAATGGCCATGCGCATTGGTGCTGATGTGCATGAGTTGCATGTTCCTGTATTAGAAGCGGCCGATCCAGATGCGGTTAGAAAAGCGATTGAAGAGCTACGCCCGAAAGTATTGACTTTAGTACAAGGCGAAACCTCTAATACCGTGTTTAACCATTCACTAGAAGAGATTGCCCGCATTGCCAAATCCTATGGCTGTTTAGTGGTCGTGGATGCAGTGTGTACGTTAAGTACCATGCCGTTAAAAATGGACGAATGGAACATTGATGTAGTAATTACCGGTGGCCAGAAAGGGTTGTCTTCTATTCCGGGTGTGTCTTTATTGGTCTTTTCTGAAGAAGCGTGGGGAGTCGTTAAAAACCGTACCACACCTGTTGTTCAGTGGTGTTTTGATGCGCAATTAGCGGAGAATTTTTGGCATAACAATGGCTATCATTATACTGCGCCAGTGTCGGGTATTATGGCCTTGCATGAAGCCTTAAAATTGGTCTGTGATGAAACCTTAGAGAAACGTTTCGAGCGACATTTACGTTGTTCTAAAGCATTACAAACAGGGATTGAAGCCATGGGGTTGGAGCTTTTTATTCCATCATCGTCGCGTTTGAACTCAGTGGTTGGTATCAAAATACCAGAGGGCTTAACCGCTGGTGATATTTGTCACCATATTTCCAATGCTTATCGTGTTGAAATAGCAGGATCATTTGGTCAGCCTATTGTGCGTATTGGTCAAATGGGGGAGCAGTGTCATGAACATAACTTGTTCCGTACATTACATGCGTTTGGCAGCACAATACGAGACTTGGGCGTGAAAGTAGATCTGCCCAATGGTATGGCGGAGATGGAAGCCTACTTACAGCGTGTGCCGCGTTCTTTATACCAAGCGGTGTAATACAACGCTCTATTAACGTGATGAGTTGAATAAAGGTGTCTCTATGAGGCGCCTTTTTTAATGCTAAAAGCCTTGATGGACCATGTGTTAAAAACGCCAGATTTGCTGGTGGCAGTGCTTCAGGCTATTAGGCAAATAAGAGAATGCACAACGCAGCAACGAGTGAGTGAGATGTTACTACTAACGTCTTATCATCTGCCTTGCCTGAATGTGTTCTAATGAACGTATTGGTTGTGCTGATGTCTTTGTTCTAGCTAGAAAAATCATTCACTAATGTTAAAACGATATTATTGTTTAACTCAAATTGGAGAGAATAATGAAACGTTTTTTGATCATGGCTCTCACCTTAACAATGCACAATGCGTGGGCCGATATTAGGGTTCAGGTTGTTGATAATAAATATCAAGCGATACCTAACGCGGTCATTAGTTTACCAGGGTATGCCCGCACCACACCGAATACGGTCGCTGTGATGGAGCAAGTTCATAATGAATTTAGCCCTCGGGTGTTGGTCATCGAAAAAGGCCAGTCGGTACGTTTTCCCAATAATGATGACATTCGACATCATGTCTACAGTTTTTCCAAACCCAAGACATTTGAGATTAAGCTTTATAAAGGCGCAGACCCTGACCCCATTGTATTTAATGAACCGGGTTTAGTCATAGTAGGCTGTAATATTCATGACGACATGATCGGCTATATTTACGTGGCGGATAATGAATTTGCCATTAAAACGGATCATAATGGTTACGCTACTCTCCCAGCGCAAGCAGGCGATACCATCACCATTTGGCAAGAAGACATCGCCACCACCATTAATACCAAGAAAACCATGGTATTAGGGGCGGCTGATAAGCAACGGATTGAGCTTTATAAACTGCCTTAAGGTAGAAAATACAATACGGCCTATTGCTGTCTTAGAATAGGTGAATCAATAGACTGTTAAATAGTAATATTTCGGAGGATGCTTGATTTCACGTTTACCAAAATGGATTGAATCTGGTGCGTTTGTCTTGGCTTTTGTCGCAGGTTTTATTAATGCGGTCGGCTTGATTAGTCTAGACGGGCAAGCGCTTTCTCATCTTTCGGGATCTGTCACCTTACTCGGAGCCAGTTTTCTAGATGCTTCACTACAAGACGACCTAAAACTTGCTGGCGTTATCCTATCTTTTTTATTGGGGGCCATGTTGTCGGGCATATTATTGCATAGCCACACCTTAAAACTAGGCCATCATTATGGCTTTGCCTTGGTAGTAGAAGCGGCGCTAATACTGGTTGCTATCTATCTGTTTTCCATTGGCTCTTATTATGGTTGTTATGCGGCGTCTGCCGCGTGTGGCGTACAAAATGCCCTTGCTACCAAATACAGTGGCGCCATCGTCCGAACGACCCATATGACAGGGATTTTTACCGACTTAGGCATCCTCTTTGGCTCTGCGTTGCGAGGTGAACCCTTCGACAAACGCAAACTGGTGCTTTTCTTATTGCTCATCGCCGGCTTTATTTTTGGCGGCAGTGTTGGCACTTATTTATTTCAAGTTTATGGCTTTAATGCTTTATATATTCCAGCTGGCATGTGTTTAATACTTGCGTTTGTTTATACGCTTTATTCAAAGCGACACCATCTAATTACAGCGGAACGTATTTAGCATCTCTGTCTTTATTTCAGCTCTGCTGAATGTGTAGTTTTGTACGTTCCATTCAAGTGCTTCGTGTTCCCAACTTTTATTCCGCTCTGCTGAGCGTGTAACTTTTTGCTAGCGCCCAAAACTTTACTTTAAAGGAAAGACAAAAATTCGCTTTAAGATCTTTAGCGTATGATTTACGTGATATATAAAAGCGTTTGTATGTCGATCATTTAGGGAAGGTGTTTAGTGCCTTTTTAGAGTGAGATAGATCATCAAACACTGCCTCGGAAACATTTTCAAGTCACGCAACTTCGTTGCATCGAATGGGCTTTTTTAGCGCCAAAAGCCCCTATAGAATCATTAGAGCATTACATAGGGCATCATCAACGTAAGGGGGCATTTCTCTTTAAAATCCTACGAAAATATCGACCACCAAAGCGTTGTGTTTAAAAGGATTTGACCACGGCTGGTGGCTGCAAAACTAGCTAAATACGAGCACGAGTTTCTTCCCCTTTCTTCAAGGAGAAGGTGGGGGGCTTTTTAACTTTTTTGGTCGTGATGTATCGCGACAACGATCGTGGTTTTTTAGACTAAAAGCCAACGTGGTAGCACGCTCGTTTAGCCAATTTTGGATATTATGAATACCTCTATAAAATACTTTAAATTCAGTTTTTTATAGAGGTATTTGGACCGTTTTTGAAGTGTGTAAATGCGCATACGTACTATTAAAATGTTAGGTCCTCCTGAGAAAAGTATGAATATAGATAGCGAGACAAAAGCGGATATTGATTTCATCAGCTCCTTAGATAACGCAGGGTTCTTGGGCTGGCCGATTGATTATGAGGTATCTAAATTAAATAAGTTTGACACTAGCTCTTGGTTCGAAAGTGCGATTGAAGAATACGAGAAACACACCTTTCTTGAGTTTGGAAAAGATGGAACGGGATCAGGGTTTTGCTTATGGGTTATCCTGGCCAACAAAGAAAATCACCAGTAGTATTCTGGAGTTCAGAGGGTGAATTCTATTTCGTATCTGACTCCCTGCGGGATTTTATACGTCAACTTTGTTCTGGAAAAATGTTTTTTGATGGTGATTGGCTTGAGCCAACCGATGAAAATAAAGATGAAGTTGATTGGCTAGATCTCAAGAAACGAGCTGTTGACTATATAGGCGAGTGGACAGAATCACCTGAAGAGTTAAAAGATAAAGGGCGAAAAAACCACCCGAATTTCGAGGAGTGGGTTAATGAACATTGGGATTAAAGGCCTAAAAAGTAGTTGCCAGCTTGCTACTCAGTTAAGCTTGACGTTAGGGTAACCTCGGAAAATTATATGGCATTCAACATAGAAGCATTTTTAAAAGATACAAAATCAGATCTCGACTTGGATTCGATATCTAGAATTGTTTCAGAGTACGTCCCCTATGCAAAGGTTTACTTTGACGAAGGTTGCCCTCCATTTATAGATAAGCATATTAAAGTCACTGTAAGTGAAACAGACTTCGGAGAGGCAGGAGATTGGACGGCTGATGTACTTTTAGAAAGTGGTGAGTTGGTCAATCAATGTGCCAAGGAAGCGCTCTTGGCTAACGAAAGTAATCGTATTGATATCAAAGAGATCGGTATGGTGCAAGCTAGAGTCCGTGTCTACTTTCGCAGTGACGATGAGCAAAAGTATACAAATACAATGATTGATTTAATGTCGTTTCTAGAATCAATCCCTAATGCTGCCGTTTACGACAGCAAACAGAACAAGTTCGTAGAGTGAATACCCTAACAAGTCAATGCACTCGGATTTGTCAAAGCTGTCACATTTTTGTTCCCAAAAATCCGCCAACTTCACCAAGCCGCAGAGCGCGGCGTTAGCCCTCATTGGCATATTATGAATATTGTATATAAAAATAGTGAATTCAAAATAAGAACTTTTGATAGTATTGAAACTGAGAATAATGCTGATTTAGTAGTAACTGATGAAAATGAGATTACTAAGAAAACGATTTTCGAAATCGTCTTTGAAGGTAAGCAGATTGTTCTTGTCGTTTTTTGGGATGGTTCTTATTCAGGGTCTGAAATATGTTTTCATTGGGCTGAAGAAAGCAAATTTCTGTTTGTTGGAGCGGGGACTTTATCAGCAGTAGTTAATATAAGCACCTTGGAGTTAGTTGATATTAATTATCCATTTTTATTTTGGAGCTGGGAAACTCTTGGGGATAATATACTAGAACTAGGTGAGTCGGCTTGTCGGTTATATACGAGAAAAGGAAAGCTTATTGGTGAGGTAGCAGTTGATGCTCCTTATGATTACGTAATAATGGATCATGCTATTGAGTTCTCCAGTGTAGTTTATGGAAAAGCCAGAATTGAATTCTGAAATAGCTAACAAACAGTTGGTGTTCGCACCTGCGTTGCTGGGATGGTTACACTTCGCTCGTTCCTCGCTACGTTTCGTCGCCCCACAACAAAAGCGTTAGGTGTAAATATGAAGTTGTTTGAAATCTCGCATTTTTATTTAGGTAAAGTTACTGATAATAGTCGATTTGGAAATTTTCTTGAAGAAATCTATATCGAAAAAGAAGATGACCAACCGTTATCTGAATTTTATGGCTCACAAGGTGAGGTGTTTTGTGATCATGATTTTATGGAAGTCGGTTTTCGTGAACATCAACAAAGTTTAGCGCTATTTTTTGCACCATATTCATATGCTGAATATTGGTCAGAATCTGTTTGTGCTAAAGCAAAAACATTAGGGCTTGAAGATGCAAATGCTTTGATATTTATATCTAAAGAACAGATAGATAAACCAAGATCAGTCACGGAAAAAGGGTTTGAGTTGGTTTATATGTGAGCGTCGGCTAAACCCCACATAGTAATTCCTTCCAAAAACCATAAAGTCTT
>JBQEFB010000039.1:0-27510 GCA_052107635.1 Marinomonas sp. | reverse complement strand
ATTAAAGTTAATTATAGGCTATAGGACCTTCCAAGATCATTAGACCATTACAACCTGATGTTTGGCACTTTAGTACTGAGTGTCGATCAACTGCTTCGACTGCGGCAATAAATCGCTGAGAGAAAAAGACATATATCGAGGGTATTGTGCTTCTGGAGTGGTCTCAGAACGAGCCACTATGATCAAAAAAGAGAGAAAAGCGATGACGACCTAGCCAAAATAGGAAGTGCGTAGAAAAACACGCTCAACGGAGCAAAAAAGAGCCTCTAAGGGGGTGATAAGTTATCCACAAATGGGTTAGCTGTGAGTTTTGCAAGATGCTCATATGTAAATTTATTGAAATGAGTTTTTAAGTATTTTAAATCAATGTTCGAAACTCATTTCACATTTCATTAGAAAATAAATTATCTCTATAATGTAAGTAAAAAGAGTCAACTAAATCCAGATCTCTTGCTTGGATATTAATAAGCCAAAAAATAGCTTTAAATGTTGGTTGTAGACCTCCATTAAGCTCAACAAAAGACTCTGCCATCATACTATCCAATTTAGGGTAGCTCACACCACAATCAAAAAGTCGCTCAAGTTGTTCAAATTGTAACAATTTACTTTTAGGTTTAAGTTTAAGTTTAGCGTATGCTTTATGTCTTGTTGAAATCACTTCTTGTGCAAACGCATCATAAAAAACAACTTTTATTTTAACTTTTGATTTAGATACCATATTAAATAGTCTAGTAATACGCTCTTGATATGGAAGGTCATTATCATTGAAACACCTAATATTAGAAAAAAACACAAGTTCTTCAATATGGGGATTAGCATTAATATATTCGTTTATTTTAGATAAAGTAACCTCGGGTATAATGTCTCCTTTAAATATCCCCTTTCTAATAAAAGCATTATGATGTCTAATTATCGTTGAATCTCCAACGATTTGAGTAGAAATGGGGCTGCGAGGAATTAATAAGGTATCTTTATTTTTGTTATTAAGCTTATGTAATATTGTTGATGCATCATCTTTATTTTCAATTAAAAGATTATACAAAAACGCATATCCAACAATAGAGGGGTGATTTGAGCTATCAATAAACAGGCTATCCATATTTTCAGATAAGCAACCAGCTAGCGGGATACAGTTACCAGAAAACTTTTCTTCAAGTGGATTAATATTCCATATAGGGTGCTTGTATTTTTTATCAGATATATACTTATCATCTTGGATATTTTTATATTCTCGTAAAGCTAAACTCCAAAATAGAAATTTGACTTTCACGCCGTGCTTTCCTATCAAATCAGAGACTTTATTCACTGTTTTGTTATACAAAATCAGATCATTTTCATGTGAGATTAATGTTTTTTCTATGCCATATTGAAAGGTTGGGTCTAAAACACTTTTGTTACCCAACCTAAAGTCGCCAACTATGTAAATAACCTCATCATATTGTGTAAAATCAGCCTCTTTTTTTGCAAAATAATCACACCAAATCGGGGCACCACCTTGGCCATAAAATGCAACACCATCAACTTCTGGAACATATTGTATTTCCATTGATTGTAGCCACCTCATAATATGAGAAGGGCCAATGATCAATCTTTTTTCTTCCATAAAATATACCTTGATATTTATATTTATATTTTCATGTCGTACGAAGGTTTAAGAATATAAAACCTCCGTTTTAACTTAGTTTTATATGCGCTCAACAATTTTAAGAGGCAAAAAATATAGTCTAAACTAAGCTAGAATTTTTGTTATGCATGGCATCAACGAGCAACTTACCAGCAAAATCTGCGCCAAAAACATTAAAATGAAAATAATCATAAAAACAATCGAAGTTACCATTAACCATTTTATCTAAATCAATAAGCTTAACTCCACTATTGGCACAAAACTCACGAGTATTCTGATTAACAGCTTCCATTCTTATATTTCTGTGTTTTTTTAAATACTCGTTTAAATAGTCATCATTTCCGCGTAACGGTAAAGTTGCTATGATTAAATCAATTTCAAAAAGTTTACAAGTGTCGGCAAACAAGCGAAGTAATTTAGTTCTAGATGAAAAATCAAGAGCAGGCATACGTTTTGATGCAGGGTGACCTATTTTAGCTTCTTCAATAGGATTAAAGTAATCACCTTTGGACCATAAACCAGATGAATTTTGAAGTGCATCAGCATCAATAACACCATTCATAAGAATTATTTTTGAAGGACGCATTGGAATAATTTTTGCCTGTAAGGCAAGTAACATTTGGAGCATAGTCGCCCCACTACGGCCAGCATTTTCAACTCGATGAAATACTCCTTTAGCTCTAAGTTCTCGTTCAATTACATCTGTAAAACGTTTCCCTGCTGGGATAAATGTACAATCAACAATGCTATCCCCCATGACAATTATTCTTGAGTCATATGTGTCATCACGTTTAGGGTTAATTATAAAGCCATCGTCTGATACTGAAACTTTAATTGACTCTTTAGATAGGCTTCCATCTGATTGTTCAATAGTACTAGATGACGGAGCCATAACTTTTGTCACATTTGGCTCCCACTCTTTCAGTCTAATATAACGTCTCACGTATACTCCCATTTGTGCTTTCATATTTGAACTAAGTAAAAGAACAAATCTAAAAAGGATTTATTTTAAGTAAATTTACCCTTTTATTTTCCATAATTCTTCCGCAAATGTAAAATCTTCTGGCCAGTCAATATCTACTGATTTCAACTTTTCCTGAGTTAATAAAAATGGTTTTTTACCAATTCTATCGTTAAATAATTTATAATTTTTAATAGAGGACAAAAATGCGCCACTATCGACTTCATATAGAGGTTTAACATTTTGTGTCATCGGCCACTTTAAATTGTTTCTGTCATAGCTTATTGGATTATTTTCATCCCAAATAAAGCCTTGTAATTTAAGCACCGTCATTAATGAGTCATAACCATTGGTTAGTGCCTCTGAATAACTATTAATGATGTTGGTGTAATCAAGTTCAGTGATAAAAGGAGAGGTCACATGTGTCCATAAAACATCGCCCTCAGTGATGATTGATGGGACATACTTTATCAATTCATCAGTCGTTGTTGAGCTACTCCCTAAATGGTCAGGCCTATCATCAACAACAATTCTTGAATCTGTAATATTATTCGCAAAATCAAGTACGCGCTCATCATTTGATGAAACAACAATAGAGTCTATGCTTTCACATGCGAGCAGTTGATCTAGTTTTATTTTCAGCAAACCACCTTCGACCCCTGCAAATAATTTAACATTTTTATCTGGGATACGTTGACTGCCTTTGCGGCAAGGTAAAAAGGCCGTAATCATAGTAGTTCAGTCCATTGGTCAATGACGGTAAAACCTTTACTTTGGCTTTCCATGGTTAATTTTTCAGGAATGTTGGAATAAGAACGATAAGCAATGAAGTCTATGCTATTTGCTATAGACGCTTCTAAATCAGACAGTGCATCACCAAACATGATTGCATTTTTTGTGTTTTCTAACATCAAGATATTCTTGATATTCTCTGACTTAGTCGTGGGTGAGCCATAAATACCATCAAAGTAATGATCAAGCTTTTTGGCTTTGAATACATCTCTTAGTTCTTCTTGAGCTGAGCCACTGGCGATGTATTTTTTACCTTTAAGACCTTGAATAAAGTCTAGGAAGCCTGGTGTGATATCCGCTATCAAGTAGAGCTGCTGGCATTGAGAAGAGAACAGCTCAAGTATATTCTGCTCTATCGACTCAGTATCGGATGAATTATCTAAGTCTAAAAGATGTTTAACAAAATACTTTACATGATGGTAACGAGATTTACCGAAGTTCTGACTAAAATACTCACAGCACAACGCTACTTGTTCATGTTCAAAGCCAAGTGCACGAAGCGCACTCGCCATAGCATCTATTTTTAACTTATTGGAATCAAGTATGACGCCATCACAATCAAAAATGTACACATCACAATTATGATTAAAGGGCATAAATAGAACCTTTAGCCACGGGATAGTTTGATGGAGTTAATGCAAGCAGGCTAGGCGCGTTTTGAATACTCTTGTATTGGCTAAATAGAGCCAGCATATCTTGTTGACGCGAGTCTGTATTATCATAACCATCAAAGCCCACTAAAGTCACTTTGATTGGTTGACTAACCACCAAGGCACCAAGTAGGTAGGCACTGGTGTAGTCAAACTTGGTATCCACATATTGATTGTTCACCACAAAGTCAGACGATTGGTTATTAAAACCAAAATCGATATGGTGAAGCTCTTCGAGTGCATTGACTTCTGTTTCACCAAAACGATGCTTTGGCAAAATAATCGGTTTATTGAGCGAACGATACTTTTTCGCATCGGTTAGGAACTTCACATTGTGCGAAATTACATAGTAGTCGATCAATGAGTGATCGATAAACTCGTTGATATTTACTGAAACCACAACAGGCTGTTTTGCTTTAATGTAAGTCTCAATCGCAGTCCGGTAAGTTTCTGTGGTGGGAGCATTAGTAATGACTAATACTTCACGCCCTTTAAACAAATTGATTAAGTCATCAGATCCAGAGACTGATTTAGTGCTGCTATTAAAGTTAACCGCCGTTTCAAGAATAGAGCCATTGTAAGCTGCAGTACCATCTAATTGGCTAAGATAATCAATGGCAGCAATAATTTCTTCCGTACCATATTGGTCATTAGACAATAGGTTTTGAATATAAGTTGGATGCACATCGCTTTGCGCCCCTAGGAAATACAACAAGTTTGTGCCCCAACCGTATTTCTTCTGCATAGGCTCAAAATGACGAATCACTAAATCATAAACAGGTTTAGGATCATAAATGTCAGAGAATAGAGTTAATAGACGCTCAGTTTGTGTATTACCCGCTCCACGCCCCATCCCCGTGATAGTCGCATCCAGCCAGTCTACACCTGCTTTGTTTGCTGTTACTGAGTTATCAAGACCTTTACTCATGTTGTCATGGGTATGAATACCCATAGGCCCTTTCCACTCACTACGAATGGCTTTAATAATTCGTTCTACTTCAGAACTATCCATATTGCCGAGCGAGTCCGCAAAATAAAGCACATCGAGATTGCTCCCCCAAGATGAAGCAATACGAGCTTTTTCTGCAATAACTTCGTCAGTCTTACCAGCAGATTGCATAAGATTGTAGCCAACAATGTAACCTAGCTCTTTTAAGCGAGCGACCATTGGGCCTGACTCTTCGACTTCATGAAAATGCGCAGCAATACGAACTAAGTCCACTTTACTATCAGCACAAGGTACAAAAAGCGCGTCGATTGCCTCTTCAGCTGACATGCCAGAACTTAAAACAGTTTTAGCGTCAATCATTACGCCATAAGTTGGACCATCTGGTAACTCAAGAGAATTAAGATGTTGCTCTGTCGTATAAGCGTAAGCACCTAAAAATCCCGCTTTAGGAAAATTGCGAAGACCAAGCTCAATATAATCAACACCAGCCTCAGCAACGGCTTTTAGATAAGCTTCGACAACGGGTTGAGGGAAATCCCAATTATTGTAGTAACCCCCATCTCGTAAAGTACAATCTAAAGTATACATGTCATATTTTCCTACTTATTAACAACGCATCACACATGGTAAAAAATAATTTTATATGAAAACTGAATTCATATATTATCTAAAACTCGATTAAAAAAAGGAATACTACCTCTATCTACCGTATTAAATCTTATAAATAGAGGGGATAGGTTCACAATTTTAGAATCTGCATTAAAAGAGCTAATTCTAGAAGAACCAGGTATTTTATTACCATGAGACTTTGTGCCTAATATGAGGCTTAGTTTCCCTAGTTCAAGAATTGCACTACAATCAGAAAGCTGCCCGAGCAACCAATCATTTCTTGGGTGATATATATCTATCAGACTATTTCGAGAAAATATAAAATTTCTTAGTAAAGTATTACCTGCTTTACGCTTATCATTTTGCTCGATCTGAATCAAACCAAGCAAAGTCATTGCCTGGCAAAAGTTCCAATAACTTAATGGATTAAGTTCAGGTAAGTGTGAATTTCTCTGCAACTTTACCAGTATATCCTTAGCAATAGATACCTTCCCTAAAATCAAACAAAGCATTGAAAAAGTAGATGATGAAGATATTACCCATCGTAAACTATGTGGGTTTTCTTTATCAAAAAAATCATCGAATTTTAATTTTTTAGCTAAAACATCTTCGAATATAAACGACCTACCACCAATATCATCTATTATTCTATATGATAATAAGGTTATTAAAGCACCTAAATATGGACTATCATTAGGGATTTTCCCCAACGCTTTAGATGCAACAAAAAACAACTCGTCAGGCGATAGGTTTCTTGATGCTGCATTTATTAACATATTTGTCATATAAACATCGTCATGAAATTTATTTCTATCAACTACGTATTTGCTTAAATCAACAACGAAATCACCTATACATATTTGATCAAACTCAGGGTCAAAAAACTTAAAATCAACATATAGAATATAGGCATCATTTTTATTATCCACACTCCACTCGACTGTCCCTTCACTTTTTATATGAATCATTGGGCAGGATTCTGATCTAAACTGTATATTCAAACTATCATTTGACACTATGATTTTTTGTACTTCTATCATCATTGATCCTTTAAAAAAGCCTTTTATTCTCATAAATCGCTACTAATTCGTTGACTTGCTGGTCCACCAAGCGGATACCCGCTTGATCTATCACCTGTTTATATTTTCTCGGTTGTTTATCTATTGTCTCAATCACTTTAGTGAGGACCATTAGTTCTGGCGCGACTTTAAAGCCCGTTATCCCTTCTCTTACATCTTCACCAATACCACCTAACTCGCTTGCCACTACCCAACAGCCACAAGCTGCGGCTTCACGGGTTACTAGGCCATAGCTCTCTGGCCACATAGAAGGGGCAAATAACACGTCCATTTTTTGGTATAAAGCAGTAACGCCAGTTTGGCTAACTCGTCCCATAAAGGTGACAGGGACTTTGCCCCAGGTTGTTTTCTTCTCGTAGCCTTCCTCTTTAGCATGGTCAACAATGAGCATTTCAATATTTTTAGGTTGCTCTTGTTCTATGGCTTCTTTTAATAGGAAATAACCTTTATGGTTAG
Organism: Marinomonas sp.; assembly: GCA_052107635.1. GTDB lineage: Bacteria > Pseudomonadota > Gammaproteobacteria > Pseudomonadales > Marinomonadaceae > Marinomonas. The sequence continues at coordinate 20,390 of JBQEFB010000039.1, read as the reverse complement.
CCATTCCGCCGATATGAGCACAAACGACTTTATCGGTATAGCTCGTGTCTTTTAATGACCACTCTACGGATGAACTAATACCATTTTTATTCACTTGTATTTCAGGATAACCATTCTTACGGTAAATATTTGCAAACCCTTCAGAAACGGTTAATAGAGTTTGTGCGCCTTTTAATAACTCTTTAAAGTAAATTAAACGCTCTATTGAATCACCTAAATTGACATTATTAGGTAACGTTCTAGGTGCAAACATGTCTGGGTGGCCATCAGGGTAAACATTATCATCACCATCGATTAAAAATTGGTGATCTGATATCCACCAAGCATCATGTGCCGTCACAATATAAGGCACATCATTGTTTTTAGCAGCTTCTACAATCGAGGCTGTTAAACGTTGAACACAATGAAAATGAATTAAATCGGGTTGCTCTAACTCAATAAACTGTTCAAATAAGTCGTACATCTTAGGATCTTGAGCATGCCAATCCATATTTTCACGATATAAGATGGTCGAACGATAAACTGTCACACCTTGATGTTGATATGAGGTCAATTCATATGGCGTTGTACAACGATCATCAGAGGTAAATACCACTAACTCATATTCATCGCCGTATTGTTGTTGCAATATATCGAAATTATCAGAAATAACCCGTGTTGCACCACCAATAGATTGAGGTGGGAAAAACACATTCACTAAAGCCAGTTTTTTCTTTGGTTTAGTCTCTTGAATTAATAAGTCCTCTAATTCTTTGACTAGGTTGCTACCTAAAAATTCTACCGAATAGTCTGATTTCACTTTATTTAACGCTTTCTCGGCGATTTCTTCACGTAAAATAGGACTAGATATTAATTGCTCAAGTGAGGTAAACCATTCTTGTTCGTTACCAGCAATAAACGCATCTTCACCATGAACTAGCACATCTCGATAGTTAGCCGTTGTGCTAACTACAGAAGGGATGCTAAAGCAAGCTGCTTCGAACCATTTTAATTCACTTTTGCAACCGTTAATCTCATCATCATTTAACACAGCTAAACTGATATCAGCCTGCGCTAAAAAGGCCCAATAAGCTTTTACATTCTTAATTGGCGGGACTTGCTGTAATTGTTTTTTGTATTTATTAGTAAATGATTTAGGTAGCTGCAAGTAACCAGCAATGACTAAACGAGCGTGTTGATATTTATCTAAAATACGTATTAATGCAGGTAAAGCTTGTTCAATAAAGTCACTGTTATGGGCTTGTGTGCCACTCCCATAAAATATATCGACTGTGGTTTTATGAGACTTATCTTCTTTAGCAAGTCGATTAAGCTTATCTAAACCATTACGGTGCAATATACACTGTTTGTCCATGACTAAACTTTCGAGCTTTTCACATAGCAACTTAGTTGAAGATATTCCGTAACGACATTGTTTCGCAGCTGCATAAAAACTAGCCATTGATTTACGTAGTTCAATATGAGTATCTAAACCAACATAACCACCAAATGTCTCAATAGGTGCAGGATAGCTTTCTTCAAATAATAGATCATCAATTTCATAAAATGAGGCTTTGCCATTGGCATTCACTTGCGCCATTGCCTTTAATACTTCAGGCACTGCAGGCACACGATAAAAAATAACAATGTCATGTAATGCAATTTCATTTTTGCACTCTTCAGTTTTCAACCAATCAACGGTAGTAACTTGTTTTCCTTGTGATTCAAGCTGCTCTACTTTTTGATCTATTCGATAACGTATACATTGGGGAACATGATAATCACCAATAATTAAAATTTTATCTGTATTTAATTTTTTTAATGGTTGATTTTCTGAACCAGCATAAAAACTGAAATAAGCCTTATAGATGACATCACTATATTCTAATACACGCGTTTTTAAAGCAGGCCGATCATCTAAGGTAGCAAGTATATGCACGCCACCCAAATAATCCCAGTAAAATTTTTGTATAAAGTTTTTTAGCAATTCAAAATGATAAGTAAAATCAGAATTTTTCTTTTGTAATTCAACTAATAACTGAACACCATTGTTAAAACCAAACTGTTTTTCCGCACAAATTAGTAACCTTTCAATAACTTGAAGTGTAGGTTTATTAGACAGCAGAAGAATAAATTTATAAGCTTTTTCTGCATCACGATAATTATGTTTATTAAAATAATAGTCACCGACGCTTTCCATTAATTTAGAACTATTAAGGCTTGAAAGAAATTGTATTCCATCAGCTATCCTGTTCTGATTTTCATAACAATTAAGAATGTTATTAATTAAGTGCTTGGATTGCTTAGAATGTTCAAGTAATAGCGCTGATTGATAGACTTTTTGTGCGGTACGATAATCTCTTTGATCTAAATATGTATTACCTAATTGCTCTAATACTTCACAGGTTTGATTAAAGTATAATGACATTCGCCATGCTAAACGCGCCGAATCTAAACCTGCATGAGTTCTACCATTTCTATATTCTAGGTAACAATTAATGCCTAGTTGCTCATAAAATTTAGCATCTTTGATTGAATCATCGTAAAAGCTGATAGGTTGTGTAATGACACCAACAGCAACATTTAAAATATTGGTAGCATTGATGGCAAAGTTTTTATTAATTTCAATTATTTTATTAAGGTTAATCGTATTAATATCAAAATATAAAATACCAGAATGTTGTTCTACCCATTGATTTATAGTACGAAACCTATTTTCAGACTTACCATTTGATAACCAATGAATTTTAGCTTGCTGCAAAGACGATATCCCTGCATCCACTAAATCTGGATAATACCCTAGATAAAAATCTAAATCTAAATCGAAATTAAACTCTTCAACAGACTTTATTCCTTTTGATAGTAACATAGCAGATAAATTTGGAAAACGGCCTTCTTTTTTACCGGTAAAATGCCAATGGTTTTTTAAGCGTTTATTAGAGAGTTGTTTTAAATCGGGATAACTTCCTCGATAAAAGTCAATATCAAGTTCAACGTCATTAGACGTAATAATGCGATTCATTAACTTGCTTTTTACACTCATTTCTTGTCGGCCTCTAATAATTCACTCCACCAAGCTTCGTTGTCTAAATACCAATTTAGTGTTTTTGCAAAGCCGGTTTCAAAGCTTTCTGCTGGTACATAACCAAGCTCATTATTTGTTTTTGTAGCATCAATCGCATAGCGTCGGTCGTGCCCTGCACGGTCTTCAACATAGGCACTGCGCGCTACACTGAGAAAAAAATCTTCTCCTTCTCTTCTCCGTGTTATCTGTGGTGATAAAATGACTTTCGTTTCTGACTGGGCTAATACAGTCAATTGTGTTAAAGACAATGTCGTGCTTATACACAGTGACTCAGTAACTGGCAGCTCTTTGAGATGACTCTCTAACTTTTCGATATGACTTAATTGCACTAGTTGGCAATTCCCTAGCACCTGCTGCCATTGCTCACTGTCATTCGTACTGGCTAAAAGCTGCATTACATTGTCTCTCTTTGTTTATCAGATGTTGCTAATGATCTTTCGTTAGTTTGTTACGCTTACAAATCCACAAACAAGCTGCCTAGTTGGTCTTTCCCAGACAAGATCGGCTCTATGCCTTCTGGCCATTCGATGGCGACGGTTGGGTCGTTCCACATTAGGCAGCCTTCGTCACTTGGGTCGTAGTAATCGGTGCATTTGTATTCAAAATCCGCCACGTCCGATAACACAACAAAGCCATGGGCAAGACCTGGTGGTACCCAAAACTGGCGTTTGTTTTCTTCTGTTAGGTACACGCCTGCCCATTGTCCGTAGGTTGGAGAGTCTTTACGGATGTCTACTGCCACATCGAAGACTTCGCCACGAACAACACGGACTAATTTTCCTTGTGGGCGGGTCTTTTGAAAGTGTAAGCCACGTAGTACGTTTTTGCCTGAGCGCGAGTGGTTGTCTTGTACGAAATCTAGGTCTATTCCCAGCTGTTCTTTGTAGCGTTCGGCTTGGAAGGTCTCTAAGAAGAAACCGCGCTCGTCGCCAAATACTTTAGGCTCTATGATGAAAGCGCCTGCTACGTCTGTTTTGATTAAGTTCATTTACTCACCAATTTTTAACTTGTTTGTCATTTGTAGTACCAAAGCCCAAGTGCCAGGGCAAAACCCCATCCTAGCCTTCCCTTGCTTTCCTTTAAGGGAAGTGAGGAAGGACAGTTTTTGCTCTCCCCCTTTCTTCAAGTGGGAGTTGGAGGGGGTCGATCTTGGTCTTTAAGCCCAAGTGCCAGGGCAAAACCCCATCCTAGCCTTCCCTTGCTTTCCTTTAAGGGAAGTGAGGAAGGACAGTTTTTGCTCTCCCCCTTTCTTCAAGTGGGAGTTGGAGGGGGTCGATCTTGGTCTTTAAGCCCAAGTGCCAGTGCAAAACCCCATCCTAGCCTTCCCTTGCTTTCCTTGCTTTCCTTGCTTTCCTTTTAAGGGAAGTGGGGCAGGAACAGGTTTTATTTGTAGCCGTCGGCGACTTTTAGTAGAAATTTGCCATAGCCGGTTTTTTTGAAGAGAGTACCACGTTCAATAAGGTGCTCTTTGGTTACCCAGTTTTGGCGGTAGGCGATTTCTTCTAAACAAGCGACTTTTAGCCCTTGGCGGTGTTCGACAGTTTGTACAAATTGACCGGCTTCGAGTAATGAATCGTGGGTGCCTGTGTCTAGCCAAGCAAAGCCTCGACCAAGTACAGAGACGTTAAGGTCTCCGCGTTTTAAGTAGGCTAGGTTGATGTCGGTGATTTCTAGCTCGCCTCGTGGCGACGGTTTGATGCTTTTGGCGATTTCGATCACGTCGTTGTCGTAAAAGTACAAGCCAGTGACGGCGTAAGGGGATTTTGGCAGTGTGGGTTTTTCTTGAATGCTGATGGCTTTGCCTTCGTCGTCAAATTCAACGATGCCAAAGCGCTCAGGATCTTTCACGTGGTAACCAAAGACGGTAGCGCCGGTCGTATTCTGCATCGCTTCTTGAAGTTTTACTGAAAAATGCTGACCAAAGAATATGTTGTCGCCCAGCACTAGAGCGACATTGTCGTCGCCAATGAAGTCTTCGCCAATCAGAAAGGCTTGCGCAAGACCATCTGGTGTTGGTTGTACGGCATACTGAAGATCGATACCAAATTCGCTGCCATCGCCCAATAGGCGTTTGAAACATTCTTGGTCTTCTGGGGTGGTGATGATAAGCACTTCGTTGATGCCCGCTAGCATCAGGACAGACAGCGGGTAGTAGATCATAGGTTTATCGTAAACAGGCATCAGCTGTTTTGATGTCGCCAGCGTGAGTGGGTGTAAACGAGAGCCACTGCCCCCTGCTAAAATAATGCCTTTGCGTTTTTTCATCATACGTCCTGTTTTGTTCAATCTAAACAGACTAAATGAAAATTTGCCCTCTCTACTGAGAGAAAGCTAACTCCATTTAGCTCGTTACTCTTTGTCTTGTTAGCGACCTAATCTGTCTAACTGGTAGTCACCGCTTAACACTCGCTGCCACCACTCTTTGTTCTCTAGATACCATTGCACGGTTTTTCTCATGCCAGTTTCAAAGGTTTCTTGTGGGTTCCAGTCGAGCTCACGGGTCATCTTGCTGGCGTCTATGGCATAGCGCACATCGTGGCCTGGGCGGTCTTTCACAAAGGTGATGAGGTCCTGATAGGCGTTTACGCCAGCGGGTTTGGTTGGCACCATTTCTTCCAACAGGTCACACAATATGTGTACCACCTCTATGTTACGTTTTTCGTTATGGCCGCCTATGTTGTAGGTTTCGCCATCTTCCCCTTGGATTACCACTTTCACTAGGGCACGAGCGTGGTCTTCTACATAGAGCCAGTCACGAATCTGTGAGCCGTCGCCATACACTGGCAGGGCTTTGCCCGCTAAAGCGTTAAGAATAATGTGCGGCACGAGCTTTTCAGGGAAATGGTAAGGGCCATAGTTGTTAGAGCAATTGGTCACTATGGTTGGCAAGCCATAAGTACGCTGCCAAGCACGAACTAGATGATCAGAACCGGCTTTACTCGCTGAGTAAGGGGAACTTGGCGCGTAGGCGGTTTCTTCTGTGAAAAGCGGTAACGCTTCGCCCTTGGAGATTTCGTCTGGGTGGGGTAAATCCCCATAGACTTCGTCGGTAGAGATATGATGAAAACGAAACGCGGCTTTCTTCTCGGGGGTTAACCCGGACCAATATTTACGCGTGGCTTCTAAAAGAGTGTATGTACCCACTAGGTTGGTTTGGATGAATTCCCCAGGGCCATCAATAGAACGATCCACATGGCTCTCGGCCGCCAAGTGCATAACAAGGTCTGGCTGCTGCTGGGAGAAAACACGATCCAGCTCGCTGGCATCGCAAATATCCACTTGTTCAAAAACATAACGCTCGGAGTGAAGTGACGCAGGAATGGATTCTGTATTGCCCGCGTAAGTCAGCTTATCCAGATTAACCACATTGTGTTCTGTGTCTGCCAATAAATGTCGGACCACGGCACTGCCGATAAAGCCCGCTCCTCCTGTTACTAGTATCTTCACTTTTTCTCCTTGAAAATTTCGCTAGCAAGTGTGCTAGTGCTGAATGACGCTAAAATAGTAAGAAAACACCTTCTGCTGCGTTTTCGTTTTATAAGCTTTTATAGATTTCTAACCCTTCTTGCAGATCGGCATAGAAGGTTAATTCACCTTGGTGAAGCACAATCGCGCTATCACAAAATTCTTCTAGCTCTTTAGTATCGTGACTGACCATGATGACGTTAGCTTGCTTACTTTTATCAAGTAACGCTTGTTTGGCTTTTTTGCGAAACTTTTGATCACCGACTGATGTTGCTTCGTCGATCAAATAAACATCAAAATCAATGGCTATACAGGCACCAAAAGATAAGCGCGAGCGCATACCACTGGAATAGGTTTGCACTGGTAGATCGTACTTTTCCCCCAACTCAGCAAAGTCTCTGACCTTTTCTTCATAAAGCGCCAGATCCGCTACGCCATTCACTCGTCCAATAAAGCGAGTATTTTCACGGCCAGTCATTTGCGGATGTACCCCTGTGGCCAAGGCCACCGGCCAAGAGATGGCTTTGTCTGTTTTCACCTTGCCTTTATTGGGGTATTCACTGCCGGCTAAGATGCGAAACAAGGTCGATTTACCCGCACCGTTCGAGCCCAAAATGGCAATATTGTGCCCTTCAGGTATGGTGAAGTTAAGATCTCGGAAGATGTATTGGTTGCCCAATTGCGAAGGGTAATACTTGGTCAGGGCTTCCAGCTCTATCATAAATTTTTGTTATCCATTCTCATTACCATCTCTCGAGCCAGAGCATTTTCACACTTTTCGATGTATTTGCACATATTTTCTCCATATTTAATCACAATTTTTTGGTGTTTTATTACTCTAAATGAAAAAAAACCAATAATTTTAAGTTTGCTTGAGAGAACCTGACAGAAACGGTTATTTATTAACCAAATATTATCATTAGCACCGCTACAAACCATTGCCATTAGGTAAGAAAGCATAGAAGGGTCAAACGAGGACGAACCAAGCCAAAGCCTCTTAAGCCGGCTTTATTCGTAAAAAAGAACGAAGCTGTTGGGATAACTTTTCAAGCCGATTAGCCTCAATACCCAGCAACATGGCTTTGGCATTGTCTATGTCCTCAGGCTCGCCAACAAATTCAATGCTCCCCTGCTCTATCGCTCGAGCAATCCCCTGAACAGACACAAGCTCCAAAGCCAAATCCGACGAAAACATACACACCACATCGGCCTTGTCGGTTTTACACTGGCTAAAACCACGGCCATCACAAACAAAGGTCCAATCCTGGGTGATGTCCATCAGCTGCAAACGAATACTCAAACCAGCAAAACGAGCTAAAACAGGCTGCTGATAAAACAGATAATTAAGCGCTTTCGCCATGGCCTTATGCTGGATTCCGTTAGGCACCAGCTTTAAAGAAGCGGCGAGAAGTTTCTTTTTCATTTGGCTCTCCATTCATAACACCTAACATTCAGCAATCGACACTCAACAATTGACGTTCAACAATTGACGCTTAACATTTGATATCCAACAACTCGCACTCACGAGATTTTCAATTCACAGCACTTTGAAATAACAGTACTTTGAAATAACAGCACGCAGCATTCACAGCGCTCACAATTTACGCCTATTAGCGATAAAGCGAGATTCTCTGTTGGGTCGAACGCACTACCACTTCTAAGGTATCCTCAGCCGTGATATTTTTTGCTAACGGAATCCGAAAGCCGATAAAACGATTTCGAGGAAATTGCGCTTTAGGGTGTTGCCCATAAAAGCCAGTGGCAGAGAACTGTTTTAGTAGCTTGCCATTTTTCAGCACATCGACCTCTACGGCTTCATCCGAGTTACTGTAAAAAGCACAGCCCACTAGCACCTTATTAGCATTCACATTTGCAATGCCATGGCACCATTCATGCCCCTGCTCTTCGAGCTGTTTTCGTGTCTCTAGAAGATGGTTCGCCTTTTCATAAAGCGTGATGTCTTGTGCCAACCGCTCCTCTAGCCATTCTTTTTCTTGCATTGATAACCGCGCTGCTTCCATCCTTTTAGATGGATTCACATTGCTTTTTCTTTGTGCGTAGGAGGATTGCAACTGCTGGTTCAATAGCGTTAAAGAGTCATGGTATTTTTCAGTGACTCCAACAAAACCCAACAACTCAACGGGAATACCTGCGGCATGTTTTGACTGAATATTTTGCGCCATCGGCTTGTTGCAAAAAGTGGTAAAATCTTCCTTAAAACCAAAATAACTCACATAATGATTGTAATGAGAAATAACCTGCTCTATAGGGTCTCGAACAAACACCACAATATTTCTGCTAGAAAACCAGTTCAGGTACTTGTTAACCGGAAAGTGCCCACAGAGCCATTCATAATCCGACGCCATAAAGCTTTCATAAGCACGAAACTCATCCTTACCTTGATATATCTTCTCTTGAATAAGGCCAGTGGTTTCCTGAGATTTCTTACCATAATCGCGGCATACGCCGCCAAACTCATCTAAGGCATGACGAAAGCTTGTGCCTGCAGTTTTAGGAATATGCACAAAAAGCCTTTTCTCCACTTTTTCGACAGGAAGACTTATCACTGACTCTTTTTTGATGCCATTGTTAAACACATTTAAAATTTTATTCTTTATCATCGGTAAGTAAAATCTTCTCTGTCTAGTGTTAACCAAGGGCTATAGTAAGGGTCGTTCATTAGCTCTTGAGACCAGGTGTTTTTCATATAGGCGATTTCTTTGGAAAATCTCGCTTGTTTTTCTGGGGTATCTTCCGCCCCACGGCTGACCGATTCGTGATGGATCATTTCGATATGGGGTGACCATAAGTTGCGATAGCCTGCGGCCTGCACCCTTAAGCAGAAATCCACATCGTTAAAAGCAATAGTCAAATCCGTTTCATTTAAACCACCTACCTGATCGAATACGCTCTTACGCACCGCCAAACAAGCCGCCGTTACCGCGGTTAAATTCTGCGTGACTTTTAGACGCTTAAAATACCCTGAATGATCACCACGGAAATGCTTATGGGAATGCCCTGCCACGCCACCTAGCCCACCAATCACACCGGCATGCTGTAAGGTTCCATCTGGGTAATAAAGCTTAGCGCCGACACAGCCTATGTCTTGCCGAGAAACGTTGGCGACCATGTCCGTTAACCATGTGGATGAGAGGATTTCGATATCGTTATTCATTAAGACCAAAATAGCACCATTGGCCTGCCCTGCGGCAAAGTTATTGATCGCCGAATAGTTGAAGGGCTTATCGTAGGTGAGCAATCTAACCGTTCCAGCTGCTTTTAGCTGAGCAAAATAGGCTAATGACTCGGCTTCATCAGAGCCGTTATCAATCAGTAGAATTTCATAGTTGGCATAATCTGTTTTCTCGGCAATAGAGTCTATGCACTGCTTCACTAACCCCTGTGCATTTTTGGTGGGAATAATAATAGACACCAATGGTGCTGGAGTAGGAAGAGGCCAATTCACCTTGTATGTGTTCGGTAACTCTCCTAATTGCACGTCACAGCCTTTATTGGCTAGGTGCTCTGTTAGTGCCATAAGACCCGCTTGTTGGGAGTAACTCTTTTCCGATTCTTTTAATGCTGTGGAGCCTTTTACCGCACGCCAGTGATACAACACATACGGCACATGAATAATATTGTCAGACTCCAATTGCGCAATACAGCGCAATAAAAGGTCGTAATCTTGACTGCCTTCAAAGCCAACTCGAAAGCCCCCTACTTGCTCAACCAATGCCCGTTGGTAAACGCCTAAATGGGAAATGTAATTGTGTGAATACAACAAGTCCGGACTCCATGCCGGCTTAAAATGCGGCGTATGACGCTCACCTTTGGTATTCAATTTATCTTCATCACTATAAAGCACACGAGCTTGTGGCTTGTCTTGTATAAAGTGCGCCATGCACAGCAAAGCATCAGGGTGCAACAGATCATCCTGATCCAGTAGGGCAATATACTCCCCCGTTGCCATTGCTAAAGCATCATTAGAGGCGTTCGAAATATGGCCGTTTTCTGCTCGTTCTAGCCACTTTATATTGGCTTGTGCGGCTAATGAAGCAAGGTAATCAGCCAAAGCCTGGTCTTTACTCGCATCATCCACCAGTACCAACTCCCAGTTTGAATAACTCTGGGCCTGCACTGACGCGACCATTTCTTTCAGCATGACTAGATTCGGCTTATACACGGGCACTAATATGGAAAACCGAGCGCAACTCTCAATTGGCACTAACTTCGACAAGAACAACACCTGCTGTTGAACAATAGCCGGGTATTGGCCATCAAAAGGCAATCGCAGTACATATTTACGATAGACAGTTGTCAGCCAACTAATTTGGCGTAAGCGATTTTTTATGCGATTTAAAAACATTGGTTACGACCTAAGAAAAAACACACCGGACACATCTGGCGGGGTGAATATAGTAATCTACTGGTACTCATAGTTTTCTAACATCTGCACTAACGACTCTCGCCAATGCTGTGTTTTTACCCCACTGGCGGCTTCTGCGTGGGTTTTGTCTAACACGCTAAAGCTGGGTCTTTTAGCCGGCGTTGGGTAGGCTGTAGCTGGGATTGGGCGAATGGGTATTTTTTTCTCCAATAGGCCTTTTTCTAGGGCTATTTCCTGGATTGCCATGGCAAAGTCATACCATGAGGTGACTCCTGCGTCTGTCCAGTGATAAATGGAGGTTGGCACATTGATATGGGTCTCGCTTGTTTCTTGGCGCATTTTATTTGCCAAAGACCAAATCATGATGGCGAGACCTTTGGCCCAGGTCGGTGTACCCACTTGGTCGTAGACCACACCGAGTTGTTCTTTTTCGGCCATGAGGCGCAGCATGGTTTTGACAAAGTTGTTACCGTGTTCCGAATAGACCCAAGCGGTTCTTACTATGCTTGCTTGCCCCGCTAGGATGTTTTGGACTTGCTTCTCACCCGCTAGCTTAGAAGCACCGTAAACACTGACAGGGTTGGTTTTGTCTGTGGGTAAATAAGGAGTGTTTTGGGTGCCATCAAAAACAAAGTCGGTGGAGACATGGATCATCTTTGCGTTGAGCTCTTTGCAGGTTTTAGCGATGTTTTTCACACCGTATTCGTTTACTGCGTAGGCTTGCTCTAGGTCTGTTTCAGCTTTGTCTACCGCTGTGTAGGCGGCGGCGTTAATAACTAGATCAGGCTGTATTTTGGTAAATATTTTGCTGACTTGAAGCTCATTAGTAATATCAAGTTCTTGTGAGCCAAAGTAATGTACTTCGTGGGTGTCGGCGTGAGCGAGAGTTTGCTCAGTGCGCTGTAGCTCCCAACCCAATTGACCATTACGACCAATAACGATGATTTTCATGTGTAATATCCAATGCTATTTTCAATATAAAGTCTGTTAAAAACCATGTGCACCCCATCCTAGCCTTCCCCTTGAAGAAAGGGGAAGGAACAGAAACAGAGCTAATCCATCTTTTCCCTAACCTTCTTCCTCTCGAAGAGACAGAAACAGAGCCAACACACCTTTTTTAGTGTTTTAGTCCGTCTTTTAGCCCTTTTAACAGCGCTGCGGCCTGTTTTAATCTGCCGGTTTCTAGTGTAATGATGATCAGGTGATGCACTAGGGTTCGGTAGATAAAGGACAGGCCCAGTCGGGTGCTTACATGGCTTTTTTTCAGCATAACTAGACTGTTACGCATCATGTAATAACGGCGAAGTGGCGTGTGCACGCTGAGCTCACGGCCCAGCACTCGGACACTTTTATTGCCAATGGCGTGTTGCATGGTGACAGTCGGAATCACGTATAGCTGTAAGCCTTTGGCTTGAGCTTTGAGGCTCCAATCTGTGTCCACGTAGTCGATAAACAAGGCGGCGTCGAATACCCCCACCTCTTTTAGCCTTTTTATGCTCGTCAGCATGCCCGATGATATTAACGCGCACACGGCCTGCTCACTTTGCTGAGTATCTGGAATAAAGCGTTGAAAAATCCCGCGTTTGCTCCAGGCCACTTGTGGGTAGGTAAAGCCTTTTTGCTGATCAATAAAGCTGGGGCCAACCGCGGCTACAGGCAAGCCTTGGTTAAGTCGCTCAAAGGCTTGTACCAATTGTGCTGGCAAGGTGTCTGGTATGCTTGAGTCTTGGTCAAAGAAGATCACGTGATCTTGGTCATTCGAGGTTAAAAGCAAGGAGGCCAAGGCGAGGTTTTGTGCCGCCGCAATGCCAAGATTCTGGCCTGGGGCGATAATAGACACCTGATCGGGTGTGGTCAGACTCTGGCGCCATGACTCAGACAGCCATTGGGTGCTTGTTTCGGAATTATCGACCAAAACAATGTGATCCACTGCGCGCTGAAGCGGGAGCATCTTAGGGGCTAAGTGTTCTTGAGTCGGATGGTATAACACTACAATGGCCACTAACTTAGGGTTAAGACAGTTTATGACTCACCTCAATCGCGATGGGCACATCTGTATGTGGTGTTGCTATGTGCGGTGTTGCTATGTGAGGTGTTGCTATGTGAGGTGTTGCTATGTGAGGTGTTGCGGTGTTCGGTTTTACTGACTTATACAGCAGAGGCGCACTTTTCAAGACGCTTTTATGCTGACGCAGATTGTGTTGCGCCAAGCTGTAGAGAAAGACGCTTTTTACGTGCCAGAAAAACGCTCTTGATAGAAACTTCTGGCTGTAGCGACGACGAAAGTGAGCGGCTTTTACCGAGCGCATAAATCTTGGCTTATGGCCTAGCTGTAACGCACGGGAGCAAAAGTCCACGTCTTCACAGTACATATGATAGGTCTCATCAAACCCTTCTAGGCTGTCATAGACGCGACTGCGTACACATAAAAAAGACGCGCTGGCCCAGTAATCGAGAGACTCTGGCTCTTCGGTCTTTTTGTCTATAACGGTGCTTCTGTCTCTTAGAATGTAGTTCTTAGCGAAGTTTTTCAGCTTGGGGTATTTGCGTAAGTTATCATCGTAGGTCTGGTGTTTATCATCGAGATACAAGGACGGCGCCGCTAGGTCTGGTTGATGCTTACAAAGTATGTTGATGAGCTTTTTGATGTTTCTCTGGTCGATCAAGACATCTGGGTTCATCAGAATAAAGTAATCGTCCGGCGTCATGCCTAGGTGTTGTTTAGCGTACAGGTAATTGGCATTATTGTTGGCGGAGAAGCCTTTTATCTTGGCGTTAGGATGATAGTAAATATTGTTGGCAGCGCAATAGCCTTGGCATATGTCACTGGGAATATTGTCGCGGCAGATGACGCTAATATTATTATTGCCGGCGAGACGACGAAGAGAATCTAAGCTCTCGATAATGTGGTGATGATTGTGTGAAACGACCGAGATAAAGAGATTCATAGGGACCTCTTTGGGCTGTAACAAAGACAAGTGGCGAGCGCGTTCGTGTTGCTCTTTTGTAGCATAACAGCAAACCAGACCCTTATGCTGCATCGGCTTTTAAAACGCTCTAACACTTAAACTACTCCTTAGTTACATGCTTTGAATCTACCCGTTTGCTCTAAAAAAGTGTCTTGTTGTTAGTTTTTTGCCTCAGGTTCTAAGTACTATATCACCGTTGCATTTCTTTTTTAATCCTAACTTACTGCTAATTGTTATGTTTTAGGAGAATTTTACACGAGCTTTACAAAGGACATTTCAGTGATTTTGTCAACTAAGACAAGGATAACCGTGGCTTTCGGCGCCACAGCTACCTGTCACAGGATGGGTTATTTCAGCTCGTGAACAATTGAGTAAACGATTCTTATTACACCGAAAAACATGGCGGCAAGCAAGGCAAACAAACTGATATTGTAGGGTGCATTAGGGTAACTGCTGTTCTCTGGTGCGGTTGCTGCCTGCACGGTAATGAGATATTTTATTTGCTTATACGCTTCGATACGAGACTTTTCCAAAGAAACTTTAGAAGATGTATAGGATTGGAGTGCAAGCTCCATGGCAATTTTTAAATCTGTGTATTTAGCTAAAATCTCACTCACTGAAATAGTTTTACCACCGTCTTTTGACAATTTGTTACGCTCTTTAATCAACTGCTCTCGCAGGGCACCTAGCTCATTCTGCATGGCTTTTACCTTAGGTGCATGATTACTCATAATACTGGTAAGGCCTTTTAACTCGGCTTCTTTTGAGGCTATCTGCCCTTCAATACCATACGCAATCTGCTGCATAGCAAGCCCCTCGGCAGCAGGATCGAGTAGGTGATATTCTTGCTGGAAATTTAATAAGGTCACCTGGGCTTTTTTAAGGTTATCCTCATACAGCTGATACTCCCCTTTGATAAAGGTGAGTTGTGCTTCCGCCAGCTGATGGCCAATATTATTGATATACCATTCCGAGCGAGCCACTATTGCGTTAGTAAGCTTTTCTGCAAACTCGGCATTAAAGGCTTGAGCGCTGACACTAATAACACCGGACGCCTCATTCAACTCAATGTGTATGTGTTTTTGGTAAAACTCTAAAAATTTTTCTTGTGTCGCATCACTAGCAAGTCGACTAAAAATATCGGCTTCAGACTCACTATAATGTTTCTTTAAGCCTAACATTTTATCTAAATACGCTAGCATGTCGTTAGAGTTAATATAGGCTTCTACTAGTTGTGGGTCTGAGCCACTAGATCCCCCCCCAACACCTAATCCACTCAACAAAGCCATGGAAGCATCCAAGGTTGCAGTACTGTCTGGCTGCTGCACTATTACTTGGGCTTGGCTTTCGAAACGGTCTGTCGCCCAAAAAAGTTGGTAGATAGCAAACAATAGTGTCGGTAGTACCACACACAGCGCAAAGGGGGTTTTAGAAAAACGGTGAACCTTTTGCTTTTTCGTTAGCTTTGGCGCTTTCTCAACTGGCTTTGACTTAAGGGCCGGTTTCACTTCTCGCTTCACTGCAGGTTTAATATGGTCTACCGCTTTTTCAGGCTGTACAGCTTTTTCGGGGGCCTTAACCGCCTCTTGTTTTGCGGCAGATGCTTTAGCGGCTTGTTGTTTTTTAAGATTACGCACCCGAAGCATGATTCTGTCCGCTAATGCAGCATCTTGTGCGCGAATTTCATCCGCCTGTTTTTTTAGAAAAGCAGCATTATTGAACTCTTTAGCGGTGTGCTTTTCCTTAAACTCACGAAACTTTTGCTCTAGCATAGTTGGGTCTTTATCAGATGTGGAGTTGATTTAGATGACTTGTTAACCGCATTGGGCTGACTGCATATCAAAGTTTTGCGGTTAATTTCAAGATTTACTTAAAAAGCTTTACTTAAAAAGCTTTACTTAAAAAGATATACGGCCTTTGCCAGCGCCCCAAACAAACCCTAGGCTTCATAGGGACGGATTACCGCATGGTTATGTGGCAGTATTTTTGCAGATTACTCAAATGGCAGCAAGATGATTATCTGGTGATTTTTACGGCGCCGCCCTATTTATAGTATTTACTACTTCTCGGTTGCACTAAAAAATAAACGCTTTATGATTCCCTACACTTTTCGTTATTTCTTATTGTTACTGCTATGGATTGCAAAAATTCAATGTTGATCGATTTATTATTTATTTTATTTTACAGCCTTGTCTCTTTGTTTTTTATGCGAAAAGTGGCTAAACGGTTGCAACTTTTGGATCACCCTAATAATCGAAAATGCCATGAGCAAGCCACCCCTATTGCCGGCGGCCTTGCCCTTTGTATTATTCTGAGCAATGTTCTTTACTCTAGACCAGAGTTAACTCCCCACAATAATTTATTACTGCTATCCATTATCGTTTTAACCATTATTGGCACATTAGATGATAAATTTGAGCTCAATGTTTTTGTACGTTTATCAACACAAATATTACTGGCGGTAAGTTTCATTTATTATTCTGATTTTCAAATCCACCATTTAGGCAATCTCTTTGGCTTTGGTGAAGTAAAACTCCACTGGCTAAGTGGCGCCATTACTATTGCCGCTATTTTAGGCGCTATGAATGCCTTTAATATGATTGATGGTTTAAATGGATTATTAGGCCTTTTATCGGTTATCACTTTTAGCAGCTTAGCTGTCTTATTTACTTTCTCCGGTGAATTGAAACTGGCTTATTTCGCCATCATTATCGTGGTGGCTACTATCCCTTACATTTGTATGAATCTTGGCTTTCTGGGTCGTAAACGAACCGTATTTATGGGGGATGCAGGCAGTATGATGATCGGTTTTATCGCGGTCTGGTTACTATTATGTGCAAGCCAAAGTGCGCAAGATACTAACCTTCATACTATTAGCCCTGTGACCGTACTCTGGTTGATTGCTCTTCCATTAATGGATATGACCGCTACCATTAGCCGCAGACTAAAAAAAGGCAAATCACCTTTTCATTGTGACCAAGAGCATATTCACTTTATTTTGAAAAATTTAGGCTATTCAGATAATAAGACGCTAATGACGATTACCGCTTTGGCAGTTTTATTCGCCCTAATAGGCATTGTTAGCGAAGTAGTACACATGCCTGATGCTATTATGTTTTATGGCTTTCTATTTTGCTTTAGCGTCTATTTTTACACGCTCATTAAATTACAGCGATGCGCCAGCAAACGTAAGGATACAGAGTCTAGTATTGATGAGACTCCTTAGTTACGGTATCGTCGCTGCTATTTGCTTTTCAGTATTCTCTACAACAATTGATATTTGACCCTATTCAGCGCCACATAAGATGGAACCTATGATCAAGCACATTCGCAACACAAGCCTTCTCATTTTAACCGTTGGCCTTACCGCCTGCGTTAGCCCGCCACGCAACGTAGATGCTGAAATTCCATTAGTTACTCCTAGTAGCTTTGTGTCTAGCGAGCTAGTCCCGTCTCAATACTGGTCTATTTTGGATAATCCTTTAGAAACACAATTCACTTATCAGGATTACCTTGTGCAAATGAGCGCGCCCTATGAGTCCGCTTTAGGCACCCACTGCCGATTACTCACATTTTCACAAGACAGCACCATTGCAGGCACGCGTGTTACCTGTGGAAAACCCAGTAATCAAGGTAATAAGAGCTTGTGGTTTTTAACCAAAGATCTTTCCAATACTCAGTCTAAGGTAACCTTGAAATGATCTTGCATAAAACCTGTCTGCGACATGCGCTCTGCTCGTTAATACTCGCTTTTGTCGGTATTGGTTATCTACCGACAGGGATAGCGGCCTCTAGCCCTTTATTATCAGACACTAGCAATGAGAATCTCAGTAGCCAACAGCTGCAGTCTACGCAGAACGCACCAACCATGACTCAGGCCTTGGACCAAGGTACCTACACCAAACAAAATCGCAGTAACACTCTACTACCTGGTGAAGCAGACATTCACGATTTACTGCCTTCATCGGAAAGCAATTTACCACCACCTTATGGTGCAAACCTATTTGCAGGCGGTTACGAAACTGAAAGAACCGATGGCCTAAACAGTGATTACCTTATTGCTGCGGGCGATAAGATCAATATTTGGTTATGGGGTGCTGTGGCGTATTCCGATGTGGCGACTGTGGACAATCAAGGAAATATTTTCATTCCAGAAGTAGGTCCTATTAAAGTTAGCGATGTCAAAGCCAGTGCGGTTAATAGCTATGTGTCTTCGCAAATCAAGAAGATCTATACTCACAACGTTAATGTCTACGTGAATTTATTAACGGCGACGCCAGTCAGTATCTATTTGTCTGGCCCTGTCATACGCCCTGGTCAATATGCGGGCATGGCATCCGACAGTGTGCTGTATTTTTTAAAACGCGCAGGGGGCATTGACTCTGAGCGTGGCAGTTACCGTGAAATACAAGTTATTCGACAACAGCAAGTAATCCAAACTATCGATCTATATGAGTTTATGCGTACAGGTATTATGCCAACAGTGAACTTTAAAGACGGTGATGTGATTTTAGTCGCTCCACAAAAAGCCGCTATTAACGTAACAGGGGTTGTCCGGAACCCATTTCGTTTTGAGCTTAAAAAAGAACATGAAAGTGGCGCTCAACTGTCGCTATTTGCCCGCCCGTTAACCAAAGTCAGTCATGTTGGTGTCACTGGAAATCGCCCTAGCGGTCCTTTTTCAAAATATATTACCTACCAAGAGTTCCAAAACTTTCAATTGGAAGACGGCGATAAAGTATTGTTCAACGATGATTTACGCTCACAAGTGATTGACGTGCAACTCTCAGGTAGCTACAAGGGGCCTTCTTACTTTTCTGTCAAAGAAGGCACCCAGTTAAACGACCTATTGAGCCATATACCTATTAGTAAAAAGCTGGCCAATATTGGCTCCGTTTACCTGTTAAGAAAGAGCGTCGCTACCCGTCAAAAAGAACTGCTGAATGAATCTCTCGATCGTTTAGAAAAGAACGTATTAACCGCACCAGCCTCTTCTGATGGTGAAGCCTCTATTCGTGCTAAAGAATCTGAAATGATTCTGGAATTTACCGAACGTGCCCGTAAAGTCGTACCGTTAGGCAAAGTAGTGGTTGCCGACAATGGTCATGTAGCCAATGTCATGCTAGAAGAAGGGGATGTGGTCGTTATTCCTTATAACACGGACCTTATTCAAATCAGTGGCGAAGTCCTTATGCCACAAGCAGTGGTGTATAACGCGAAAGCGACTATTGATGATTATGTGGCATGGGCAGGCGGATTTTCTGAACGCGCCGATGATGATCGCATCGCTATTGTTCGCTCTAATGGTCTAGTCGACTTTACCAAAGGCGCTAAGATACACAAGGGTGATGAAATCATGGTATTACCTAAAGTGAACGCAAAAACCATGCAGTCGGTTAAAGACATTACTCAGATCCTTTATCAAGTTGCCGTTGCTGCAAATGTCGCTTTAGATCTGTGATTTTTTAGAGTTTTTGAATATGTGCTTATTTCTACACTGTTAATTAGAAATCAGCACTTTTCATATTTTGGTACAAATATTATGGCGATAGTTCGTAAACGGTCTTTATTTATCATCTGGCGAGATGTGATTTTCGCTATATTCCTACGGGAAATAAAAAGCAAATTTACCGATAAATTGGGCATTGCTTGGTCTGTTATTTCTCCTGTACTTTTTATCTTTGCTTTGTCCTATATGCGGGGGAGCATGGATGGCGGCAACACACATGGCATTCCAACTTTTTGGTATATGGCTTATGGCATGATGTTAGTACAGTTTTTTTTGGGTTTAATCGGTAGCGTTTCTGGCTCAATAAAGAAAAATAAACCGCTTTATGCTTTTCGACAAGTTCAACCGATTAGCTCTGTACTTGCGGTGGCTAGCTTTGAATTGCTAATAAAGTTTTTTATCGTTCTCATACTTTTAATTATTGGTTTTTATCTTAATATTGATATGGACATAGATGATCCGATTGAAATCATTTTGATTTTAATTCGAGTGTGGCTTATTGGTACTAGTTTGGGGATTTTACTAGCTCTCGCTCAAGCTTATGTGCCAGAAGTAGCTAAACTGCAATCGTTAGCCATGCGTCCTATCTTTTTTATCTCAGGTATTTTCTTTAGCTTGCAAGATATTCCACAAGAATATTGGCCTTACCTCACCTGGAACCCATTACTGCATGCGGTAGAGTTAACTCGTTATGCGGCTTATCGAAGTTATGGTGATGCTGGGGTGAGTTATTTCTTTCTTGATTCAGCGACTATTCTTTGCGTCTTTTTTGCATTGGCTTGCTATCAAATTTCTTGGAAACAAGCCATTAGCCGTTAATTACTTATGAGGTAGAAAATGGAATACAGGTCTTGCCATTACTCAACCAATTTTTAAAAGAACTGTAAAACACACCAAAGAAATGTAATTCTATTTAAAATAGTTAAATAGAATTTTAAATAACCCTGAATTCAAGTCCGAAGTGCGACACTTTTCACTTCAAGCAACTAAGCACAT
>JBQEFB010000038.1:0-27627 GCA_052107635.1 Marinomonas sp. | reverse complement strand
AAGTGAGTGGTAGGTAATTTAGGCTTGTCTAGGTGGTGATGGCCTGACGCTTACATTTGATCGGTAAAATCAGAAACGGCGTTGTCATCTGATGATTCTTTATCGATTGTGCGAAATGCAGCTTTCTGATTCTGCATTCTTTGGGATTGGTGCAGAGGCATCTGGCGGCCACTGGAACAATAAAGGCGAGAAATGCGTTTATCTGGGGGAATCTAAGTCTTTGTGTATACTAGAGATCATGGCTTACTTAGATGCTCAGACAGTCCTTAGTAAATACACGGTGCTTAGCATTGAAGTGCCAGACGATGAAATCATGAGGCTGTTTTAAAATGATCTACCCGAGAATTGGCACACGTACCTCGCACCAAAAGAGTTGGCTGAATTAGGAAGTGATTGGATTGAAAGCCAGAAAAGTCTCGCTTTATTGGTGCCCAGTGTCATTTCTAGCGACTGGTGCGCTTTTTTTAACTCAAACCACTCCGGAAGCAATGAATTTATCACTCAAGCTCATAGGATGCCCTTTGGTCTTGACTCTAGGCTTGTTAAGCTAAAATAGCCTCTTAATATTTCTTTTATCAGAATGCGTCGTAGAGCTTTCCTCTAAAAGATTCTTGTGCTGCCAGTACAGCCAAGACACTCAATCGCATTTCGTGCGCTCGCTACTAACGCAAAAAAAAAAGATAACACTAAAAATATTTTCATTCTTATTGCTCTGGGCATTCAATCATTAAGTATATAAATACAAAATTAGGCATTTTGTATTTGTTACCGGATCGTATGGATTATTATTCATAAGTAGATTAGATCTTTACGAAAAATAATGTCAGTTATAAGATGTCAATCAACCCGCTATTCTCTAAAAGGAAAATACCAATTAAGAGATTTAATAAGGAAAGTATTATCAGATAAAAATATTCTTTCATGATTTTTTTGTAAAAATTGGATTTTGATATTTTATAATAATCACTTACAAGTTTGTAAAAACCTTCATTTTTTTGTGTGACATTTATTTCAAATTCCGTAAAAACCTTATAAGACAAATAAAGCGCAATGGAAAATGAAAAAAATATGAAAAAAAACTCTGTGAAGTCAAAATTAAAAACTATAGTTTTTAATTTTTCATTTTCTTTAAGATAATTTCTGCTCGAAAACAAAAAGAACATTCCAATTAAAGACAGGGTCCATCCAAACACTACTCTATTTCGACTTTTTATTTTTTCTTCTATAGAAGAAATCGATTCGATTTTTTTTGTTTGTGCAGTGAAAGAACTAGATACAGATTTAAGGTATTCTTTTTCTCTCTGGTAAGTTTTTTTATCCAGAAAGTCTTCGTAAAAGCAGGTTTCTATTAGAGAGTTGAGATAGGATATCACACCTTGAGCATCTGTCGTTTGGCTTTTCTCACCCGAAGAATAACTCCGCTTTATAGTAGTAAGCTCTCTTTTTAGTTGTCCTATCATTTTTAAAGCAGCATTTTTTTTACCGGTCGCATCATCTTTATATTCAATAATAGTAGTTAGTGAGTCCTGTTGGCTGTCATGATGTTTATGATCATGCAAAGAATATTTTAGATAGTAGAATGCTTGTCTAATTATGGTGTAGCTAGACTCTTCGGTCAGTTCTTGTTTGCTATTTAGAGTAAGTAGGGTCAAGCCGTTAGCTGTAGATTCAAAACTAACCTTGTATATACTCTCATCGCTTTCTAAATTAGATTTAAGTGAATAATATATGTCGTCCAGCTTTTTAACTGTGTCTTCCCAATTTAAATCTGTTTTATTTTTTTTATATTTTTCAAAGATATCTTTAGCTTCATGTATTAATTCGAATTGAGGTAGCTTCTTTCGTTCATCTAAAACTTCAGACTCTATTTTGCTTGCTTGATATAAAAAAATGTCTCCGCATAAATCTCTAGCATCAAGTAAATCAGAGTGTTTTGATTCTGCGACTAAAAAAACTCTAAAGGTACCATCTAATCTACTTTCATCTGTATCCTTCCAATCAACTTTTGATTGCATCATGAATCTTTTTGAATGATGAAGGTTGTTTCTATATTGATGCGAATAGTTTATATTTATTTTGTTATTGTCTTTTTCTTTATTTCTTGTAAAGCTCCCACCTAAAGTAGGTTTAATTAGGCAAAAGTCAAGATGGCCATTAATACATGGTATCCATCCTAGATGTGTGTATTCCATAAAAATCCCACAAAAAAAGCTCGTAAAAACGAGCTTTTAAAAATATATATTTAATTTAAGCTATTAAACGTTTGTACCATGTTATTGATTCTTTATGATCAGATTCTATTTTACTCGTTTCTTTGTTATATACCATTCCATGAGAAAGGGCAGAACCATAAGGTGATACTCCTTTATTAATAAGCTTCTTCTCTTTTTTTTCCATTTTAGTTCGGGTATTTATAAGCAAAATAGTTCTAAGAGTGGCATAGACAAAAATGCCTAGCGATATGGATAGAAATATTATTGACGCTATAGTCATAATTCACACCTTCATTTTACATGTATTTCTCAAGCTGCTTTAGACTAGAATCTTGCTTTTCCGCATTCATTCAGGCGTGCAGAGACTACACAGCTTTTTTCTTGTGCTCAAGAAAGTGCCTTATGGCCTTTTCTAAAAAATATCAATAAACATGGTCTACTTAATTATTACTGATTCAGTATTAAGATTGCGTAGCATGATTGTTTTTCGAACACTATAGGACTGCAATCAACACGTCAAGTTTTAGCTTGCAAGAAA
This sequence comes from Marinomonas sp., assembly GCA_052107635.1. Classification (GTDB taxonomy): domain Bacteria; phylum Pseudomonadota; class Gammaproteobacteria; order Pseudomonadales; family Marinomonadaceae; genus Marinomonas. Next base: position 24,876 of record JBQEFB010000038.1, on the reverse strand, counting down.
AGTAAGTATTTTTGTAAGGTTTTACTTACAACGCTTGGGTTAGAGCGAGTATAAATGCCTTTAACATATTGTTCTTAAGTTCTTTTTTCGATGCAGTTAAGTTTACTACAGCCTAGTCGTTAAAAGAGAAGTTTAGGTGGCACCAAGGCCCATACTATAATCATTCAAAAAACCAATCAAAAACCATCCCTCCGATGGGATTTTCGCTTCTGTCCACCACACTTAAGGAATCTCTATGCCTCAAATGATGTATCGGGGACTTTAGCTTTTCTCTCAGTAAAAGCAAGCCTTATAAGGACGTTATCGTATCCCGTTATAAACAAAAGAAGCTCAGCCAGATTGCTGCCTGGCGCACTTTGAAAACAAGCGGAGACCACTGTGCTAGTCACGATAACTGTAATCAACGACGGCAAGGCCTTAGCTTCAGCATCGATTTAGAGGCATACACTAATAAACTAGCAGAGATATGCAAACCTTACAGCCACAGATATACACACATAGATACTGCCCTGGTCAGCTAGCATTTGTACCGAGCTAGAAGTAACAAGCCCTTCATGTTGCATAAGCTCCTTTGCAACTCTTAAGTCTGCCTTTGTAGATGTAAATACGACCGGCTCTACTTGAATAGGGTCTCAAACTAGCATAGCTTACTTACTGCGCTGAAGCAGTCCAGAAACATGATAATTGATCGCTTGCCCTACTTCATCGACCATAAAAAAATCAATATCGCCCTTTTTGGTTTAGTGTCGAGAACTGGGCTTCTACAGAACCTAATGAGGAGCTAACAACAGGAAAAAAAATAAGGTAGCCCATGATTTCAGTATGTCATCAACCTTAATATAATTTGTTTGCTTTCATTCTGCCATATGGGCTGTAATCCTATGCTTGCTAAATAGTATTTTGGCATTTGTATATTTTTGTTTTTGACATCAAATACATTGCCGGCATAGTGGCACTGGAACATAAAAAGGACGCGACTATCATAGCTTAGTTCCAATTTACCCTATTGAAGGACGATACTTTGCGTCTGCCAAAACGTTAGAAACGTTTCGGGATCAGGCTTTTTTAGCAATTTCGGGGAAATCAAAAAACTCACAATCAAGCCAATACCTAATGACATTCACAATATTCTGATCGATGACAATTTGAGAGTCGCTCCCTATATCTGTGACAACCGAAATAGAGCATTTAAAACTGTTGAAAGTATCGCCTTCATAGGGGGTTTATCCTTACCTAAAAAAACCGTACTACTATACTCAAACAAATCGTATATACGTGATAGGCGCTATCTGATACTAAAGGTGGTCCATAATCTGAAGCCCACGAAATACGAATGCAGTATGTAAAACAATATTACCGAGTCATTGCTAGATGGTATTATAGGGGTTAATTATTATAACAAGCATACCTTCTGTTACCTGACGATCTGTTAAAGGTTTAGAGTGGTTATGTCGCTTTCATTACAACGGCCTCGACACATATGACACAAACTAAAATCGACAACTTGATAGAATCATCTACTTGGGCCCAGCTTCAACGATTCAAATTTATCGAAAGACAATTACTCTGGCACCGATCCATTCAGTCATCACACCTAGTCGATTCGTTCGGTATCACCCGACAATGCGCTCACCAAGACATTTCGACGTACAAGACACTAGCGCCTAGGAATATGCAGCCATACAGCGCGTCTGATCGTACATACAAGGCATCAATCAACTTCAAACCAGTGTTATTAAAAGAAGATTTGGAAGGGATTGTGTCAACGGGGAAGTTTGCCACCAGCGATACTCGCGATGCTGTGTTTGTGCCTAAGCTTGAGAGAAAGTTAATTGATGGCTTGGTCCCTGTGATACTGTCGGCCATTGATCAAGGTGCGTCAATAAAAGCAATGTACGCATCACAAAACTCGCCCGAGGGCGCCATAAGAATCATGCACCCTGTCTGCATCATTTTCACCCTGAACAGGCCTCATCTTAGGGCTTATTGCCGTCAAAGAAATGAGTACCGTGATTTCGTACTATCACGCTTTCTTACCCTCCCCACTTTTGTTAGCCCTAACCTGATACCTGACGACACTGATTTTACTGAAAACGTCACCCTTAGATTGATCGTTAACCCGCAACTGAACGACTCGGAATTTACAATGATTTCTAAAGAGTTTGGTATCAGCAATTCTAAAGAGGTAGAAATTAAAAGGTGCTGCCTGAACTATTTTCTGAGGGAGAACAATTTACCGGCCACCCACGAACAAATGGAAGAAGCCCAACAAAATCCATGGTCGTACCCCGTAATACCGGTGTATGACACTGAAATGTTCTACAACTAAACAATAAATCAGGTACCACGAATTCACACCCTTGATGCGAAGTATTCAAATGAACGAACCACATTCAAAAAGTGTCTTCCTGAGTGCTCTTTTAAATATACTAGCTGTCTACGAGTCCCAGGACTCTCTAATGAACAGCCTACCCTTAAAAAGTCTGACAGTATGATTCTATTGCATAGCGAGAAAACAACGGACTTAAAACTAATAAATAATGCAGTTAGACGCGATGTGCCTAACTTCATTTCTCTTGATAGCCTGACGCCAGCCATTGGTTTAACAGGCGTTACTGAAAGTTCAACAAAAAGCACTGAACAGCTGTTCGATCGACTGAATATAAAGAGGTTGGATAGCGCAGAGGTTTCGGATTATGCCTAAGCTTCCTCCACCAGCTCCCGTGATCATTAACCCGCGAATGCTGGTGGAGTCTCATACAATGTCGTCGAATTACACTCAATGGTTACCTGAAAACTCAGCTGTTCCAAGAGAAACAATGCACTGCGATCTTGTCGCCTGTATCCGCCATATTATTCAGTTTTCGAATTCTCAAGACACCATGTCGTTCTATCGAACTGAACTAAACCGGTTTTTGGACTGGTGTTGGATGGTGAAAGGTAAATCTGTGATGGCCATAAGGCGAGAAGACGCTATTGAGTACATCGATTTTTGTATTTTTCCACCTGCGTCATGGACGGCTGAACATGCTCACTATGCTTTCCTGAAAGAACCTGATGGCACTCTTTCCCAGAACCCTAAGTGGCGTCCATTTATTGCCTCCGACTGCTCAGGGAGCGCTCAAGGAACCATTACGACGACCTTTTCTCGGCTATCCGCCTTTTACACAACACTTGTCTCTGAAACGCTGATAGATCACAACCCAGTTAAGGCCATCCGTCAAAAAAACACGTACAAGAAGAAAGGTGACGGAACAAAGACCCCTAAAGTCCTCACAAACGATCAAATCAAGTATTGCATGCGCGTCTGTGAGGAGCTTAGCGATCACGCTGAAGTCATTGATAGCAACAAAGCGTTTATTCATGCGGAACGAGCGCTCTTTGCTTTCTCGATTGCACTAGGTATGTATTTGCGAGTGTCTGAACTTGTTTGGTCTGATAATTACTCACCAACACATTCTGATTTTTTCAAGGATACTGATGGCCATTGGTGGTTCCGTACGATCGGAAAAGGCAATCAAGAACGCGTGATTGTCGTGTCAGATGATGTATTGGCAGCATTGGTCAGATACCGTCGGATTTTGGATCTACCAGACCTTCCTTCTCCTACAGACAAGACGCCTCTTATTATGTCGCTGGGCAATGGTACTTGGGACAATGAGAAAGATTGGTTTGCCAAGATCACGTCAATTACGGACACGGCAATAATGTGGAAGCTGTTTAAGAAAATTTTTTCACTGGCTAGGTCGGCAATGATAAAAGAAGGTCGTATTGACGATGCTTATGAACTTCTTTGCGCAAGCTGCCATTGGCTGCGCCACACAGGGATTTCAAATGATGTACAGGTGCGCCCAATTGAGCACGTCAGAGACGACAGCGGCCACAAAACGAGTCAAACAACGTGGTCTTATGTCCACTCAACAAATAGAGAAAGAGCTCTGAGTAAGCAACTTAGAAGGCAGAAACAACTCTCACATAAAACCGATTAAATACTGACATGATGCTGAACTTGCGCCAATTCCTAACTGCATGTAATAAAGATCATTATATCTTGGTGCCAAGGGGGGCTATTTCAGACTCTTATACAGGCAAGCCATGGCCATTACGACGCAGGCTCAATTAACGATAAAGCAAAAGTTCATTAACCTCGAACACCTTTGGCACGCTGGCGATACTATTTAGGAGATACATTAGCCATTAGCTGAAACTCTCGCGCCATGTGGGATTGATCAGAAAAGCCATACTGAAACACCAAATTAGAAAATACCACATCTGGCTCTTCTTTAATGGCATTTAGCGCGGCCTTTACTCGTACAATACGTTGGAAATATTTTGGCGTCATGCCAAGCCAATGTCGAAATTGTCGCTTAAGCTGACTAAGAGGTATGGTTTCGTTTAGCGCATCCAAAGAATCAAAGTTGGCTGTCGAAGAAATCGCCTTATTCACTGGTGATGAATATTGAAAAACATTACTTTTAGCTACATAGCTTCTTGAAGTAACAAAATAAATGAAGCACAGTCACCTAAATAGTTGGGGTAAGCTTCTGATAATTGTCCCATATTCTTAGTAGAAATTAGAAGGGTATTTAACCCAGAATGACTACGAGTCACCTTTTCCGCAGCATTGTAAACCGAGATGGCTTTGCTGTAATTATCAAACTCTTCACTAAAAATAAGCTCCAATGAGTTCTCATTGATCATTAACAAAACATGTTCAATTGCATCATCGCAACAAGCCTCTACTTTTTTAGATAGGATACTAAAAGTTTCAAGCCGACCTAGTGCATTGATTTCATCATTTAGCTCACGCAGCCTTATTGAGAATTGATCTTTCTCTTCTTGAGCTAACTCTATAGCCCCTTCAGCATCAGATATATAACGACTCATGATCAAGAGCAGTTCTTCCCATTTTATTTGTAAGACGCCTTTCTCTTCATTAGCGCTATGAGAATGAGTCTTTATCTTTGTACCTTCTAAGATATCCACTATTTCAACAGTAGTAGCCCAAAGGTGTTGAAGCTTAGTTCTCAATTGAGCTTCTATGTTAAAGCTCTTGCCACTCGCATGATCATACCGATAAATTACATGTAAGCTTCTATAACCACAATCATTTGGCTTTGGATTCGTGATATAATTATCAATATTTTTAATTCTAACTCGCCCTACCTTTTCTACAGTTCCTTGCAATTGAGATATTGCTTGTTCTAACGACATCAAATCAGGGAATATTGCTCGACAGCCACCAATATCATTCATATTGGTTACACATGTTGCGTTAGCTGTATTGCCATCAAGTGATTTACGTTGAAGTTTATCGATTATAGTTTCTAAACGCTTTAATCGAGTTACTGGCTTAACATCTATACCGAGTTCACGACAACAACGCCCAACAAGATAGGCTATAGTATTGAGAGGCTTTTCATGAGCAGCACGGAACTGCTGAATAGTGGCGGTGGCTGACTTAAGATCACCTTCTTTTTTACGAAGTCTTCTACCTGCTTTTTTCACTCCATTATTGGAATAAGAAAAGTCTTCAGCTGCACTTTCATCTACCGTACGTTCAAGGAAGTCTTGAAAGCTCAACTCGTAATCATCATGGAAGGTTTTGGATGCTTGTTCAGCAGATGGAGTGTCATCAATTATGAAACTGACGACACTTTTTTCTTTATCACTCACAGGCTAGTAGTACGTCCTGACTGTTTTATTTGCGCGTAGTGGGATTGAATTAGATGATCTGGGATCACTTTCTGGTGCGTTCCATCCCATACTTGATGCCACGGGCTACCATCTCGGTGCGTTAGGTCCACCAACTGTGGTCCAGTTAAATGACCGAGTTGAGAAACAACATCCTTCACGATAGATTCGCTTTCAGCATCTAGAACCACATCACCCTGCTCGGTAATGACGTTCGCTCCGTACGTCTTAAAACGGAAATACACAGAAGGTACTACTGGACCAAACTTCCATGCAAATACGTCATCAACAACTAGAGGACGTTGAAAATGAGCCAAAGACAGGCCATGGCAAACATAGGTCAGTTTCTGTAGCTGCAAATTGGAGAAACATTTACCTTGCTCTTTCGCATGCTTAAGCAAGCTCAATGCAACATCTACAGCGCTGTAGGTATGATAAGTTTTCATTTGATTTATCCAATTTCGTCTACAAGATTTACTTTTTTTCAGTCGATGTAACGAAAATAGTTTATACTATAGCTGTGTTTTAAGACAGTAATTTTATTAGCAGCTAGGAAAACTACGATTAAGAAGACGCAAAACACTCAACCTCTATTTTCCAAATAAAAAAGCACAGAATTCCACCTATTTTGATGCTTTTCACCACTCAACAAGCTTATTTATCCTTGTTGAGTGGATTTTGAACGGATTAACCCCTTGCTGCCCGTATCATCTGGTCAACTCTAAACACATTAGCTAAGGCAAACAGCATGGCCAGTTTGTTATCATTTTTCTTTAAGCCGCGATAGGCGACTTTCCTAAAACCAAACTGACGCTTTATGATTCGAAACGGGTGCTCTACTTTTGCTCGGATACCGGCTTTGATGTATTCCATTCGAATAGGTTGCTTGTCTATTCTCGGGTGTTTCTTGTTGTACTTAAACTGTAGGTCATATATGGACTCCTCTGGAGATGCAACGATAGCATCCCTATTTTTCAATAAAGAATCATGCGTACTCCACTTGTTTATTAACAATACTTATCAACGGTCATAACAAACTTGCGTTAGCTTTCGTATATTCGGCCTTATTATGGAGAGCTACTCCAGACCTTAACGGCTTTGTTCGCCGTGTAAACCAAACGCCTTATCGGAATAACGGCTTCAAGAGCCGCTGGCCTACTCAGGTTTCATTTGGTTTGCTTGCTAGCTGTTCATTCCGTTCAATCTATATTGCTAACTGTCTCGGTTGGTACTTTCTTTATTCACTAGCTTTTTTAATATCATCGTTACTGTGCGACAGATTGACGATATTCAAACCCACTTTTCAGCATGGCTGTCGCCATTCTGACCAGTTTGTTGGCGACGGCCACTATGGTTTTGTTGAACCCTTTCGTGATGAGTAATTGCCTTACCCAACAACTCAAACCGTCTGCTTTTTCTTTCACATGAATGACCAAAGATCGGGCCCCATTGATGATCAGTGTACGCAGATACTTATCCGCCTCGTTTAGTAATCCTGCCGATGGTGACCTTACCGCCACTGCCACTGTGCGCAGGTACAAGACCAATGCTAGCACTGGCATCTCGGCCACGCCTAAAGCACTCAGCCGAACCAAACTTAGCATACATCATGCTGGCACCAAGCCAAGCAACACCAGGTAATTGAACCAATCGTTGGCAGGCTTCTATTTGCTTTGCTATCGTTTCGATCTCATCAGACACCTCTTTCATAAGCGTGATCACATGTCTAAGTTGTTCTAACAGTCTAAATATTACTCTGCGTGCAACAACGGTCATTTCATTTTCAGCATCTTCAAGCGCCATAGGCACTTGCTTAAGAAGCTTGCTGATACCTAGAGAAAAAATAACGCCATACTCGCGACAAAAACCTCGAAGACGGCTGGCAATTTGGTTGCGTTCTTTCTTATAGCCTTCACGAGATTTATGTAAGGTAGCAATATCTTGCTGCTCTAATGTGCGGATCTGAACGCAGTGCAACTGCTGATTCTTACTGGCCTCATAAATACTAAGAACATCATTTTTATCACTCTTATTACCCACTCGGTATTTTGCTGCAAGATGAGGAGGAATAAGTCCTACTTTATGACCTGATGATATAAAGCGTCTAGCCCAATGATGTGCTGAACCACACGCTTCCATATAGATCGCTGCATCAGGGTACTGGGCAATGATGAGACACATCTTCTTCGCTGTGACTTCTTTATTTAACTTGGCTTTACCAGCTTGGTTGAAGATAGCAACTTGGAAAACTTCTTTCGCTAAATCGATACAAATTGTCGTATTATTATTCATGGTATGGCTCCTTTGGTTTGGTCGCCCCCCAATTTACCGAAATTCCGCTGAATTGGGGAGGAGTCCATACCATTGGTTCTTGCATCTACGCCAATATGAGCTTTTAACCCGAAAAGCCACTGCTTTCCTTTTTGAGTTTGGTGCATCTCGGGGTCCCGTGCTTTCGTTTTATTCTTAGTAGAACTGGCTGCTTCGATAATAGTCGCGCCGACAATCGTGCCTTCTTTTAGATAAATCCCAGCGCTGGACAACCACTTGTTGGCCTCTTTGAACAGCTGACGAGAGAGTTTATGCTTTTCCAGTAAGTGCCTAAAATTCATGATAGTTGTGTGGTCCGGGATAGCACTGTCCAGCGACAATCCAGTAAACAAACGCATGGACGTGATTTCATAAAGCGCGTTTTCCATAGCGGGGTCGCTCATGTTGTACCAATGCTGCATGCAGTGAATACGAAACATGGTGAATAACGGATACGGTCTTCTTCCTTTTCCTGTTTTGGGATAAAAAGGCTCAATCACGGCTTCAAGCTGGCCCCAAGTGTATCCCCGTGTGCTCGGGGAACGCCTAGGGGCCCTCCCATTCCCTCCCTCTTAAAACGGTTTATCCCCGTGTGCTCGGGGAACGCATGATCATCAAAATGCTAGGCCATCAGCTCGGCGGTTTATCTCCGTGTGCTCGGGGAACGCGTTGTTTGCTATGCAAAAATATCATATGTAGTCGGTTTATCCCCGTGTGCTCGGGGAACGCTGCAGACAAAGACCGCTTAGCTGCGCCAAATTCGGTTTATCCCCGTGTGCTCGGGGAACGCAGATTTACAAGAGAATTCCCCTGCCTTCATTCCGGTTTATCCCCGTGTGCTCGGGGAACGCAGTTAGGGAGCGATCTATCGTTCGTCAACTGGCGGTTTATCCCCGTGTGCTCGGGGAACGCCCACGGAAGACGAGGAGCTGTTCAATTCTAAGCGGTTTATCCCCGTGTGCTCGGGGAACGCTGCGAAGAGGCGACCGAGCTAATACAGGACGACGGTTTATCCCCGTGTGCTCGGGGAACGCATGAGTCTTATATCGATATGGATAATAGGAAGCGGTTTATCCCCGTGTGCTCGGGGAACGCCGTAAATCTTAATGAATGACTGTTGCATTATTCGGTTTATCCCCGTGTGCTCGGGGAACGCGCTGGAGTATTCCAACGAGTGCCGCCTGCTGTCGGTTTATCCCCGTGTGCTCGGGGAACGCTCATTGCGAGCGTGTCGTTTCAGTACGGATCACGGTTTATCCCCGTGTGCTCGGGGAACGCTGCCAGACGGTGCAAGCTTGCCGTACACAAAGCGGTTTATCCCCGTGTGCTCGGGGAACGCACTCACACCCCACCCCCTATTCGTTTTGCAATCGGTTTATCCCCGTGTGCTCGGGGAACGCATTTCCACCGAATGATTGTGGTTGAGGTGCTGCGGTTTATCCCCGTGTGCTCGGGGAACGCTCTGCAATAAAACTATAGGATTTGCCATTACTCGGTTTATCCCCGTGTGCTCGGGGAACGCTGAATATATTCTCTTACTGATAGATGAATTTACGGTTTATCCCCGTGTGCTCGGGGAACGCCTTATTCAGCCAATGAATTACAGAGACTGAATCGGTTTATCCCCGTGTGCTCGGGGAACGCTGGCACAACGTCAGTTGAGATTAATGGCAAGACGGTTTATCCCCGTGTGCTCGGGGAACGCCAGCCAGCAAATCCAAGCCCTCCAAGTGAGGGCGGTTTATCCCCGTGTGCTCGGGGAACGCGGAAATGATTCTGTATCAATGCACGGGTCAAAGCGGTTTATCCCCGTGTGCTCGGGGAACGCGTGTATCCCTCTTTCAATCGATCCCTGACTTTCGGTTTATCCCCGTGTGCTCGGGGAACGCTTCTCCTGCGTATTTAACTAAAGGATTGTCAACGGTTTATCCCCGTGTGCTCGGGGAACGCGCACACAACTTAAAACAAAGAAAGGTCTCAGGCGGTTTATCCCCGTGTGCTCGGGGAACGCCGTACAACGTATTGCCACCACAGCAGCGCAACCGGTTTATCCCCGTGTGCTCGGGGAACGCGATACGACCGGCGCAACTTCATTACTAACGTATCGGTTTATCCCCGTGTGCTCGGGGAACGCCTCTGATAACTACACTCTAGGTTGTTTTAATGCGGTTTATCCCCGTGTGCTCGGGGAACGCATCACATGAGACAAAACAGCTTGAATAGCTGGCGGTTTATCCCCGTGTGCTCGGGGAACGCAAAAACAATCATATGTTATTCTGTTGCTGCCACGGTTTATCCCCGTGTGCTCGGGGAACGCGTTAAGGGTTTTATGCATGAATATGAAATAAGCGGTTTATCCCCGTGTGCTCGGGGAACGCATGAAAACACTATTGAAAGGCTATCTATACTACGGTTTATCCCCGTGTGCTCGGGGAACGCTTACATCGATACACGAGAGAACCTAGCCAATGCGGTTTATCCCCGTGTGCTCGGGGAACGCTTCAATCGTATTATCACGCTTATTGAACCAGACGGTTTATCCCCGTGTGCTCGGGGAACGCATATGAACCTGTACAATAAACTGTACAACTAGCGGTTTATCCCCGTGTGCTCGGGGAACGCGTACAAGTCTACAGCGTGGTAGTTGTTGCGACCGGTTTATCCCCGTGTGCTCGGGGAACGCTCAAAGTAGTGCACTTGTCTTTGATTAGTTCCCGGTTTATCCCCGTGTGCTCGGGGAACGCTTTACCTACTAATTTCTCAATCTTACTCCAAGCGGTTTATCCCCGTGTGCTCGGGGAACGCAGACGACCACAGTTCACCATCCCTATGTATAACGGTTTATCCCCGTGTGCTCGGGGAACGCTCAACATATCGAACAAGGGGCGGAAACAAAATCGGTTTATCCCCGTGTGCTCGGGGAACGCGCAGATAAATATTGCATATTACGGCTCCAATACGGTTTATCCCCGTGTGCTCGGGGAACGCCAATGCGGCAATCTCGACAGGCGCGCAGTTTGAGGTTTATCCCCGTGTGCTCGGGGAACGCTATAGCCTAAGTGTTTCCACGCCATCATCAAGCGGTTTATCCCCGTGTGCTCGGGGAACGCCCAATCAGCTGTACCAGAACTAAAACGATCTACGGTTTATCCCCGTGTGCTCGGGGAACGCACTCGAACCAATTTAACCCAGTAGCAGACTGGCGGTTTATCCCCGTGTGCTCGGGGAACGCATAGAAGGGGTAGGCAGGAACGAAGGCGCAAGCGGTTTATCCCCGTGTGCTCGGGGAACGCATGTAAGCTGTAACTGATTCGACTGTTATCCCCGGTTTATCCCCGTGTGCTCGGGGAACGCTCTAAATGTATACTATTGTTCTATAAAGAAAAATAGCCTTTTTAAATTCCTACCAATTTTTTAAAGAGCTGTTTTGCTATTTTGATTCATTATCAGGCGTAAATTTCACTAGCCTTAATCCATCGAAATCAATAGGCATTCTCCGATTCTCTCCATAGGTGATAAAGTCAAAACCAGATTCTGTATTGGTTGCCCATGCCATCATTACATTACCGCCTTCTGCAAGCACTTCTACTTGCTCCCAAATCATTTCCCGTACTCGTCTTGAGACATCACCGATGTATACTCCAGCCCTGACTTCTAAAAGCCATACAGCTAAACGCCCTCTTAATCGAGGAGGAACAGCTTCACTCACAACTACCAACATGGACATTATTATTTGCTCCTATGACCATTATCTCCAATGGAGGCTGGCTCTGGTATTGCAGGTGGCTGTACATCTTCTGGAGCTTTAGGGAGCGCTATTTCACCGGCAGCAAGCACTTCTTCAATAAGCGGTATTAAGCGCTTTAATACCTTCTCGGTACGAAAAACTTCTCGACAGGCGAGCCGAACGTCTTTATCTGGTTTGTGAGGGGATTTGGCCGCGACTCTAAAAGCAACGGGGACAACGGTTTCAAACTTAATTAAGTCAGCAATATCATAAACAAAGGACAGTGGCTTACCGGTATGTAAAAAACCAATTGCTGGAGCGTAACCTGCTGCCAAAATAGCCGCTTCGGTTACGCCGTATAAACATGAGGTTGCGGCACTCAGACATTGGTTTATTTTATCCCCTGCTTCCCAATCTTTAGGGTCATAACGACGACCATTCCATTTTACGTCATATTGTTTCGCTAACATTTGGTATATTTGACGAACTCTTGCGCCCTCAATACCGCGAAGTTGATCGACGCTTCGACGTTGTGGTGCTTCACCAAATCGAATTTCAAACATTTTTCGAACCACTTTTAATCGCAATGATTCATCTAAAGCAAGTTGCGCTTGGTACAGTAATCTATCAGATCTTGCACCTCCAGGCTGTCCTGCGGAATACAGCCGGACACCTGCCTCCCCAACCCAAATAACTAAGGTTCCAGTAATTGAAGCAAGTTTGATAGCTGCATGGCTAATTCTTGTCCCTGGTTCTAGCATCAAACAAGCTAATGAGCCTACGGGAATATGCATGCGCTCACCATTCACGTCATCGATAACAACAAAAGCGCCATCACGAACATCAATTCGCCCCATTCCTACAAATACCATGGAATTACGATCTTTAATGGGAATAGGCTTTAAAGGGATAAAACCTCCCATTATTTCACTCCTTGTTGGAACTGTATTGCTAACGCATTCGTGGTCAATATGCCCATTTGTCGAATAGCTAAGTCATTTAACTTAACCACCCTTTCCGATTGTTGAATACCTTGCTCAATAAAATGGGCATTAAGAGACTCTAAATTAGCCAAACAAACAAGTTGATGAACGTTAGCATGGTCTCGTATATTACCCTTTAGCGAAGGGTTGCCATTTCGCCATTGCCTAGCCGTCACACCAAATAGAGCAACCTTTAACACATCAGCTTCATGCGCGTAAATACATTGAATTTGCTGCTGCGTTAATGAATCAGGAGTGAGATTTTCTTTGATGGCATCGGTATGAATAAGGTAGTTTACTTTTGCTAGATTACGACGAATATCCCACCCTAAGTGCCGGAATTCTTGCTCTTTAAGGCGCTGAAACTCTTTAATAAGATAAAGTTTAAACTCTACAGAAACCCAACTTGCAAATTCAAATGCAATGTCTTTTTGTGCATAGGTTCCACCATAGCGACCCGCTTTGGAGACAAGACCAATAGCAGATGTTTTTGCTACCCACTCTTTTGTTGTCAAAGTAAAGGAGTTCAGCCCCGCTTCTGTTTTAATGTCATCGAATTCGATGACATTAAAACATTCATTATTCAACTTTTCCCAAATACCAAGAAATTCGATGGTATTACGATTTCGCAACCAGTTGCCGATAATACTCCCCGTGCGAGCAGAGTTTTTATATCGTGCAATATCGGTGATACAAATGTACTCCAAACCATCCTTTGTAAGAGTACTAATATCTTGTTCGAGCACTTGTAATTTTGGCTTTGACTTCATCTTTCTCATTCCTTAAGTTAGTTGAAGAAGAGCCTATTATTAGACTCTATACTTGTTATATCGGTTTAACTAACATCAATCCGCATCCTAACGACTTCGCTCTGCCAAAGCCTTTTTCCAATTGAGAAAGAAAAAGCTCTGGGTCTTGTACTGTTAAAACACCTTGATAATCCACACTTGAAAAGTGAATTTTGTCCTTGTGGCTTTTGTTACTACTATGCTGTAGATACGTTTGAACTTCTGGTAAAAAATCCAATGTAAAACCCCAGTTATCTAAGCGTTTTGGATTAGCCAACCATTCCTGGGCTGCTTGCTCCATCAAAAGACGAACCTCTTCGCTATCTTCTATTCCGCGACCTTTAGCCATACGTTTAGCATGCATCATGACATCATGCCGCTTAGATTTTCCATGCTCATCAGTTACACAGACGGTTGGATTGGCTTTTAATTTAAAACTAAGCCGTTGCCCATATTGTAGCTTCGGCATGAATAACTTGCTCTGAACTCGAAAAATACTATTGTCAACTGTTGGCTCAACCGTTGACAGAACAAAGAAGGTTTTAGCTCCTCCTTCTTGCTCTTGTCGAAACAAAAATGAACGTTGCTCTTCTTCAGTAAATAGTTGCCATAATATTTGATGGTCGGAATACACACCTTTACCACCAAACCCTAATAACAATTGCTTCGCTTGCTGTGATGCCTGAAATGACACTTTAGACAAATACATGTTTAAGGCTCCTGTATCGTAATTTGGTGCATCACACGTTGTTTAAACTGCCAGCGATCACGATTAATTGGATTATCCCATGGATGGGTGGTAAGCACCGTTTCACCATCAATTTCACCAGCCTCACCTTCCCACGTATAGGTAAAAAACTTACTTGGACGCAACCAGATAGAGTCCATTTTTTCGCTTTGCATAATGCTTGGGAAAGAATGATCAAGCGCCTCTTTTAGACTCACTTGATGTAAGACTTCTGGCAATAGAGGGGCCGCCAGTGGGCACGACTTTCGACCTAGCGATAAGACATAAACAGGTTTACGCAATGCTTGTTGTAATTGATCTAAGGAGAAAACGCTGTTTTCCATCAATGTAATCGCTACAATCCAAATGCCATCACAACGATAGTCTCGTGTTGATAGTACTGTGTTTAATTTATCTTTGGGCTCATCAAGCAATTCATTTTTGCGGGTGCGATAAACATACTTGTTATTTCGGGATGGCACTTGGCTAGTGTGATAATCCCGCAATAAACTGGTTGGCGTCATTTGTTTGGTTGCCATCTTAACAACCGAATGCAGTGACTCTAATTGCGCTGCATCGTCGCGCTTTATACCAAGCGCAGCACCTAGTAAGCCAAGAATCGCTGAGCGTGTTGGCGATATCGCTGTGGCTCTGTCTCCACCCACAGCAGGTTGACCCCAACTTGCCATGGGGCCATAAAGCCTAAATACCAAATAATCCTTCATAATGTAGATTCCCTATTGTGCAACAAACACTTTTAGTTCTTCAAAAGAGCCTTCTCCATTAACCGCATCAATGGAATAACGCGCCTCTGCACATTCCCCATAAACTTTATCAAAATTTTCAGCCTGTTTATTAAGTGCCTTAATAGCATCTAGCGCTTGATCACCACCTGCCACAGGCTTTAAGAAAGCGGCCGATAAAGAGCGAGGTTGCTGTTCGCCTTTTTCTGCCATTACATAACTAGCGTATGCACGGGATGCAAAGCTATTTTGTTTGCCTTTTGGCGAGACTTTTACCGCTGCTTCCGTCAATGCCTGAATGGCTTTGTTGGCTAACTCTTCATTACCATCTAGGTTCTCAATAAGCTGTGACTTGTTGATGCAGATGTAGTTATAAAAGAGTGCCGCTGCAAATCCCGACTCACCAATATGAGAAGAGCCAGAATCTTCTTTACCATCGTTCAAATCATCTACAGCGGTGAAGTAATCATCTTCAACCACAACGCTATGCACACTCAAGGCGTGAGCTACTTGGCAAGCAGCTTCCACATTAAATCGAGGGCTAGACGCTAACATACGACCAAATAAAGCAATATCAACCGCGCTTTGATTTTTACGCAACAAATTTAGCTCTTCTTTTTCTGGCTTACGGCTTTCTTCAGCCAGTGTTGTCGCTAATGTAAATGCCGCAGTTTTTTCTTCGGGGCTAATATGCGCAAGCTGTTCAATCTCTAACGAGTCTTTTTTGATTTTACCAAAGACCCCTGCTATTTCTGCCGCCCATACTTTGGCGTTCTTTTCTGAAACGCCTTTCGTAATCATTAAGTCAAACAATTGCTGACCAAATCGTTTAGTACGTTTACCGATATTATCGGCTAAAGACGATTCAAAAACCTCAGAACAACGCCAGTTACGCTTTAAACTTTGTGAACTGACACGTAAGCGATCAAAGCCCCCCATTTTTGCTGTCTTAGGACGACCCAAGTCATCACGATTCAGATTAGATGGCGCGTAAGAAGTAAGTATGTGTAATTGAATAAATTGGCTCATGGTAAATCCCTTTTTAGTTAATTTTTGACTTGTTTGGTTTTTGACTGGCTGACTGGTAATAATCCATCGCCCATTGCACAGTAATTCGCTTATCTGCTTTGCGTGGCTGCCAAGAATAATGTTCATCGAACCATTTCAGGATATCTTCAGCCACTCTCACAGGAGACACCTTGCCATCCAGCTGCTGAATAATTCGGCGTAGCCGTGTTAAAAACTCATCTGGCGTTGGTGCATTTTGAAGTTTGGCAAAGCGCAATTCACTCACAATCGATTTATCTGTTGCCGCACCTTGTTTATCTACTTTTTTACCTGCTTGAACAGCAAGCTTTTCGCCATTGTCTTTTTTAATATGCACTAATACGGCCGCAACAGTTGCCCATGCTTCTAGCTTTTGAGTTTGCTTCTCTTCTGATAAATCCTGTAGCTCGTCAAATACCGGCATCCATAAAGATCGAAAGCCTTCTTGCAACATGGCTTCATCTACTGAGTTACAGCGTTTCAGTTCTGCTTTGTAAGATGTTGGCGCAGGCTGTATATGTTTGTCTTTTAATATTTTCACATCTAAGAACATACTGCTCCACCAGCGCTCGACGGTGTATTTGCATTGTTGATCGTCCATTAACTCACCTCCTTTTTCGTTCCAATATTGTGATCTGTCTTAAATTTCTTTATGTCTTTTCCACCAAACAACCAGCCCGATAAAGCTCGCCTTGCTGCGATGCGCTTTATCATGCTTCGCTCAGCGCCTAGTTCAGACAATGCATATTCATCAAACAAGTCCAATACGACAAATTGCATCTTCGTTAGCCATGCTTTTGCAGATTCGGTAGAAAGCTGTTGCCTTTCGCCTTCCACTTCTTCCATTAACTTGGCAATTGCATCAAAAAATAAGTTTTCTGTACGCTGCCAAAATTCCAAATCAATAAAAGACATATCCCCTTTGGCGTCACTTGGGCTTTCAAACCACGCCGCTTTGATCTCGGAGCGTAAATGCCATAACGCATCTGAAGCGAGTTTTTGCAGCCTCTTTACTTCAACCATTAGGATATTTTGATCTTCAGCATCAAACTGAAACAACGGCATAGTCGTGCTATACCAACAACGCGCTTTCATATTGTCCATATCATAGGCAAATGCCCAAAGACGCGGTCGAATATGCTTTAAGGCGCCAGGATAATTCGGAGCTATATGCTGAAAATGCGTCATCACCGCTGCACAGGATTGAGCTAACTCTGTACTCGAAAAATTCAACGCATCCCAGATTTTGTAATGAATACCACCCGGTTGGCCTTTGGCGGACAACCATTCTGCATCTGGCTTCTTCGGATCACCTTTATAAGGCGTAAAGGGATGAGACCAATTACCTGAGTAATTATGACCGTAGTTTTGGGTACGATAATCCGTTACAAGTTTTGATGTCGCTTGACCGGATATTTCGCACACACCTTCTTTACTTTGAATATCAAGACGAATACGGCGGGGCATAGCCCAATACATGTGTAATGGATGTACGCTACTTTCATAGATTTCAGAGCCTTTTTTCTCACTTGTTCTCGTTGACGCTAACCAAGGAAAAACAGAACCATCGCTAAAATTGGGATCATCGTAGACCCATTCTTCGCGATTAATGACATTCATCCATAACTTTTGCCACAAATTAGCATTCTCGATAGAAGGTAATATCAAGGTCGTTAACGGCCCACCTCCTCGTAATCCAACTCGGTGACCAGCTCCACCAGCAGGCGCATTCATCTGTAACGTAAATAAAGCCAACAAAGCCATGTCTAATGACATCTGTTTACCAATACCGCGCTTTATAAAATGGTCAGTATTATTCTTAATACCGTTCTCACCAGGGGCTTCAATTAATAACCCCGCGACTGTGGTGGGCTTTTGATTTTCTAGCAGCTCAAAATCTTGCATAAACAAAGGACCATCACCTTCGCCGTTAAAAGCATGCTCTACTCGTTGAAATATTTTTTCCAACGCTTCTTGAGAAGGTGGTGTTTCAAACAAGTTAACCCATTCCGTTTGGCCTTCTGGCGCCAATACAGTTTGCAATAAACCAATGGCAAACTGATAAGCAGCGCCTTGAAAGTCTGCCCTAGGTAAAGCAAAATCCATCACATCGGCTCGGCCAATATGGCTCATGGGGAGCACCTGCTCCGATCCATCTTGCAGCCGCATAGGCAACCAAGGATCTTTAATTAAATTCATAATATGTCCTTATCATTCATTTCTTTAAATCCAAATGTATCGCGGTATTCAAATCTTTTATCTTCTTCTGGTAGCCATGCTTGTAAGTATTTGGCTGCTCGATAAGTCGACACAAACTCATCATGCTCTTGCTCAGATAATTGAGTGAGTTTCGCCGCGTATTTATTTTTAGAGAGTTTTAAGGTACTTAATTGCACGGCAAATTGTAGATGGTCGATCCGTGGTTTGAGTTTGCCGTTAACGTCCCTTTTCAACAGCAGCACATTGACTGTTTCTATATCACTGTATCGAGTGCTGATATCTGAATCATCATCAAACCAGTATTGGTTACTGTTATCACTGTAACCATATTCCTGCCATTTTAATCGGTTCGATTTTGCTTTATTAACCTTGGCTAATTCATCACCTTGCGTTGCTTGCTCAAGCTTTAATAGAGACGTAGGAATTTGATCAAAAGCATCACTGGAATAAACAGCTTCAATAAGTTCTCGTGCATTGTCAGGCATCTTAATTCCCCCCAGCTCTCTAAGTTTTCTCATACCTAACCACAAACGCCCAGGTGAACGGTAAACGTATTGAGTATTGAGAAAATGATTCGCTAACCAATCAACTTCTGGCATATCCGACCATGTTGGAGCATGCAGGTATAAAACAGGTGGTGGTCTACTGTCGATAATGCCTGATTGGTAAACTCTATTTTCATTTCTAGTATGTCGATGCAAACGCCCTGCACGTTGAATCAAGTCGTCTATTGGGCAAATATCCGAAATCATTAGATCTGCATCAGCGTCGAGACTTTCTTGAAATACTTGAGTCGATATCAGTATTTTCCCTACTCTCTGTTCAGCACCACTACTTTTACCAAAGTACGCCAAGACTTTTTGTTCAATCCGTTGGCGGTCTTCAAGAATAAATCGGCTGTGGAACAAGAGTACATTTTCTGGATTACCCATACGTGCGCAGAGCATTTCATAAGCCTTTAACGCATCATCGACAGAGTTACGAATCCAGACAACACATTGCCCTTTTTCTGCCGATTCCAAGACTTTGGCTACAACCGCGCCTTCATTATCTAGATGCTCAACAGCAACAAAGCGACTCACATCAGATCGGCTTTCTAACTCATGTTCAATTAATGGTGTTTCCGAAGAAAGCGACACTTTGGTTGCTAGAGGGAAATGATAGTTTTTTGGTATTAGATTCGAACTCTGACTCTCTTTTAACCAAATTTTCGCAAGCCTTTGTCTTTGTTCCATCGATAAAGTTGCCGTCAATAAAATAGCACTACCACCTTGATGAAGGTGCAAAGACAGCAAACTTTCTAACAACTCAAACATGTACTCGTCAGCAGCATGTACTTCATCAAAAATAAGTACTTTTCGATGCAACCCGAGCAGACGTAAAGATTGATGCCGTCGCGGCAATACAGACAGTAACGCTTGGTCTATCGTACCTACTCCTATAGGAGCTAATAATGCTTTTTTACGAGAATCGCTTAGCCATTGATTACATTGTGCTGTAGCGGTTTGATCATTAGATGAATAGTCACAATCGGCTTTTGATGAAGATAAGACACTTGATTGAAACAGCTCATTCATTTCTCTTGCACCATGAGCCAATACAATACTAGGTTTTGCTTCATCCGCTTGAAACATCATTTGATAGCTATCAAATACGCGTTTATACATGGCGTTCGAGGTCGCCATGGTAGGCAAACCAAAATAAAAACCATCAGCGGCATCGGCGGCAAGTAAACGATGAGTTAGTGCCAACGCAGCTTCTGTTTTCCCTGCACCTGTTACATCTTCAAGAATAAAGAGTTGGGGACTGTTGTCTATTTCAACGTCTTGCGCCCATTGTTGCAGTGGTGTTGGGATAAAACCAAAATGTTCTTGAATAGATTTAAAGGGCGTTTTATTAAAAGTGTTTACTAGCTCGGTGGCATTGAGCGTAGCTTTTGCTCGCTGTTGCGCAATGATCCAATATTTATCCAGTGACATAGGGGTGGAGCAATAGGTGAAAAAATTTTGATCTGAGCCTACCCAATCTGCCAATACAGCCACACCCGCCAACGTCCAACTGACTTGCTTTAGTTTTCGACGCCATTCTGGACTAATCAGCTTATCAATAGGTAACCTAGGCCGAATCAACGCTAAGGCATCTAAGGCGAACTGAGTTGCTGCTAAGGTATTTTTTTTACGCTCCACGTAGGGAAATAATTCTTCACGCTTACTTATATTGATTGGTTTTCCGTGATGACCAAGCACACAATCCATAAAGACCATTAGCGTCTGTAAACATTCACCCTCTTCGTCATTGCGTAAAGGCCGAGGATATAGCTCCTCTAACTCCTTTATCTTATCCCAAAAATAAAGCCCTAATAGATCATGCCGAAACTCTCGCCCTTCGTATTGGCGATTAGGGCTAGCAGCGAATAGATAGTTCAGTTCATCCTTATAAAGCGCTTGAAAAGCAGAGGCAAATTTACCAAGGTCATGTAAGGTGAGGAAAAAGACAAATAAGTCAGTCATTTCTTGTGGTTCTAAACCTAGAAATTCAGCCATATTTTTGGCTAACTCAGTAGTAGGCGAAAACAATATTGAACCCACAGCCGCCACATCCAAACTGTGGTAAGGCAATAGGTGGTAAGGATCACCTTTTGCTTCGATTTCTTGTTTCTGGGCCTTTCCCCAGTAAAAGAAATATGAGGCTATTTTCGTCTGTTCCATTACTATTCCTTAAATCCGTTTTAACCGAGTTAGCTCACTGTGCCGTGGTTCTTCTTGTCCGACAATACTGTCATTTTTTACAGGTAAAGAAACTTTACAGGTTATGACCTGAGTCACGTTAAAAGTGGTGATATCAGTCGTACATCCACTTTTTTATGTCGCCATAATTAACACACACTAGCTGTTGGGCTTGTGGGTTTGCTTCGAGCATTTTGGTTTTAATCTGTAGATCATCGAGTGTGTATTTAACGAGACAGCCACGGGTCTCTATATGGAGCTGGCCATTTTTCATGCCGTAATCGCTTTCTAGTACGCGTTTTTGTTTGTCATTAAGGCGTGAATCTGGCGCTAGGATTAAGGTAACTTGGGTATTCCAGTCGTCATCTTGATCCTGAGTAAATTCACTCACGCCTCCGTCGTAATCTATGTTTTGAAAGCGGCTTAAGACGAAGTCGAGATAACGTTGTCGTAATGCACAATACGCCCTGACATGCCAGCGATTCGCTGTGTTCACAAAAGAATGGGGATACAGCAAGCGGCCTTGTGGGTCGCTGCTAGAAACGGACAGGTATTCACAATCTACGGCGGATTTTTCTTTTACGGCTTTGAGTAAGGGTCGCATTACTTGGGGTGAAACAAATCGTGGTAGTGGTGAAATTCGATGCTGAGTACGCTGAGCAGGTTCTTCAGGAAAGGTGGGGATATTGCCAAAATGCAACCATGCGAAATACTCATCTAGGGTCAGATCAATATAATGAGGAACAAAGTTCTCGGTTATTTGATAAGACTTAAGAGTGGTGTCGTACAAGAGAGCGTAGGGATATGCCTCTTGATACTGTTTAAGTAGATGGCTCACACTTTGACGCGTTAACCCTAATGCGTTCATAAGTGGTTTGGTATTTATTTGCCCTTCCCAAAAAGCAATTAGTTCGAGCATCCAATAGCGCTGCACTACTTCCATATGCGTTATTCCATTCTATTCCAAGTGATTCGTTAGTTCAGATTAATCGCGTCCTGTGCGCTTTGACTTTTTCGCTGTACTGTCTTTTGGTTTATGGCTATTTTTTAAATGGCAATTAAGAGCAGTTTAATCCGAATAAAAATGCCATTTTATTTAGTAAGGGCTTTAATCAAGCTCACCGATTTTCAACCCAAATCAACGAAAGTGCAATTCTTAAGATTAGAAACTTAGTCACTTGTGAGTTGGTAGCTACTTTCTACTGGTAAAGAATCTGATTAATTTATCCACAGTTTAAAAATGATATTTGCGTTAAGAAAATGCGAACAATGTCCACCTCATAAGACAATTAACCTTTAATCTTCGAGCCTAGTCATGCCACATCTACTCACTTTTTCCGACATCGAATTCATAAAACACGTAAAGAGATTTTCTTGACTCAAATGGATGTACT
Organism: Marinomonas sp.; assembly: GCA_052107635.1. Taxonomy (GTDB): domain Bacteria; phylum Pseudomonadota; class Gammaproteobacteria; order Pseudomonadales; family Marinomonadaceae; genus Marinomonas. Next base: position 2,517 of record JBQEFB010000038.1, on the reverse strand, counting down.
GATGCAGTGGAATCAGCTTGAAGCGGTGATAGAGGGAGCATAAAGGTAATTAAAACAATAGTTTGAAAGTCGCATCGTGACTCCTGTATTGCCTGTCGAGCCAACAGCTCTCTCATTGAGGAAGGTTATTGAGCAGCGTAGATGAATGAATTATCTCATGAGTGGAGCTTGCTCATATGCTCCCTCTCTATTTACCTAAATATGCCCCGAAAATCCGATAGGAGTTCGTGATCGTCCGTATTTCAACACAGTTGAGACTTCCTGCTTAGTAATTTCAGAAATCTTAACTGGATCAACACCTTTTTCAAGAAGGTATACATCTAGGCCCACACGAAAGGAATGTCCGCTTAACTGCTGAATATCCAAGTCATCTATTTGAGCTTTATGAGCCCAGCTTCTTATCAGCTGATCAAATTTTTTAGGGCCAAGTCCTGGGTATAAACCACTGTCTTTGGATTGTTTTATGGGAAGTCCGTTTGTGCTGCATCGGATAAAAAAAGCATTAGTATCTGTCATGCCTGGTAGATTTGAAATGAAGCTCAGGTAGTTCTTAATAGCTTTAACTGGGCAATAGGCGGTCTTTGTAGGCAAAATAAAGTTGACAGCATTTCGTGTTCTATTCCCCCCTTTTAGCACCATTCTGGTGACTTTTAACGATTTTTTTTGGATTTCAATATCTTTAATTCGCAATCCATATTGGCCGAACATTTCAGATTCACGCGATCCAGTGGTGCGAGCTATTGCTATTATAGCCAAATCACGAATTCGCTTAAAATGAGGCATTTTTGCTAAAGTGAGTGATCTACATATTGCATCAACGTTTTCAGGACGTAGAGGCGCCGCTTGACCACGACGACTCTTGGGTCTTTCTTGTTCTCCCCCCATTCTTAATGCCTTCATGAATCTCTCGATTTCATAGGCATCTTCCTTTGAAAAAAAAACGCGTTTCACTTTAAGAGCTTCAATAATAGCCCAGCGTCTGTTTTCTAATGTAGCAACACTAATCTGACCGCCCTTCGTCGGCAATAATTTTTTGGTCTCAGGATGCCGTTCAGTGAAATGTCCTTCGTACTGTGCGGCCAAAAAATTACAGAGATCTATATGAGTTGGTACATTATTCACACCAGTAGCTAACAACCACTCCTCGAACATTCGATATGAATAGGCATAGTTACTAAGTGTAGCGGTAGCTTGGAGTGAATCAGAAAGAAGCTTCCGAGCAAAATGGGAAAACTGAGAAACATCATCACTGTTAAGACTAACATCTTTGTATTCTTGAGATTTTAGATCTTTGGCCATGATAACCCCTCATATCTATCGATTAGAACTCTATACTGCACTAAATATAAAACATTAGGTAACAAAATGCACCTTTTGTTACCTAATATAACTAAATTGTAATTCAACTAAAGCATTGATTTATATAGAAATTTCAATTTATAGAAATCTATACTCTAAATTTAGAGACATCTTTACTTATCTCGTCAACGTAACATTAAGTGATTTTTTAATGTAATAGGAGTTAGGGCTGTATCAATTTATTTAATTGATACATTAGATAAGAAAATTACTTTATAAATTTAAATCGATTATAGGTAAGTTTTATAAAATAAAAGCACTTTTAAAGTGTATATCCCCTTCTCTGTATGAGGATAGTTTGCGAATCATGATGTTACTTTTAAGCAGTAGAAACCTTCAGATAAATTATTTGGTAGCTATTTCATTAACTTAACCGAGTAGCTAGTAGATCGACCAAACTATTCAGGTAGGTGCCATGTCACATCAACTCACTTTTGCCGACAGCGAATTCAACAACAAGCGTCGTAAAACACGCAAAGAAATTTTCCTTTCTCGGATGGATGAGTTGATGCCTTGGGACCAGCTTGAAGCCGTGATTGAGCCTTTTTACCCCAAAACAGGAAAAGGAAGAAGACCGTATCCGTTATCCACCATGTTTCGTATTCACTGCATGCAGCATTGGTACAACATGAGTGACCCTGCTATGGAAGGTGCGCTTTATGAAATCACGTCTACTATTCTTTAAAACATTCTATTTATAATGTATTGAATCACTTCATCTACTATCTCATCAGTATTTAAAGCAGCATCAACCTTCAACCAACGAAAGCTGTACCCGAATAAGAATTATATAATTCATTAAGCTTTTGGTTTGTAACTAAATCAGTTGTTTGGCGATCCTCTTCCGGATTGTCAACTCGGCCATCCAAGCATTTAACTCGATCTTCAAGTGACAACTCCAAATAAACTGTTAAATCAGGTTTCAATAGCACGCCCTCAATTTCTGATAATTTGAAGTGCGCCCCTTGTGTACGCCAACTATGATAGACCTGAGTCGATAGCCAATAACGATCTAATACAACAGCAGTACCCTTAGCTAATTATTTTTGTACCTGAATAGAAGAACTAATCGCAGTAGAGGCGTAAAACAACTGTCGACCATACGTAAGCGCTCTTATATCAGCTCCTAAAACGATACGGCCAGATCTGCTAATCTAG
>JBQEFB010000037.1:0-27709 GCA_052107635.1 Marinomonas sp. | reverse complement strand
TATTAAAGTTAATTATAGGCTATAGGACCTTCCAAGATCATTAGACCATTACAACAGAATTACTGATACGATACGGCACACAAGTAATTGATTATAACCAATATATAGGCCAAAGCAGAAGTGAAGCACAGCCTGCAACTTATGCCTGTTAGCTCTAAATACGAGCGATACATCCCAGCAGTCCTAGCATACGACGCTAGTGGTGACTCAGCCCCTACTCCATCAAACGCGGCACTTAAACACAGAGCATTACCATATCGAACTAAATGGCTACCACGCGGTAGCCATTTTTTTTCTACTCTCCTCCATTTTCATCACGAACCCATGGTCAGCCACAGTTAAAGCATCCTCCTATACAGAGGATCAGCTTAGTGCCTACCTAGCCGTTTAAATTGTCTAAAAACGATATTCCCTTTATTATCTTACTGATATTACTGGCCTATTGCTGATATTATAAATAGCTAATTTTGTGATAAAAAAGTAGGAAAGAAGTTGAAATCAGGATACTCACTTAAAGAACACAGTGCTTCCATTGCCCTTACCTTAAGAGCACTTGATGTCATCGCCTTACTCGTTTCAGGACTCCTTTGCTTTTGGTTACGCTTCTCCCATTTAAATTTAAGCTACGACTATAAAAGCGTATTCTTAATAGGTATCTTACTTAGCCTGCTCTCTTTATCTGCGTCTGGGGCATACCGAGCATGGCGTGGTATCTCATTTTTCACTGAAATAAGGTGTGTAACCGGCGCCATCTGTTTAAGCTTTATCCTTCTTATCCTCAGTGTTTTTGCCACACAATCTTCAGAGCTTTTCTCGCGCATATGGGTTATTAGCTGGCCTATAAGCTCATGCATTCTTATTTTGCTGTACCGCTTTACACTGCGTAAAAGCTTAGGTGTATTGAGAGCAAAGGGGAAAAATGTCAGATATGTCATCATCATAGGCCATGGCGAGTTAGCACAAGAAGTGGCAACAAAACTAATAGAAAAACCCAGTATGGGCCTGGTTGTTAAAGGCTATATTTCTGACAATGGCGCCCTTTCTGAAGAAGAAAACAGCGGTCACCTTAACTATCTAGGTAATTTAGAAGACTTAGACAAAACAGTTGCAGATCTCCATATAGACCAAGTTTGGATAGCTCTGCCTATGACAGAAGTAGAGCAGATGAAAAAGGTCCAAAACGTTCTCACCAAAACATCTGTAACCATTCGGATGGTACCGGATATTTTCGGCTTCCAGCTGCTTAACCATTCAATGACAGAAATTGCAGGCTTGCCTATTATCAACTTATCTACCTCTCATATGTTGGAAGGTAGAAACCGATTTTTGAAATCACTAGAAGACAAACTCCTTTCAGCTATTATTCTTCTCTGTATTAGCCCTATTCTTTTATTTGTTGCTATTGGTGTAAAGCTATCTTCCCCTGGCCCTATTTTCTATCGACAAGAGCGGGTTAGCTGGAATGGTCGTCCATTTGATATGCTGAAATTTCGCTCCATGTCAGTAGACAGTGAAAAAGATGGGGTCAAATGGGGAGGGGCAACTAGCATGTCTGTCACCAAATTCGGTGCCTTTATCCGTAAAACCAGCCTAGACGAGCTACCTCAATTTATTAACGTACTAAAAGGAGATATGTCTATTGTTGGCCCTCGACCGGAGCGAACAATTTTTGTTGATCAGTTCAAACACGAAATACCCGGCTATATGAAAAAACATATGGTAAAAGCCGGTATTACTGGTTGGGCACAGATCAACGGCTGGCGAGGTGATACTGATCTAGAGAAACGTATAGAATGTGACCTTTATTACATTGAACATTGGTCTGTATGGCTTGACCTAAGAATTATCTTACTGACATTTTGGAAAGGTTTTATACATAAGAATGCCGCATAAAGCGGCATTCTTAAAAATAACGGAGTCAAGCTATTAAGAGGTTTTAGCTTTCACAAAACTAGATATTCTCTTTTTAAAATTAGTTTTGCTAAATTTTTCAACATACTCTCGTATAATCTCCGGCTTAAAGCCATCTGATGTTTCTTCAAACAACTGGACTGCATTATTTAGTGACTCTTCAGTTTGCTCATCAAAAAACAACCCCGATAGACCTTCACTTACCGTTTCTAAAGCTCCACCCTTTTTATAAGCGATAACAGGTCGACCTGATGCCATAGCTTCTAAAGGAACAATTCCAAAATCCTCAACGCCTGGAAATATTAAAGCCTTACAATTAGCGAATAAATGTTTGATCTCAGCAAACGCCTGACGTCCTAGCAATTCAACATTATCATTGGCCAGTTTTTTTAGCTCGTCAAACTGCTCACCTTCACCAACAACCTTAAGCCTGCGACCTGACTTATTAAATGCTCGAACAGCAATGTCAGCTCTCTTATAAGGAACTAGTTGCCCTAATAATAAGTAATAATTTTCAGGATCTTTTCCTGAAGGCTGAAACTCTTCAAAATCAACAGGAGGATGAATAACATCAGCATCTCTGTTGTAAAAACTTTTGATTCGACCAGCAACAAACGAACTATTCGCGACAAAATGACTAACAGACATTGAACTGAGCTGATCCCAACGACGAATATAGTGCAGTAAAGGTACCATCATCATCTTTTTTAACCATCCAGCTTGATTTCGATACTCATGATACATATCCCAAGCGTAACGCATGGGTGAATGGCAGTAACAGATGTGAGGTTGCCCTGGTGCTGGAATCACGCCTTTGGCAGGCCCAGACTCACTCGAGATAACTAAGTCATAATCTGATAAGTCAAACTGCTCTAATGCAAGAGGCATCAAAGGCAAATAATTTTGATACATTTTCTTAGCAAAAGGCAGCTTACTGATAAAGCTTTGCTTCACCGTATGGTGACTAATTACACTGTCTTTAAAAGAAACTGGATCATAAACATGGGTATAAATATCAGCATCAGGATAAAGCTCACAAAGAGCTTCAACTACTTTCTCGCCACCGCGACAGTTCAACAACCAATAATGCACAATGGCGACTTTCATGTTTTCTCCAGTATAGGGGCTAAAGCGTTATCCCAAAGAGCACGAGAACGACTCCAAGAAAATTCTTGCGCTCGTAATAATCCTTTTTCGACTAACTCTGAGCGCAGCGTATCATTTTGCCAAATAGTTCTTAGTGCTTGCTGGATAGACTGGATATCATAAGGGTCGACTAATATGGCAGCACCACCTGCTGTTTCAGGCATAGCCGTAATATTTGAAGTAATTACAGGTGTACCAACTGCCATAGACTCAAGAATTGGTAAACAAAAACCTTCATACAAACTTGCAACCACCGTAGCAATCGCCCCCTTATAATAACCAGGAAGCAAAGCTTCTTCTATTCCATCAAGAAACACCACAACATTAGATAAACCCAACTCTATTACTAGCTGACTAAGCTCAGAAGTCACACCGCACGAAAGCAGTAAGTCCATGTCTTTCGATATACCAGACAATGCAAAAGATTGAATTAAGCGATGTAAATTTTTATGAGATTTATTATTACCAACATAGAAAAAGTAAGGCCTATTTCTTACCATCGGCTCTACAGCCATATGATAAAACTCGTGATCTACACCATTTGGAACAACGGCAATTTTTTCAAGAGGCACATCGGCCCATTCTGATATTTCTTGGCGGGTAAACTCAGATACTGTAAAAACAAGAGGCGCGCTTCGCACTGTACGTTTAACAATAAGTTCATAATAAAGTTTGTTTTTTATACCTAAATACGCTGAAAATTTCAGATGCATCAAATCATGAATAGTAACGATTGCCCTACCAGCCGAAAAAAGAGGACAGTTATAACCAGGGCTAATAAAGTAATCACCTCTTAATGTAATTTTAGACAAAGAAAATAAATCTTTAACTGAGAGAGCTTGAGATAAAGCTCCTTCTATTTTAGTTAGAACACATATTGTGTTCGAATCTCTAACCTCTCTACTAAAACGCCCAATTCCACCACGATCCCACCGCCCATCAAAAACGATTTTCTTTATCATATAAGGATACTCCATATGATATACCTAAGAAAGCCCAGAAATATAATCTCAAGTAACTAGATTCAAAAGACAATGAAATCAAAAAAACCAAAATCGTACATATAATAACAGAGTTCCCATTCTTTATAGCCGCGATGAGAGGGATAATACATATCCCATAAAACCCTAAAGCGCCCAGAACACCACACTCAACAAGAACTTCAAAAAAGATATTAATAGCAGGTAAGCCTACAGGGTTAAGCCACTGTGCAGTATCACGGAAATCAATCCCAGAAGTGTAATCTATCGTGAAAAATTTAAAACTACCAGGACCAATACCATAAGGAAAAACATTTCGTAATACATCTAACGTAATTTCAAGCCTTGGCCATCGATTTCCCATCCTTAAAATCAGCGCCTCTATTGAGTCCTCAGAATTTATAACATTTAAAATACTATTAATAACAAGGCCTCCTTTATCGAAAAAATACATTAAAAACAATCCAAAAAAAGAAAAAACAAGAAGAAAAAAAACCATTTTTATCTTTTTCAAAACACTCATATCATTAGAAATGATAAAGGAGAAAAATATAGATAAAGCTATGATCAACATTAAGTTGGCTGACTTACCAACAACTAGAAGAAGAAAAACAAAGACAACATCTAAAAACATAGTCTTTACTTTTTTATCGAAGAAGCTTCCGAAAACAATACATAAATACGGAATCGCAGCAATTGAAAAATAAGAAGGCTCATAATAGAATAAACTTACTCTACCATTATCTGGCCTCATTAAAAAAAACATAAACACCGATAACAATATTTGAAATCGAAAAGAAAAAATATAAACATCTCTCAAGACTAAGTAACCATAGCGTCTGGCTATAGCTTTAAAAACCTCGTAAACAACAATAAAGCTAAACATTATCCAAACAATATAATAAGAACTCACCAGTACATTTTTTGAATCATATAAAGAAAATATCGACCCTATAAAAAAAAGAGAAAAGAAAACCATCTCCAAAGATGAAATTTTTATTTTCCCACTGAAAAGCTCAAAAATAAAGTAAAAAAAACAAACATAGAAAAGCTATCTTTATATGAATTCCAGAAAAAAAAAGGTTGGCTTTATCAGCTCCAAGAATAGTAATAATAAAAAAAAGGATGATAAACATTGCACCACTTAATCTTGGAGAACTCATCGAAAAGCTGGAGCTTTTATTAAAAAACATACTATCCCCTAAGAAAATTCAAATAAAAAAATGAAACATCAGAAACACTGTCATCATCACTATAAAAAACACTTAAAAAGTCAGCACTCCCTAACAGCTTATTTTCATTTAAAAAGAAGGCATTTAGTTGATTTAAATCAAAAATAGGCAGTTTTTCTTTTAACTCAATCAAGCCACCCACACTACTAGAAAATACAATTTTATTAGCCAACACACACTCGACCACTGAGCGACCAAACGGCTCTTGCCACTTTATAGGAAAAATAACAACATCAACTTTGGATAAAAAGTCTTCCAGTCTTGTAAAACCTAATAAAGACACATTGCAAAGTTTAGCCTTCTCTTGAATAGAAGAAAAGTCGCTTCCAGAATTAGGTGAACCAGCCGCAATAAAATTAAATTTTGTTGATGCGTATTTTTTTGAAATATCACAAAACTCATAAAATCCTTTCTCCTCACTAAGGCGCCCAATAAAACCAACGCTAATAGAGTTATAATCGATCTCTTTCTGTTTGAAAGCAGGAACAGGAACAGGGTTATAGATACTAGTAGATTCTGATTTTTCAAAGAAACCATTTTTTCTGTGGAGGTTGAGTATATAGTTACTAATTCCGATAAAACCATCAACGTAACGAGTATATCGTTTTTTATATAAAGACCATAAACGAACAGAATAGCTTTTCACACTCATATTCTTACCTTTTTTAAACAAAGTAGAATTTGGGTGAAACAAGTAATAATCCCTAGCAGTATGAACAAGCTTTATATTTCTATTTTTAACAACTCTCCATAGTAAAACAGAAAAACCGGAGATGTTATTTGTATGCACTAAATCGGGGTTAAAATCGGCCAATTCAGAATCAACGGATTTCACCATGAAGACATTAGCTGTATCAACCACATGCCAAAGTAATTTTTTTAATTTCGATTTTCTAGTTTTATCGAAAGGCCAATAAATATTTTTTAGAGGAAGATAAACAACATCAACATTATTAATTCTATCTTGCTTTCTCATTTTTCCTGGATGTAAACAAACAACTCTTACTTCATGACCTTTTTTAACAAGCCCTTCAGCTAAAAGTTGAACAGAAACTTCAGCGCCACCAATCTTATAAGGAAAGTATAAAGTATTGAAAATAAGTACTTTCATTAGTGGAACGCTCTTTTTTTCTTCAGTTCAAAATATTCAGCATGACTTCTTTCTGAAAAGACCTTTGCTGGATTTCCTCCTACTATAGACAATGCAGGAACATCTTTTACAACTAAAGCACCAGCTTGAACAATTGCTCCTTCACCAATAGTAACTCCTGGCAGAATTGTCACATTCACACCTAACCACACATTATCTTCAATAACATTTTCTCTAGTATCGAATTCATCATCATAAGGAACCTTGTTTGCATTTTTGAAACGATGGTTTTCAGTGATAATTATAGTCCCAAAGCCACAATGAAAATTATCGCCGAAGATTACTTTTCCTTTACCTATAATTAGCAATCCATTGGAGTTAAAATTCCTTCCAATTTTTGTTTTTTTATTAACAATAGTTTTATAGTTTACTTTAGGAAAATCAACACAAGAAGAGGCTTTTAAAAATACTTTTCTAGAATAATACTCTCTCCTTATCATAGAGAAAAACCTAATAACTTTTGACAACATAAATTCTTTCCTGTTTTTTGTAATCAGAATACTGCCTTCTAACAAAAGATTTACGAGGACCAATGACATCAATATCATCTATATAGCAAGATATTATTTTTACATCCTGAAAGATAACACTTAAACTCTCAAAGCAACTAGAATAAAACCCAAAAATATTTTTACAAGAATAGTTGGAAATTTTCAACTCAATTGGTAATAAACTTGAATCCATTTTTACTCTATACAAAGACTCAATTTTTTTAAGCTTAGATACTCTCTCTCTTCTATGAGGTATATAGGTTATTTTTTTCACACCTAGGATAGAACTAAGATACTCAAACGCTCTTTCCAAGTAAATCCATTCAGTTTTTTCATCAAGAACTCCTGCCTCAAACAATGGACTCCCGATAAAAAGAAATCCCTCTTTATCATTAACTTCCATTATAGACTTTTCTCTAATCTTTGAGTAATCATTCAAAATAACCTTATAGCCCTCAATGTTTTCAGAGGCTAAATAGGCAGAAAAGCAAATAAAATCTTTTCTTTCAGTCCAATCTAAACCGAAGAGTTTAGACAACATACAGTAAAATTTTTCTTTTTTTCCTGATCTTATTTTTTTATTTATAAAATCTGGAAACAACTTCATTGCATTCCCATCATCAAGATAACAAAGATTTGATTCAGAAAAATTATTCGAGATAACCTTCCCTAAATAAGATCGATATTCACCTAGAAAAATATAAGAATATTTATTTGACCTTAAAATCATTAAAATATTTTTAATATTGAAAATATTTTTAATAACACCTTTTTTTGATGACGTCAGGTCCAAAACAAAAAAATCACACGACCCAAAACCTAAAAAATCAATGGTTTCTTTAATCGAATAGAAATTTTTATCTGACACTTCAGTATTTTTATTTATTATAAAAGTTATATCTTCAGTCAAAAATCCAAATACATGAACTGCATCATAAAGACTAATTATTTGAAAAGGTGATTCAACAACAACTAAGGCTTTATTCATAGTCACATTCAACTCCATTGACTAAGGATAAAATACCTTCATGACTAAAACATTTTTTTTCTATTGCACCTTTTAACACTAACATCTTTACTAAATTAACTGCAGCCCTAGGGTTTTCTTTGTAAAAAACCTCAGGATCAAATGACTCGAATGTCTCCATAACAAACTGCTCATTCTCTTTTATTAAAGCATAGTATTTTTCTTTTAATCTCTTATTTTTTAAATTCCAAGTTGATATCTGTAAGCCTGGAGTTAACAACTTTATTTTTAAAGCAGAAATAAATCTTATAACCCAATATCTAGGAGAGTCCTTTCTGTTAAAAGGTGATGCATCTAAACTTTCATCTTGAATTTTATAAAGATCATTAAAGTGTCGCTCCAATATTTTATACTGAACAACTCTAGAAAACCTCAAGTAAACAGGCCAAGTTAGAAAAAACTCAATAAATATAGGATCAAGAAAAGGACTAAACCGAATTTTTTTATTATAATTACTTTCAAAAAAACCTCCTTTTGATTTAGCTCCATACACCTGATAAAAAAACCTATAAAATAATTCAAACCTATCAGAACTATCATAAAAAAGAATTAAAGAATCTACCTTTTCTTTTGTTTCCCTCCTTTCTTCTTTAGAAAATATCATGTCTTCTCTCTGATTAAATGACAAAAAACCCAACAAGTATTCTGAAATATTATCTTTATTAAACTGGAGAATATCTTTAAAATCGAACTCACCAAAAAAGACACCACCATGCTCACCATTAAGCATATAGTCAAAGTCTGGCACTTCTTTTAAATTAGAAATTTCAATATTAGATGATTTCCATGGATAATAATAAACATCATCAGAGATTTTCATGTTAACTGCAGTAGAGTCATATCTTATATATTTTGGAGGAGCTATCCTTAGCAACTTAGATATTTTCCTAGCCAATCTATAACCATAGGTTTTAATGAAAAATTTATCTTTCTGACCAACGCAATAACTAACTAACTTCATAGAATGCTTAGTTGCTAAACTTGCTATCATTCTAGAATCAAGACCACCACTTAAACCGATCCCAAAACTTGATGTTGGAAACCGTTTAGAAATCCTTTCAAAAAAGCTATCGAATAACTTAAATGTTTCATCTGCGACTCGATCAGAAGTTAATTGATTATTTGGATTAAACTCAAATTTCCAATAAAGTTCATTCTTAATTCCAGTAGAGCTTACTTTAATAATAGTTGCTGCAGGTGTTGTACAAATTCCTGCAACAATTGTCTCTTCATTCATACTAACATTGTGAATTATAATTTCTTTAATAAATGAAGTATTGATTTCAATACTATTTAATGAACTATACTTTGAAACTAGCGTCCAAAAATCATCTGAAACCAGCAACTTTTCTCTAAAAAAAACATAAAAAAGAAAACTTTTACCTAGTTTATCACATGACAAATGTACTTCGTTCCTCACTCTATCTACATTTATCAAAGAAAACTCACCTTGATAACCACTAAGAAAATCAACCGGATTTTCCTTATATAATATAGACACTTCATCTATTGAGAAATCATTATAAACACTCTCACCTTTAAAATAGAAATCAGAGAAAACGTCTTCCTCTATCTTTTTAAGAGAGGCTTCTTTTTTTATAAAATCATATTCAAAAATCATACTCAAAACCTTATAGCAGTTCGATATAGCCGAAATAAATATAAAAAACTAAAAGTGCAATATACAAAAAAAACAGAAAACCTTTCAAAAAAACAGTCAAGATAAAAAATAAAAAAAACATTAACCAGAATAAAAACTAAAGAAAACAAAATCAAGTTAACATCAAAAAAACCTACAAAATGAGCTTTTTGCGAAAAGACATATACCGGTAAATATGTAAGTACAAATGAAATCAATGTCGATGATGCAGCACCTAACGCCCCATAAAGAGGAATTAAATATAAGTTTAGTGATATATTTATCAATGCAGTTAAAATCCAAATAAATGATTTTATAGAAACAAACGATGGATAAAATGACATTGGATTATGTATAATGATTTTCAAGGAGTTTACGAAGTAAGAAAAAAACACCACATAAATAATATTCACTGAATCTTGGTACGAGCTCTCTAAAAGAGATACAATATAAGGTGTAAAAAACACACCTCCAGTCACAACCCCCATAAATGTAATTGTAACTATCCTATAAAGAACCTGGAGCTCTAAGCCCTTATTTTCCTTAAGGTATTTATATACGATTGGAACATATGCTCTATTAATCGAATGATAAAAAACATCACCTACCTGCCCCATCTTATAAGAGACATTGTAAATTGCGCTTTCAGTAGGACCAGATATAGAAAATAACATGAGTCTATCAGATGAATTAACTATCCAGCCGCAAATATCAGAAGGGAAAAACTTAAAAGCATATTTAAAATATAAAGAACACGTTTCTATTGAAAAATTTTTTTTAAAACTCTTCACTGAAAAAAATAAAAACATAGAAAACTGAAAACATGATTGAAACAAAACACCAAAAAGATAGCCTTCAATCTTATCTTCAAAAGAGTAAACAGAAAACAATATTGCAGTAGTTAAAACCAAACCAAGAAAAAAAGTTAAAATACTTAATTTTCTAGCACATTGCTCCATTTGAAGTTTTACAGCAAGAAGAGGAAAAAAAAGATTTAAGACCCCACTAAATACAACTAAATTCAGATACATTTCCTTAATATCTAGAAATGATGAAATCACTTCATTTACAGAGAAATATATTGGAATAAAAAACAACAAGATCAATATCTGGCAAAAAACAATAGCAGAGTATATACCATCCTTATGATCGGAAAAAAAATACTTCGAATATGCTGCTCTCAGTGAAAACCCTAAGATTATAACTAACCCTTCAGAAACAGCTAACAACGTATAAATTGTCCCTAAAGCAACCGGTTCTATTAAAAAAGTATAAAAAGGTATTAAAAATATATTAATACCTTTCAGAGAGACATTCCCTATAAAATACCACAAACTATTTTTTGACAATACACTTAACAAACTTAAATTCCTTTATAGGATAAGAATTCAAGCGCCTTCCAGAACCCTTCACCGTTATTTTTATGACCTTGCCATACTTCAGGAATAAACTGAACTCCTGCAGCTACATTCCCTAAATCCTCTGAAAGTTCATCAAAGTTTACATCTCCTTGCCCAACTTCAACTCCTTCACCATCTACACCAAGAGCGTCAACAACATGCATGTGGGCAATATACTTACCGACAGTTAAAGTAAAGTCATGCAGATCCCAACCATAATAGCTACACGCCATCATTGAGTGTGATACGTCATAACAAATTCGATAGTTAAATTTTTCACAGAATAATCGAATTTCATCTGGGTCTACAAATAGATTGTGATAACTTTGGCCCCCAAAGTGCCAAGGAAATGGAGGCATTGTTTGGATGATCACCTCTACACCCTTTTGATTTACTTTATCAAGCTCTGCAGAAATCTTCTCATAAAGCGCAGCACGTTCAGATGCTTCAATAAAGCCAGTTGTTTTAAAACCGCCCGCATTAATAACAATGACTGGTTTTTCTGTTTTAGGAAAATAAGTTTTTAATTCTCGTGTAATATCACAAACACGATTTAACTCTTTTACAGAGTGTGCTCGGTAATCTGCATCTTCAGAAGCCAAATCCATAATATGATCGCCAGCAAACAACTCCGGACTATGGACAGCAAAACCGATGCTTTGTGCTCCAGAGAAGAAGTCGGCTAAGTTCAAATTCATATCTTGATAACTTAAATGGAACTCTACGAAATCAAAATTAGATTTTTCAGTAAGAACAGCGTAGTCATGATAGCGAACAGGAATACCGAAAGGTCGATTGAATGAATAGTTTTTAGCTTTAATCACCTCGTCCTTTAGGTCACTTTCATAAAAGAAGTCACCAACGACTAAATCACGTTTTGCTTTTTTTCCAATCAGCTCATCAATATAAATTGGCTGTAAACCTTGCCCTGGACTTTTCACAGACAACATATCACGCGTAATGGTAGTGCCCTCAGGAATGGTCTTAGAAGCGACTAGACTCTTCGCTAATGTTTCCCTATTTAACATTTCACCTTGAGTTAATTGCCGTTCTTCACTATTTCCAAGCGCCTCTTCAACTTGGCGGATTTGCTTGACCATTTCAGTGAATTCGTCAGGAAGCAAAGACACCTTATGATCATTCCCTTCCATAGTCTTATCAATCGTAAAATGTTTTTCTACAACACGAGCACCTAATGTCACAGCAGCCACAGGAACAGATATTCCACGCTCATGACCAGAATAACCAACTAATGCGCCAGTCACTTCTTTCATACGGGGCATATAAGCCAGATTAACGTCTTTAAATGGTGTTGGATACGTAGAATTACAGTGCAAAATAACAAACTGAACGCCACGTTTTTGCAGGAAAGCAACTGAAGCTTTAATTTCAGCTTCAGTACACATCCCCGTTGAACAGATAAGAGGTTTACCTGTCGCCGCTAACGCCTCTAAAAGCTCATGGTTAGTAAAGTCAGCAGAAGCAACTTTATATGCTTCCATTCCATAGGCTTCCAATACCTCTAAACTTTTTAAATCCCAAGGAGTACACAAAGGCGTTAACCCTTTGGTTTTACAGTAATCAAAAACCTCTATTAGCTCATCGTTTGTCAACTGAAAACGAGACAGTAGATCCATGGTGTACTGAGCACCTAAGTCTGCCGAATCATCTTTATCATTGCCTGCTTTATATAAGGACGCCATATCTCGCATCTGAAATTTCACGCAATCAGCATTCGCTTCCACAGCAAGATCAACAAGATGTTTAGCAAGCTTAATATCACCATTATGGTTATTCCCAATTTCGGCGATCAAATAGGCGGGAGAATCTTCTGTAATAGTGTGCTTTCCAATCACAATGCCTTGCTCTTCAGGCAAGGCGATGGAAATGACTCGCCCAGTTTTATCTACTACAGGAACTATCTCTACGCCTTTTTTCAAGAGTTTTTCAATCTCTATGGCATTAGTCTCTGGCAATACACGAACAGGGTTGATATTCATCGCTTTTGACACTGGCATTTCCAATGCTAACTCATGGTTTTCCATGGACGTTAACCAACGACGAAAATCGCCATCGGAAAAAGAGCCGACAAGATGTCCATCATCACTTACCACAAAAACAACCCGCTTATGGTTGTGGTTAATTTTTGATAACGCAGTAAAAACACTTTCAGTATCTAATACGACAAACTCATTTATTTTTTTAGAAATCAACATAATTCAAACCTAATACTGCGCACTTTTCAGGATAGACTCACAAACTAACCAATCTATGTTTGTGTCTATTTCAAAACTTTCTTCATCTTTCATCACAAACATATCTACCTTACCTGCTAACCTATTTTTCTCTTTCAACAGTAACTCAGTATTTGTAATGTAAAACGATCCATTTTCTTTAAAACGGATATCTTCTTTCTTAATATCTTGTCTTCGCGGACGATTTAAATAGTCATATTCGGCTTTTGGCGCGTCTGGATTTTTCCATAAAAAGTGCCAAAACTCACAGACAGTAAGCAACGAATCCGATGAAGTGTTAAGAAACTGCTGATAAGCTTTATCAATTATGCCGTCACTTCTGACGGGAGATGTTGCTTGAAGTAAAAAAACATTCTCTGGTTTATAACCATCTTCTGCTTCCAACCATTCTAATGTATGCAAAACTGCAGATTCTGTTGTCGCTGTATCGCCAGAAATTGAGTCAGGTCGCAGGAATGGCACTTCTGCGCCATATTGCTTTGCAATGTCAGCAATTTCTTTATCATCTGTCGTCACCAGCACACGATCAATACAATCTGAAGCCAAAGCATGCTCGATCGACCAAGCAATCAAAGGCTTACCCGCGATGTCTTTAATGTTTTTTCTAGGAATACCTTTCGACCCGCCTCGAGCAGGAATGATTGCAAGGTTGCTCATGATAAATATCTCAATCTTTATGATATGTTTCTAATTAACGTTAAAACAGAGTCCAATATAACAGAAGCTTTTGATACTACACCACTCTCCACATAACACCTCAGCTCTGGTGCATTTCCGGACGGTCTAAGATGAACAATACCACCACTACTTAACGTCATGCGTAGTCCGTCTGTTTCATCAATAGAAACCACTTCAAGCGTTTCGCCTTGTTCAGCTATGGTGTCTAGCAGTTCAGCTTGCTTTGCTTTACTGGCTTTTAAATCCGCAATGAGCTGTTTACTGGTTTCTGTTGGGATGTCTTTTATTCGATCACTGGCTGTATAGCGCTCAGCAAACTCAGCACTTAGCAAGCTAATGGCGCGCTGTTGCTGATGAGACATGGCAAGCACAATCAAGATAGGTAATACAGAATCTCGTGTTGGTAGAAGATGCAAGGTTTGGTTGTTTACCTGCATATCAGAACCCACTAAGAAGCCTCCATTGGCCTCGTAACCAACGACACTAAAAGCCGTTAACCCTGTATTTCGAGCCTCTTGTTCTAGCTGCTCCATACCGGCGATCACATAGGGGGAGCCTATTTTAGTGCGTAGGCTGGTTCTGGCTGGAGTTTGTTTGTTCCCTTCTAGTTCTAACACTGTGTTCACATTGACCGGTGCGGCAACATGAGTAGCGTTTAGGTAATTCGCACACAAGACACCAAGAATATCTCCCCGCAGCCAATAGCCTTTTTCATCACTGATAAGCGGACGATCTCCGTCGCCATCGGTAGAGACAATCGCGTCTAGATTATGCTTCTTCGACCAATCTAAGCCTTTTTGCTTGTCTTCTTCTGATACCGCTTCCGTATCGATCGGCACAAAGGTTTCTGTTCGCTCTAGTGAAATAACCTCAGCACCAAAATGTATGAGCAAATCTTTGATTAGATCACGTGCCACACTGGAGTGTTCATAAACGCCGATGCGTTTACCTTGCAACATACCTGTTGGAAATAAACTGGTATATCGCGTTTTGAATAATTCAATCGCAGTGTTGTTTACAGCGGGTAATTGAGCTCGTTCCACTGGCTGAGCCAAACCAGTAGGAATAGAAACGATACCGTCCATAATAGCGGTTTCGTCTGCTTTACTGATTTCGCCATCTGGGCGATAAAACTTAATGCCATTTCGGTCAAAAGGTATGTGGCTGCCTGTGATCATGATGGCAGGCATAGTATTTTGCATAGCGTAAAAAGCCAAAGCCGGCGTTGGCAATGCTGCACAATAAATGGCTTCTACGCCGCTCGCTTCAATTGCCGCCAAACAGGCTTTAGCAATGTTAGGGCTACTTGGACGCAGGTCGATACCCACTGCGACTTTATTTGAGTGAGGGCATACTTCTTGAAGAAAGGAGCGGACAAAAGCAAAGCAAAGCTCTGGTGTTAGATCTTTTACTAGACCGCGAACACCGCTAGTACCAAAGGCGACGCCAAGCTGCTCACTTAGTGCTTTAACAGTGACTTGTTTCATTTATTTTCTCTTGCTAATAACTGTTAATTAGCGACCATAGCGATCACTAAAGCGTACGATATCGTCTTCACCTAAATAGCTGCCAGACTGCACTTCTACTAGCTCTAAAGGAATTTTGCCTGGATTTTCTAAGGCATGAACTACACCGACAGGAATGTAAGTAGATTCGTTTTCGGTTAGTAGGATTTCACGATCACCGTTCTGAACCTTCGCAGTACCAGACACAACCACCCAATGCTCAGCACGGTGATGGTGCATTTGCACGCTTAACTTCTCGCCTGGTTTGACCATGATACGTTTAACTTGATGGCGACCACCAAGATCTACTGTTTGATAAGTTCCCCAAGGGCGATGCACCGTCGTGTGATTAATGTGCTCTTCACGACCTTCGGCTTTGATGCGTTTAACAATCTTCTTCACATCCTGCGCATTGTTTTTGTCCATCACTAAAACAGCATCCGCAGTTTCAACAATAACAAGATCACTCACACCCACCGCAGCAACTAAACGCGACTCAGAACGGATAAGGCAATTATTAGAGCCTTCTGACATTACATCGCCCAATAGCACATTGTTGTCAGCGTCTTTATCTGCATAATCATATAAAGCATCCCAAGCACCAATGTCACTCCAGTCCCCTGCGTATGGCACAACTTTGGCGTTTTTAGTCGGCTCCATCACGGCATAATCGATAGAGTCTTCTGGGCAAGCGGCAAAGGCTTCTGGATCAATACGCACAAAGTCCATGTCTTCAGTACGCCCTTGGTAAGCCTGAGTAACCGCTTCAGAAATATCTGCTCGGTGGCACGCCAACTCAGACAAATACGTTTTGGCTTTAAACAAGAACATACCGCTGTTCCAGAGAAAATCTCCAGAGTCTAGGTAAGATTGCGCCGTGGCTAGGTTTGGTTTTTCGACAAATTCTGCGACAGAAAAATCGTCACCAGCACGAATATAGCCGTAGCCGGTCTCTGGGCGAGTTGGCTGCACACCAAAAGTCACTAAGGCATCTAACGCGGCTAGCTCAGCGGCTTGCTGTATGGCTTTTTCAAAAGCCGCAACATCACGAATAACATGATCAGCTGGCAGCACTAACAAGAGTGCGTCTTCGAAGTTTTTGTGTTCTGCTTCTAATGCGGCTAGGGCAATGGCTGGGGCCGTGTTACGGCCTTTTGGTTCCAGCACTATGCTCGCACCAGTCACACCAATCTCTTGCAATTGCTGAGCGATAAGAAAACGATGGTCTTCGTTACAGACCACAATCGGAGCACTTACATCTAAAGCACATGTTCGGTTCGCCGTTTGTTGCAATAAGCTGAATTGAGCATCGGTTAACGGTAGGCATTGCTTAGGGAAGTGCTCACGAGAGAGTGGCCATAAACGACTGCCAACGCCACCAGAAAGAATCACCGGAATAATTGTCAAAACAAATCCTTTATAAAATATTAAATATTGTGCTCAGATACACTGGAAGCCTCTTTGCGTAACCCTTCGATTTCCCTAGTTAACGCGTCATGCTCGTCGAGCTTTCGTCGTAAAAAGTGGTGCGTCAAGGAGATGCGCTCTTCAATGCCTTTCGGAGTAAGAAGGTATAAATATTTAGATTTCTCTGAGCTTCTTTTAAAGTTACCTGCTTTTACTAAACCTTTCTCTATTAAGGCTTTAATGCAAAAGTTGGTTTTACCAAGACTTATCCCCAAGCGCTTCGCAAGCTCACGCTGGCTAATATCAGGGCTTTGTTGAAGCTCTTTGAGGATTTTATAACGGTATTCGTCTGTCAACATAGAAAGTCGTCTTGTTACACATTACTAAAAATACACTGAACCTTGATTCGAACTCATTATGTAAAAATAATCGCTTCACTTATTTGCGATCTTAAGCGTTCATTGGGTGAACGATTCTAAGCCACCGACAAAAAGGTTGCAAATAATAAGACTTAAAAGTGTCAATCTATTTAACATTAATCATGCTTAACCTATAAAAGCGCAAAATAAGGTAATAATTGAACAATTCCTACAAGACGCTCATGCTACCGACCCACGCTAGAACGCCTCGCTACTGCGCTACTTCAACCCAGTAGGCGCGCACCCTAGTGGCTTAATAGGCGAAGATCCAAATGGTACTCCAAACAACCTAATGCCCTTTATTAACCAAGTAGCCATAGGCAAACGCGAGACATTAAGTGTTTTTGGTAACGACTACCCAACTCCAGACGGCACCGGCGTACGTGACTACATTCATGTAGTTGATCTCGCATTAGGCCATATTAAAGCCCTAGAAAAATTACTCAGCACACAGAAAGGCAGCGCCGATGCTTACAACTTAGGCGCGGGCAAAGGCTTTAGCGTATTAGACGTAGTACATGCTTTTGAAAACGCCTCAGGCAAAAAAGTCAGCGACACCATAATGCCGCGCCGAGACGGCGACATCGCCGAATTCTACGCCGACCCAAACAAATCCCAACGGGAACTAAACTGGACAGTACAACGCAGTCTAGAAGACATGTGCCGAGACGTATGGCACTGGCAAAGTAATAACCCGAATGGCTACCAAGCCTAACGACTTCAACCCAGTCATCTTCATGACCTAGGGCGACACCCTAGGTCCCTTGAGTTTATCGATTCAAATACTGACACACACCACTCAAACACCAACACACATTGGCGTCATCAGTTTTTAATGACCCACACACACCAGCCTTTACACTCTCACTACTTTTATCTGAATATTTATACAAATTCTCTGCGAGCTTGATTGTTAACGTAATAATCGTCATAAATTTTTATAAGCATCATGATGAAAAATACAGTTCGCTCTGCCTGTAAAAAATACTTAAAAAGAAGTCATTTTCCCTATCGAAAATATCAGAATAAAAATAAATGTATTTTTATTCATATCCCTAAAACAGCAGGCTCATCCCTCCTTCAAGCTTTAGGTAAAAAAAGAAGCGGTGGTAGAGATCATGTTTCATGGCTGGTATACCAAAAATCTAATGCTTACAAATTTGATTCCTATTTCAAATTTGCTTTTGTTAGAGACCCTTTAGATAGAGCCTATTCTGCCTATAACTATCTGTTAAAGGGCGGAAATCAGAGCCATGATTTAAGCATTGCAAACATGCTCAAGAAATATTCTAACTTTGAAGATTTTATTACTGAAGGGCTAGGTAAGGGATACTTTAGAAGCCATGTGATGTTTCTTCCCCAATCTAATTTCGTCATCAATGAAGAAAACCAGATCGCTGTCGATTTTATTGGTAAATTTGAAAATATTAATGATGATTTTCAATACGTGAAAGATAAACTTGGATTAAAATTGGAACTTAAACAAGTTAATAAAAATACGACCTCTAACAAAAATCATCTGGAAAACATTAAGAACAACAAAGAGGTAATGTCTGTTATCGCTAGCATTTACGCCCAAGACTATTTATCTTTTGGCTACGCCTTACACTAGAATCTCTACTACTAAAACCTCCACTACTAGCATCTGCACTCAAACAAAAAAGCCAGAGCATAACCCCCTCCAGCTCCCCCTTGAAGAAAAGGGGGAGAGCAAAGAGCAAGACCTGCGCGGCTGAGGCTTGGAATAAAGGGGAAAGCAAAGAGCAAGACTTACTCCGCTGCCGCTTGGAGTGTGGTGGTGAACGCCTTCGATCTTGAACTGATACTTGCTCTTGGGCTGGTTCTGGCACTTGCTCTGGGGCTGGTTCTGGCACTGCTCTCCCCCTTACTTCAAGGGGGAGCTGGTGGGGGTTTTCGGGCTTGGGCTGGGGCTGGTTCTGGATCTGTCACTGCTCTCCCCCTTACTTCAAGGGGGAGCTGGTGGGGGTTTTCGGGCTGGGGCTGGCACTTGCCCTTGAACTACCTCAATTTTGCGCTGTTTCTTTTCTTCACAGCGGCGACTAGGATTTAGGTTGTGACGCTAAATAGCATGGAGGCTATGAAATGAAGGATAAGGTGTTCAATATCAAGCAGCATAAGGCGCTACGCAAAAGACTTCGAGGTGATATGCCACACCCGGAGCTGTTGCTGTGGCAGCGTTTAAGAGGGCAGCAGTTAGGGGTTAAGTTTAGAAGGCAACATGGTATTGGCTCTTACATCGTTGATTTTTATTGTCCTGAAAAATGTTTGGTCATCGAGCTAGATGGAGACAGTCATTACACAGATAAAGCACCGAATTTGGATAAGAAACGTGATGAGTATTTGAGTTCAAAATGCATGCTCGTATTACGCTTTACTAATGTCGAAGTGAATGAAGAGCTAGACTCAGTGGTTGGTAAAATAACTAACGCAATGGGAGTAATGGATTAGCCCAAGACCCAGGGCATAACCCCCTCCAACTCCCCCTTGAAGAAAAGGGGGAGAGCAAAACGCAAGATCAAGCCCCAGGGCATAACCCCCTCCAACTCCCCCTTGAAGAAAAGGGGGAGAGCAAAGAGCGAGCCCTGTTTGGTCAATTACACGTAGTGGTGTTCTACTAGGTATTCGATGACTTTGTCTGCGCATTCTTCTGGTGATGTTTCGTTGGTGTTCAGTACGCATTCCGCTTTGGTCGGTTCTTCGTATGGGGAGTCGATGCCGGTGAAGTTTTTCAGTTCACCACGACGCGCTTTACGATATAAGCCTTTTACGTCACGACCTTCGGCCACTTCTAGGGAAGTGTTGACGAAGACTTCAACAAATTCGCCCTCTTCGACCATTTCTCTGGCCATGGCGCGTTCTGCGCGGAATGGTGAGATGAAGGCGGAGACGACGATCAAGCCAGCATCGACCATAAGTTTCGCGACTTCAGAGATGCGGCGGATGTTTTCCACGCGGTCTTCGTCTTTAAAGCCTAGGTCTTTGTTCAAGCCATGTCGTACGTTGTCGCCATCAAGCAAGTAGGTGTGCTGCCCCATGGCGAAGAGTTTTTTCTCAACCAAGTTGGCGATGGTCGATTTACCCGCACCCGACAAGCCTGTTAGCCAGATAATACAAGGCTTCTGTGCTTTTTGTTGTGAGCGCGCTTCTTTTGCCACGTCCACATGTTGCATGACGATGTTTTGGCTGCGGCGCAAGGCGAAGTTGATCATACCCGCACCCACGGTGTTGTTGCTCAAGCGGTCGATCAGGATAAAACCACCGGTATCGGCGTTGTCTAGGTATTTATCAAACGCGATCGGCTGATCCAAGCTCACGGTACACACGCCGATACCATTGAGATCCAGGTGCTTCGCTGCCAGATGTTCCATGGTGTTGATGTTGACCTGGTATTTGATGTCCATGACGGTAGCGGAGACTATTTTGGTGCCCACTTTCATCAGGTAAGTACGACCCGGCATCAGAGGCTCTTCGTGCATCCACACTACGGTGGTTTCGAATTGCTTCGCCACTTGTGCTGGGGCTGCGCTGTCTACCAGCACATCACCGCGCGATACGTCGATTTCGTCGGCTAAAGTAATCGTTACCGATTGACCTGCAACCGCTTCCGCTAAGTCGCCGTCTTTTGTGACGATACGCGCAATGCTACTTTCTTTACCAGACGGCAGTACACGCAGTTTCATGCCTGGCTTGATAATACCGCTGCCGATCTGCCCAGAAAAACCACGAAAATCCAAGTTCGGACGGTTAACCCACTGTACAGGCATGCGGAAAGCTTGTTTCTGCAAGCGCTGCTCGTCGATTTCAACCGATTCCAAAAAGCCCATTAGGGTCGTGCCGCGATACCAAGACATGGCCTCGCTTTGTGAGGTGATGTTGTCGCCTTTAAACGCCGACATCGGAATAAAGGTCACGTTTTCTATGCCGATTTGTTTAGCAAACTCAGAATACTCTTCCACAATGGCGTTGTAGGTTTTTTCTGAGTAATCCATCAAGTCCATCTTATTCACCGCCACGACAACGTGACGAATACCAATAAGCGAGACCAAATAACTGTGACGACGGGTTTGCGTCAAAATACCTTTACGCGCATCCACCATCAAGATCGCCACGTCGGCGGTTGACGCCCCAGTCACCATGTTACGAGTGTATTGTTCGTGCCCTGGCGTATCCGCTACGATAAATTTGCGACGATCCGTAGAGAAAAAACGATAGGCAACATCAATGGTGATACCCTGCTCGCGCTCTGCCGCCAAGCCATCCACCAGCAAGGCAAAATCGATGTTTTCACCTTGTGTGCCAAACTTACGCGAGTCCGATTCTACTGCCGCCAGCTGATCTTCAAAAAGCATTTTAGATTCAAACAACAAGCGGCCAATCAGCGTACTTTTGCCGTCATCCACACTGCCACAAGTAATAAAGCGCAGCAGGCTCTTGTTCTGATGGTTTTCTAAATATTGGTTAATGTCTGTTTCAATCAAATCCGATACATGAGCCATTAGAAATATCCCTCTTGCTTTTTCTTCTCCATGGAAGCGGCAGAATCATGGTCAATCATGCGACCTTGACGCTCAGATGTTTTGGTTAACAACATTTCTTGAATGATCGCCGGCAAGGTGTCGGCTTCAGATTCCACAGCGCCAGTCAGTGGGTAACAACCCAAGGTTCTAAAACGCACGCTTTTCATCATCGGCACTTCGCCTTCTTTAAGCGGCATACGCTCGTCGTCCACCATGATCAAGGTGCCATCGCGTTCTACAACAGGACGCTCTTTTGAATAGTAAAGAGGCACAATCGGGATGTTTTCTAGGTGGATGTATTGCCAGATGTCCAGCTCAGTCCAGTTAGAAATAGGGAACACACGGATCGACTCGCCTGGGTTTTTACGGGCGTTGTATTGTTTCCAAATTTCTGGGCGCTGGTTTTTTGGGTCCCAGCGATGGTCTGCGGTACGGAACGAAAACACGCGCTCTTTAGCACGAGATTTCTCTTCGTCACGACGAGCACCACCAAACGCCACATCAAACTTGTGTTCATTCAAGGCTTGTTTTAGACCTTCGGTTTTCATGATGTCTGTGTGGGTTGCAGAACCATGATCAAACGGGTTGATGTTTTTCGCAATGCCATCAGGGTTGATATGAGTGATCAACTCCAGCCCCAGATTTTTCACCATTTCGTCACGGAACTGATACATTTCTTGGAATTTCCAACGCGTATCAACGTGCAGTAAAGGAAAAGGCGGTAACGAAGGATAAAACGCCTTCATTGCGATATGCAGCATAACCGCACTGTCTTTACCGATCGAATAGAGCATGACTGGGTTATCTGCTTCTGCGACAACCTCCCGCATGATCTGAATACTTTCCGCCTCAAGGCGCTGTAAGTGTGTTAACAACATATCCGTTCCTTTTGGTTCTATGTTTCATTAGTCGATCATTAGGTAATAACCGATTGCCATTCCATCCATAAGCAAGCTAGGCTTCAAGCAGCACCAACTTATTCAGGTAAACCCCATTGTGCGAATAAAAAACAACGGTCTTCATTCGCCTTTTGCCACGCGGCCAAATGCTGATAGCGTGCCAAAGAATCTGTTTTAATCACCACGAAAAACGGTTTTTCGGGCGAGGCTTCCAACACCAAACGCGCTAACTGCTCAATTAAGGATCGTTCAGATAACGCCCCATGAGCAGCCTGTTCTGCTGGCGGTACATAATAAACAAAACGCCTTTCGCCACGGCGGTCTTGGGTATAAAAAACACAGCCATCTGCGAGCGGCTGAAAGCCCAATACAAAACGCCGACTGCGCGACAACAAAGCCACCTGTGCTGCGGTTAATCCGCTGTCTGAGCCTGCGGCAAATTTGTCCATACGCGCAAACACATCGCGGTGATCGCGCTCTGGTATTAAGCGCTCTAAACGACGTAATAAGGTCTTTTTGCTGATCGCCTTATACATCTTGGCATACACAGCCAACATCTCTTCCAATGAACAAAAAAGCGGCTGCCGCTGTGAACAAGTCAGCAGCGCCTGCAAAATAGCCTCAGCATCCTGCTGAGCGTTTACTTTAACCGACGGCTTACGACCTCGAGACTTTGACTCCAATCCTTTCCAACCCGTCGCTTTAAACGCGTCCATTGACTTCACAATCGTCGGCACAGACAGGCCTGTTTTGGCCTTCACCTGAGCCAAGCTTAAGCCGCCCAGTCTTAACCGCACCGCCTCACGCTTTTTGTTAATCAATTCATTGACAGGTCGCATCGCTCAACATTCATACTAAAGATTGAGATCTTATAGGTTATTGCGTAGTATCTCAATGCACCTATAAAAGTTATTTTGTCTCAATGTTTTTTGACGACATTTTTTACAATATAAACCTAGTATAAAATAAGCCGGCACTCACCACTTATGAACAAGCGCCGCGACAAGGAATAACAATAGAATGGACATGACTTTCACCCTGACGCTTATTGTCGCCGTATTTATCGCACTGGTCACGACACGTATTGCCGCTGACGTAATTCTGATGGCGGCCATGGGCGGCTTAATCATTTCCGGTGTATTAACCGTCAGTGAAGGGCTCGCCGGGTTTGCCAACTCAGGGGTCATGACCATCGCCATTTTGTATATTGTCGCCGCCGGCTTACAAGAAACCGGCGCGGTGCAATGGCTGAGCAAATACCTACTCGGCTCACCGAAAAGCTTAAAAGCCGCACTGGCCAGATTGATAGTACCGAGCGCACTACTCAGTGCCTTTATGAACAACACCGCCGTGGTCGCCATGTTCATTCCTTCGGTACAAGATTGGTCGAAACGGATCAAACTGCCTACGTCCAAGTTATTGATCCCATTGAGCTACGCCGCTATTTTAGGAGGCACCTGCACCCTGATCGGCACCAGCACAAACTTGGTCGTCGATGGCTTATTACAAAAAGAACTCGGCATTCACTTAAATATTTTCTCCCTACTCTGGGTAGGTTTGCCTATCACTATTGTCGGCGGCGGGCTGTTATTTGTATTCTCTAAACACCTACTGCCCAACCGAGAAAGCACCTTAGAACAAGCCGACAACGCGCGCCAATATGGGGTGGAAATGCGCATCCATAAAGGCAGCAGCTTAATCGGCAAATCCATTGAAAAAGCCGGACTGCGCGCCCTGCAATTTGGCTACTTGTTCGAAATTCATCGCGACAGCGCACTCTTGTCTGCCGTTGGCTCCGAAACCCAGCTGTATGAAAACGACGTACTGGTGTTTATCGGGTCACCTGAATGCGCCCGAGAAATACAAAATATCCAAGGCCTCAGACCCGTCGGCGGCGGTGCAGAAGTATTAGAAATAGAACACAACAAACGCTGCCTAGTAGAAGCCGTTATCGGACCTGAATTTGTTGGTCTTGGATCAACCATCAAAGAAGCCAAGTTTCGTACTCGATTTCAAGCTGCTGTGTTGTCTGTGTCTCGCAAAGGTAATCGCATCAACAGCAAAATAGGCAACATTCGCCTGCAAGTGGGCGACACCTTACTGCTGGAAACCAGCCAGGACTTCGTTGGCCAATACCGCTCGCGCCGCGACTTTTTACTGGTCAGCGCGATCAACGACTCGACGCCGCCCAACTTCGACAAAGCCCCTTTAGCCGTCGGCTTGTTATTGGCATTAGTACTGCTCAGCGCCACCGGCCTATTGAGCATTCTAGAAGCCTCCATGCTGTGCGCTGCCGCCATGCTTGCCACCCGTTGCATTACCGTCGCCAAAGCGCGTCGCAACGTAAACCTTAACGTGATTACCGTTATTGCCGCGTCGTTTTCACTGGGGGCCGCCATGAGCAAAACCGGCGCCGCCGAACTCATCGCCTCCAACATAGTCTCGTTAACGCCGCACTCCCCTTGGTTGTCACTGGCGCTGATCTACTTGATCACGGTGATCTTTACCGAAATGATCACCAACAACGCCGCCGCGGTGCTCATGTTCCCCATTGCCGTGGCCACCGCCAACCAACTACACTGCGACCCACTGCCTTTTGTCATCACCATAATGATCGCCGCCTCCGCGAGCTTCATTACCCCGATTGGCTACCAAACCAACCTCATGGTAATGGGTCCAGGGGGCTACAAAACACGGGACTTTATGAAAGCCGGATTGCCCATCAGCTTAGCGGTTGGCATGACCACACTCGCGATAATTCCACTGGTTTGGTCTTTTTAACTGACTGGCAAGAATCGTCTAAAAGAACATTAAAAACATTCACTTATATAACTACAGAACGAAAAGGACATCCTATGGAACAGGTAAACAAACAAGACATCATCGACTTAGCCATCAAAGCCGGCCAAGCCATCATGGAAATCTACCAAAACGACTTCGCGGTATACGACAAAAGTGACTCAAGCCCACTGACCGAAGCTGACCTAGCCGCGCACCACCTACTCGTAGAAGGCCTAGAACGTCTTACAGATTACCCAGTACTGTCGGAAGAATCTTCGGAAGAAATCAAAAAAGAGCGCCTGAACTGGGACGAATACTGGCTCATCGACCCACTGGACGGCACCAAAGAATTTGTCAAAAAGAACGGCGAATTCACCGTCAACGTCGCCCTGATCCAACACGGCAAACCGACCTTTGGCGTGGTATACGCCCCAGCACTTGAAACACTGTACGTTGGCGACATCAAACAAGGCGCCTACAAACAAGAAACAGGCAAAGCCGCCCAAAGCATCACAGTACGCACCAAACCAACACAAACAAGCGACTTCGTCATCGTCGGCAGCCGCTCACACCAAAGCGACGAATTCAAAGCCTTCATCGCCGACTACCCAGGCGCAGACATCGTCAGCATGGGCAGCTCACTGAAACTTTGCCTTGTTGCCGAAGGAAAAGCCGACATCTACCCACGCCTAGGCCTCACCTGTGAATGGGACACCGCCGCCGCCCACGCCGTCGTCGAAGCCGCCGGAGGCCAAGTACTCCACGCCGAAACCGGACAACCACTGCAATACAATAAAGAAAACCTACTCAACCCATTCTTCATCGTAAAATAACCAGTACCGTCACTGACCACCCCTTACGTCAAGCGAGAACTGCTGGGGGTTTTCGGGCTTGAACTGGCACTTGCTCTGGCTGTAATGGTCATGATTTACTTCCTATATTAAAGTTAATTATAGGCTATAGGACCTTCCAAGATCATTAGACCATTACAGGGAGAGTTAAGTAGACTATACGATCACAAATAGGGAATATAAGATGAAAACAGTGTTAGTCACAGGTGGTACCGGATTTATTGGTAGCCATACATGCGTGGAGTTATTGCAACAAGGCTATAAAGTCGTTGTGGTTGATAACCTATGCAATTCCAACCCTGAAGTATTAAACCGCATCCACACCATTACTGACAAAAGCGTCTCCTTTTATGAGCTTAATCTACTTGATGCGAGCGGTTTGGATAAAGTCTTTCAAGAACACAAGATAGACGCCGTGATCCACTTTGCAGGTTTAAAAGCGGTGGGCGAGTCTACCCAGATCCCACTCACCTACTATCACAACAACCTCACCAGCACCTTAGTATTGCTCGACATCATGGCAAAACACCAGGTGTTTAACATGGTTTTCAGCTCCTCAGCCACAGTATACGGCGACAAAAACCCGATCCCTTATGTTGAAGACTTCCCGCTGAGCTCCACCAGCCCCTATGGTCGAACTAAGGTAATGATCGAACAATTCCTACAAGACGCCCATGTTGCAGACCCACAATGGAACGTCTCGCTACTGCGCTACTTCAACCCAGTTGGCGCGCACCCTAGCGGCTTAATAGGCGAAGACCCAAATGGCATCCCCAACAACCTAATGCCCTTCATCAGCCAAGTGGCCATCGGCAAACGCGAGACCCTCAGCGTCTTTGGCAACGACTACCCCACTCCTGATGGCACCGGCGTACGTGACTACATCCACGTCGTAGACCTAGCACTGGGGCACATCAAAGCCCTAGAAAAACTACTCAACACCAAAACACCCAGCGTCGAAGCCTACAACCTAGGCGCCGGCAAAGGCTTTAGCGTATTAGACGTAGTACACGCCTTCGAACACGCCTCAGGCAAAAAAGTCAGCTACACCATAATGCCGCGCCGAGAAGGCGACATTGCCGAATTCTACGCCGACCCAAACAAATCACAGCGCGAACTGGGCTGGAGCGTAAAACTCACCCTAGAAGACATGTGCCGCGACGTATGGCACTGGCAAAGCAACAACCCCAACGGCTACCAAGCCTAACACCGACACCGCCCACCAACTTCCTTCAAAAGAAAACTGGAGGGGGTTTTCGATCTGGTTCTGGATCTGGCACTTGCTCTCCCCCTTACTTCAAGGGGGAGCTGGTGGGGGTTTTCGGGCTTGGGCTGGCACTGGCCCTGCTCTCCCCCTTACTTCAAGGGGGAGCTGGTGGGGGTTTTCGGGCTTGGGCTGG
>JBQEFB010000036.1:0-28511 GCA_052107635.1 Marinomonas sp. | reverse complement strand
TTGGCTTCTTCTACACCTGATTAGCAGTGTCGCACTTATTATCTGAATTTAAGCCTAAGCAAGAAGGTAAAGCCTCTTTCAGTAAGCAATACCCTGAGGTTACATGTGGTTCGGGCTCAATGGCTATTTGTTCAGTTGGCTTTCGTAATAGACAGCATTCAGTTGCTTTTATTGTCATAGAGTCTGCTCATGGACTAATTGTTTCTGGAGAATACTGAACCAGCCCTAACAATAACTTAAAATTGAAACAAAAATAGCGGTCTATGTTTCGTTCCTCAACAAAGTTTAGCTCACTTAAGTGGGAGTTGAGGCTATAGAATGACTCCAACGTAGAAAATGACGGATGATTTTTGTGTTTATACAGCCCGTAAAATTCACTTTCTAGTGTAATCTTCCCTAAGATCTTACGTAGCAACGCAATTTTAGGCTTAATTTTTAATAAATTCTGAAGCTGCTTTTTCTAAAGTAGAAATTCTGCCGCCTCATTATATTCATTTCATAAGTTGTCGTATGCTAACTAAGAAGAAATCATCGATAGAAAAAGTTATTGATTTAGCTGTTTTTAAAGAGCGCACAGAATATGAACTTAAATATCTACGGAATTACGTAGTAGATATTAGTGAAGCTATATCTGAAAAAAGTGAAGCTTTAGAAAGAGAAAATTCTATATGACCGTATTTGTCAGTACCAACAACTAAGAAACCAAATTGTTCATCAAAATTCACGAGTAAAAGGAAATACTCCAGATGCCCTAACTAAGGCAGCTAAAGCTCTTGAGGCGACATTTTCAGGAATTCAAATAAATTATGAGTCATGGGATTTTAATGTAACTAACAATAGTTTAATAAAAGAACTTGTTGAGGTTGTTGAGAAGTTTTTAGGCTTAGCAATAAGTAAAGTGAATTCTCAAGTATTTATAGTGGAAACATGAATATAACAAGAAATTCCATGTGACGCCTACGGCGTACCTGAATTTGGTATTGAGGCTGTAGAATTTCTCTAAAAAGAACATTTCCATGTTCTTTTTTTATAATCTGTCTAATTATCATTCACTACAGTTGAATGTGATGGCTTTTTTTTATGCAAAGAGTCAAATTTGACTTGTACTACCAAATTAAATTCATTCCGATCGATTTCGTACAACAAATTACCCTCGGCACATTTGAATGTGCGCTTTCCTATATTGTCGCCTATACCTTTGATATCCGCACTTTTATCCACTCGTCTTTTGATGATTGGCATAACAAAGATAGTGGTAGTACAGCGGTGCTGTGATGTTAAAAGCTGTCTTGCTTGGTTATTCCGCGTATTGGTCAGTCGAATAGTCTGATGATAAAACTGAGACTAATTTTCAGGAGTAGATCATTCAAATAGTTGTTCAGGACTTGCATCTTCTACTGCCTTTTTTTCGGTAAGATGTTTGGTGTTGCCCGTTACTGCTCAGCTTTTTTGATGACGTTAAGCAATTTATGATCCTTTCGTCTTTTAGTTTGATATAGGCTGTTTAAAGTGGTGATTATTTGTTTTTTGCATGAAATATTACTTCCTTAGTATCACGATATTCTCTATTCTCGCGCATAAGCTACAAGCCTATATTGTTAATAAAACTTTACTTCAAAGTTTCTTTTTTTGGTTAAGGAACATCTATGAAAATCGCTATTTTATCTCGTAATCCTAATCTTTATTCCACACGACGACTTGTTGAGGCAGGTGAAAAACTCGGTCACGAGATGGATGTTGTTGATACTATGCACTGCTACATGGATATTACAAGCAACAGTCCTTCTGTACGCTACGATGGTAAACCCTTACCAAAATACGACGCTGTGATCCCGCGTATAGGCGCTTCTGTTACTTTTTATGGTACAGCGGTAGTGCGTCAATTCGAGATGATGGGCACCTATAGTATTAACGAGTCAGTTGCTATTAGTCGATCTCGGGATAAATTACGTTCTCTGCAATTAATGTCTCGTAAAGGGTTAGGGTTGCCCAAAACAGGCTTTGCTCATCACCCTGATAAAATAGGGGATTTACTGAAGAATGTTGGTGGGGCGCCTGTTGTTATCAAGTTACTGGAAGGGACGCAGGGCATCGGAGTTGTATTGGCTGAATCGAATAAAACGGCTGAATCTATCATTGAAGCTTTTATGGGACTAAAGGCAAACATACTTGTTCAGGAATACATAAAAGAAGCCGGAGGCGCAGATATTCGCTGTTTAGTAGTCGGTGGAAAAGTAATAGCGGCGATGAAACGTCAGGGGGCTGAAGGAGAGTTTCGCTCTAATTTACACCGAGGTGGTACTGCATCGTTAGTTAAGTTATCTCCTGAAGAGCGACGTACAGCAGTCGAGGCCGCTAAGGTTATGGGGCTAAATATGTGTGGTGTTGATATTTTACGCTCAAACGATGGGCCTCTTATTATGGAAGTTAATTCATCACCAGGTTTAGAGGGTATTGAGTCTGCTACTAATAAAGATGTTGCAGCAATGATTATAAACCACATAGAAAAATCTGCGGCTACTGGAAATACAAAAACGAAAGGAAAAGGCTGATGGTTAATGGCATTTTAACGATTGATGGTATTGCTATAGCGCCTGGAGAAACAAAAAAAATAAAGTTACCGATTGTAAAGCTTTATACCGATACGAATATGTCTATGCCTGTTTTTGTAAAAAGAGGACTTCAATCTGGTCCTACTCTTTTTATCAGTGCAGCGATTCACGGTGATGAGTTAAATGGAATAGAGATTATTAGTCGACTTATTCAGAGTAAGTATATGGCTAAAATTCGAGGGACTTTAATCGCCGTTCCTGTTGTTAATGGTTATGGTGTATTGAGTCAAAGTCGGTATTTACCTGATAGGCGAGATTTAAATCGTTCATTTCCAGGGTCTCAACGTGGTTCATTAGCGGGAAGGGTAGCTGACCGCTTTCTTAGTGAGATTGTTTCAAAAGCGAATTATGGCATCGATTTACATACCGGTAGTTTGCATCGAAGCAATTTACCTCAGATTCGTGCGAATTTAGATGATCAGGAGACGTTGGATATTGCTACTGCATTTGGTGTTCCTGTTATCTTGAATTCTAATTTAAGAGACGGTTCTTTAAGAGAGTGTGCTAATGACGTTGGGGCTAAAGTTATTTTGTATGAAGCTGGCGAAGCTCTTAGGTTTGATGAGTTATCTATAAGAGCTGGTGTGAAAGGTATTATCAGTGTGATGCGACACCTAGCTATGCTGCCTAAGGCTCGGAGTAAAAAGACGATATCAGAATCACGCATAGCTCATAGTAGTAGCTGGGTAAGAGCCACAGACAGTGGTTTTACTACCCATATAAAAGAGCTAGGAGATTTAGTTGAAAGTGGCGATATCCTTGCTCAAATTAAAGATCCATATGGTGAGATTCTTGATGATGTTGTCTGTAAAAATGGCGGTATTATTATAGGAAAACAAAACATTCCTTTAGTTCAAGAAGGGGATGCTATGTATCATATTGCACATTTCAACTCACCTAATGAAGTGGCAGGGCATGTTGAAACGATGCAGGATGCGCTGATGGATAATTATCGGACATCGAATTAAATAACTGTAAGTACTTCTTTATAATGATTTAGTTATAGTTGTTATAAAGATACTAATGATCTGGGAATATTGTAGGAGTTTAGCTTAAATTATCGTCTTTTATCTATTTATTAGCTAATATCCTGCTGAAATTAATTTAGGCAGGTTTGCTATGTTTTTATTACGCGCTTTTATATATCTAATTACTTTATTTGGGGTTGGTTATCTTATTGGTTTAGAGGGCTATGAGCTTAAGGATGCTGCTGTTTATAGTGAGCATACACTCACTGAACATATGCAAGATATTATGACTTTCTCAAGTTTCGTTTTATTTTTGTATGCTTCACGAGTGGACTCTAAACTTAAAATAGCAGGTACTTTATTAGCGGCATTAATGGCAATGATGTTTGTTCGTGAGTCTGATGCACTGTTAGATAAGTATGCTTATGATGGCGCGTGGCAAATGATCGTAAGCGTTATTATTGTCAGCGTTTTTATTTTTTTATGGGGTAAGTTCAATTCTATTTATGCGTCGCTAAAGGCGTACTCTGAGACCGCATGCTACGGAACATGTTTGTCTGGTTTAGTTATAGTGTTGGCTTTTTCGAGAATGATGGGGCGTAACTCTTTCTGGGCATCAGTAATGGGTGATAACTATGTGCGTATTGTTAAGAATATTGTAGAAGAAGGCACGGAAACCTTAGGTTATACTTTGATTTTAATTTCAGCTATTGAACTTGTATTAATCTGCCGAAAAAATAAAAAGTTGGCAGTGGAAAGTCGGCTTTAAATTAAAGTGTAAAAAAAAGCCCCGCAAAGCGGGGCTATAAAACTAGAGTGACATTACAATAACGTAATGTGCCGAATTAAACGGCAGTCTGACTTGATGAAGTATTCTTTAATGCTTCATCAAGATGCAGCCAGGTTTCAATGACAGTATCAGGGTTAAGAGAAACACTTTCTATTCCTTGTTTCACTAACCAGTCAGCAAAGTCAGCATGGTCAGACGGGCCTTGACCACATATACCGACATACTTACCTTTTTCAAGACACGCTGAGATTGCCATTTTAAGCAGTTTTTTCACTGCTGGATTTCTTTCATCAAATTTGTCTGCAATCAGTCCTGAATCTCGATCAAGTCCTAATGTTAATTGCGTCAAATCGTTTGATCCGATAGAGAACCCATCAAAATATTCTAAGAACTCATCCGCTAACAAAGCATTAGATGGTAATTCACACATCATAATAACTTTCAGACCATTTTTGCCTCTTTCCAAACCTTGTTCAGCGAGCAGCTCTGTTACTTGCTGAGCTTCTTCTAAGGTACGTACAAAAGGAATCATGATTTGAACGTTAGTTAGGCCCATCTCGTTACGTACACGACGGATAGCTTCACACTCTAGAGCGAAACAATCACGGAATGAATCGTCGATATAACGAGCAGCACCACGGAAACCAAGCATTGGATTTTCTTCGTCTGGTTCGAACAAAGGACCACCGACTAGATTGTGGTATTCGTTTGACTTAAAGTCAGATAGACGAACAATGACTGGTTTTTTAGAGAATGAACAAGCCAGAGTAGAAACACCTTCTACTAATTTATCGACATAAAATTCTACCGGTCCTTGGTAACCAGCGATTCTGTGATCGATTTGTTCTTTGATAGCAGCACTCATATCGTTGTAATTGAGTAGTGCTTTAGGGTGAATACCAATCATGCGATTGATAATGAACTCTAGGCGCGCTAAGCCAATGCCTGCGTTAGGTAACATCGCAAAGTCAAAGGCGCGGTTTGGGTTACCAACGTTCATCATCACTTTAACTGGAATCTCTGGCATATTGCCAACTTCAGATGTGATTACATCAAACTCCAATCCGCCTTGATAAACAAAGCCCATATCCCCTTGTGCACAAGAGACAGTAACTGTTTGTCCTTCTTTAAGGACGTCTGTCGCATCACCACAGCCAACGACAGCTGGAATGCCTAGTTCGCGAGCAATAATGGCAGCATGACAAGTTCGGCCACCACGATTGGTTACAATCGCAGACGCACGCTTCATGATTGGTTCCCAATCAGGGTCGGTAATATCAGTAACAAGGATATCGCCAGGTTTAATACGGTCCATTTCACTGATAGAAGATAATACTTTTACTTCACCGGTGCCGATTTTATGGCCAATTGCGCGTCCAGTAATAATAACTGGAGCCGTCTCTTTAAGAGAGTAACGCTCCATGCTTTGTGTATTTGTTTGGCTACGAACGGTTTCAGGACGAGCTTGAACAATGTAGATTTTGCCATCTATGCCGTCTTTCGCCCATTCGATGTCCATTGGACGTTGGTAGTGTTTTTCGATGATACAAGCTTGACGAGCAAGGTCTTCTATCTCTTCATTGCTCAAGGCAAAGCGATTCTGATCATCTAAAGCAACAGGGACAATAGAGACGAACTCATCACCACTTCCTGCTTCTGCGTATTCCATTTTTTGCGCTTTAGAGCCCAAAGATTTACGTACTACCGCTGGGCGTTTTGCTTCTAATGTTGGTTTATGTACGTAGTATTCATCTGGGTTAACCGTACCTTGCACAACCATTTCACCAAGGCCGTATGCTGCTGTGATGAAAACAACTTCATCAAAACCTGATTCAGTATCAAGGGTGAAAAGTACACCAGAGGCACCGATATCACTGCGTACCATTTTTTGAATGCCAGCAGAAAGCGCGACCCCTTTATGTTCATAGCCTTGGTGTACACGGTATGAAATAGCACGGTCATTATATAAAGAAGCGAAAACACGTTTAATAGAGGCTTTAATATCAGCAAGCCCTTTAACGTTTAGGTAGGTTTCTTGCTGGCCAGCGAAAGAGGCATCAGGTAAGTCTTCAGCGGTAGCAGATGAGCGAACAGCGAATGATGTGTCTGTTGTATTGTCATCACACAAAAGCTTGAATGCTTGTTCGATTTCAGCATCAAACTCTGGAGAGAAAGGCGTTTCTTCAACCCATTGACGAATTTGAATACCAGCTTCGCCTAACGCTTTGATATTATCAACATCTAGAGTATCTAGCATTGAGTTGATTTTTGCGTCTAATCCGCTTTCTTCAAGAAAACTTTGATAAGCATAAGAAGTCGTTGCAAAACCATTTGGCACTTGAATGCCTAGGTTAGTCAGATTAGAAATCATCTCTCCTAAAGAGGCATTTTTACCACCTACTTCACCGACATCTTCTAAACGAAGATTTTTGAACCACTTAATAAATTTGCTCACACGGGACTCCAAAAAATTGTTACTTGAAAATAATAACCTGATTTTCTTCTTTGCTATGACAACATGTAACTTATCGTTAGTGAATGCTTGTCAAAGCACTATGTCTGGCATCATTGTATGTAGCGTAGGGGCATAGAATAAAATCGATTATTCGATGTAGTTTTATTTCAATTTAAAAATTAAATGTTGTTGCATAACAACAAAATGAGACGAAAAGATGAAAGTGTATTTTGTATCAGATGGAACTGCGATTACGGCTGAGGTGTTTGGTTCGGCGATGCTGTCCTTTTTTGATGTGGCCGTTGAGACCCAAAGTGTGCCTTTTTTAACCACAGTGGATAAGGCTAATGGGTTGAAGCAGCAGATTAATTTGGATGTTGAATCTGGTACTCCGCCATTAGTTTTTTACACCATATCTGACATAAAAATTCGTGAGGTTATTCAGTCGTGTGAATGCCATTGCTACAACTTATTTGGAGATCTTTTATTACCCATTGAAAAAGCCTTAGGCGTGTCAGCTCAACCTACAGCGCAAAAGGCTCACGGGATGAAAGAAGGCATCTATGATGGACGGATAGACGCGATAAACTATACGTTAGCGAACGATGATGGTGTATCTATCAAGAATTTTGATGAAGCGGATGTGATATTGTTAGGTGTGTCACGGTCTGGCAAAACACCAACCAGTTTATACTTAGCTATGCAATACGGTATTAAGGCGGCAAACTATCCAATTACTGAGGATGACTTTGCTTCAGCTGGGCTACCTCAAGTATTGAAACGCCACAAGAAAAAGCTGTTTGGATTGACTATTGACCCAGAGCGGTTGCATGAAATTCGTACGGGAAGAATGGCCGCGAGTAAATACGCTTCACCGCGTCAGTGTC
Organism: Marinomonas sp.; assembly: GCA_052107635.1. Lineage (GTDB taxonomy): Bacteria > Pseudomonadota > Gammaproteobacteria > Pseudomonadales > Marinomonadaceae > Marinomonas. The sequence continues at coordinate 20,799 of JBQEFB010000036.1, read as the reverse complement.
GATATGAACTTGAGGAAGTTGAGTCATTATATCGACAAGAACGAATACCGTTCTTAAACTCTACTAAACTCTCTGTGGAAGAAATTTCCACCAAAGTGATGGCTGAGATGCAATTAGTGCGTCATAGACAGTGATATTTTTTGCAAAACCTATCTAATTATTCGATAGGTTTTTAGTTTTTGCCTAAAACACAACCAAAAAAGCATAAAAAAACTCAAAGATATTCGAAAAAGTTTCATAGAGACTGGGTATAAATAAAGCTTATTGGTGGTAGTTCATCTATTTTGTTGTGTAATTACAAGGCTAGCGCAGGAAGTCAGTAGGATGTTTGTATGAACGACGACTTACAGCTAAAGAGTATTGAGTCAGAATGCTCTATAATGGCAACAAATTAGACGTGTCAGTGATTTGCTTAAAAGAAATAAAGCAGATATGGCAAATGTTCTAGGCGATAAGGTGTTAAAGCTCGACTATTTTACAGAGTGCGGCTTATCGAATAATCCAAGGATAAATATACATTGAGTAATAAAAATATAAACGATCCCCATAAACAGCGTGAAGCTTCTAAGTACGATAACCCCGTACCGAGTCGCGAATTCATATTAGAGTTTCTTGCATCTAAAGAGGTTAATTTAGGTCATTTTGCATTATGCGAAGCGTTTTCTTTGACTGGTGAAAATGAAATAGAAGCACTACGTCGCCGATTAATTGCGATGTGTCGTGATCATCAATTGGTTAGTAATCAAAATGATGAATACACGCCCATTTTAGAAAGCGATCTTATAGAAGGCTATGTCCAAGGTAATAAAGAAGGCCATGGTTTTGTACTGCGCCAAAGTGATGATGATATCTTCCTTTCTTTTCGTCAAATGCAAAATGTTATGGATGGCGATAAAGTTAAAGTTCGCTTGTCTGGGCGTAGCGTTAAAGGACGTTTAGACGGTGTTGTCGTAGAAGTTACTGAGCGTAAGCACAGTCAATTAGTAGGTCGTTACTATGAAGAAAGTCGAACCTCTTTTGTAACACCAGAAAATCCACGTATCTCCCAAGATATTATGATTACTAAAGAGTCTGGATTAACGCCAGGACATGGGCAATACGTACTAGTTGAAATTGTTTCCTATGCAGAACGTGGTAAGCCAGCACAAGGCATTGTGAAAAAAGTCTTAGGTGACTTTATGGCACCGGGTCTGGAAATAGACGTTGCTATTCATCGCTATGAAATTCCGAATGAATGGCCAAAAGCGGTAGAGAAGCAGATTCAGAACTTCACAGCAGAAGTAGCAGAAGAAGATAAAGAACACAGAGTTGATTTACGAGACATGCCTTTTGTCACTATCGATGGCGAAGACGCCCGAGATTTTGATGACGCGGTATACTGTGAAAAAACACCGGGTGGTTGGAAGTTATTTGTTGCCATTGCTGATGTCTCTCATTACGTGAAAAAAGATACGGCATTAGATGAAGAAGCAATTGTACGGGGGAATTCTGTGTATTTCCCTGGGCGTGTGGTTCCTATGTTGCCAGAAGTGTTATCCAATGGTTTGTGTTCATTGAATCCGGATATCGATCGTTTAGCGATGGTCGCTGAAGTATCGCTAACGACGAAAGGAAAGATGCGTGGCTATAAATTTTATGAAGGCTTAATTAAGTCTCATGCTCGCCTTACCTATACTAAAGTAGCGAAAATGATTGCGCCTGAACCTGAAGAGGATGGTGTAGAGTTACGTAAACGTTATGCGTCTATTGTTTCTCATATTGATGATTTAAATGGCCTTTACCATGTATTAAAGGGTGCACGCGATCAGCGTGGAGCGATGGAGTTTGATACTGTCGAAACTCGCATGGTGTTTGATGAAAACTCTAAGATTGATCAGATTGTTCCAGTGGAGCGTAATGATGCTCATAAACTGATCGAAGAGTGTATGTTGTGCGCTAACGTCGCCGCCGCTGAATTATTAATTAAAGCAGATCTACCCGCTTTGTTTCGAGTGCATGAAGGCCCGAAAGAAGACCGTTTATTAACATTACGTTCTTATCTTGGGTTGTTAGGTCTTGAGCTGACGGGTGGTTTGAAACCAACACCAAATGATTATGCGTTATTGGCAGAGCAGATCAAAGACCGTGCAGATGCGCGCAGTATTCAAACGATGTTGTTGCGCTCTATGTCGCAAGCCGTTTATCAAGCAGATAACCTTGGCCATTTTGGCTTGAATTATGAGGCTTATACGCACTTTACGTCACCTATTCGCCGCTACCCAGATTTATTGGTCCATCGAGCTATTCGTTATTTAATACGCGGTGAAGGGCGTCCTGTTGTGCGTCAAGCTCATCGAGTTGCTGGTAGTCCAACACTAAAAGAGCGGAAAATATACGGTTACGATCATGCCGATATGGATGCATTAGGTGATTCGTGTTCTGTTACTGAACGTCGTGCCGATGAAGCTACACGCGATGTAGAAGCCTGGCTTAAATGTCAGTATGTTGAACAGCACCTTGGTGAACCGTTTGAAGGAGTTGTGACAGCGGTTACATCATTTGGTTTATTTGTTGAGCTACAAGGTTTGTTTGTTGATGGTTTGATCCACATTTCAGGTTTAGGGCAGGATTACTTTGTTCATGACCTTGAGCATCAAGCAATCATCGGTGAGCGAACAGGTCGTGTATTTCGTTTAGGCGATCGTCTGAAAGTTAAAGTGGCGAATGTAAACTTAGAGCAACGTAAGATTGATTTGAGTTTAGATGATGTTCAACCTCGTCCACGTAAGAAGGTTGAGCGTGACAATGTGAGTGAGCTTGAAATGCAATTAGCGCAACTGCCACCGATCGAATTAGGTGGTCGTGGAAAGCCTAAAAAGCCGGTTCAAGCTGGCAAAGTTGAAAGTGCAGAAAAAGATGGAAAAGAGGGAGATAAGAAACCCAAGGCGAAAAAACGTCGAGGCCCTTCCAAAGGTAAGATAATCCGTCAAAAGAAAACCGCAAATACGGCCGCAAAAGCCAAACCGGCTTCAACGGTTAAGAAAGTGAAAAAGCCAAAGAAAGCGAAAAAAAATAACGCTAAGCCTCGTGCTCGCGATTAATTGATTTATCCGATTAGAGTAAAAACGTCATAATGTCAGATTTAGAATGGATTTACGGTATTCACGCGGTAGAAAATGCTTTAACTCAGCAGCCTGAACGTATTAAAGAAATACGTTTTCAGGAAGGTCGTGATGATAAAAAAACACAGCGTTTGATGCAGCTTTGTAAGGCGAATAAAGTCCGTACTAGCGTAGTAGCTCGTCGCGATTTAGATCAGCTTTTTACCAAAAATAAAGAGCGTGTCGTTCACCAAGGTGTGGTTGCTTATACCACAATGGCGAAAGCTGGTAATGAAGCAGATCTACACACTTTAGTTGCTGGGCTAGATGAAACACCACTAATTATCATTTTAGACGGTGTTACAGATCCTCATAATTTAGGCGCTTGTTTACGTAGCGCGGATGCGGCTGGTGCTCATGCTGTTGTTATGCCAAAAGACAATTCAGCGCCATTGAATGCAACAGTAAGCAAGGTTGCTTGTGGTGCGGCAGAAAGCATTCCAGTTTATGCGGTAACGAACTTAGCGCGTACTATGAAAAAACTACAAGATCAGGGTGTTTGGATCTTTGGTACTGCAGGTGAAGCAACGCAAATGGTATATGAGCAAGACTTTACGATACCTACAGCGATTGTGATGGGGGCGGAAGGCGATGGTATGCGTCGTTTAACGCGCGAGCAATGTGACTACTTGGTAAAACTGCCAATGGCGGGTGTTGTTTCAAGTTTGAACGTTTCTGTTGCAACCGGTGTTTGTCTGTTTGAAGTAGTACGTCAACGTGCTCAAAAAGCGTTAGGTTAAGGAGTTAATAGTGTTTGAGAAGTTCACTATTCAAGCGCCATCAACGGTCTTGAATCGCACGTTGCAGCATAAAATTGATAATAAGACCAAGCCGTTGGGGGCATTAGGAGCATTAGAGCGCCTAGCCTTACAGCTTGGTCGTATTCAAGAAAACATGAAGGTTGACGTTTCTAAAGCGAAGATGATTGTTTTTGCTGCGGATCATGGCGTTGTCGCGCAAGGCGTCAGTGTATTCCCTCAAGCCGTCACACCACAAATGGTGATGAACTTTTTGATGGGGGGCGCTGCGGTAAGTGTCTTTTGTGCGCAACATAAGGTGCCGCTTCAGGTTGTAGATGTGGGCGTGAATGCTGAACTAGATAACCATCCGTTGTTACGTCAACGTAAAATCGCTTTTGCTTCAAAAGACTTTAGTCAACAAGCGGCGATGACAGAAGATGAGTTATCTCGTGCTATTCAAGTCGGTATTGATGAAGTAGACCTTGCCATTGATCAGGGTGTTAATTTGCTGATGTTTGGTGAAATGGGGATTGGTAATACTTGCGTATCTTCTTGCATGATGACGGCGTTAATGGGAATTGATTCATCTCAAAGTGCCGGCCGTGGGACAGGTCTAGATGATATTGGAGTGTCAAAAAAAGCACAGGTTATTAGTGCCTCGTTAAAGCGTGCTGAAGTTGAAACAGGTCAAGCGATGATTGACTGGAGTGCGCAAACATTAGCAGAGCAAGTAGGCGGGTTCGAAATTGTAGCCATGGCTGGTGCTATGCTGCAATCTGCGCAGCGAAAAACAGCGTTTGTTGTGGATGGTTTTATTTGCTCAGTCGCTTTATTGTTTGCTCAAAAAGTGGCTCCTCATGTTGGTGAATATGCCATATTTTCACATCAATCTAATGAGCAAGCGCATAAGCTATTATTACGACATTTAAAGGCAACTCCTATTTTATCGTTAGACTTACGTTTGGGGGAAGGGTCTGGCGCTATTTTGTCTTACCCTCTGATTCAAAGTGCGGCAGCGTTTCTGAATAACATGGCAAGCTTTGAAAGTGCAGGAGTCAGTGATGGTGACAATATTTAATCCTCATTGGCAAGGCTTCAAGCGTAGCCTTGTTACCTATACTCGAATACCTATCTCTGTTGATTGGAATGACACGATAAAGCACACCCCAGCGGTGTGCTTTTTACCGTGGGTGGGTATTGTTGTTGCTTTTCTGAGTGCTTGGCCATTATGGTTTGATGGCTTATCTGCCTCTCTTCAAGCGATATTTATGTTACTCACGGGTGTGTTATTAACCGGTGGTTTTCATGAAGACGGTTTGATGGATGCTTGTGATGGGCTTGTGGGCGGTTGGAATGCAGAACAACGCTTAAGCATTATGAAAGACTCAAGGATTGGTAGTTACGCTGCCTTATCTATTTGGTTTGTTATGATGCTGAAATGGCTGCTACTTACCCAAATACTGTCAAGCTTAACGCTTAACCTTAGCGATGGTGGCTCTGCTTTGTTAGTTTGGGTGGCCGTTCATTGTATTTCACGGCTCGCGCCATTATTGATTATGAATACGATGGTTTATGTGTCAGCCGGCCAGAGTAAAGCTGTCAATATGATTGCTAAACTGGGTGTTCAGGAGTGGGTTATTGCGTTAGTGCCTTGTGGGTTGTTCTTATTGTTAGATTTTTCTCATTTTATCAAAGCCGTTGTTGTTCTTTTACTCTTTGTTGTAGGAGCTCGATGTTATTTAGAGAAACGCATAGCGGGGTTTAATGGCGATACATTAGGCGCAGTAGAGCAAATTTGTGAAGTATTGTTACTATTTTGTCTCATGGGTGCGTTGACGTGAGGCTTTACCTTATTCGACATCCTAAGCCCGATGTAGAGAAAGGTCTTTGCTACGGACAAACAGATGTTCCGCTGTTAACTGGTTGGCAAGTCCAAGCTGAGTTGCTGAATCAATATTTACGCCATACCTGTGAGCATGGAAAAGTCGAATTTTTTCATAGTCCGTTAAGTCGAGCTGCTAAGTTAGCGATGTCTATTAGTCAAAACGAATCTCAGTCTGTGGAAGGGCTTAAGGAATTGGACTTCGGTTACTGGGAAAATACGCTTTGGTGTGATATTTCTAAAGCCTCGATAGATGCATGGCTTGAGAATATCGTTGACTCTGCACCTTACCATGGAGAGTCATTACAAATGCTGGCTAAGAGAGTATGGCGCTGGTGGTTATCAGTAAAAGGTAGCGAAGCAGAGCATTTGATTGTTGTTACTCATTCTGGCGTTATTAAGGTGTTAGTGAGTTTGTTGTGCCAATGGCCTTTGTCGCAAGCCCATCGGATTGATGTGGGTTTTACCAGTGTGACAGAGTTATATATTCAAGATGACTATATTTCTTTGAAGCGATTAGGCGCAGGGGATTGGGTTATTTAATTGCATCCAATATAAAGTGATTAGAGCAGAGAAATAGTAAATTATGCTGTTATACATCTTAGGCATGATCGGCATTGCCGCATTTGCCATTACTGGGGTTATCTCATCTGGCAAACGAGATATGGATTTATTTAGCATCGTGCTGTTAGGGATGGTCACCTCCTTGGGTGGTGGTACTATTCGGGATACTATTTTAGACGTTGAAACTGTCTATTGGGTGAGAGATACTTCTTATCTTTGGGTGGCATTCTTATCATCCTTATTTGCTTTTTTTGCAGTACGAATTATTAATGATCGGCAAAAAGTATTTCATTATGCTGATGCCTTTGGTTTAGCACTTTTTACTGTAGTTGCTACCGATAGTGTTATGCGTCTGGGTTTTTCTCCTACGATTGCGGTTACTATGGGGGTGACGACTGGTGTTGCTGGTGGGATTATTCGTGACGTTGTTAGTATTCGACCACCGATGGTACTTGGGCGAGAGTTTTACGCTACGCCTGCTTTTATAGGATCAGTGCTTTTCGTCATACTGCAAAAAAACATACCTTCACATGAATATAACTCGATTTACGCCGTGGCTTTGATCTTTATACTTAGGTTGTTCGCTATGCATAAAGGCCTTTATTATCCGAGTTGGCTACTATACAAGAAGAGATAACTAATGACAGAGCTCAATGAAAAACAAGAAGCGAGACTGCTTAAAAAGAAATCAGTAGTAGACCAACGTATTGCCTCTGCCACAGAGGAGCGAGGTGTTACTATTCTGCTTACAGGAACGGGTAAAGGGAAAAGTTCCAGTGCATTTGGGACCATGGCACGAGCTCTTGGTCATGGTCAAACTTGTGCAGTGATACAGTTTATTAAGGGCCGTAAAGCCACAGGAGAACAATTGTTCTTTGGTGAGCATCCACGTGTTGAGTTTCATGTAATGGGCCATGGTTTTACCTGGGAAACGCGTAATCCAGAGCTAGAAAAGCAGGCAGCAGAGCAAGCGTGGGAATTGGCTAAAGAGGTATTATCTAATCCAGATGTTCATTTTGTTCTGCTAGATGAAATTACCTACATGTATAAATATGGCTATTTAGATGAGGCAGATTTGCTTATTGCTTTAGCCTCCCGTCCCACCCATCAAAATGTCATGATGACGGGAAGAACGGCACCAAGAGCATTATTAGATAGTGTAGATACACACAGTAAAGTGGGTAACGAACGTCATGCTTTTGCTAATGGTGTAAAAGCGCAAGTAGGTATTGAATGGTAGTTCGCATTGCGAGCTATAATATGGCATCAAGTCGCCCGAATCTGGGCGATTTAAAGCATTACAATCTGGATATAATAATCGACTATTGCTCTATTACAGCGAATTCAACCAAGGGGTAGTCTTTGGAGTGAGGTAGGTTTTGACCCCTAGTGGTCAACCTCTCATCTACCTTATGCGTATTGTCAGCCCATCAATGTTTGAATATCTTCTGATCGTGATACTAATCAAAATATTAATGAACATCACACTGCTATTTTGCCTATACAAGCGGACTATATTCTCGTCAGTCACACGTTATCCCTCATTAACTAAGCAATTTTTAGGTCTATAGCGTCTAATCAAGATAGCTTGCTACTGAGAAATGCGTCCGATCGTTAACCATTTCACCTCGATCTTCTTAATGTGATTCCTTCTGCATAAAAACAAATGAGATTAATTCTCAAAACAGCTGGATTTTTAATCTACCATGAATGATAATGATTCTCGTTACTTTGTTTGACATTCATTTTATTGAAAATCAACTGACATGGAGATGATTATGCAAAGCTGGGAAAGGTTAACAAGAGAAGCTAATAGAGCCTATTTCAAACATGCTTTTTCTGATGCCGTCGATCTTAACCGAAAAGCGCTTTCTCAAGTAGAAGGTGACTTTGATCACGGTTTTTATCAGGACCCTGAAACATTTGTTGCCGCGACAGTCGTTAGTTATTTAAATATTGCTGAAGCGTTTACGGGGTTAGGTGATTGTGTGTCTGCTAATTTGCAGTATGAAAATGCCGTGAATTTTTTGCAGAGCATACTCATTCGTTCAGATCTTGAAGCTGAACAGCGTAATTTGATTATGCGAACGGCAACACATATTCGTTTTGAGTGGGATCTTTTTACTCAGAGTCATGGTGCTAATTTAAAAGCACAAAGCAAAGCGCTCATGCAGGCGATCACACATGCTGTCTCTTATTCAAAGGCTGTCGTACATCACTAGATAAGTGAGATAGGGAAAAGGATGAATAATAAGGCCATCACAATATTTCTCTTGTTATTAGCTAGCAGCATGAGTGCTTTTGTATACGCTAAAACAAATGAGAATAGCTTTGCACTAACTTGTCATCATGTGCTTTTTTACCTTGTTGGCCTTTTTTTATCGATCGGCGTGTATTACAAGCAATTTTATATTAGAAGAAATAGAAATAAAGGAAGTATTAACTATGATTCATCAGATGATTAAAACGCTTGATAAGATAATTCATTTTAAAGAAGCGCAAGCTCACTGTGATATCCCTTGTAAAATATATGATCCATCCAGTGCTTTAATTGCTGCATTAAGTTGTGTTCGAATGATAGATCTCATACATGAAGTAGGTGATGGCAAGACTCTATCAGTTGCAGATGTAGCTAAAATTTCACGCCTTGTTCAGGAAAAGGAAAAGGCCTGTAGTGAGGTAAAAGAACAAGTACGAATTATCTGGGGAGATTATTTTAAAGCTCAACAGTTTGAGCAAGTAACAAATGCTCATACTATGGTACATGACATTATGATGCAGGCATCAAAATGTAAGCAAGGTATTGATAGGGCAGAAAGTGAAATGTTGCTAGAAAAAGTTAATAGGTTTGCAGACGCTTTTTGGCAGACAAAAGGTGTTGAAACCTATCGAGCACCTTGTCCTTACCCACCAGCACTAGAAACAGTCTATCCTATTCTTAATCCCTAGCGTTGAATGTATGACGACTAAACCTGTTCTTTAGTCGTTGGTAAGCGTTTATTTCAATAGGAGATTCCTATGTTTCGTTTAATTAAAGTGCTTGGGAATAGCATGGCCCCACGACTTCACGACAGTGATTTTGTATTTACTAGCCGTTTTTACCCTCATTTAAAAGTTGGACAAATTATTGTTGTTGATCATGCGTTATACGGCCTTATTATTAAGAAAGTATTGCATATAGCGCCAGATGGGCAGCTATGGTTAGGAGGTGAGAATGTACAGAGCTTATCACCAGAGAGGATTGGCTGGGTTTCTTCTAAGCGCATAGTGGGTAAAGTAATAGGTTCTATCTGCGCTAATCGTTCTTCGTTTACAGTGATTGAAGGAAAGCATCGCCTCAAATAAGTGTACAGAAAAAAAGACACTTTATAGTAATCGCAATAAATGACCTGCCTGCCAATGATTGGTCTTCGCCCTAAGTTTCTCTAAAATTTGTGTATTGATTAAGCACATTTTTATTATTAATTTTAAGAGAAACTTATGACGACTAGTGCCACAATTACGAAACGCCACACTCGAGTTGAAGATATTCAAGCGCTGGTGATCGGAACCCTTATTATCGCCTTAGGCGTGAATCTCTTTACCCAAGCAGGGTTATTAACTGGTGGTACTGCAGGGATGGCATTTCTTCTTCAGTACACAACGTCGTTAACGTTTGGCGAAGCTTTTTTTCTGGTTAATATTCCTTTCTATTTGTTAGCCATTAAGTTCATGGGATGGGAGTTCACGTTAAAAACATTTTCAGCGGTGTTGTGTGTGTCCTTTTTTTCAGATCTAACACCAAGGTTTATTTCGCTTAATAGTATTGAGCCGCTGTATGCTGCATTGGCTGGTGGTTTTTTAATGGGTGTGGGTTTTTTGATGCTTTTTAGGCACAATGCAAGTTTAGGGGGCGTTAATATTTTAGCGCGTTATATTTCGGAAAAATACGGCCTTTCTTTTGGGAAGTTTCAGATGGCGGTGGATTGCTCTATTGTTACTTTTTCACTGTTCTTTGTGGATATTTATCTTATTGCTATCTCTGTCATTGGTGCTATTGCGTTGAATATCATATTGGCAGTAAACCATAAACCGGGACGTTATATAGGAAATATATAGCGTTTATCGTCTTGTAAAAGAGTGAATGATGAACCGTCTTTTTGACGTGCAGTCGTTTACTTCAAACCGCATCTATCTGTAATACTGCTCATTCCTAATAGTCGCTAGCTCAGGTATGATAGCGGCTTATAGATTACAAAAGGATACATGGTTTGGAGCTACTAAAAGTAGATGATCTTAACCCTTACCTGAATGACCTAGTTGAACTGCTTTGTGATGCAGTTGACTCAGGTGCACCCATTGGTTTTTTACCACCTTTAAGTGAACCAGAAGCAAAAGCTTATTGGTTGTCTATTAATGATGAATTACACGTTAACTCTCGACAGGTTTTATTGGTGCGAGAAGACGATAAAATTGTTGGTAGCGTACAAATTGCCATGTCACCTAAAGCGAATGCTCTACACCGATGTGATATAGAAAAGCTAATGGTTCATACGAATGTACGAGAAAATGGTCTTGGTAGTATTTTGATGCAAGGTGTAGAGCGTGTTGCCGCATCTATGCAAAGACAACTGTTAATACTAGAAGTGAGAAGTGATGATATTGCCCATGATATGTATGTTAAATTGGGCTATATTCCATTTGGCGAAGTACCAAATTACACGCGAAGTGCAAATGGAGCATTACACAACTCAACATTTTTCTATAAAGAAATAGAGCTTTCTAACGAAGTTTTTTCTTAACCCCATTGATTAGCCATAGGCGAATAATTCCTTGAGACTAGATTTTTATTTATCCCATGTAACAGATTTAGCGCGTAAAGCTTCTAAAATAGCGGCGTCAAAAGGTCGTGTTACGGTAAACGGTGAAATTATAAAAAAAGCAAATCATCCGGTACAAGAATCGGATGTTATTTATTTAGACGATACTCGTTTAGCTTGGCCTTCAGAAGGCTACTATCTACTGTATAAGCCGGCTGGTTATGTGTGTGCCACTGAGGACGCAGAGCATTCAACTGTGGTGGATTTATTACCTTCACACCTTGGTCAAAGCTTAAAAGTAGTTGGGCGTTTAGATAAAGATACAACAGGATTATTGTTACTAACAACGGATGGTCAGTGGTTACATCGTATTACCTCACCTAAAAAAGCGTGTAGTAAACGTTACCGAGTGGTGTTGGTCGATACTATTGACGATGCCGCATTGGAGCAGCTTGAGAAAGGTGTATTGTTGAATGGTGAGTCTCATCTTACGTTGCCTGCTATCGTAGAGCGCCTTTCAGATAATGAGATATTTTTAACTATTCAAGAAGGTAAATATCACCAAGTGAAGCGCATGCTGGCAGCTGTTGGTAATAAAGTCGAGACGTTACACCGAGATCAAATTGGTGAATTAACGTTAGATGAGTCATTAAGTCCTGGTGAATTTAGAGCGCTAACTGAAAGCGAAGTCAGCTATTTTTAAATGAGATAATCGTGTTTTAGCTACTACAAATGAGAGAATACACATGACTACAGAATTGTCGATGGATGATCGTGTCCAGTTACTAATAGCACCAGATAGTGAACGTTTGGCGTACTTTGTTGAAACCGTAAAATCTACTAAAACGGTATGGAGCCTGAGTAATGATGATGGCTTTGTAATGGTAGAAACCGACGAAGGCGACTGTGTGATGGTTTGGCCTGATGCGGATTTTGCGAGTCAGTGGGCGGTCGAAGATTGGGATGATTGTGAGCCAGTCGCTGTTGAGTTAGAAACATTTATAACCGGGTGGTTACCAAGCTTAGCGTTGGATAAAATTACGATCGCTGTGTTTCCAAATATTGAAGATGAAGGCAAGCTGTCTACGGCAGATGAACTAAAAGCGTTATTGGTTTAGGTATTCGTAACGAAGTATTACGTAGTTGAGTCGCAGAGAAAGACATATTTTTCTGCGGTTTGATTATGTTTATCTACAGTAATCTTCATCATTATGTTAATTCCCCGTATAGCTATCCTTGCTGTATTTTTTTACTTAAATATACATTCCTCTCTCGCCTCAGTGTCTCTCATTGTGCATAATATTCTTTTATCTTTAGTGTAAGCAGTCGTTTACAAATATAGATTGTACGAAAAGGATGTAATTAGATAATGAGTAAGCGCCAAAGTAATCGAGCAGAGATATTCACTCGTATTTTAGAGGCCGCAGAGGTTGAGTTTGGTCTAAACGGTTACAGTGGTGCTAGTTTGCAACATATCGCAGATAGAGCCAGCCTTCCTAAACCGAATATTGTTTATTATTTTCAGTCAAAAGCGAATTTATACAAACACGTCCTTAATCATATTCTAACGGGGTGGAATGATTTATTTGATCAAGCAACCGTTGATGATGACCCTGCTGTTATATTAGATGCTTTTATTCGTGAAAAACTGGAGTTAAGTTTCACTAATCCTCGTTCTTCTCGTATTTTTGCGATGGAAGTGATTGGTGGTGCGAATCATATAAGCGACTACTTAAAAGAAGATTTAGCACCTTGGCTGAGTTCTCGTGTTGATGTTATTCAAGGCTGGATTGATGCTGGTAAAATGCGAGCTATAGACCCAAGTAGTCTGATCTTTATGATTTGGGCAACCACGCAACATTATGCAGATTTCGAAGCTCAAATTCTTGCATTGACTAATAAAGAAGCATTTATCAAAGACGACTTAAAACGTATTGGTGATACCGTCAGTAGCATTATTCTTACTGGTGTTGGATTAGCCTTACCTTATTAGATTATACATAGTGACTGCTATCTGGTCGTTAAGTCTAGGGTATAGAGTCATAGAAAGAGAGGTTGTGTGACTTATCATGCTTCCTCTCTTTTTTTATGAATATGTTGAATAAGAGCACGCAATTTTGCTGGTTTCGCCGGTTTTGCCATGTAAATAACGTTACTCTGTTTACAGCGCTCGACTAAGCTTGGTTCTCTCATCGCGGTAATGAGCACCGCAGGAATGTCTTTATTTGCTTTTTTACGCAAGGCTTCAATCAGTGATAAGCCATCCTGATGTTGTCCTAGTTGGAAATCAACTAGCAATAGTTCAGGTTCACCAGTCGCTTGATTTACGTCTTCAATACTTTTAAAGATTTGGCAATCACATTGCCAATGGTTCAACAGGGTTTGCATTGCAATAAGGTTGTGACTGTCATCATCAATACACCAGACATAGCAATGAGCTAAATGACTGTGCGCCTTTGCCGTATTTGATTGTTTCTTAATACTCGGTGTTATTTGGCTGGTAGACAAAGGAATTTGAATGCTGAAGCAGCTTCCTTTTCCTGGTATAGAGCGTGTTTTTGTTTTTAGGCCAAGTTGCTTTTGTAGTCTTCTTACTAGCCCTAAACCTAGACCCATACCTGGCTCTACAGTATTTTCCCAGCGATAAAAGTCATCAAATATTTTCTGTTGTTCGGATTCTGGGATGCCAATACCTGTATCCCAGACTTGTAATAGAATAGTATCCTTCCGGCGTCGGGTGCTTAATAAAATACGTCCTTTTGTCGTATATTTGACCGCATTTGAGACAAAGTTTTGAATGATTCTACGCAGATAAATAGGGTCACTGTGAATCTGAAAGGATGATGTATGCGTAGAAAGAGTGAGAGACTTATTTTCTGCTATCACACCAAACTCAGCAATGATAGGAGAGAGTATATCCTCTAAATTACAATCAACTAATCTAGGTTTTATCGCCCCTTGATCTAATCGTGCTATCTCAAGCAAGGTTGAAATTAGCGCTTCGGTTGACTCTAATGAATCAGATAATTTCCCTACAATGTCGCTGGAATTTGTCGTTAGATCACTGGATTGCAATACGCCCATATAAAGCTTAGCGGCATTTAATGGTTGTAAAATATCGTGACTGGCTAACGCCAAAAATTCTGTTTTTGAGGCATTAGCATGTTCCGCTTCAGCTTTCGCTTTGATTAATTCTTGTTCTGCAATATTTCGTCTTTCTATTTCCGCCATAAGCTCTTGATTGATTCCTTGCACTTCAACGGTTCGAGCTTCAACGCGTTTCTCTAAGTCGATATTTGCTTCTTTAAGGGCCTGCTGACTTTCTATATGAACGGTGACGTCGGTAAAACTGGTGACAAAGCCACCGTCAGGTAGTGGATTACCAACCATTTCAATAATCCGCCCACTGGCACGACGGCGTAAAAATCGATGACCAGAGCCTTTCCTTAGATAGTCTAAACGCTTGTTAACAAGCGCTTCAATATCGCCAACACCGCACTCACCATGCTCTGCGTTGTATCGAATTAATGTTTCAACGGGGAGTCCAATTTTTAACATCCCTTCTGGATAAGGATAAAGCGATTGGTAGGTTTTATTCCAAGCGACCATGTGTAAATCTTTGTCTACTACACTAATGCCTTGATCAAGATTGTCCATGGAGACAAATAAAAGATTTTGACTGAATTGTATGGCTTGAGTGGTTTCGTCTAAATACGTCACCATTTCTTCTACCTTGATTTGCTTGTCAATTAAGATAGAGTTGATGATAGTGCGTGCCGAGGAGCCACCTAATACACCTCCTAAAATGCGTTCGCAATAATCTACAAAATGATGATTAGGTGGCATGCTTGGCGTGAGAGTTTGGTTATGATTCTGCTCGAAGTTTTGCATTACTTGTTGGCTTTTTTGAGCCCCTAAAAAAGTATTTAACAGAACAAAAAAATCACTATTGAGCGCTTTGCTTTTTGCTTTGAAAAAACGTGGTTCTAGCACTGCGGTAGGGCTTACAAAAGCCGTTGCTTGTATCCGGTCAATCAAACGCTCGGAAGATAAAAGAGAACCGGTAATATAGCCAATAATATTAACAAGCAAACTAATAAAAGCGGCTAAACAGAGCATATCAGAGCGTGATTCTTGGTTGACTAGTGCCCAATACACTGTGTCTGTGAAAGGCATTATGAGTAATAAAAACCAACATAAAATACCCAGTGTTAAACCTGTGTAAACACCATAAGCATGACCGCGCTTCCAATACAGACCACCTATTACGGCAGGCAGTAACTGAAGTACTAAAGAGAAAGCGACTAATCCTGTGCCCGCTAATGACTCGTTGTTTGCCATCTTTTGATAATAAAGGAATGACAGCATTAAAATACCCGCCATGACAAAACGTCGAATGATTAAAATACGGCGCTGGTAAACAGGCAGACCTTGATGCTGTGTGTTAGCGCGGGCTAGCATTAAAGGCAAGATAACATCGTTACTAATCATAATGCTCAACGCAAATGTTGCAATAATGATCATGGCTGTTGTGGCAGACATGCCACCGAGAAATATCAGCATTTGTAATGGCAAATTATCTGATGCTAGAGCAAATTGAATAACATAAGTATCTGCGTTGATTGTCCCTGAAAATAAGCTTTGTCCTGCAATGGCAATGGGAGGAATAATGATCGCAAAGGCTAATAAATATAAAGGGAATAGTAATCGAGCCATGCGTGATTGGCGGTTATTCTGATGGTCCACCACAGTTACGTGAAATTGACGTGGTAAGCAGATGACTGCGGCGGCTGACATTAAAGTCTGCATAAAAAAAGAGAACGATAAGAATTGGCTTGAATGCCATGAGCTAAAGTCGATTGAATATCCACGCCAGTCGGAGATAGATTGTTTCATCATAATAATAGCGACGACGCCTACTGCAACAATCGCAATCAGTTTGAATAGAGATTCAGCACCAATGGCGAGCATCATACCAGAGCGGTACTCTGTTACTTCGACCTTACGAGTACCGAATAGCATCGCAAAAATACCAATCAACAGCGTTGCAATAAAGACGACGACGCTTGCAGAAAACTCACCTTGATTAACAAATAGAGCAAAATTAGCAGCGATTGCTTTTAGTTGTAGGGCGATATAAGGAATTACGGCGAAGATAGTAATTAAAATAACCAGTGGTGCGGTCAGAGGTCGCTTACCATATCGAGAGGAGATAAAGTCAGCAATAGAGGTAATATTTTGTTTACGGCTAACTAAAATCATCTTGCGAATAAAAGGAAAGGCAAACAAGTAAAGTAGAATAGGGCCAAGTAATATTGGTAAATAATTCCAACCAGAACGAGAGGCAACCCCAATAGCGCCATAAAATGTCCAGGCGGTACAGTAGATTGCTAATGATAAGCTATAGACAATGGGATGACGGGTTAATCTCTTAGCTAATGGGCTTTCTTTGTCGCCCCATAAAGCAATACAAAATAAACCTAGAATATAGAGAATGGCGAGTAGCACCCAAAAAACAGTCATCGATTGAACTACCTTTCCTTCGGTTTGTCATTATTATTAGAAGACTAATGTAACATAGCTTGTTTAGTAATCCTCTACGACTTAGGTAGCGACCTTAGGGGTCATACTTTATTGTTATTCAGTGATCAATTAGGGAAAAAAATGACCTCACCTCAAACAATTAACACTATTCAGGCTTACCATGCTCATTTATATTATAAAGATGAAACCGGTCTGGCTATGGCAAAAGTAATTGCCCTGCACGCGGCTCAGCTTTTTAGTATCGATATTGGGCGCTTTCATCAAAGGCCCGTTGGACCTCACCCATTGTGGAGTTGTCAATTATCTTTTACGACAGAGAGTTTTGCTGATGTTATCCCTTGGTTGATGTTGAATCGTCAAATGCTTGATGTATTTGTTCACCCTGTTACAGGGGACGATTATATTGACCACACGCAAGGTGCTAGTTGGTTAGGAAACTCTCATGCTCTTGATATATCTCAATTTACCCCCATATAGAGTATTCATATTCAGAAGAGTAATTTATGGAAGACTGGTTCAAACAATTTATTATTTTATGGTCTGTTATTGATCCGATAGGCACGATCCCTGTCTTTTTGGCTGTAACTGCTGGGCTTGGAAGCCCTTCTTTATCGCGTAAGTTAGCCTTAAAAGCCGTTTTAATCTCTGCTGTCGTGTTGCTATTTTTTGTTATCGCTGGTGAATATTTATTAAATGAAATGGGTATACCGCTTGAAGCTTTCCAAATTGCGGGTGGCTTGGTGTTATTCCTGTTTGCCTTGACGATGATTTTTGGAGAAAGCAAACCCGATGAAGAGGTGGGGATAGTGCATAAAGGTATGCACAGTGCGGTTTTTCCTTTGGCCATACCATCTATTGCTTCTCCTGGAGCAATGATGGCTGCTGTACTGTTAACCGACAATAACCGCTTTTCGGTCATGCATCAGTTTGTAACGACTATGGTGATGTTAAGTGTATTACTTGTGACGTTTATTTTAATGTTATTAGCGACGAGAATTCAAAAAATCATCGGAGTTGCTGGAGCAAGTGTTATTAGTCGGGTAATGGGTTTGATCTTGGCAGCGGTTGCCGTTAATTCTGTGTTAACGGGTATTCAGATGTACTTTGGTCTTCATACGGCAGTCAGTGCTACTAGCTTAGGTTTATAGTGGGTCAAAAAAACTCTAAGTTACCCCCTAGGAAAATCGTCGATCGCCCCAAACTTTATGTCTTATGGTAGTTATTCACACTATGGGAGGTTATCATAGTGATACAAACTACAGTTTGGGTTCGTGTTGTGGTGGTGTATCGCAAAGTCTGTTTGCTTCTATCAAGCACTCGTTCCCCTATTCATATTTAAGCAGGAGAAGACAATGCAAATCGCAGAAAACGCAGTAGTAAGCATGCACTACACATTGACAGATGAGCAGGGTCAAGAATTAGACTCTTCCGTTGGTCAAGAACCTCTTGTATTTTTGAGCGGAGCTCAAAACATCATTGATGGGTTAGATAATGCACTTCAAGGTAAAACAGCAGGCGAGAAACTTACCGTTTCCGTTTCTCCTGAAGAAGGTTACGGAGAAGTTCATCAAGAATTGATCCAAAAAGTACCTCATGACAACTTCCAAGGTGTGGATGATATCCAAGTTGGAATGCAGTTTATGGCGCAAACACCAGGCGGTGAGCAACCAGTGACGGTTATTGGCGTAGAAGAAGACGGTGTTATGTTGGATGGTAATCATCCATTAGCAGGTAAAACATTAAACTTCGATGTAGAAATTGTGGATGTGCGTGACGCCGTTGCTGAAGAGCTAGAGCATGGTCATGTACACGGAGAAGGTGGTCATCACCACTAGGTATTAATTAGCGATTTATTATTCGCTATATATTTTAAAAAACGGTCTCCTTTGTTTAGGAGGCCGTTTTTTTATGGCTACCAAATATCTATTCAGTAGTAGGCTGAGCTTGTTATTTTTAAATTGTCAGTAATTTGTAAGTCGTTAACACTTATTCTGTTTTAGTGCCTGATGAAGCATGGAAATATGTTCTATTCCGTCTTCTAAATAAGGCTGGGAAACGGTGACGAAACCATGAGATTGGTAAAAGGCTTCAAGGTGAGATTGAGCCCCAATTTTAATGGCTATTTCTGGCCAGAGTGTCATAGCTTGTTCTACTGATTTTTGGACAAGAGCATGACCAAGTTTGTCTTTTCGATTTTGTGGCGCGACGACAACACGGCCAATACTGCTATATAACGGATAGCTTGCTTGGATAGGTAGAATTCTTGCGTAAGCAGCCATGCGGCCATCTGCTATTGCATAGAGGTGGCGAGTCTCAGGGAGGCGGTCTAACTCATCTAATTCAGGGTAAGGGCAGTCTTGTTCCACAACAAATACATCACAACGAAGTTTTAGCAGGTCGTAAAGAGTGTTAAGTGATAAGTCGTTAAACGTTTTACAATACCAATTCATTTAGACTCTCATTTTTAGGGAATAGTTTCTTCGATTAACTCTATGTAATCAATTGATAATATAGAGAATATTAAATATCAGATTATACTTTATATAGCGATGATATCTGTTTATTTTTCCGAAGAGTAAACAAGTTCAAAAAGGTCATCATGCTATTTTTAGACTTATCAAGGGCATTTGTATGAGTTGCAAACAGCACTTTAGAGCTCTATTGATAGGTTTATCGTTTAATAAGGTATTAGAGTCTAAGTTGCCTTATTATCAGGCCAAGATTCAAAATGAATGACATTGTTAACATCCTCTCTTGGTAACCAACCAAGACGTTCTAAGTCTGGCTTTTGTTGGAATTGCTCCACATAACCGACGCATAAGTAGGCAATAATCTCTATATTTTCGGGAATGTTTAATGCTTCCCTTATAACGTCATCATGAATAATACTGACCCAACCTACACCTAGATTCTCTGCTCTAGCAGCGAGCCATAAATTTTGCACTGCACAAACGGAGCTGAATAAATCCATTTCAGGTTTGATTGTTCTTCCTAGTACGACAGCCCCCGTACGACGGCGATCACAAGTGACACAAATTCCCATCGGGGACTCTTCGATCCCTTCTAGTTTTAAGCTTTGATATTGCTGTTTACGTTCGTCTGTAAACTGCTGTGCAGATTCTGTATGAGCGTCTAAAAAACCTTGTTTGATTTTTTTCTTAGTAAGAGGGTTTTTCACTACAATAAAATCCCAAGGTTGCATAAAACCTACACTTGGTGCGTGATGCGCTGCTAATAAAATTCGTTCTAATACATCATCTGGAATAGGGGTGTTAGCAAATTCACGACGAACGTCACGACGAGAGAAGATCGTTTTATACACGGCATCGCGCTCTTCTGGTGAAATTTTCATAACGGCCTATTGTCGGTTAATCTTTCAAAGAGACTATTATGACGTTGAATGAATGCAGATTCCAACGCATGGATAACGTTATAGTATGAATCTATTTCATGCTATGGCCCGCAGGCTTTGTTATACATAAGATGGACTTGTCAGAGTTGGTCATGGTATTACTTTTTAGGCAGTGACTGAGTGGAAAGAATCGCGCCTGAAACATCTGTTTTTGAAGCTATCATTTATTATTTTAAATTATTTTTTATTTCGTGTTATGGTTATTAAGAAATCTTGTGCGCAGATAAAAAACTTTAGTTTGAATTAGTTATTTACTTTTTAATCGCTACTATTTGTTTTTAATAAATTATCTGTCTTTAATATAATAAGACTTTAAGGAGAGATATTATGAAAATAAGTCGATATAAATGGTGCCCAGCTCACTTTAGTGAAGCGAATGATATTAGTAACTTGTTAAACCTAGCGTATCGAGGATCTGAAAACTGGACGGAAGAAACAATGTTGTTAGAAGGGGCAAGGGCGTCTTCCTCTTTAATCGAATGTAGTATGAATGAAAGTGGGACTCGCTTCTTTGTTTGTCGTAATGAGACAGTATTATTAGCCTGTATTCGGTTAACACTGGTTGGCAATGAAGCGTATATTGGCTCATTTGCTTTACTTCCAAAGTATCAGGGAAAAGGTATCGGTACTTATCTTTTATCTGAAATAGAGAAAATGGCGATGCTAGGGAAGATGCGAATAAGTCCTTTCCATGAGACAATTCATTTTTAACCTTCGA
>JBQEFB010000035.1:0-29010 GCA_052107635.1 Marinomonas sp. | reverse complement strand
GGCGTATATTAAGGATCTACAGATTTAGTGCAACCCCTTTTTAACAAAAAGGCGGTTTTATCTCGATTAATTTAATAGAACGGTTAAATCGCTCAATTAACCAGCAGAGAAACCAAATTCTGTTCGAAAAAAGAACAGGAGAAGATCTAGTTAACACTGAAATCACATTAAAATTGGCATCTTAACTGGAATTGAGTGTGTTACCACCATCTGCATAGGATCTATCGCCACTTTATAGGCAACAACCTCCACTCCCTTGGCAATCACTTCGGCAAAAGCTTGAGCATATCTCGGATCTAGATGCACTGCTGGAGTAACCGAGTTAATACCGGTATGACTTACGCAAAAAAACATTACAGCTCTATGACCTTCTTCTACCATATTGGCTAGCTCATAGAGATGTTTGCGCCCTCGTTCTGTCACAGAGTCAGGGAAATATCCTAATCCGTCTTCTTCTAATAAGGTGACGTTTTTCACCTCCACATAACACTTACGCTCCTGTGCATCGGTCAATAACCAGTCAATACGACTGCTTGCTCCATATTTCACTTCCGCTTTCTGTTCAGTGTAACCTGTCAGTTCAAACACATAACCATTGGCGATTGCTTCACCTACCAATCTATTAGGGTATCCAGTATTAATACAAGCAAGATACTCTTCGTCTATCTCTACTAACTCCCAAGTGTAAGCTAGCTTTCGCTTAGGATTAGTGCTTTCTGACACCCAGACTCTTGCATTATCTTGCTGACAACGCTTCATTGAGCCAGTATTAGGGCAATGTGCAGTAATCACTGCCCCTGAATCTAATTCAATATCTGCTAGAAAGCGCTTATAACGTTTAACTAAGCGCCCTGAAAGCAATGCTTTTGGAAAATTCAATCTATAACCCTCTTACCGATCATTGTGGAAGTAGTAATGACAAAAAACATTAAAGGCTGGCATCAACCAGCACAGACTCTTTGGCTACAAGGTGATAAAAACGCTGCTATTCAAAGTGTTATTACAGAGGTTAATCAACGCCCTACTCCAAAGCCTATCCCCCTACACCTTCAATTAAGTTACTACCTCTTTCTGTCTCAGCATTATATGGCGGCAAGCGAAGTCTTGAAACAAGCACTGATACTTGCTCCTGATGATTGGGAAATTTTTCGCAATCTCACCGTTTGCTTGTCCCGCTCCGGAAACCATCAAGAGGTTATTGCTCTTTTTGCGAAAACTGATCCAGACAAGATAAATAATGATTACTACTGCCAAGATGTTCTCTGTAGCTCTTACTATAAACTCTCTCAATTTAATAACGCGAAACAAGCAGGCTCTCGATCCTTGCAACTAAAACACCAACATAAATCACAAGGTAAAAATCTGGTCGAGCTATTACCAAACTCCATCACCTCACCCACTGGGCAGCAAGATATTATCTCCTTCTCTCTTTGGGGGAGTGGCCCACGCTATCTACGAGGGGCACTAGATAATCTACTCGCCAGTGGTCATTTATATCCTGACTGGATTTGTCGATTTTATATTGATAGCAGTGTGCCCGCTGAATTTATCGATACATTGAACAAACTAGGCTGTCAGGTCATTGTGAACAATCACCAACAAACCTTAAAAGAAAAGTTAACATGGCGCTTTAAAGTACTTAGTGACCCTAACGTTCGATATTTTTTAATCAGGGATTGTGATTCGGTCGTTAATGCACGCGAACAAGCAGCAGTAAATGAGTGGCTAGCATCTGATAAACCATTTCATATTATGAGGGATTGGTGGACTCACACAGATCTTATCCTAGCAGGCATGTGGGGTGGAACAGCCGGAATTATTAACAATATTGAACAAGCCATCAAACACTATCAGCCAAAAGAAATAGAAACACCTAATATCGATCAGTGGTTTTTACGAGATTGTATTTGGCCTCATATCTGCGATCAAAGTATGGTGCATGATCGCTATTTTGATAGCTACCAATCAATCTCTTGGCCAACAGATCATAACAGCAACAACCATCACGTTGGACAAGACCTTTTTACGGCACGTCGGTCGCTGCAAACCCAGAGGCTTTCCGCCTGGATCGATCAATCGCCCTGTTTACAACTTCCCATTAGCTTAGCAAACACGTAACTCCTTTCTCTGTATTCCCTGAATGGCGTAAAGGAAAAATATAATTCACTACTTTTCCTTTACGCCAACACTATGACGCTTTGCTTTTACCCTCCTTTTTAAAGAAAGCTACTTTCTTTCATATTTTATATTGACACCAACAAAATAAATATTAATATATATGAATATGCATATATAAGGAAAACCAACTTGCTCCCGCACCAATTTTTTAAATTACTGGCCGACGAAACCCGCGTGAGATGCTTACTGATGATCGCACGTGAAGAAAAAATATGCGTAGCAGAGCTAACGCATGCGTTAAATGAAGGGCAGCCAAAGGTATCCCGCCATTTAGCATTATTGCGTTCAAGCGGCGTTATTGTCGACATTCGCCAAGGACAGTGGATTTTTTATCGCCTATCCGACCAACTACCAGGTTGGATGAAAAAACAAATTCAAGGGTTGGTGAAATCTAACTGCCTTAAAAAAGAATACCAACAGGACATCCAGCGCTTATCAGAGATGAGCTCCCGTCCTAAATGTTGCATTTAGAGGAGAATTAAAATGCCTATCAAAGTAGGAATTAATGGTTTTGGTCGTATCGGTCGATTGGCGCTTAGAGCGTCATTCAATTGGCCAGAGATTGAGTTCGTGCATATTAACGATGTTGCCGGTGACGCCCCGACGCTGGCTCACTTGCTGGAATTCGACTCGGTACAAGGCCGTTGGGCGCACGACGTTACCAACGACAGTCATCACATCATCATTGATGGAAAAAGCATTCCTACTTCACAAGAAAGAGACATCGACGCGGTCGATTGGTCGGTTTGTGATGTGGTCATTGAAGCAACAGGCAAGCACAAGAAAACAGACACTCTTAACAAGTACCTTGCCCAAGGAGTTAAGCGCGTCGTTGTGTCTGCGCCGGTTAAAGAAGCCGGTGTGGCCAACATTGTCATGGGCGTCAATGACCATACCTTTGACCCCAAGTTACATCGCATTGTGACCGCCGCGTCGTGCACAACTAACTGCATCGCACCAGTAGTGAAAGTCATCCATGAAAAATTAGGCATAGAGCAATCCTCCTTCACGACGATTCATGACCTGACCAATACGCAAACTATTTTGGACGCACCGCATAAAGACCTTCGCCGTGCCCGCGCTTGTGGCATGAGTTTGATCCCAACCACCACAGGATCAGCCACTGCAATCATCGAAATATTCCCTGATCTGGCAGGCAAGATAAACGGCCATGCGGTTCGAGTGCCTCTGGCGAATGCCTCATTAACCGACATCGTCTTTGATGTGAGGCGCGACACCACGGCAGAAGAAGTCAATGCCCTGCTAAAAGAAGCCTCCGAAGGGGAGTTAAAAGGCATTCTTGGTTTTGAAGATCGTCCGTTGGTGTCCATCGACTACAAAGGCGACCCACGCTCATCCATAATAGATGCCCAATCGACCATGCTCGTTGGCTCTCGTATGGTGAAAATCTACGCTTGGTACGACAACGAAATGGGCTACGCAACACGCACCGCTGAGCTCGTACGCAAAGTGGGTATGGTTTAAGAAAAGAACAGGCTAGTGAGTCAGCGACTTAATGCCAAGCTCCTCATCACTTCATTGCACAAAATACAGAATGGCACAAAGTATAAGAGCGGCTTAGGTCGCTCTTCTTTTAAAAGACAGCAACACTTAAAGAGAGCGGCTATGTTTTCTCAGCTTAACCAAAATGTGCGTCAGTATATGCTGGTCACCTTTAATTATTGGAATTTCACGATCACCGATGGCGCTCTGCGCATGCTGGTGATTTTGTATTTTTATGATTTAGGCTATTCCACGCTAGAGATAGCGTCTCTATTTTTGTTTTACGAATTTTTTGGTGTAGTGACCAACCTTATCGGCGGCTGGGTCGGCGCCCGCCTTGGCCTAAATCGCACAATGAACATTGGTTTAGGCATGCAAATCGTTGCCTTGTTTATGCTTGCTGTGCCCGCCACATCACTCAGCATTCCCTGGGTGATGGCTGCACAGGCGCTATCTGGTGTCGCCAAAGACCTGAATAAAATGAGTGCCAAAAGCGCCATCAAAACCCTAGTGCCAGTCGATGCCCAAAGCGCTTTGTACCAGTGGATTGCCATTCTTACTGGCTCTAAGAATACGCTAAAAGGGGCTGGGTTCTTTTTGGGGGGCGCTCTACTCTCTTTGATTGACTTTCAGTATTCAGTAGCAGCCATGGCAATCGTGCTGATATTTGTCTTTATCGGCAGCTTAATTGGCTTAAAAACAGATTTAGGTAAAGCAAAGACCAAACCCAAATTCTCAGAGATTTTCTCTAAATCTGGCAGAGTTAACATTCTCTCTGCTACGCGTATGTTTTTGTTCGGCGCTCGGGATGTTTGGTTTGTTGTCGCCTTACCGATTTACCTAGGTTCAGTGTTTAATTGGGACCACAGTGCGGTGGGTGGCTTTCTTGCCCTATGGGTGATTGCTTATGGCTTGGTGCAAATCATTGCACCTAAAATCACCAAGCTAACATCAGGTGAATCACCGGATGGCAGCGCCGCTTTGCTCTGGGCTTTAGTCCTTGCGATGGTCACTGGCTTAATTGCGTACGCCATTCAAAATGCATGGCATCCAGAAGTGGTGATTATTGTCGGCTTAATGATATTTGGTGCTGTGTTTGCAGTGAACTCGTCCTTGCACTCTTACTTAATTGTAAGCTATGCCAAAGACGATGGCGTGTCCCTTGATGTGGGCTTCTATTACATGGCCAACGCCATGGGACGCTTAATCGGCACAGTACTGTCTGGCTGGGTCTTCCAAGTTTGGGGATTCTCAGCCTGCCTCTGGGTGTCATTTGCCTTTCTCATTGCCTCCACGCTGATATCGATCGGCTTACCGAAACACAAACGCCCAGTCACAGCCCAATAACGAAACCATCGAGTACAAAAACATCTGGTACAAAAAAGCCCGCTAGATAGCGGGCTTTTTAATGGTTTGGCTGGTTAGAGCAAGACGTACTTTTGCGTCTCCCCTACTCCTCCATAATTCGCAGCATAAACTCATCAAATAATGGCACAGTGAAAGCCGTGTCACCATGATTAGGCGCCCAAATCATTCCTTTCTTGATTAAGCTATTTCGAACCGGTGCCACATCAGAGACTTTTTTCTTCATTGTATCCGCAATATCGCCTGAACGATGCGGCCCAGCCCCAAGTTTGGCCATTTCATTAAGGTATGTCTTTTCTTTGGGCGTTAACCTATCAAATCGTACTCTAAAAAAACTCTCATCAAGTTTAGCGATCGTAAGATCCGTAGAATTAACCACATCGTCTTTAGTAATTGGGCTCTCTTCGGCTAAGTCCCAAGTATGGCTTCCCCACTCCTGAATAAAATAAGGGTACCCTTGCGTTTTACTAATGATTTCATCGACCGCTTCGCTGTCAAACTCAACACCTTCATCCTTAGCAGGATTAATAATCGCCTCTTTAGCCGCTTCCTCACCAAGCGCTCCCACCTCAGGGTAGTTAAACAATCGCTCTGCGTAGGATTTTGAGTTACCTGCTAAGCCTCTTAACTGCGGCAAGCCTGCACCAACCAAGGCAACGGGCAGTTTTAATTGAGCACATCGATGAAGCGCGGTAATCAAAGCAGCAAACTGTTCTGAGCGAACATATTGAAGCTCGTCAATGAACATTATGATGGCCGTTTCACCTGCTTTAGCAGCATGACCAACTTCTACCATTAATGCCGTCAGATCAGCTTCTAAATCACCATTATCGGCAAGCCCAGCCTCAGGTTCTTGATCAAATCCAACTTCAATATCGCCAAAAGTTACTTTAAGCGACTTGGCAAACCCCGCAAGCGCCTTCAAAGCGCGAGTTGCCGCTTCTTTTGATTTATCAAGGCGACTAAGCTTGAGTAGCCCTAACCTTAATTGAGGACTAAGAAGAGAGGGAAGAGAGCGATTTTCTGGCGCTTCAATATAAATAGTATGAACGCCCATTGCCTCAACATCCTGACGCATCTGTTCAAGTAAAACGGTTTTTCCAACGCCCCTCAAACCAACCATAAGCATGCTTTTCACAGGCTTAGCTCGCATAATCCTGGCAACGGTAATCTTCAAGTTGTTTCTAAGCTCGTCTCTGCCAGCTAATTCATGAGGCTGAGTGCCCGCGCCCGGCGTATAAGGATTATCGATTGGGTTCATTTTCCACCAACATAAAAGAGTTATCAAAGTTATTAATAAATAATAACTTTGATAACTCTTTTATGCAAAGAAACAGATCGTTTTTTGAACACTAAAAATACAATTGATATCACGACCCGAGAAATCGCCTCATCTTTCCTTAGGCCTATTGGCAATAGCAAAAAAAGCCCGCTAGAAAGCGGGCTTTAGGGTGTTTATTGCTCTTCAGTGCAAGGGGTTACCTAACGCTGAATCATTCCCATTCGATGGTTGCAGGTGGCTTAGATGATACATCGTAAGTCACGCGGGAGATGTGTTCGATCTCATTGATGATACGACCAGATACCGTTTCCAACAATTCGTATGGAAGGTGAGCCCAACGGGCAGTCATAAAGTCGATGGTTTCAACCGCACGAAGTGCTACCACGTATTCATAACGACGGCCGTCGCCTACTACACCAACGGATTTCACTGGCAAGAAGACGGCAAAGGCTTGGCTTGTTTTATCGTACCAACCAGAGCGACGAAGCTCTTCAATGAAGATCGCGTCCGCACGACGTAGAATGTCAGCGTAGTCTTTTTTCACTTCACCCAAGATACGCACACCAAGACCTGGTCCTGGGAACGGATGACGGTAAACCATGTCGTGTGGCAAACCAAGTGCAACACCTAGCTTACGCACTTCGTCTTTAAACAATTCACGTAGCGGTTCAACCAATTGCATTTTCATGTCTTCTGGCAAGCCACCCACGTTGTGGTGAGACTTGATAACATGTGCTTTACCGGTTTTAGACGCTGCAGACTCAATTACGTCTGGGTAAATAGTACCTTGCGCAAGGAACTCAATGTCATTCAGCTTAGAAGACTCTTCATCAAAGATTTCGATGAAGCTGTTACCAATGATTTTTCGTTTTTTCTCAGGATCTGCTTCGCCCGCTAGACGACCTAAGAAAAGATCTTCTGCGTCAACACGAATGACTTTTACGCCCATGTTGTCCGCGAACATCTTCATTACTTGATCGCCTTCGTTCAAACGAAGCAAGCCATTATCTACAAATACACAAGTTAATTGATCGCCGATCGCTTTATGCAATAACGCAGCTACAACAGAGGAATCTACACCACCAGACAAAGCCAATAGAACTTGTTTCTCACCAACTTGCGCACGCATTCTGTCGATAGCATCAGTGGCAATGTTAGCCGGCGTCCATAACGTATCACAACCACAAATATCCACGATGAAGCGAGAAAGGATCTGGCCACCTTGCAACGTGTGAGTCACTTCTGGATGGAATTGAACACCGTAGAATTTTTTCGTTTCGTTCGCCATTGCCGCAATAGGGCAACTTTCAGTAGAGGCCATTAGTGCGAAATCTTGTGGCATTTCTACCACTTTATCGCCATGGCTCATCCAAACATCCAGCATTGCTACGCCATTGTTAGCAACATGGTCTTGGATACCTTCAAACAAAGATGGGCCATCATGCTTACGAATTTGCGCGTAACCAAACTCACGGACTTCAGAACCTTGGACTTTACCGCCCAATTGCTCTGCCATGGTTTGCATGCCGTAACAAATACCAAAAACTGGCACACCCAATGTAAATACAGCTTCAGGAGCACGTGGAGAACCAGGCTCAGGAACAGATTCAGGGCCACCAGCAAGGATGATACCTTTTGGATTAAAATCGATAACTTCTTGATCTTCCATATCAAAAGCACGGACTTCACAGAAAACACCGATCTCACGCACGCGGCGCGCAATCAATTGCGTGTACTGTGAACCAAAATCAAGAATAAGTATTTTATGAGCGTGGATATCTTGCGACATTGTTAGTCTGTCCTTTCACTCTAATTCAATAAGACTTTCTCTTTTTGACACTAGAGCAATCAATAATAGTAAGAGCCATCAAATAAAGATGGGGCGTATAATACGCCCCATCTCGCTTACAATTTATCCGCGATTAACCCGCGTGATAATTTGGTGCTTCTTTAGTGATTGTCACGTCATGGACGTGGCTTTCACGCATACCTGCACCGGTAATTTGAGAAAATTGTGTTTTAGTACGCATTGTCTCAATGTCTGCTGAGCCAGTGTAGCCCATAGAAGAACGCACGCCGCCCATCAACTGATGGATAACTGACGCCATTGGTCCTTTAGAAGCAACACGACCTTCAATACCTTCTGGAACCAACTTCTCAACACTGCTTGAGTCTTGGAAGTAACGGTCACTAGAGCCTTGAGTCTGAGACATCGCGCCTAACGAGCCCATACCACGGTACGCTTTATAAGAACGACCTTGGAACAAAACAACTTCACCTGGTGCTTCATCCGTACCAGCCAACAAGCCGCCAACCATGATCACGCTGGCGCCGGCTGCAATGGCTTTACTGATGTCACCAGAGAAACGAACACCACCGTCGGCAATAACTGGAATGCCGCGTGGAGACATAGCTTCTGCTACATTTGCAACCGCACTGATTTGTGGAACACCTACACCAGCAACGATACGAGTCGTACAGATAGAACCTGGGCCAATACCAACTTTAACACCGTCAGCACCCGCATCCGCTAAGGCAATAGCCGCATCTGCAGTAGCAATGTTACCGCCGATAACTTGAATATGTGGGAAGTTTTCTTTTACCCAACGAACGCGATCGATTACGCCTTTTGAGTGACCGTGGGCTGTATCAACAACAATCACATCAACGCCAGCATCAGACAATGCTTTAACGCGATCGCCAGTGTCAGCACCGGTACCTACTGCAGCACCAACACGTAAACGGCCTTCAGCATCTTTACATGCGTTCGGATAAGTCGTGGCTTTATTGAAATCGGTCACTGTTACCATGCCGCGCAATTCGAACTGATCGTTAACGATCAATACTTTTTCGATGCGGTTTTCATGAAGTAACTTACGGATAGAACCAGCAGAAGCACCTTCAAGCGCAGTAACAAGGCGCTCTTTCGGTGTCATAATGTCTGCTACTTTCTTTTCGAAATCTTTTACGAAGCGAACATCACGGCTCGTCACGATACCAACCAAGTCAGTACCTTGAACAACAGGAACACTTGAGATGTTGTTTTCAGCAGTCAACGCCATAAGTTCATGGACAGTGGCTTCTGGGTTGATCGTAACAAGGTCTCGAACGATACCGCTTTCGAATTTTTTAACACGACGCACTTCTTGCGCTTGCTCTTCAATGGTCAAGTTTTTGTGGACAATGCCTATGCCCCCTTCTTGAGCCAAAGCAATCGCCATGCGGTGTTCAGTAACGGTATCCATCGCAGAAGAGGTAAGCGGAATATTCAGCTCGATGTCTTTTGTGATTTTAGTTTTAAGGCTAACATCCTTAGGAAGAACTTCGGAATAGCCGGGGATGAGCAAAACGTCATCAAACGTTAAAGCTTCTTGCACGATTCGTAACATAATGGGGAGTTTCCAATGCCAACAAGGGGAGTTAAGATGGCAAGTAATTCTACTCCAATAGTCGCATTCGGTAAATCAAAACCACGAGAGATTGATGAAAAAATTTACAACTAGCCCGGCACAAGAAACTGCATTTACCGTCTCGCAACTAAACAGACAAATTCAACAACTCCTTGAAGCCAGTCTACCTTGGATTTTAGTCGAAGGTGAAATCTCCAATTTAGCCAAACCTGGCTCTGGCCATTGGTACTTTTCGCTCAAGGATGACCGCGCACAAATTCGTTGCGCCATGTTCAAAGGCAAAAACAGCGCAGTACGCTTTCAGCCCAAAGATGGCGATAAAGTGCGCTTGCGCGCCCGCGTCACCTTTTATGGCCCACGCGGCGATTGCCAACTCAGCGTAGAAGGTATGGAATCCGCCGGAGAAGGCGCACTACAACAAGCGTTTGAACGATTAAAGAACTCACTGCAAGCAGAAGGCCTGTTTGCAACAGAACACAAAAAGCCACTGCCAACACAGCCAGAACGCGTGGCGATCATTACCTCATCGGTTGGCGCGGCGGTACGCGATATGATCATCGCCTTTCGCCGTCGCTTCCCATTGACAGAATTGACCATTCTACCGTCATTAGTTCAAGGCAAAGAAGCAGCAAAAAACATTCTCAAACAATTAACTCGTGCAGATGAAAGCGGTTACTTCGATGCCATTGTTATTGGCCGTGGTGGCGGCTCGTTAGAAGACTTGTGGAGTTTTAACGACGAAACCCTAGCCCGCGCCATTTTTCACGCCAGTACGCCGATTGTCTCGGCAGTGGGCCATGAAACCGACTTTACTATCTCCGACTTTGTCGCCGATGTACGTGCGGCCACACCCACCGCTGCGGCAGAATTGTTAAGTCCCGATAAAGCACAACTGATTCGTCAAATTGCCCAGCAAGAAAGTCAGCTGACCCGACGCATGTCGCGCATCTTAGAGCAAAGCCAGCAGCAATTAGACTTCATGATCAAACGCATTCGCCATCCGAAGGAACGTATTGATCAACAAAAAAACCAGCTAGATCAACTCAAGCGACGCTTACAACAAAGCCTTGAGCGCCAAATCCAAGAACACAAAGTCAAAACACAGAACCTTGAACACAGGCTGCAAAAGAACACACCTGTACGACGCATCGAACAAAACCGCGACAAACTTCGCGACATAGACGCTCGACTGGCGTTGGCGCTAAATAATGCCCTAACCAGTAAACAAACCAGCTTTGCCCGCCTCATCGACAAGCTCAACCTCGTTAGTCCGCTTAATACCTTGTCGCGTGGTTACGCCATCGCCAGCCAAGACAAGCAAGTGATTCGCTCGATCAAGGATATAAAGAAAGGGGATGCTATCAAGGTTCGCGTACAAGACGGTGAAATAGACTGTACCGTGGCGGGGACGAAAGCCATCGGTTAGTGTCACGGTTTATCTGTTTAGGCGTTTTATCGACGTTTATAGCGGTGTCTTAAAAGAACCAACAGGTACGCTCCACGCGCAAGCGCGAATAGTCGCTTGACCTGTTTGTTTCTTTTAAGAATAGACTTAACGTTTCGCAAAGATAAGAAAACAGAGGAGCCACATGAATACCATCAGTGAAAAAGAACTCAAAGACAATCTAGATCAGATACTGAAACTAGACTCATGAACGGAAACAATAAAATGTTTACCAAAGATTCTATAAATTGGTCTGGCCCTATAACCATAGACGATGAAGACTTCCCGAAAGATACCCTCGGTCGTCAGAGATACGCGCAGTTCTTAACGCAATTTCTAGTCGATCAAGGTAATGATTCTTCTAAAGACGGAAACGAGGGAAAGCGGAATTATGTACTTAACCTCAATTCAGAATGGGGTTCTGGTAAAACCTATTTTCTTAAGCGTTGGTCAGAGGATTTAAAACCTCACTACCCTGTTGTGTACATCGACGCATGGAAGCAAGATTATTCTGATGATCCATTGATGACAGTTATTTCTTCTGTGATAAAGCAGCTTACAGATCAAGCAGATATTAAGAAAAAACCTAATTTTGAGGTTCCAAAACGAGTCGTTGGTTTATTTAAAGCCGCCGCGCCAGCTCTGATAAAAACATTTTCTAAAAAGTATTTTGGCGATGAAGATTTTATCGATTTAAGTGATGTAGCAGCAGGTGCTGTTACACATTTACTAGATGAACACGAAGAAAAGTCTCAAGCTATTGACGACTTAAAAATTAGTGTTGCCGAATGGGTTTCTTTTATTACAGACAATCCAGAAGACGAAAAAGCATATCCCGCTTTTATTTTCATCGATGAGTTAGATCGCTGTCGTCCAAGTTACGCCGTGGAAATGTTGGAAACCATTAAGCATATTTTTGATATCAAAGGCATTGTCTTTGTTGTGGCGACGGACACAGAACAACTGCAGCATGCAGTGAAAGCGATTTATGGCGAAGGGTTTGATGCCCGGCTTTATCTTGGTCGCTTCTTTAACAGCCGTTTCAGTCTAAAAGCGCCAGACTTAAAAGACTTTTTAGAGGTGCATGTCAATCACCATAAATTATCTGGTGAATACCTTAAAAAAGCAGAGATAAGCATTCTGCCACCAAACGAAGATGGCAAGATCACCTTGCGAAATATTGCGGTGATTTTAGATGCATTCAACATGCCACCAAGAACTGCAATTCAAATTACAGATCGAGTCATAGCAACGTTATCGAATATGCAACAAGGCTCGAAAATCGATATTTTAATGCTCTCCACATTACTCTGTATAAACGAACAAGATAATGATTTGTTTAAAAACATTATTTCAGGAGACTTTAAAGACAAAGAGGGTAAAGACAAACATGGAAATGACAAACATATCAATTTAAGGGTATTTTTCAACAATAGGTTTAAAGACAATAATGAAACACTTCAAATAGCAATTCATAAAGAAAATTATGAAACGCTGTTTGGCAGACATTATGAAGAAGTAAGGCGCACTCTACCTCAAGTTCCATGTATGCTAAATTTGAAAGATTACTTTAACAAACCCTTTCTTGATAATTTAGGTTCTCAAGAAGATAGTACTTTTCTTGATTTGTATTCTAATGAAAAAGAGAAAACACCAATTCATGAAGCAATTGAAAAGATACGCCAGAATAATAATCTTTCAGGTATAGAAAACGGCTCATATGGCCTTGCGTGGTGCGAGGCTGAATATCACAGAGGCGAATACAACGAAATCAAAAAAGAAACTTACCAAGACTACGTCGAACTCGCTTCTGCCTTAGATTGGATAGATGGTGATTCAGACGCTTAATTACGCGTCATTTCTCACACCCCATACCTTTCTATTTTCTTGATCAACCCCTGGCGCGATAACCCAAGTTGTTTCGCGGCTTGGGTGCGGTTGTCTTGGGTTGTGGCGAGGGCTTTTTTAATCAGGCGAATTTCTAGCGCTCGTACTTGTTCATCTAATGTGGCATCACTATCGGGTTCTGGCGTTTGCGTTGAAACACGCGGTACTTCGTTTGATGGGTATAACAGGTGTATATCATCCATGGTGATTTTTCCTGCTGAGCAAATAGACGCAACGCTTTCTAAGGCGTTTTTCAGTTCACGGACGTTGCCTGGCCAAGGTTGTTGGCGGAACCATTGAACGGCGTCATTGGTTAACTGCAAAGGTTGGCTTTGTTTTTCCCCCAAATTGGATAAAAACGCTTTCAGTAAAACAGGTACATCTTCTAGCCTCTCCGCTAATGATTGGGTTTCGATGTTAACGCCTTTGATTCGGTAGTATAAATCTTCACGAAAACTGCCATCGCGTACTTTTTCTACTAGGTCGGCGTTGGTCGCGGAAATAACACGCACATCAATGTGTTTTTGCTCACGCCCGCCGACAGGAAAGAAGGTGCCTTCTTGCAAGACTCGCAGCATTTTCACCTGCATGGTCAGCGGCATTTCGCCAATTTCATCTAAGAAAAGCGTACCACCATCCGCCAGACTTAAGAGCCCTACTTTGTCTTTTTCTGCGCCCGTAAACGCCCCTTTCACATAGCCAAATAACTCACTTTCAAGCAGTTCATCAGGAATCGCGCCACAATGCACAGAAACAAAAGGTGCCTGTGCACGACGACTTAAATCATGCAAAGCACGAGAAATGACTTCTTTACCGGTACCTGACGGACCTGTTACCAACACTCGCACATCCGTCGGTGCGATACGCTCTAATAGCGTTCGAACTTTTTGCGCACTGTTGGAATGGCCGATATACGCAGCGGCACCTTGCAAGGATTGATTAGCCTGCTTAAGCTGATTTAATTCTCGTTCTAGAGTTGTTTTAGTAATCGCACGACGCACGACAACCGACAACATATCTGGGTCTATCGGCTTGGCGATAAAGTCCCACGCACCTAAGGAAACCGCCTTAAGCGCTAAATCTCGGTCAGCATGCCCAGTAATGATAATCACTGGTCGCCCCTCAAAATCCGACAAGGACTCTAGGGTGACTTGCGGGTCAAAGTAAGGCGGCATGGATAAATCCAACAAGACTAAATCGGCATCAAATCCGACTAGTGACTGACGTGCTTCTTCTAGGCTACCCGCTGCTCTTACTTGATAATCTTGTCCTGCTAACCAACGGCTTGCTAATTCACGAAAAGCGGGCTCATCATCTACTAAAAGAATTTTATTTTGCATCATTTATTCGCCTATCGCTGGCTCTGAGCCAGGTGTTTTATTATCTTGAGAAGGGAGTTTAGGGAGCGGAAAAGAAAGCTCAAAGGTCACTGGCCAGCCTTTATCATTACGATGAATAATACGACCTTCATGAGCATCTAATATACGCCGTACAATGGCCAAACCAAGACCACTACCGCCAGCTCGCTTGGTCACAAAAGGCTGAAACAATACGTCTCCCGTTAATGTGCTTTCGATCTTAGGGCCATTATTATGAACCTGAATCACAATCGCCTCTGAAGTTTGTCGCGCTTGAATGGCTAGCTTGCCTTGCTCTTGATTACGTAAAAACGCGACTGCGTTATCGATTAGATTAATAAAGACCTGCTGGATTCGCTGATAATCTGCGTAAAGCTCAATAGTAGGATCAATGTCTAACTGCCACTCAATTTTTTCTAACGCGGTCTGAGCCAGCACACTCGCAACTAGCGCCTGTAAAGGGATCATGGTTTTCTGTAACGCAAGACCACCGGAATACACCAGCATATCGCTCACTAGTCGATCCGCTCGTTTTAATTGCGTTTGAATATGCTGGCGCGTCTCTGGAGGAGTGTCGTAAGCGGCCATGGCAATAATGTTCAGAGGATTACGAAGCTCATGCGCTACGGCAGCTGACAAGCTACCTAGCTCCACTAAGTGTTGCTCATCTAAACGCTTGCGTTCGGCGACAGCCAACGCTAATGAACGTTCTAACAAACCACAACTGGTTGAAAATAACGAACCAAACACCTCCGCTGTGAGTCGCATCCCAGGACTCGCATCATTCCAGCCGACTAAATTAGAATGCCAACCCGTATCGGTTCGAGTCACAATGAGCGCTAATATATTCTCTTCTGACGCGCCTTTATTATAATGATTAGCAAAGTTTATTTTAACTACCTGCCTTATTTGAGACGAGAGTAAGTGCTTACCAATAGAAGCTAGCTCAGTCCAATCTTGAGCCTCTTTTAATTGTGTGGACCACCTATCTAGCACACCTTCATTTAATGCTGCTCCAGGATAAATAAGACGTGATATGAGCCGGTTTAATGGCTGATAAATAACCGCAGAGACAACTAAAGTGAGCAACGAATATAACCATAATTGCCAACCTGGTACATTGGCTAACGCCTGTAAACCAACACGCCCAGAAATCACACTGATCACAGAAATTAAACATAAAATAACGAGCATCATCGCCAACCACAACAGGGCTCTATTGGCAAAAGCGTTTGCTGACAATATTTGATAACGCACCACCGCGTACACCAACAAGCATAAATACGTTGGTAACAGCAGCATAGGATAAGGAAACCAACCAATACCAAAAGAAGGGAAAATAAAGCTAGTCGCGAGCAGTAACCCCCAACCACCGACGCCAAACATGGCTAAAATTGAGCGTTTTTTATTCCCAGAATGACGATACCACCCAAACAACAACACCCCATGCGCAAGTATTCCCATAATAATGGTATAAATGAGATTAACCGCACCCGCATCAGTAAAAACAAAAAAGAAACGAGTGTCTAATGTGCTAATGGCCGCACCCGCCCCAACCCACCAGCTCTGTAAAACCACCGCAATACTGGTCAAATAAAACCACGGAAGTCCCTTAGAAAGTCGTTCCAACCAAGTATCTTTTACTGTTCCTGAATAAACAAAACGAATCGCAAAATGTAAGAAAAATGTCGGCATCAGAGGATTCGCCAAAATAATATGCACACCAAGCTTTTCGTGCCCCTGAAATAACGCCACATGGCCAAAACACCACACTGCCATCATGACGGCGAAGCCCGCTAAAGCTTGGAGTTCACTCTGTTTTCGTGCACGCCAAAGCAACCATGCCGCCACCAGAAAACCATAGACACTCGATATCAGCATAGACACTTGAAACATTAATGAAATCGTCAAACTGTAAACCTCGTTAACACTAAAAACTGAAGAGATCGTAAACTTAGTTTACACAAAAAACAAAAGTTATTTTTAAATCCTTATAAATCAAAAGGATACAAAGTATTAAAAGCTGGCCTAAGCTTTGCTTTACTAGATATAACGTTGATCTACATCAACACCTTAATACTTAACGAGGAATCGACCATGAATACTGCTTCTTTTATGACTGAGATCATGACGCTAGTAAGCATTTTTTGTCTAGCAATTTCACCACTTGCCATTAAGCAATTTTTTCTAAAGAAATCATCGTAACCAAAGACTCTTAAAGGTACGGGTAGTCACCCCTAATTGGTTCTACTCTTTTTTCGTTTTTGCTTTACTTAGGTATTACTATGGAACACTTTGATTCGGCGATGCTATCGCGTATTCAATTCGCTTTTACCGTCAGCTTTCATATTATTTTCCCAACCATCACGATTGGTTTAGCAACCTTGATTGCCCTTTGGGAAGCGCTCTGGCTGAAAACAGATGACCCACGTTATTTGCAGCTGGCTAAATTTTGGATAAAACCCTTTGCTATTACCTTTGGTATGGGTGTTGTGGGTGGGATCGTTATGTCTTATGAATTTGGTACTAACTTTTCCAAATTCTCTGAAATTGCGGGACCCGTACTTGGGCCATTACTGGCGTACGAAGTACTGACAGCCTTCTTTCTTGAAGCTGGCTTCTTGGGTGTCATGCTGTTTGGTTGGCAACGAGTGGGCCGCAAAGTCCATTTCATCTCCACACTGGTGGTTGCCCTAGGAACTTGGATTTCTTCTACCTGGATTATGGCGGCTAACTCATGGATGCAAACCCCACAAGGTTACAAAATTATTGATGGTGTGTTCCATGTAGAAAGCTGGACTGAGGTTATTTTTAACCCTTCATTCCCTATTCGTCTAACACACATGTTATTAGCGTCCTTGATCACGGCATCTTTATTAGTTGCAGGTGTTAGTGCTTTCTATCTTTTGAAGAAACGCCACACCAACTTTGCTAAAAAAGGGCTATCGATGACCATGTGGCTGTTGTTGGTGCTGACTATTTTACAAGTCAAAGTCGGCGATGAATCTGGCCTAGAAGTAAAAGAGCATCAACCAGCGAAATTAGCGGCGATGGAAGGTATCTGGGAAGCGCAAGAAAGCGAAGTGCCACTACTGCTATTCGCAATGCCAAACATGCAAACCGAAGAAAACGATTACCAACTGGGTATTCCGAATCTTGGCAGCCTAATACTGACTCACACACTGGACGGCTCGGTTACCGGTTTAAAAGCCTTTCCAAAAGAAGATCGTCCTTATGTGCCCTTGGTATTTTGGTCGTTCCGCGTGATGGTAGGACTGGGAATGGGGATGGTCGCCATCGCTCTGGCCGCCTTGGTCTTACGCCGCAAAGGCAGATTGTATGAGAATAAATGGTTCTTACGTGCAGTGACTTTCTTTACACCTATGGGTGTGGTCGCAACGCTTGCCGGTTGGTATGTTGCGGAAACAGGTCGCCAACCTTGGGTTATTTACAATTTGGTTCGCACTTCAGATGTGGTGTCACCGTTGCCTTCAGAACGTGTGCTGTTTTCGTTGACCATGTTTGTGGTGATCTACTTCCTACTGTCGCTTGTGTATCTCTACTTTATGCGCAAATTGATTCGCAAAGGGCCACCTAAAATGGCCACATTGGAAAAACACCTTATCGGTATGAACGCGCCTGGCTATGCCTTGGCATGGGTGAAAAACTTGAAACACGAAGATCATGAGGGAGAGAAGTAATGGATTTACCTTTATTTTATTTCTTAGTACTGGGATTCTGCATCTTCATGTATGTCTGCCTTGATGGCTTTGATTTAGGCATTGGCATTTTATACCCCTGGTTTGACAAACCCGGGGAGCGCGATCATTTGATGCTGTCTATTTCACATGTTTGGGATGGTAATGAAACTTGGCTCGTCATGGGCGGTGCTCTGTTGTACGGCATTTTCCCTGCTGCGTATGCGGGATTGTTGTCTATTTTATACATTCCCCTAATGCTGATGCTGTTTTCCTTAATCTTCCGCGGTGTCGCTTTTGAATACCGCTTTAAGTCTGATCGCTCACGTCCTTACTGGGACTTTGCGTTCAGCGCAGGCTCTGCCGTCGCAGCATTCTGCCAAGGCTTGGTGTTGGGCACGATTGTACAAGGGATTCCGGTTGGCAGTGAGGCAATTTCTAGCTTGCACTGGATCACACCTTTTACCATCTTTACCGGCTTTGCGGTGATGGCTGGCTATGCCATGTTAGGGGCATGTTACTTGTTTATGAAATCTCGTGGTGTGATTCAAGCTCACGCAGCGAAGCTGGCAAAAGTCTTGTTGGTTCTCGTGATGATTGCAATGGCTGTCGTCAGTATCTGGACGGTGTTAACTCAGCCAGACATCAAGTTACGCTGGCTCTCAGGCAGTCACTTCTTGTACTTAGCGCCCTTGCCTATCTTGTGTCTGATTGCGGCGATTGTGTCTTGGAAAGATCTGCACAGCCACCGTCACGAGTCGCGTCCATTTTGGTGTGGCGTTTTGCTTTTCTTATTAGGTTTAGCCGGCTTAGTCGTCAGCGTGTTCCCTTACTTGATCCCACGTCAATTAACCTTATGGGAAGCCGCATCGCCGACCACCAGCTTGCTGTTCTTATTACCTGGTGTGTGTATTTTTATCCCCGTTATCTGCATCTATACACTATGGGGATACCGAGTTTTTGCCGGCAAAGTCGAAGATTATCAGGAGGGTTACTAATATGTGGAAAACACTCAAAGCCAAAGCCGATAAACTCAAACCTTGGCAATGGTTCTGCCTGCTCTACCTCGTTGGTTTTATCGGTCTTTTGCTCATATCAAGAGTAATGAACTTAGCGGTACTGCTGTTTATTTAACGTTATAGAGCATCAATAATAAAGCGGCTTTCGGGCCGCTTTTTTCATCGCCTTTTTCTCCATTTTCGCTCAGTTTTCTTGTATAAAAAGTCAATACGGTTTAGCTTGGCTACTACAAGGTCACGTTTCTGCGGCTTTTTTATTGGAGGCACTCATGTCTGCAAAATTCTCTATTGAACTAAATTCATTCCACAAAATTTCAGCCATTCCCAATGCTTGGAGTCGTTCACAATACCTCGCGCTTATGACGCTAATGGAGTTGAACGATGGCTTAGAAGAGTTAACCGATACCGATCTTAAAGACATATGTCTGATGTCTTTAAACGACTTACCTCACGCCGACGCGGCCAATGTTGTGTTAACGTCACTTTTTTCTGACGATGTAACCGCCGGTAAAATCGATCAGCTGAGCCATGAAATAGCCGATGATAGATTGTGGGAAGAATACTCAGACTGCCAATTCCATGAGCGATTCTTTAATGCTTATGGCTTACTACGTAGTGCGTTTAATGGCACCTTTGCACAACCAACTGGTGTCGATTTCACCATCACTGTCCATGCTAAAAATGCCGTCGACCTTGAACAGCTTGATAGTGATCTCGCCGCCAACTTAGTGCGTTTATTATCATGCGGACTGGATGAAAATGCCTTAATGCAACGCCTTTATGAAGACCAACTCAATGGCGATGACTTCCCTCAAGCTACTGGTATTCTTTGGCAAATAGAAACACTTGCTAGCGGGCAGCTAGAGCGTCAATTTAAGATGATCAGTTCCTCTTTTTGGTTTGGCGTATTGGAGAATTACCAGTCCTTTGACGCGACACTCATACCACAGCATTAACGACACCCTGTGGACTCAAAGTATGAATACTAAAAGACAACAAGGTTACTCATAGAGTAGCCTTTTTTAATTTACGCCCCCATAACCTGTATCCAATATTATTTTCTCATCTGCACATTGGCGCTTGTCGATAAACAACGTAAGCTATTCAACAAAACCACTTCCTTAAGGAACTACCAGATGACTCGTAGGGACATGCTGTTCGCACTCGCTATTATTATGGCATGGGGGCTTAACTTCGTTGTGATTGCTTGGGGGTTAGACGATCTTCCTCCAATGATGCTAGGTGGCTTACGCTTTTTAATCGTGGCTATTATTGGATCATTTTTCTTTAAACGTCCTAACACACCATTGAAGTGGTGGTTCTGGTATGCCCTTCCATTAAGTTTTGGGCAATTTGCTTTTTTATTTACAGCGATGAAATTTGGTATGCCTGCTGGACTCGCATCATTAGTACTACAGGCACAAGCCATGTTCACCTTACTTTTTGCTGTCGTCT
The DNA here is from genome assembly GCA_052107635.1 of Marinomonas sp. Lineage (GTDB taxonomy): Bacteria > Pseudomonadota > Gammaproteobacteria > Pseudomonadales > Marinomonadaceae > Marinomonas. The sequence continues at coordinate 8,411 of JBQEFB010000035.1, read as the reverse complement.
TCTTAAAAGAAAACGTACGACCTTATCAATTAATTGCAATCGCTATTGCAGCAGGAGGACTAGCAACAATCGCTCTCGAAAATGATAATAGCAGCATGACTATGATTGGTTTTGGTCTAACATTAATCGCAGCTATCTGTTGGGCATTAGGAAATATCAGTACTAAGGTCATTAGCAAAAAAGGCTATCATGCGAACGTAAACTTGGTCATTTGGAGCTGCTGGATACCTCCTCTGCCGTTCTTTATCTGCTCTTGGTTTATTGATGGTCCAGAAACCATGTTACAGAGCCTAGCAGATATTAATTGGGCTACCACAGCGACCTTAGCTTATTTATCTATTTTTGCCACTGTTGGCGGTTATGGTTTATGGAGCTTTCTGATGGCTCGTTACCCTGCTGCAACCATTGCACCTTTAACACTTGGAGTGCCTGTCATTGGTCTCACAGCTTCTGCTATTTTACTTTCAGAACACGTTAGTCCATTGCAATGGGTTGGTGTTCTAATTGTATTAGTGGGGCTTATTCTGAACACACTGGGTGGGCGTTTGTTGGCCCAAAGAGCCAACAAACAAAATGTGCTTTAATCTTGCTTAGGCTCAATGACTATTGAGTCTTTTTCTTTCTGTTGTACGTCTATTTTATCTGCTAGACGTGCAACCTGAAGCTGTAATTCACTAATCTGCGTAATCAATGCTTGATGGTTATTTTCTTGGGCGTCGTGTTCTTTTTCCGCTGTCTCACGAGTCATTACATCAAGTACAACACCTACCATCATATTCAAAAAGACAAAAGCGGTTAAAAAGATAAAAACGACATAAAAAATCCAACTTAATGGATAGAGTTCCATCGTCTCATACATAACATCCGTCCAATCTTCGAACGTAGCCACACGAAACAAAGTCAGCATAGAGATAGCAATATCTCCCCATAACTTTTCGTTAATATGACCAAAAAAGATCGAACCTACCGCCGCAAAAATATAGAAAATAATAAACATTAACAGGGCAATATAGCCCATTTTAGGAATGGCTTTTAATAAGGCATTAATCAAAAAGCGTAAATCAGGAATAATCGAGACCAGACGTAGTACACGAAATACTCGGAGTAATCTTGCAACCAACATCATATCGGTCTCAGACATGGGAATTAAGCTGCCGACTACAATAATAGTATCGAATATATTCCAAGGATCTTTGAAGAAATGCCATTTGTTGTCACAAGCTAAAAACCGTAAGCTCACTTCAACTAAGAAAAAGACGGTAATAAAGGAATCTAAATAGTTAATTGCCAACTCAACACCTGACGGTAGTGAGTAAGTTTTTGCACCTACGGTCAATGCAGCAATAATAATAATGCTGATAATAAAACCTTGGAACCAAACACTGCTTTCAATACGTTTTAATAGCGCAAAAGCACTTCCTGATCGACTCTTTTCCATTAATTTCTCTACCTGAATAAACCCAAATATAACTCAACATGAAAGACCTTCAAGTCGTAGTTAGGTTCAGCATATCAGAAGAGAATATTGGTTTCATTGCGTCAATGACAAAGAATCTATTATGTTCGCTTAACTCTTACCACTTTCATAATTTCAACAGGAATGCCTGCTACTACTTCTTGAGTTGCGTAATACGTGAGATTCACTCGGGCGCCGCGTAATGTACGATATTTTCCTTGGCGCTTAAAACGAAATGGAACATCATAGCCTTCTATCATCAGGGTATGAAGGATCCAATCTTCTTGTGGGCGTTGCACATGGGATTTTACTTTAAGCATGTCAGACTGAATCAGTTGATCATTTTTCTTCAACAATTCTTTAGGATCAGATTGCATATCACGCTCTCTATTCTGAAGGTCAAGAGCCATTTATTATGACACAAAAGCATATCAACCTGAAATAATTGGTTACTTTTCACCCACTTCAAGAGCAGTCACTGTCTCTTTTTGCCTTTCATCAAACTGACTCATGTTACGCGCCGCTGTAGCATTTTTAAAACGAATGACAGGCTTTTGTAAAATAAGGCTGTTGGGATACGTAACGACATCCCCTGATATACGCTGAATAATTACGTGAAAAGTAGAGATATCGATAATTTGTCCTAAAATTTCGTCATCCTTATCGACTACTTTTACCCAGTCTCCCACATGGTAAGGAAAACCAAAAAAGATAATTAAGCTCGCCGTTATATTACTTAAAATCGACCACTGAGCGAATAATGCAATCCCAACAACAGCAAAAACAGACGAGAAAAAGACTTCAAGTTGTCCATATCCCACCCCCATAATTAAACAGGTCAGTAAGATACCTATCGCCATGAGACCCAGCTGAAGCATTTTAATCACATAACTAACACGCACATCACTCACGGCCTGTTTTTGCCCATATCTGGTAATACTATTTTTGATAATCCGGCTAATAATAGTAAAACCAGCAACCAGTAAAACGATTAATCCAATTTGTAAAATCATCTTTTTCTCTTCATATTATGAATCAGTGTTTATCAAACCGAGAGTTTATAAAACATAAAACAAAACACTGGGTACGATTGCTAAACTCATTAAATTACCAATTAATACAATAGAAGCGACTTTATGTGGTTCCTGTTGATACACCTCTGCCACCATATAATTCAGTATCGCAGGAGGCAGACAGGCAAACACTAACAAGTAGGCAAAGTCCGTAGTAGACAGTCCTACGGTTAACTGCCAAATCACAGCAATAATCCCTCCACTCAGCGGACATAAGAAGCCACTGATAACTCCTAGCTTCCAATGACTTAAATCGACTTCTGTCATTCGGACACCTAGGGCGAATAACATCAAAGGGATGGATATTTGTCCGAGCATATCAACAGAAACACTAATGGCTGGCCCTACCGTCCATCCTTGTAAACTCCAAATAAGCCCAAGAATAGTCGCGATAATCATGGGCATTTTTAGAATATTTATAATCTTAGTCTGCGGGTTTAGTAAATACATACCAACCGTAAAGTGCAGTAAGTTTTCGGTTAAAAATAACACCACAGCGATTGGTAACGCCTCTTCCCCAAACGCTAACACCATTAAAGGAATACCTAAGTTACCGGTATTATTAAACATCATAGGAGGGACGAGTGTTTTAGCAGAAACGCCAAGCAATCGGCATAAAGGCCAAACAAGTAACCCAGACCCTAATACCACGCACGCAGCAGCAATTATTAAGTTCTGGTATTGAGCAATATGAAACTCTTTTGCCGCCATGACTGAAAAAATCAAAGCGGGGATGAAGACACTAATATTCAATCTATTCGCAACAGTCATGTCCGTAGGACGAAGGCGGGCGTATATAAAACCTATCAGCACAATACTAACGAGTGGAAATACAGTATTAAAAATTTGAACAAATAGTCCTGACGTATTCATATTGAACTCGATAACTGTAAAGGCTCTAGCTTACCGTGGTTAATCAAAAAAACCACTACCCTCATTATCACAAAATTAGAAATGGACTAACAAGGAAGGTTCGATAACACAGCAAAAACAAGTATCATAAGTTAAGCCATTCTTCGAGTCCTATCATGTCCCCATTCCTGCCTATTTACGATTTAATTCCAGCCTTAAAAGCTCAGCTTAACCAAGCAAATGAAGCAATTCTTGAAGCGGCACCAGGGGCAGGGAAAACAACCGTCGTTCCACTAGAATTAATGGATGAACCATGGCGAAAAAATCGTAAAATCATCATGTTAGAACCTAGACGACTTGCTGCAAAAACGGCAGCTAAACGTTTAGCTGACTCACTCAATGAGCCTCTTGGTAAACGTATTGGCTATCGCATTCGTCATGAAGGAAAGGAAAGCAGCGAAACTCAAATATTAGTAGTTACCGAAGGTGTTCTAACTCGTATACTACAAGACGACCCAAGTTTAGACACTATTGCTTTGGTTATTTTTGATGAATTTCATGAACGAAATCTTCATTCTGATTTAGCCTTTGCATTGTGCCTGCAAGCCCGTGAATTTTACCGTGATGATGACCCATTAAAACTATTGGTCATGTCCGCTACTCTAGATACCTCTTTATTAGAATCTCGTTTAGGTTGCCCAACGTTAACGAGCCAGGGTCGAGGCTTTCCTATTGAAGTACACTACTCAAATAAGTCATTAAAAACAGTTCAGATTGTCGACGAAGTTGTTCGCTTGACCTATCAAGGCTATCAAGAATACACAGGTAGCTTGCTCGTCTTTCTACCTGGCCAAAAAGAAATAAGACAAGCCGCAAGCCAGTTACAACAAAAGTTCAAAAATGATCCCCACGCAAAAATACTCCCATTATATGGGGAACTAAGTTTAAAAGAACAAGAACAAGTTATTCAGCCTGCCATTGCGCCTGAGCGAAAAATTGTTCTTGCTACTGCGATTGCACAAACTAGCTTAACCATTGAAGGTATTCGTATCGTCGTTGACGGTGGCGTAAGCCGAGAAGCAAGATTTGACGCTAATACTGCCACTACTCGATTGCATACACGTCGTGCCACTCAAGCTGAAACAACGCAACGGATGGGTCGTGCAGGTCGAACTGAAGCCGGTATTTGTTTACGTTGGTGGAGCGAAGAACAACAGTCTCGCTTAGCCCCACAAGCTCAACCTCAAATTGAATGTGTCGATCTTAGCCCACTCACTTTGGAAGTCGCTAAATGGGGAGCTCAAGATCGTTTAGAACTGAGCTGGATTACCCCGCCACCTGAAGCGCATTGGCAACAATCGGTCGACTTATTACGCTCATTAGGCGCATTAACAATAAGCGGCTTTGAACTCACCTCACACGGTGAGAATATGGCAAAATTAGGATTAAATCCTAGATTGGCACAATTACTTATTCTGGGAAAACAATGGCAAAATAATGATCTCGCGAGCCAAGCTTGTGCTTTATTATCGGAGGGTGATCCCTTTCATCAAGCATCAACAGATTTCGATAGTCGTTTAGCTTGGCTGAATAATGAAGTTTCTCTGGCAAGTAAACGACCCAAAGCTTTTTACCAAAAAGCCTTTAAACAATGGCAAGCTCGTAGCTATCAACTACCTGTAGAAACGCTTTCATCTGTAACCAAATCAAAAGAAATAATACTCGGTATTTTACTGGCAGGAGCATTTGCTGATCGTATTGGTAAACGACTTGATCAACAAGCTGATAAAATCCGTTTTAAACTGGCTAACGGTCGTCTCGCTACATTAGATAAACATGACGCAAATGCACATTCAGATTGGTTAGTTGCATTAGAAATTGGTGGCCATCAAGGTCAAGAAGCTGATCGTATCTTTCTATCTCAACCATTAGATATCGCGCTAACACAACAATACCTTCCACACTTATTCATTTCTCATGATCATTTAGAATGGTCAAAACAAGAAGGAAGACTGATTAGCGAACACCAAACCTGGGTCGGTAAACTTTGTATACAACGCAAGAAAAGCGTTCGTCTTAATCCAGATGAGGTACGGGATGCTATATTGACTCATCTTAAAAAAGTAGGTCTTGATGTATTGCCGTGGGATAAAGACAGTCTACAACTTAAAGATAGAATTCTCTTTGCCACTCAACATGATAAAAACTACCCATGGCCTGATGTAACCGACAATGGAATAATGTCTAATATAGATCAGTGGCTAGGGCCATATTTAGGTAATATAACCACCCAAAATGCCCTGAACAAACTACCACTTAAGCAAATATTACTTGATAGTCTAGAGTGGAACTTACAACGACGCCTTGCTGAGGTGGTACCTGAAAAGCTTTCAGTCGCATCAGGGAATCAACACACTATTAACTACAGCAACACTCCACCGACATTGAGTGTGAAGCTTCAGGAAGTCTTTGGTATGACCAATACTCCTTGCGTCCTTGGACAAAGTCTTAAGTTAGAATTACTGTCTCCAGCTCAAAGACCATTAGCCGTCACACAAGACTTACCTTTCTTTTGGCGCGAAGCTTATCCAGAAGTAAAAAAAGAAATGCGCGGACGTTATCCCAAACATCCATGGCCCGATAATCCCATGAGTGCCATCGCTACAGCAAAAACTAAACGCGCACTCAGGCAGTAAGCCGATTATCTAAAATTATCTAATTGGGCTAGCCCTTGTTTCGTAATAGACTGACTCAACGCAGTGTTCTTTATATGATTAGGACTCCATCCTAAAATAAAACGCTGGAAATCTGCCCATGCAATATTAAACAATGATTGCCACTCTTCAATAACAGCGGTGGCAAGGTTTTGTGACTCCCCTCTCGCTACAATAGCTTGACCTAATTCAGCAAAATAATGCTCTAACAAATAGGGAAGTGATTTTTTAAGGTCTTCTTCTGATAATGCACTACCCAAAAAATACGCTAGATCTTGCACACCGATACCCGCACCTATGTATTGAAAATCTACCGCTGCAACCTGTTTTCCATCCGCAGAAAAACAGAAGTTTTCTACTTTTGCATCACCATGAACTAACGTCTTGAAACGTGCGTTTAATAATACTTCACTAATTTTCTTGGCACTTTCCTTCACTAAACTATCTGCCATTACTAGTCATTCATTTTTTCGTGTTGCTAAATGCCAATAAGTACCGGTTGACCATAGGCCTTCTGGCCACGCTTTATCTCTTGTTGATTGAAGAAATTCAGCATGAAAGCTTGCAAGCCAATTCAAACAAACCAAACTCTCTGAGGCTGATAATAGAGCATGTCGCTCTCCAAAACCGATTGCGTCTAAATCTTCAAGCAAGAGGTATTGATCACCACTCCTTTCATTTACATAACTCCCATAGCAACGGGCAACGCGAGTATCATCAGAACATCGTGTCGCCCAATGCTGATACCAAGCGACTTCTACTTGATAGGATTTTACTTTCCTATTATGTGCAAGCTCAGAATGCCATCCTCTTACATGAACAACATCCTTAGGCAAACATATATGCTTCACAATAATCGTTGTCTCACATTGTTCATCACCCACCACATATTTTTAGATCTCTCCATAATCACTCCATAGAGACTGAACCTTTCGAGAGTACTTAACATACTGTGCTTTTAGTTGTCTCTTAATAAAAATTTCTGGCGTCATAGATATATTCTGCGCTTAAAATAAGAACATATTGTAGCCATAAAGAACAAACTATCGAAATCAACCATTGATCTAGTTTTCATCTCTGCCTTCTATCTGTGTAGCAACGAGTATATTTTCCCTCCTATTGCAAGCATCCACATCCAATATATTTATGTAATAAAAGGAAAAATCGATACGTCTACCCATCATAATCAAGAGATTCAAAAAATACGGCTATTGGGGATAACTTTAAGGTCTCGATCAAAAATTGAGACACATTACACCTTATGGAATTTCTTATAGAAATTATTTATCACGACGAGTCAGCGCATTTATATGCGTTACTCTAACGTCTAAACTAAATATTTTTTATAGGTGACATCAGACGTATTATTTGTCTAAAACTGTAAGATGTTTTATATCTAATCACACATTAAAAAAATAAAATTAATTAAAGTCCATATAAAACAATAGCTTAAATGTATAAAAATAAATCAATGTGTTCTTTTAACAATTTTTTCATTTGTGACAACAAGATATGACAACGTTTCAATTACTGCATAGTACAAATACAAAAGTCATATGATTGGTACGACTTAACACTAAAGAGCATTCGTATAGCGAGCATATTTTTACTATTCAAAACGGTGATTAACTAGTGTTTTCAAACCATCCTCAACACAAAGCTACAGGTGGATAAATGCACAAGTTATTAACAATAATTTTTAAATCCGCTAATTGTTAATAAAAAGGAGAAGCGCCTATTACTTTTAAAATAGTGCGCTAAAGTATTCACAAGAACGTTTGTAGTTATCTAGTTTAGAGATGATAACTAGGACGCAGCAGATGGAAAAAACTACTCAAATCTACCTCAAAAGGAACTAACCAGCTCCCTCATACCAAGGAACACAAGATCATTTGTTATTCCCCTGATGTCTCAATTTATAACATTATAAAACTTCTTTTTTACATTTACGCTGACGCGTCGAGCTTACGAGACAGGCGCAAGCAAATGGAAGAACAAGAAACGGCCGTTCTGCTGAAGCTTATGACGAGCGCCAGAGCCCTTAAACGGCGAGTAATGTGGTTGGTTGGGTTCTGAGCCTCTGTTTAAGGGGTCTGACCCTGCTCATCTGTTCTAGATATTTGATGCTAAAAATTCTTGTTTTGCATTTGTGCTGACGCGTCGAGGTACGAGACAGGCGCAAGCAAATGGAAGAACAAGAAACGATGTTTTGACTAAAACGCTAGAACGAAAAAACCCCACCCTGCGTAGCAGGATAGGGTTTCTCTTAATTATAAGCTTGACGACAATTTAGCCTCACATGCGTTCCTTCATAAG
>JBQEFB010000034.1:0-29761 GCA_052107635.1 Marinomonas sp. | reverse complement strand
AAGTGATAGATAATAATTTGAGCTTGCCTAGATGGTGATGCCCGGACGCTCACTTAATTTGTTCTGCCAGCTGTTTATCTAATAAAAATGCCATCCCTACCCATGCAATAGTATTAGGCGCTTTTACCGGCACCAACACTAGCTGATAGGCTTGCCCATCAAAAGCAATCATGGTGTTAATAGCAGAACCACCTGGACGGTGTGCAGCTTGAATAAGTTTCGTGACGGTGTCGTTTATATTTAATTCTTTTGTCGCTGCAATTATCTTACCTAATGGCGATACTAGTATCGCTTCATCAGCGCCAATACGTGCACCTTGGTTGGATAAAACAGAACGGATAGTGGCTATTTCTCGAGTGGCTATCGCTTGCTTAAAGCCAAAATCCGAGGCAAGAATTTCTACGCCTTTCGTCAGCTGACTCGCTCGATTATCCAGCGATAAATAAAAGACATTCCGGCCCACATCGATGGCATGAACACCCTGATTATAATTGTCTTCTTTTAGCGAATTAAGTACTGCAATCGCAGTCCCTAATTGAACCAACGCAATCAGCCCTAATAACAAAACAATTAACCGAGAGCGAAAGCTGGTTAACATGAAACTATCCCTCTAAACCAAAGTAAATAATAGTGACTCGTATACTAACAAGCGCGTTAGTATTTTATTATGAGTTCATCACGACTTATAAACATTACCTTATTTGAGGAGGTTTACTAAACACTATATCCAGTGAGCAAGAAAATAGTGCTTAATAACCGATTGCCAAACCGTTAGTCGACAATAAACCCTGATATCCTTTTTTAATTATTCCAATAACTGTCTTGCCAGTAATCTATTTGACTCTCGTGTAAAAAGCTCCATGCAACAAAGCGACTAATTTTTTGTCCTTGGGCCATCTCAACTGTTTTTACCTGTCGCGCACCAACCTCTTTTAGTATGCGATAAATCGCATCTAAATTACCTTGTCGTGCAACCAATGATGTAAACCAAAAACAACGATCTGAATACCGAACACTTTCTTTAATCATGCGTGAAATAAAGCCCGCTTCACCACCATCACACCATAGTTCCGGGGCGGTACCGCCAAAATTAAGCACTGGTTTAGCGGCTTGTGATCTACTTGAAGCGTTGCCTTTTACGCCTCGCCATTTACGCTTAGACTCTCCCTCCATTGCCGCTTCACTAGTATGGAAAGGAGGGTTACATAGCACAATATCAAAGCGCTCTTTATCTTTCCAAATACCTTCAAATAACTTGGTGGCATTACTTTGTAAACGAACATTAACAGCGTCTTTTAAACCGACATTTGATTTGATAATAGTATTACAGGTTGCGATCGCAACAGGGTTCACATCGGAGCCAACAAATTGCCAGCCATATTCTTGATGGCCAATAATAGGGTAAACACAATTGGCACCAACACCAACATCTAGGGCTTTAACGTTTTTACCTCTTGGTATCACACCCTTATTACTAGCGGCTAATAAATCAGCCAAATAATGTATGTAGTCTGCACGACCTGGAATAGGAGGACAAAGATAGCCTGGAGGAATGTCCCAAAACGCCACACCATAAAAATGGCTTAGCAGCGCACGGTTTAATGTTTTAACAGCATCAGGGTTCGCAAAGTCCACCGACTCATTGCCATATTGATTGGGCTTAATGTAATGAGAAAGCTCAGGACAAGAGTCCGCTAACAAGGCAAAATTGTACCTAGCTTGATGTGGGTTACGTGGATGCAACTCCAGCTTATTGGTGCGTCGTCCTGTTGATTGTTTGTTTTTCAATGCCGCCATAATGTTGTCGATTTGATCAAAACGTTAGTATAACTGAGTTTGTCTTTAAGGTGGACTAAGGAAGATGAGAACCCCTTCCTGAGGGACTCAAGCTAGGAACACATAAGGCCGTTTTTGCTTTCAATAACGACTCGCTTCCTATTCCGCAGGATACGGTATTAAGGTCTTCACGACACGTTCGCAAATGCCTCTAAACCAAATCACGCCCGGATCATTCTCTATCGACCTTGGCCAACTCAAGTAATAATCCAGCAACGGGAACGCCATCGGCAAATCTTTTATCACCAGTCCAAACTGAGAGCTGAAACGCTCTGCCAACAAACCACTATTGCTCATTAAGAGAGATGTCCGGCCGACGGTTTCCAGCGCTGCCAGCATATAGGGTGTGCGAAACGCAAAATGCCGTTCGCGGGCACGATCTCCTAATAGTGCATCGCTTACCACGGGGTTAGAGCCACCTAAATTCACCAGTACATGAGAATACGCCAAATAATCATCGAGGGTTATGCTCTCCTTGCTCGCCAATTCGTGGTTAGCCGACATGATACAGCGGAACTTTTCTCGTCCTAACAGCATTTTTTCAAAGCGATTTGGCAAATGAATGTAATCGCTGCAAAGGGCCAAATCAATCGAGTGTTCAGCTTGATTTAATAAACTGGATTCTGTCAGCGTGCTGGCTTCTAACGAAGCAAACGGCGCTTCTTGATAGAACAGTTCCGCTATGGCGGGCATATAAGCCTGCGCTTGATAATGAGTGGTTTGAATACGAAAGGTACGATGACTACTTTGCGCTTGAAACTCAGATAAGGAATCTAAGCCAGCCATTTGTTCTAACATTTGCTTTAACGGGGCTTCTAGGGTGAGGGCTTTTGAGGTTGGCAGCATGCCTTTTGAGGTGCGAATAAACAAAGGATCGCCAAACGCATTTCGTAAACGATTTAACAAGCGGCTCATCGCCGACTGGCTTAAAAACAACCGCTCCGCCGCCCGTCCAACATTACGCTCTTCGAGTAAATAGAGAAGCCCAGTGAGCGATTTCAAATCCAAATGTTGTAGGGCACTGGGGATCATGAGTAAATTCCGATTTATGCATAATGATTAGAACTATTATGCATTGGATTTCACAGCCATGGGAAGCCATGATGCTAACTCATCTCTTACTTCTTCCAAGGTCATCATGATGCTTACCCCAAAACAGATCTTTTTATATGGCCTCTTTTTTAGCAGCATCACTGTGTTGTTTTGGGGAATGCTGCCGATCGCTTTAAAATTGTCTTCTGGTTTTTCGGACCCTATCACCTTAACTTGGCTGCGCTTTTCAGTCGCGGGCATTATTTTAGGTTTATGGCAGTGGCAGCGCGGCAAACTGGGCGAGTTTAAAACACTCTCCAGGAAAGACTGGCTACGCCTTGCCCTGGCTGGTACCTTTTTAATCATCAATTACACCAGTTTTGCTTGGAGCCTACAGTTTCTACTACCGGGTTCTGCTCAGTTGAGTTTTCAAATTGCGCCACTGTTCTTAGCGCTTGGCGGATTGATCTTCTTAAAAGAAACCATTCATATTAAGCAATGGGGCTGCTTTGCCTTGCTTGGCGCCGGTATGATGGTGTTCTTCCACCCGGTTTTTTCGAGCAATCAAGGCAGTACCATTTGGCTTGGCTTCGCCATTGTTCAGATGTCTGCATTAGCTTGGTCGCTCTACGCTTTATTACAGAAATCGTTGTTTAGCCAACTTTCGCCGTCCAATATTTTGCTCGCGATTTACGCCTATGCATTGATCGTTATGCTGCCCTTCTCCTCTCCAGCCGAGCTGACGAAAATGTCGTTTAACGACGCAATCGTAGCTGCGTTTTGTTGCCTTAACACTTTAATCGCCTACGGCGCCTTTGCTCAGGCATTACGCTATTGGCAAACCGTTCAAGTCAGTGCTGCGGTGGCGTTAACCCCTGTGACGGCCTTTATTTTGACTGAGGTGTGCGTTGCGTGGGGAATCTGGCCTGAGATCATCCAATCCTCTCATGCCGACATGCTTAGTTTATTAGGCATGTTTATGGTAATAGTAAGCGCCATCAGTGTGCAGTTCATTAGCGCCTCTATGCAGCGCAAGAAAAACCGAATCGAGATGGAGCAAACATTAAAAACGGCGTGATTTTTTATTCTATTACACAGGGAAAAAACAGCAGAGGCTAGCGGAGCGGACTACACCAAAAAAGAGACTAGATCGAATCTTAATGGGTTTGTCATAAGGAGAACGATATGGCAGTAGAAGCTCTTTTAGTGAAAGACATTATGTCTAAAGATACTTTTTTTGTGCATCCAGAAAACAGTATTACGCAATGTGTCTTAAGCTTGGCGCAACACAATCTATCTGGCGCCCCCGTGGCAGACCAGCATGGTAACTTGATTGGCTTTGTGTCTGAGCAAGACATGCTACCCGCATTAGTGCAGAGCGCTTACTACTGCGATGAATCGAATCGCGTCGATACTGTTATGCAGCATAATGTATTAAGCGTCAGTCCAAATCAGCATGTTCTGCAAGTGGCAAAACTGATGATGGAAGCCAAACCTAAAGTGTACCCTGTGGTCGAAGGAGCTCGACTTATTAGCGTTATAACCCGTAAACACATAGTACACGCTTTGATTCAAAGCCAAGAAATGTGTGTTCCCGTTTAAAGCCAAGCGAAAAAAGGCGCTAACGATAGTCCTAATACCATCAATATAGCGAATAAAGTAAAGAGACTTTCTGCTGGATTATGCTTTGCATGTTGTACATAACCGACCAACCACTCCCAAGGAGTAGGAGGCTTACGGTGAGTCACTCGTTTGAGCTGATCCTCACGAATCAACGCTAAGGCAGCAACTGCCTGCGCTTTTTCTTTTACCCAAATACCCGCTAAAGATATTTGCCAGCGCCCTGCTGACGTTTCATAAAAAGCAATGTCGTTATCAAACAGCAGTTGGCGAATGTCGTCTGCTTCTTCATCAGGAACATATTTGAGTCGAAAAACCAGAGTAGCCATAACACGCCTTTTGCTTATCAAGGAAATGAACCGCGCAAGGATAAGAGAAGACCTGGTGAAATACAATCACTCTACTTACTCTTAACCTTCGACGTTGTTCACCTATAGCGTCTTTAGCATTACTCAGAAATAATGAAATTGGATATCAACATCGGGGAAATCGCCGTTTTTATCACCGATATTAGCACGACCAGTAAAACGCAGTAGTCGTTTATTATCAGGATCATAGGCTAATAGGATAGGACTAACCACCATCCTGACAATCCAAGAATCTGCCGTTAAAGAAAAGCATTCTGCATTCCTTTGCGTATCCGCCTTACACAAGCTACGACCTACCGTAAAACCAACAGCCGTTTGACGACTAGGCACTACAAATTGAATATGCATTTTAGTATCATTTTCTAAAGCGCCCCAATATCGTAATACAAAGGCATTAAAACCAGCGTCGACAACCATTCCTGCTTCATAGTCGATTTCTTTCGTTTTGGTTTTTTCAGAGCGGTTCTTTTGGTACTGAATAGCGACTTGTCTTGTATTGCTTTTTACACTGATTTTTTCGCCATTACGCTCATTTATTTGCGTAAAGCTTGGAGTAATCCTAGAACGACTTTCATCAATAACTTTATGCCCGAATACCGCACCATTAGGTTCTGAATATTCAACATTGTGTTTACCGCCCGCACTGAGAGTGTGAGTTTCTCGGTACAATAAGGCCCCTGTTTTAACACTATAAGCACTGCCGACTACTTTTGTAAACGTATCCTGTGCTACAGCAACTTGACTAAATACTGTACCTAGAACAAAAGTAAGCAGTAACGAGAAAACTGACTTACGACAAATAGATTGACTGACCATAACTGCTTATCCTCTTTCAACTATAAAACCCATTTTAAATAGCAAAACGCTTAATAATAAAAAACGTCAGCTAACGTACTATTTATCGATTTTGTTTTTCAAAATCTCAAAAAATTGACCCAATAAAACCCAGTAAAATCGTGAAACGATACTGCATTATTAACAAGCCAAACTACGGGCAAATAAGGCGGTAACTGAAACCCACAGAGATAACAACCATATCGGTGGGAGGTTACCAAGATGTTGCGCTCCTAATATAAATAGTAAAAATACTACAACGAAAAAAGTTTCGTAAATTAGGAGACGCATAAAGAAAAACAGTAACACCAAACGCTACTTTACACGCTCATGGATAAAGTAATGATCGTGCAAAAATAAATACACTGATCTTAAAAAAAAGAGAATAGTACTCTCTCGTAAGACAGTACCTAATCAAACACCTTAAAACCGCTGTATATTGATCCGTTTTGGGGCACAGAACATTAATAGTCCGCTGAAGCTAAAGTAAAACGATAATTAGGTTTTACGAAAACAAACTGCGAGGTACTGATGACTCGCTCTTTAAATCCTCCCTCACAATAGGCAAGATAAAAATCCCACATACGAAAAAATACATCATCAAACCCTAGATCCATCACCTCTCGTCGAGCATCGTGAAAACGCGCCCGCCAATCCGCTAAGGTTTTAGCATAGTGTTCTGTAATGTCTTCTAGCTCAATGATCTGCATATCGGTTTTTTTTGCGATTTTTTCTGCGATAACCTGATTCGAAGGTAAGCAGCCGCCAGGGAAAATATAGCGCTGAATAAAATCCACTGATCTGCGAGCGTAATCATAACGCTGGTCAGCAATCGTAATAGCTTGAATAACCATCATGCCATGTGGTTTTAGCAATCGACTACATTGGCTAAAGTAGCTGTCATAATACTCGTGTCCTACCGCTTCAATCATTTCAATTGAGACAAGCTTGTCGTAAACACCTGTTAAATCACGATAATCTTCTAGTAGTAGCGTTACTTGATCACTCAAACCTGCTGCTTCAACTCGCGCTTTCGTAAATTCATATTGCTCTTTAGAGATTGTTGTCGTCGTCACTTTACAGCCATAATGCTGTGCTGCGTGCATCGCCATGCCTCCCCACCCCGTCCCTATTTCTAATAAATGATCCGTTGGTGACAAGCGTAATTTTTGACAAATTCGATCTAATTTATTGACCGCTGCAACCTCTAAAGACGCGTCTTTTTCTGGATACACTGCAGCGGAATACATCATGCTTGAGTCAAGAAACAGAGAGAAAAAATCATTGCCCAGATCGTAATGTGCAGATATATTTTTTCTTGAGCCACGCTGACTATTACCATTGAATTTATGTGTTATTTTTGCACCTATACGTCGCCAAATTGGGCGCTTTGCATTCATATCGTAAAGTACACTTAAATTAGCCACCATCAGTCGAATAACCGCCACTATGTCCGGTGAGGTCCACCAGCCTTTCATATACGCTTCGCCTGATCCAATCGTACTATTTAAAAAAATATCTCGGTAAGCTCCTTTATCATGGATATGGATATGTGCATGATAGCGAGCATTGTCTTTGGGCTCACCAAACTCATAAAACAAACCTTGGTCTTCTAACGTTAAATGACCAATAGTGAGTTTTTTTAACATACTAAACACCACTCGCTTAGAAAAACTATCCAACCAATCATTACAACGGCGCTTACCGAATTTTTGGTTATCTATACTGATTGAGTTCATTCGATAGTGCCCCTTTATTTTATTATTTAGTATTAGATGACGTATTACTTGGGTGTGAATGCAAAGGAACTTTCTTCCTCCATAACTTTAAAGCTTGCCAATAAATTCCCAACAAGACTTTCATCGTCATTACAGGGTAAGTAACAAGAACTTTTGCCAATGAGGCACGAGAAACAGATGTTCGTGTTAATGATAACGTTGCGTCAAAAACACAACTATCCTTATTATCACGCTCTCTATTTTGCATATGAACCGCCAGTTTTTTACCTGGCGTTGTACTTCGCCAATCATATACATGATTCATCGGATGAAAGGGCGAAACGTGCATCTGCTTATTAAAAACAATACGTTGTTGGCGTTTCATCGGATCACATGAGAGCACGTAAGGAATACGTTCTTTCCAAGGAGTATTAGTCACCTCTAGTAACATTGCACTCAACTGATCTTGCTCATCAAAGCAGTAATAAATAGTGATAGGGTTAATAATAAAACCGAAGTATCGACAATTTGTTAAAACCCTTACCGGTCCAGATAATTCCGTTCCAAGCTCTTTATTGACCTTAGCTAACACCGCTTGCTTTAGATCACTCCTGTGGTCACCAAAGTAGTCTGAACGCTTAAATCGAGCTAATCGGAATACTTTTTTTGACCACCATGGACTAAGCGCTAACACCTGATCTAATTCATCCAGATCAAAATACATCATAAAAACTTGATAACGAAATTGATGTTTTTTCGGCGAGTATCGACGATGACGAACAACCCCATGGTAAATCGCACTCTTATAAATGTCAGCGTGATCCGGTTGTTGGGTTATGTCCATTTAACCCCCAATCCCTCAGCGACACGCACACCACTCCAGCAGCCATCTTCATGAAAACCATTACGCCAATAAGCGCCACAAAACCACGTATTATTATTGCCATTTATTTCTTGCCAACGCTGCTGTGCATTAATGCCCTCCAAGCTAAATGTGGGGTGTGCATATTGATAACGGCCAATAATTTTACTTGGTGCGATTAACGCGGTTTGATTTAAGGTCACTACGTAGGTTGTATCACTAGTGAACCCTTGCAAAATATTCATGTTATAACTCAAGGTCGCAGGCGTCGTTGGGGATTTTCCTAAATGATAATTCCAACTCGACCAAGCTCGTTGATTTTTCGGTAATAAACTTGTATCTGTGTGTAACACAACATCGTTATTACGATATGGAATCGCGGATAAAATAGCGTTCTCGTCTTCACTACTATCACCGAGTAACGCTAATGCCTCATTACTGTGACAAGCAAATACCACTTGATCATAAGACTCAGTGACGCCTTGCTCAAAATGTAATTCAACGGAATCTATTAAACGCATTACTTTTGTAATACGACTATTTAAACGGATATTGCTTTGGAATGATTGTATAAGCGGTGCTAAATATGCAGCAGAACCGCCTTTAATCACTCGCCATTGCGGGCGATTTTTAACACTTAGTAAGCCATGATTCTTAAAAAATCGAACAAAGAAAACCAATGGAAAATCCATCATTTCTTCGAAAGTAGCAGACCATATTGCGCTTCCCATAGGAATTAAATAATGGCTCGCGAATCGCTTACCATAATTTTTTTGAGCCAAGTACTCGCCAAGTGATAATCCTTCTTTCAAAGTGCCATTGTCGAGGTCTCTAATTGCTTCTTTATTAAAGCGCATAATATCTTTCAACATACCCAGATAAGGCACATTCAGTAGATTACGGCGCTGAGCAAACAAAGCATTCAACCCCTTACCACCATACTCCAAGCCACTTCGTTGGCAATTCACACTAAAACTCATTTCTGTTGCGGTTGATGCCACACCGAGCTCATCCATCAAGCGAATAAAATTAGGATACGTCCAATCATTAAAGACAATAAAACCGGTGTCTATCGCACGCGACTGGTGCTTCTCTTGGACCGACATAGTAGCAGTATGGCCACCAATACGAGGAGCCGACTCAAAAACGGTAACATCATGTTTACGCTGTAATAAATAAGCGCTCGTTAACCCAGAAATCCCAGATCCAATAATGGCAATTTTCACTCAATATCTCCTCAAAAACACATCTTAAAATATAAAAATGTGTTTTCTATTTATTGCTTAGGGGCCGTCATAGTGGCCCAGCGTTTTGGTAATTGCCTAGCAACCCAAAGCATGGCAGTTAATCGTTTAGGAAAAGCGTATTCGTAAGGTCTTTTGGTAATGGCCAACTTAATACGCATCGCAGCACACTCAGATGACATCAAAAAAGGCATAGAGAAGGTGTTTTTTTGTGTTAAAGGGGTATCAACAAAACCCGGTAGAAGGCAAGTTACGTCTATCTTGAACGGTAATAAATCAACTCTTAGTGAAGACAGAAAATATCGTACTGCTGCTTTACTAGCACCGTAGGCTTCAGCTTGAGTAAACGCCGCTTGTGTTGCCTGAGAGCTGACGCCAACAAGGTGTGGCTGCTGGGCTTTTTTTAGCAAGGGTAAACAAACTGATACGCTATTAACCAAACCAAAGTAATTAACCGTCATCACACGCTTCATCATGTCCCAATCTGGATTACTAATATCCAGATACTCACATGTCCCAGCGTTAAGAATGACACAGTCTAAGTACAAGGTATGTTCTTGTATGAGATCACGCACTTGATCTATTTGCGCCTCATCTGTCACATCATAAGGAATAAAAATCAATCGTTCATGGGCAAGCAACTCGATTAACGATCCTTTTGTTCGAGCACTGGCAAAAACCTGATAACCACTCGCTAAATACAACTTAACAAGGGAAAACCCAATACCTGAACTAGCACCAGTAATCCAAATAGTTTTACTCTTTGGTGATACAGCCATTTCAACCTCCTGTTATGTGGCTAAACGTCGCTTTAATCCTTTAACTGCACACCCTAGTAAGGGGATATGCTCATAGAGCATCTGCCCTAAATCATAAACATCCTCATGATAGTAAATACGATCGTTAAATTGTATTTGACTGATACCTCGTACCGTTAATGTCTTATTACCCAATTTAGGGTGCTGAAAGTGCATATTCCATTTAATGTAGGCACTATGATCATTAACCATTTGATCTAGATATTCAAAGCGGCCACTGTGTACATTACTACATAAATCCGACATATAAGCATGGAGCTGCTCAAGGCTTCTCACCTCTTGAACTGGGTCTTTAAAAATAACATTATCAGCATAAAGTTCATCGATATGAGACAAGGGAATGTGTTTAATATCTTTATAAAAACTTTTAAAGCGTTCTATTATTGCGCCTTGAGTATCCATATTACTGCTCACTGTGGCCTGTCTTAATCATTCACAATGCCTAGGCGAAAAACGCACACCAGTTCATTGTACTGTCTAGTGTAAACGCACTTCGGATCAGCTTGGATCAATTAAGCACTGAATAACTTATATAAAACCTTTCTGAACATATAAGTGATCCACTATGCTAAAAATAGCGTACTAAATGGAATACAAGTGGCGGCAAAGTTACATAGCAATCACTCTCTTAGCTTTTTATGGAGTTACACATGGAGCGGGCTCAACAAACATCACCTGATAATCAGCTAAAGCAAGATATGCTTGATGTTGCAGAACACCGTGATCAGGTCGCTCTAACGCGCTTATTTGATTACTATGTGCCAAAAATTAGAGCATTTTGCCTTGCCTCTCAGCCTGGGGCTAACTTGATGGCAGATGACATTGCTCAAGAAGTAATGATTCGAATTTGGCGTAAAGCACACACTTATAAACCCGAATCTGCGTCGCTGAACACTTGGGTATTTACCTTAGCAAGAAATGCACGCATTGATTATTTTCGTAAGAACAGTCGTCATCAAACCAATATTGATCCTGAATATATTTTTCAAAATATTGTTGATGAGAACGCAGATCCCTTTAAAGATGCTCAACATGCAAAAGATCAAGAGCGTATTAAACAAGGGTTAAGCAAGTTACCAGAGGACCAAAAACAGGTGCTGTATAAAGTGTATCTAGAAGGCAAGACGCATAAAGAAGCTGCAGATGAATTGTCGCTACCGCTCGGGACTATTAAATCCCGTGTTCGCTTAGCATTACACAAACTCACTATTCACATAAAGAGGTAGCCTGATGCTTAACTATCACCCTAGCATTGAGATGTTGACAGATTATGCCGCAGGCTCATTACCACTCGCTTATTCTCTTTCTGTTGCTACCCATCTAGAATGCTGTCCTGAGTGCCGACAGCAAGTTCGTAAACTTGAAGCATTAGGTGCTCACCTATTTGATCAAGAAACAACAAAACAACACACTCTAACCGACCTTAAATCGTCTTTTTTTCATAAATTAAACAATGAAAAACCACTCACAAAAATAGAACCAGAGACAAAAGAAACACATCAAAAAAATTGGTTTGATGACTATAAAATCCCGGCCAGTTTACGACAGTTCGTTAAGAACAGTTACAACGACCTATCCTGGATGAGTTTGTCTCCTTCGGTAAAAATAGCCACTTTATGTGATGAAGATGGCGTACAAGTTTCTCTTACTAGAATTAAAGCAGGGGCGCATATCCCTACTCACACTCATACAGGAGAAGAAATAACGCTTGTATTAGAAGGGGCATTTTCTGATGAAAAAGGCGTGTATTCACGTGGTGACTTTATTAGCCGTAATGCAAAACATAAGCATAAACCTATAGTCACTAAAGATGCAGAATGCATTTGCTTGACCGTATTAGCCGCTCCGATCGAATTTACTGGTTGGATTACTCGTCTATTGAACCCTGTTATGCGTCGCTATCACCCTTATGCAGCAAGATAAGATGATACGTATTTTACCATGTAACTTTTGTTGTCTGATTTTACAGATAACAAGAGGTACTTGTTTCAGACCATAGGCGACAATGAGAATTTTTTATGAAAATATGCTACAGTCCCTGTTCAACTAACAAGAAGGACTCACATCATGGCGACTAAAAAGAAGCAGCCTGCCGCTTCGGAAACTTCCGAATCAATTGAAAAGCAAATGCAGGAATTCCTTGCTCGTGGCGGCCAAATAGAGAAAATCAATTCTGGTGTTAGTGGACAATCTCAGCTTACTGGATCTCGTCATATCTCTTTAGGAAACAATAAAGCAAAAAGCGAATAAGCTTGTTGTTTATCGGTAGATTCAAGATAAAGATCTACCCTATAAAGCAAGGAAAGCGAGTATCTAATCCTTTCCTTTCTTTAAAAATCCTCCTTACCAATCAGCCTATAATCTGCTTTTTATTTCACCCCCTCTGAAAAGACTAATACGCTCATACAGGAATGAACATAGCATGCTAACAGAATCTGATCGTACTTTTTTTCGCCCTAAATCTCGGCGTATTATTGCAACACTAGTCTGTATAGTTTGGGCGATTCTAGAGTGGACCTCGGGTGAAACACTGTGGGGAAGCTTAGCAATCAGTCTAACAATATATTGTATTTGGGCATTTTTTTATAAATATAATAAAGAAGCTTCTACTAAAAAATAGTCTTTTCCCTATAATCTCGCTCCAAACTGATCAATTTTCGACCTAAAATCTGACTTATTTTATAGTAAGTATGGTCACTCCTCCCCCATAAAAGTATAAAGTGAAAATGGCACTCTGCTGTCATATTTTCGCAACAACATTGTCACCGACTTGTCACACCTCCACTCTAGTCTCGATGCTATAAACTAAAAAAGATGCCCATTAGCGGAGCGCCATTGTGATACAAGTAGAACAATTGATTGCCAATAAATCCCCTCAATTTTTCGATAAGAGCCCATTAATAACGCGCCCTACTTTAAGTGTATTAAAGCGCCTATTTCATGAGGACGAAGTTAATCACTTTCTCGACAATAACAAAGACTGTGCAGGCTTCGAATTTATTGACCGTGTATTGGATCATTTCAATTTTACTTACCAAGTAGGTCAAGTAGATCGCCGCAACATCCCCGCTAGTGGTCGTGTCCTGATCATCGCTAACCACCCTTTGGGAGCATTAGATGGCTTAGCTCTATTACGTTTAGTCGGTGAAATACGCCCGGATGTGAAAATCGTCGGTAACGATTTACTAATGGGATTTGACGGCTTAAAAAGCCTTGTTCTGCCAGTAGATAATATGGGAGGGAAAACGGGGCGTCAGCAATTAAAAGCTATTATGAATTGCCTACACAATGAAGAAGCTGTCATTATTTTTCCTGCAGGAGAAGTATCACGCTTATCTCCTAGTGGCGTAAAAGACCAGCACTGGAATCATAACTATCTTAAACTTGCCCAGAAAACAAACAGCCCTTTACTACCCGTTCATATTGGTGGACGCAACTCCATGCTGTTTTATACCAGCTCTTTTCTTTACCGCCCATTGTCTACTATGCAACTTGCTAATGAGATGTTTCGACAACGCAACAGAAAAATCCCTATGCAAGTCAGTCAAGCAATTCCAATACAAGAATTGGCTCGACTGCCATTAAGTGACAAGGAAAAAAGTAAACTAGTAAAGCGTCACCTTTACCGAATCGCTAAAGGCAAAAAGCCATTACTCAAAACAGAAAAGACGGTCGAACATCCACAAAATAGACAATTAATTCGTAATGAACTGAAACAGTCTGAGCATCTTGGCAGTACTAAAGACAACAAACAAATTTACTTGTTTGATTACGATGCTATGTCCATCACCATGAAAGAGATTGGTCGCTTAAGAGAAATTGCTTTTCGTAAAGTCGGTGAAGGAACTGGGGAATCTTCTGATTTAGATAAATTTGACCAGTACTATCGCCACCTCATTTTATGGGATGAAGAAGCGCTAGAAATTGTAGGAGCTTACCGTATAGGCGAAGTTGCTCGTTACATGAAAGAGGATAATAAAAACCCTATTTACAGCGCTGAACTGTTCCGTTACTCCTGTGATATGGAACCTTATTTTGAACAAGGTATCGAACTAGGACGCAGTTTTATTCAGCCTAAATATTGGGGAAAACGCAGCCTAGATTATTTATGGTATGGTATCGGCGCTTATTTAAAACGCCACCCTGAAATTCGTTATCTATTTGGTCCTGTGAGTTTAAGCGATAGTTATCCACAAATTGCTAAGGACTTTATTGTTTCATTCTACAAACTGTATTTCTTCGATGCGGAACATTTAGCCCGTTCCTTTACCCCTTACCAAATCAACCCGGAACATGCTGAAATTATTGCGACGCTATTTTCAGGTAACAGTTACGAAGAAGACTTCAAACAGTTAAAAGAGCAACTCAGTCATTTTGGTGCCAGTGTGCCTACCTTATTCAAACAATACAGTGAAATATGCGAAAAAGGCGGTGTCCGCTTCCTAGATTTTGGCGTCGACGCTGAATTCGGCTATTGCGTAGATGGTTTAGTACTCGTCGATCTCAACACATTAAAAGAAACAAAACGAAAACGTTATTTAGGGGAATGATGCTGCTTAGAGTGACCATGAGCTTGATGGAAGTATTTATCGTGAAGCTGAGTAACAACCTGATACACAAGTATCATCATGAAAAGTGTTGTTAGCACAATAAGAATCAATAATGAAAGGTCCATATGATCACCTCTTAGTTTTTAAAAGACTGTGATGTGCGCCTTGCTGTCTCTTTTCAGTATAGCCTAGCGGCTAAAAAGTGTTCATTTATTGATCTAAAACAAAACATAATAACAATCAAGCCCACCGTTTGATCTATTATTAAATGAGATAAATTAGCCACTGGGGCGAATACCCTCGTTTAGCTAAAAGATGAAGAACTAAGAGCAGGTGAAAATAAAGGGGCTTAAGTTTATTTTCACCCATTCGTTTTATCTCATAAAGACCGTGGAGCTAGAAATGATTGAGAAGAAATATCTAAAAACTAAACCACAATGCAAAGTAAAGTTTTCGCTTCCTGCAAACCTCGTGGGTAATGCTACGAATATCGCTGTTGTAGGTGACTTTAATAATTGGGATTGCAGCATCAACCTAATGAAAAAGCAAAAATCTGGAGTGTTCGTCTCTACACTCAATTTAAGCATTGATACGGTTTATCAGTTTCGCTATGTAGTAGATGGAACAGAATGGATCAACGATGATATGGCGGACGACTACGTACCGAGCTCCATCAGTGATGATAAAAATGGCGTGCTGCGTCTCTGAGCGAGACTATATCTGATTTCTATAGCTCTTTTCTCGACATAGATAGGAAGGGTTCACATGAATTCAACGCCAAAAACCAGGTTATTAGAAGCATCGTAATGACGCTATTCTAAATCTACAGGTCAGTTATCCTAATACTAAAAACCCCAAGGAATGCTTGAGGTTTTTAGTATTCAGATGCTATGAGCCATCATGTTAGAAAGGATCATCAACCACTCGATATTGTTTTCTATCCGGATTAAAGCGATACCAAACCCCTTTGGCCTTAAAGTAGTCTCGATCTTCATAACGCACCACTTTATGATCTGCTGGAATATTGTCTATCCAAATACCTCGTGGTGGAGAAACTACAACATACCCATGAGAGGTATCTTGATAATAAACCCCATCGGAATAATAAATATCATCTCTTACGTGTTTGTGATCATGTGGTAGTGTCGTCAATACGGAGCCAATTACAACACCTGCACCTAATGCAAGCAAACCTAACGGTGCTCTACCGTGAGGTCCACCAGCACACCCAGATAAAGCCAAACAGCAACTCATCGCCAGAACAGCACGAAAACTCATATCGACCTCCTTTTACCTTGATGAATGCGTATTCGCCTACTTAACTCTGAATTTAGATAGAAGCAGCCTTTCATAAAAAAAGCGCTGAGCAATGATAAAAGGCTCCAGCGCTTTATTATTAGCAGTTCATCATCAATTACGTCGTAGAAATAAGTCTAAATATTACTTTCGACCAGTAGGCGGCGCAGGTAATTCATCTTCGGTAATATCACCACTGCCATCAGCGTCAATACGATCGAAATCATCTGCTAATGGACCTTTAACTTCATCTTTTGTCAAAACACCGTCACCGTTAGCATCCATCTGAGAAAAAGTTGGTGGGGTTCTTGATTTCTCATTGGCCATGCTGTCTAGAGAAAACAATGCAAGCGTACTTGCCGTAATAACAGGTAACAAAACAGCGACAGTCATTTTTTTCATATTAAATTTCCTCACCTATAAAATACATATTAAATTATCTAAGAGGTGAAGTGTATTAAGACAGTTTGTATTCAATATGGAGAAAAAGCTCGCTACTCGTCAAACTTATAACCAACACCATACACAGACTTTATGTAGTCTAAATCCGGTTCAATATCAGTCAATTTGCGGCGTAAATTTTTTATATGACTATCAATTGTACGGTCAGCGACGATCCTATGGTCAGAATAGATATGATTCATCAATTGATCACGGCTATATATTCTGCCTTTATTTTTAAATAAAAATGCCAAAATTTTGAATTCTGCAGGAGTCAAAGACATTTTTTGGCGATGGTATCGTACCGTCATAGAAGGTTCATCAATAATCAATTTACCTTGTACAGTAACCGCTGGAGACTCACTACGTCGTAAAATGTTTTTTACTCTTACCACAACCTCTCTTGTACTGTAGGGCTTACAAATATAGTCGTCAGCCCCTAGTTCAAGACCAATCAAGCGGTCTATTTCTTCTACTTTTGCCGTCGCCATAATAATAGGAACATCGCTAAAACGACGAATATCACGAAATAAATCAAGTCCATTTCGATTCGGCAACATTAAGTCCAAAATAATCAAATCTGGCGGCGTTTCTTTCACTGCTGCCATGACAAGAGCGCCATCATCAATACTTTTGGTTAAAAATCCTGCATGCTCTAAATACTCACAAAGGATAGCTGACAAAGTTGGCTCGTCCTCAACAACTAAGATAAATTTCTTTGTATCACTCATTCTTCATTCTCTTTTTAATCTAACATTGATGGCTAAACCACCTAATTCTGATGCTTCGGCGACAACGCTTCCGCCATGCATCATGACAATATTTTGACAAATCGACAGCCCTAACCCCGAACCACCAAACGACCGGCTACGAGATTGATCCACACGATAAAGGCGCCCAAACAGTTTAGGTAAATGCTCGGGCGCGACACTAGGAGAGGAATCGACAAAACGCAACACCACACTTCCCTTCTCCTCCAAGATAGAAATTTTGATGCAACCTGGGGCATCAGTGTAACGAATACTGTTTTCCAACAAGTTCACACATAACTGCTCTAACGTTTTTGCATCGCCTTGAATAATAACGGAAGCAGGTACATCCATCGTTAGAGACAGTCCCTTTTGCTCCGCTCTGTGCTCGAAGCGACTGGTAACACATTGTACTAATGTCACAATATCAAATGCTTGCAAATCCAATTGATATACACCTGAGTCAGTTTTAGAAAGCAAATAAAGGTCATCAACTAAACGACGCAATCCCATCACTTGCTGGTGCATGGAGTCCATGCGTTTCATCTCAGGTTTACGAATACCATCTTGAATCGCTTCCAATTCACTTCTCAATACTGCAATCGGTGTACGTAACTCATGTGATATGTCCACCAACCACTGCTCTCTACTGTCTTTTTGGCGCTGTAAACTGCCGGCTAAATATTGAAAGCGGCTGGCTAATTCACCAAATTCATCGTTACTATTGCCCTCAAAAGTAAATCCATAATTACCTTCAGAAAGCGCATTAGCACCTCGTTGTAAGCGCTTTAATGGTGATAAAAAGTGTCGTACTAATCCTAGAGCAACAAGTAAAGAAGCTAATCCTGCCAAACAAATAATCCAAAATAAATTACTCTGTTGCTGAGCATAAAACTGTAATACTAAAGGTCCATCTAGTAAGTTTTTTTGCCTCAACACCAACCAACCAACCGTCTTTTCATTGACCTTAATGGGTAAACGTAGCCAATCCGTATCGACATCATGGTTAATCGGAGGCTTCGCACCAACAACCCAGCGATGGTGTTCATTTTCTAAATATAGACGATGACTAATAGGGCCAAACTCTTCCAACATAGCCTCACCTTGTCGTCTATAATCGTCACCTAATCTAAAGTTAGACTCCACGTCAGGTCTAAGGTTAATATCAGAAGCAGCTTCCATTCCAGAACCCGGTCCTATTCCAGAACCAGGTCTCATTCTGTTATGCCTTGGAGCTGGAAAAGGTAGATTTAACTTGAGAAAAACCTCCATCCAAAGCTCTGGCTGCTCTTTTACTCTCTCCCATCCATACTTACTTGAGTAATACTCTCTAATAACAGGAATAATTTGTTCAGCTTCATTCTTTTCTTGCTGGTTCAAATACTCTTGAAAACCTGATTTAAAACTATAACTAACAAAAAAAGTCATGCCGACAACTAAAAAAAGACTCGTCGTAAAGAGCGATATAAATAACTTCGTAAAAATAGGGACTCGCACAAAACTTCCTTCGTCATTGAAATAATAGATAAAATGATACAACACAATTCAACCATTTTTATCATCCAAATACCCATTATCTGGCTTTCTATTTTCTCCATATTTACGACAAAATTTAATGATAAATTGACCTAGTTTATTCTTATCTCTAAGGACTGTAATGGTGAGTTTATTGGCAAATAAAATCTTGATGTTCATCCCGCAAACTATAAAACAAAACATCCACCCAACACGGGTATGGTTTATAGCGCAGCTTTGCCTTCTCATAACTATCCCCTATTTTTTATTATTGATTTTACCGATGGATAATAAGGGCCTGTATGTTGAAATTTTAAGCTTTTTAAATCTCACCATGATGCTTTCTATGCTAGTGCAATTTCCGCTTGCTGCTCGGTTAAAAAAAACGAGTCTCTTTTCAAAAATAGATTGGAATATGAAGCAGCATAAACGCATGGGGAAATGGATAGGCTTATTCTTTTTCTTGCATCCATTACTAATCCTACTTCCTAAATGGTTTTTATCAGGCGCAGATATGCGTATTTCGGTCGTGGAATCCATTACGTCGACTCGTTTATTAACCGGTATTATTGCTTGGGTTTTACTGTGTACTTGGGTTCTTTTTTCCATCTATAAGCATAAGTTCCCACTTAGCTACGCTAAATGGAAATTATTACACACAGCGGGATTTATGGTGGTGTTAGTTCTGGCTACATGGCATATCACTCAAGTCGGCAGCCATGCTCAATTTAAAAAGAATATTGATGTTCTTTGGTGGGTAGCTTGCTTTATCTCATTAGCTTTTACGATCTACGGTTACGTACTTAAGCCCAAACTATTAACTAAAACGGCTTTCACTTTAGTATCTAGAGAAAAGGTGAGTTTTAATGACTGGCTAATCACGATAAAGGCACATTCTACTTTTACCTTCCTACCAGGCCAATTTGTTTGGCTAAGCACGAATAAAGATGCTTATGATGTGGATTACCACCCATTTTCAATTGCATCTACTCCTAAATCATTACCGGACATCTCTTTTGTTATCAGAGAGCTAGGGGATTACACAAGCTCACTTAACACACTAGAAATAGGTCAGGATGTATTTATTGATGGGCCTTATGGAAATATGATTTTACCCGTCAATGATACAACCAGTGCAGTTGTATTAATTGCCAGTGGCGTTGGTATTGGTCCTATCATGAGCCTCTTGCGCTCACTATCTGAATCGAATGACACTCGCCCAATACGACTTGTTTATGGTAACAAAACTTATTCTCAGATGGTCTTTATTGAAGAGTTACTGGATCTAGAAAAGACCATGATTGATTTCAAAACACGCTTTGTTTGCTATTTACCCTCTCAATACCCTGTTTATTACCAAGGTTTTATCGATCAAACCTGTTTACAGAATGCTTTTCAAGACCTGCCACCTATCGAAACAAGTTCAATCTATTTATGTGGCTCTCCAATGGCGGTTAAAAGCACTCAAAAACATCTTAAAAACTTTTTAATTCCTTCTCGAAATATTTATTTCGAAGAACTATCATTTTAGTAGGACAAATATCATGCCTATCAATCAAATTTCTGGATGTATCGGCTGCACAGCATGTATTGATACCTGCCCAACTGATGTTATTAGACTCGATGAAGCTACCCAAAAAGCGGTTATTCAATACCCTGAAGATTGCCAGATATGCCATTTATGCCGTTTATATTGCCCAGTCGGCGCGATTACAATTACCCCTGAAAAATCCATCCCTGTCATGGTTTCTTGGAGATAACCTATGTCTGATAAAAAAGAAAAGGGCATATCAAGACGTCAATTTATTGGTGCGGCCAGCGGAGCTTTAGGTATTGCAGCGGCAGGAACCTATGTTTTTAATCAGATGGATTTTAATAAACCACCTGTCAACAATGAAAAGCCGATCCCTGCTAATACCTTTGCCATTAAAGAAATTGAAAGTGATGTATTAGTCATTGGTGGTGGCATGGCAGGCTTGTTTGCCGCCGTCAAAGCTCACGATGCGGGTGCGAATGTCGTGATGGTGTCAAAAGGGAGGCTGGGCAGCTCAGGGCTCACTCCTTTTGCCAAAGGCATATTTAGCTATGATCAAACCACAAGCAAAATCACTATTGATGACTTTGTTGCCAAGGTGACAGATTCTGCAATTCAAAGTAACAACCCAGCCTTTACTCGCCAGCTAGCAGAGCATTCTAAAGATCGAGTTAAAGAGCTACAAGAATGGGGGTTCTTTGACTCTCCCTTGTATCATGAATCATTTTCGCGCCCTATAAATGACAGGAACATCCCTGTCCATCAACGAATTATGATTACGCATTTGATGAAAGAAAATGGTCGTGTTGTTGGAGCTTCCGGTTTTAGTCTAGATAAACAAACTCTTATTCATTTTAAAGCCAAGACGGTTGTGCTTTGCTCTGGTTCTGGTGGGTTTAAGCCAAGTGGATTTCCAGTTTGTGATCTGACTCACGATGGCACCATTATGGCGTATAAAATTGGCGCAAAAGTAACGGGTAAAGAATGGAATGATGGTCACCCTGGATCTGCTAAAAACTCAGGTTCTAGCTACGATAACTGGCACGGTCAAATTGAAGAAAAACCTCAAATTAACAGTGCAGAAGTGCGTCATGATTTAGGGGTAGATCTGAATTATCAGGCTTATAAAATTGGCCCTCCCATCACCATGGGACCACCTCCAATGGGCAACAAGAGCGAAAAGAATCAAACTGCGTCCGTCACCGGAGGGCCCTTTGTTCCTTCCGCATTTCGCCAACGTTCAGCACCACCGCCACCAGCAAGTGAAGGCGGCATACTCGCTTTATTTTCCGGTAAAAAAACCGAAAACGGTGCACCGCCAGGTATGGGTGGAGAACAAGTCGGCGGCTCCAGTGCTGGCATGGCTATTCATAAATCAGAAGGAGTAACCCCGATTAATGAAACCGGACTCAGTACTATTCCAGGGCTGTATGCGGCAGGCGATGCTCTTGGTTCTCATATGTCAGGTGGAATTTATACTCAAATAGGGTCTTCTCTTGCAGGCTCGGCTGTACAAGGAGCGATTGCAGGAGAAGCGGCAGCTAAAGCAAGTAAAACAATAACGTCAGTAGATATTAGCGAAAGCCGTTTAAGAGAAATCGAACAAGAAATTTTTGCGCCATTAAAACGTAAACAAGGCTATAGTCCTGCTTGGGTAACACAAGTATTACAAGGAATCATGATTCCTAACTTTGTGTTATATATTAAAAAAGAGCGCTTACTTCAAGCAGCATTAGCTTATGTAGAAGAGTTAAAAGAACATCATGTTCCTATGTTAATCGCTAACGATTTACATAAATTGCGATTGGCTCACGAAACTGAAAACATGATTATTACTGCAGAGATGAAACTTAAAGCATCCATCATGAGAAAAGAAAGTCGCTGCAGCCACTATCGCCTAGATTACCCCGAAGTGGATTACGAAAACTGGCAAGCTTGGATTAACATTTACCAAGATGAAAATGGTGTCATGGCCTTTGAAAAACAACCATTCGGCACATGGGCAACCGCCAGTTAGTACGAACTCTACTCTCTTTATTATCCATACAAGCTAATATAATAATCTGCTTTGTTATATTAGCTTGTGACTCTTTAGCATTACTTTTAACGTTTAAACCAACGCCAAAAAAACAATATTTTTAACAGTGCTGCGGATACATAAGTCATCGCACACGCCAGTAAAATACGTTTCACTTTTGGCAAATCCTCCTCAGCTAAATAGCCGCCCTCCGCCAAAATAGGCAACGCCTTATGAAAGCTAGCGTCCCACTCTTCTGGCAACATAGCGACTTGCACTAATACTGCTAACAAACCAGACAGCCCCACAACAAAAGCATGAATAACGAAAGTATAAGGTAAGTGTAATAACAAGGATAACATCGGCCAGCCAATTAATAATCCTGCCGCTAAACGTTGTAAAAAAATGGCTTTTGGTAAGTATCGAACTCTCAAACGAGCCATTCTTTCCTGCCGTTCGTGAGCAATAGCATGACCAACTTCGTGAGCGGCAACGGCGACAGCGGTTAAAGATTGGCCAGTAAATACACTCGGACTTAAACGTACTTTATGCTGCTGTATATCAAAGTGATCATGACCTTCTTTGGTTATCTCTACCTCAACTGCATGAAGCTCAAAGCGGCGAATTAAATGCTTAGCTAACTCTCCACCCGTACCAGGTAAATAGTCTCGTGTTTGTGAATAATGTTTTAATATAAACTTCACCCATAGGCTAGGTCCACAAAACAATAGCAAAAACAGTAAAACACCTAAAATCCACAACATAATACAAAACCCGCTATTCATAAAAATAATGTATGCCACACAATGACTTTGACCCAAGCGGGTATACTCACCTACACTTTGAACGTTTTTAAATACAATAGGAAAGGCATGAGAAACCCATTAATTGGTCCTATCTTACACATATTAAAAAAACACCCAGAAGGTATTGGGGAATTTGAGATTCTTCAAGCACTAAAAACGCAACTACCCGAACTAAAAAAAATCGCCAAAAATGCCAACCTACTATTATTTAGACAGCACTTTTTAATCATGAATGCCCTCTACCAACTTCAGTTTAGCTTAAGGCAAGAGGGACGTTTGTCTCTTACTATTAGTCCTATGCACATTCAGTTATTCAGCAGCAAACTCACACCATTAGCCACTCGTCAGGATATTGGCAGTCATGGAGAGGCTAAATTAGCGGCGTACTATCTAGATTGGAAGGAGTATGAAAAAACAGATGAACAAGATGTTTCTCAGCTATTAGCCAGTTTCTACACTAGAATATATCTTAACGATGACCGTGATGCTGCTCTTGAAACATT
Organism: Marinomonas sp.; assembly: GCA_052107635.1. Taxonomy (GTDB): domain Bacteria; phylum Pseudomonadota; class Gammaproteobacteria; order Pseudomonadales; family Marinomonadaceae; genus Marinomonas. Next base: position 6,018 of record JBQEFB010000034.1, on the reverse strand, counting down.
ACAGATTTTTCATAAAAGTCCTAGTAAAGAAGAGATCAAACGTCAATATCGTAAACTCGCTCATCAGGCCCATCCAGATCATGGCGGTAATACAGAGACTTTTATTTCATTACGCCAAGCCTATGAATGTCTCCTACTTTGACTTTTAAAATAAATATAAGTGTAAAGTCCCAAGGCAAACATTGCGTTGTCTTCACCTAGCATTCAAGATAAATACTTCTTAGCAGCGACAGCATGACAATAGCTGCTTATCATTGTTTATAGAAAAAAGGCTTATGACAATCCTCATGCCACTCCTTCCTATTTCGTCACAGGCTAACGTTAGAAAAATCGCGACTACTCTAGGTATTTTTTCCCTACTTACATTAACTGCCTGCAGTCAGTTTGAAGTCGACTCATCAAACGACTTTGAAAATAATGGCCTAGATAAAAACAGCGTAAAACGAGATGAACTGTACTTAAAAGAAAGCTTACCGCCAGGTTTACCTTATCCTGACCCTAGCTTTAAACATGGTCTAAAACAACAAATGGCTTATTTAAACAAACTAGCCAACCAGACTTACCAACTAGAACAAACACAGGTCAGTGTGCAGCAACTTAAACGAGTCACCACTGAAGTACAGCATTGGCTCCAAAACCCAAGTTATCAGCCTAACCTTGAGGCATTACAACTAGCTGGACAAGACCATCGAGGTAATGTCCAAATTACTGGCTATTACGTCCCCGTCATTCCAGTTAAACATCAGCCCGATGAGCTTTACCGTTATCCACTGTACCGTAAACCATTACAGCGCGATAACAACGGTCAATTTCCGAGTCGTGAACAAATTGATTTTGAAGGTGCCTTACAAGGGCAAGGGCTGGAAATTGCGTACAGCGCTAACTTAGTTGATAACTTCTTTCTACACGTCCAAGGGTCTGGTGTTATTCAGTATGAAGATGGCACACAGGAGTTACTATCATGGGGTGGAGTTAACGGCTGGCCTTACCGTAGCCTGGGCAAGATACTAATTGATAAAGGAGAAATAGACCGTGCTGATATCTCTGCTCAAAGTATTAAACTCTGGCTAAAAGAGCACCCTGATCAACTACGTGAGACATTATCGGCAAATCCAAGTTATCTATTCTTTAGTGAAGGGCTATCAGATCCTATTGGCGCAGCCAATGTACCTCTCACACCGCTTTACTCCGTAGCAGTAGACCCTAAGGTTATCCCTCTTGGCTCTATTTTACTGGGCCAAGTACCTAAGCTAGACCAACAAGGTAATCTTATAGGTCATGAATACCGCTTACTATTAGCACAGGATAAAGGAGGGGCAATAAAAGGGTCAGGGCACGTAGATTGGTATCAAGGGGTTGGCGATGAAGCGCATATACACGCAGGCCAACTTAAACATTTTGGTAAAATCTGGCTACTACTGCCTAAACAATAGAGCATCCAACGATACCCTAAACAGCACTCATATTACTCTCCATAAAAAACGGCGTACTTTGATTCAAAGTACGCCGTTTTTACATCTACTTTAAAAATCAATAATCACTCAGTTTAAAAGAAACAGGTAAGGTAATATTTAAATGCGTTGCTGACATATTCTTTGAGAATGCCGGTAAAGGTACCGATGACTTCAACATTTTTAATACTGCGGCATCTAAACGACGATATCCTGAACTTTTGACTATATGAGAATTAGACACCGTACCGTCTGGATGAACCATAAAGGTTAAGGTAACAACGCCCTCTTCATGACGACGACGAGATGCTCTTGGATAACGTTTATGCTGAGCTAATACCGCTGCCAATTGAGTAAAATAAGTTGCTTTAGCGCCCGCCTGGCCTCCCGTATTATTAGCGTTAGAACTCCCTGTTGTTGCTTTTTGAGCCGCATTCGAAGTGGGACCTTGCTTATGTAGTTGTGCGCTCTTCACTGGTGATGCTTTCTTCGGCGTTTGCTTTTCAACTTTAGGCTTTGGGACAACTTTAGGTTTTGGTTTGGGTACAACTTTAGGTTTTGGTTTGGGTACAACTTTAGGTTTTGGTTTTGGTTGAGTCTTAGGAATCACAATAGGCGATTTTTGTTTAACGTCTACTGGCGGCTTTGGTTTAACCACTGGCTCAGGTTTAACTACTGGTTCAGGCTCAACTACTGGCTCAGGCTCAACTACTGGCTCAGGTTCAACTACTGGCTCAGGTTCAACTACTGGCTCAGGTTTAACTACTGGTTCAGGCTCAACTACTGGTTCAGGCTCAACTACTGGTTCAGGCAGGGCTTCTGGAATAACCTTTTTGGGCTCTTCTTTAACAGGTTCATCTAAAGGTTTCTGGGGTTCAGGCTCTTCTCGCTGATCTAAAGATGACTCCGTTGCCTCTCCCATATTGCCCATCATACCAAGGCCAAATTGAATACCTTGCTCTCCCGGCGCTTCACTGCCTTCTACAGGGTTGTAAAACATGGCATAAAAACCAGCAGCATGAATAGCAACAGCAACTGCTCCTGCAGTAAACCAATGTCGCTTAGTAATCATTGTGACCCTCTTGCTAATTGAGTCGCTAAGCTCACATTGGTCAATCCAGCGGCACGAATTTCGCTAAATACAGGGCGTAATGCGTCAATAGGGATAAGCCCATCAGCTTTAATTTGCACCCAAAATGCCTTCTTATCGGTCGCTTGATTAAATTTTTCTTCTAAGATAGGCGTGATCGCATCTACTTTGATAAGGTTATCATCCACATAGATACTACTGTCTTCCCCCACGACAATCACAATATTAGCGTCAGTTTTTGCTCTATTGTCATTAATAGAGGTTGGCGGCATAACTGGTATAGGATCCGCTTTTCGAATCTGACCCGCTACCATAAAGAAGACCAACATTAAAAATACAACATTGATCAAAGGCACCATGCTGTCATCATCCGCTTGGCTTTTAGCAGCGAATTTATCGGCTATTTTCATTCCTCTTCCTTGCTCGAAAATGCATTTGCAATAGAGACAGCTTTCGCACCATTCCTCTTAAGGCCATCGGCTAAATCCATCAGACTTTGCAAGTTCACACCTTCTTCTGCCTTAACCGCAAAAGTACCTTCCTTATGATCAGCAATCAGCGTTTTAAGCCACCCCGTATCAGTAACCGAATAAGCATTACCCTCTAACCACACCATATGATCATTTTGCTTCAAGGTAAGAACAACTAAATCATTATCTTTCGGTGATATAGGTGTATCAGAAGGGACTGCTAAAGGAGTATCAACCGTACGCCAAGGCACAAAACTAGACGTTAGCATAAAGAACAGCAACAGAATAAAAACGATATCTATCAGTGGTGTCAGGCTAATCGACGTTTTACGCCTTGTCTGGTTTAAATTAAGCGGCATGCAAAACCTCTTTTGCTGCCTTGGCCACTAACCGTTCTGCTTCGTTACTAGTAAACACTTGCGTAACGGCATCATTGATCATGTGAGAAATACGCTCTACCTTACGCTCCAACCAGCTATGAACTGTGACAACTGGAATCGCCACAGCTAAACCAACAGCAGTTGTTAATAATGCCTGCCAAATACCGCCAGACAATACTGATGGGTCTACTTGGCTACCTGCACCTTCCATTTGTTGGAATGCGGTAATCATACCCAGCACTGTACCTAGCAGTCCAAGTAATGGACTTAGAGAAGCAATAATTTCTAATGGACGAAAGTAGGAGCGTAATTGGTTTAACTGATTCATTGCAAGACGCTCTACTTCTTCTCGAATCCGGCTTTCATCCATCTCTCCCGCTTGAAGAGAACGAATAGAAAAACCGACTAGTGAATCTACTGGGCGAGTTTCATCTAATAACTCTAATGCTTTTTTCGCATCTTTTCGGCGCCACATAATTAATGCCTGATTTACCGTTTTAGGATTTTCGGCTCGCATTGAGGCAAACTGCCAAAACTTCATCAAAACAATAGTTAAGGCAACGACAGAAAAGCCCATTAAAATCCATACGACAGGCCCACCGACCTGTAAAAAGTCGATAATCTGCTGCTGCACTGTATTTTTCACACTGAACTCCATATTGGAAATAACTAATCAACAAATGATATTCATTCTCAAATATATTTTCAATGCTTCAATTGTGCAAAACTATCAACAATTCCCAACAAACAGGGTTATAGAGCGAATATCACAGCCTTAAACGCAAAAATGCCACTTCATATGAAATGGCATTTTTAAAATATTACGGTCGTACAATATATCTACATTACTCTATAGCAGCGGTTACCGATGCCAGAGCACGACGATACATAAACCAAGCACAAATACCGGCTAAAACATTACCAAACAAGACGCCAATAAAAACACCTTTTAATCCTACCAATTCAGAGCCTATCCATAAGCAAGGCAGGAAAAAGGCAAATAACCGCAACGCAGAAATCATCAGAGCAATATAAGATTTTCCTAATGCATTCGAGACCGATACCATCAACATACAAATCCCTAACGGCCCTAAACTAATCGGCACTATCATCAAATGCCAATGCAAAACCTGCCTAACCGCCTCTTCGCTTGTCATCAAGTTAGCTAAATTACTCGCTGTAACTAACGTCAATAAGGCGATAAATAGTTGAAATATCAAGATAAAACGACATGAGACTTTTACAATATAACGAATATCCGTTGCTCTACCAGCACCTAATAAGCGACCAATAAATGGCGGCATAGACATTGTCAACGCTAACACAGAGACAATAGAAACAAATTCGAAGCGCGATCCTAGTGCCCAAGAAGCCACCGCAGCAGTACCGAAACCAGCAATTAACTTAGTGGCTAACATTGATGATACCGGAGGCAATAATTGGCTCACCATAGCAGGCCCCATAATATGGCCAATAGACGCCAAACTTTGACTAATTTTAAGGTCCTTCCAATCAAATAAGAGCCAATGCTTCCGCCCTACAATAGGAACAATAATAAACGCACCAATACTAGAGGCGACTGTCGTTGCAATTGCAGCACCATTCAAGCCCAGACCAAGTTCGAAAATAAAAATAGGATCTAAAATAACGTTTAATAGACTGGTTAAAATCATCATAATGCCAGGTAACAAGGTATTACCATTAGATCGACATATGCTGAAGTAAAAGTAGATAAAAGCCCCTAACCACGCACTAAGTAACCAATGAGGCCAATAAGAATCGATGACTGGATAGACGGACTCTGGTGCGCTTAATAAGGCCAAAATAGGATGACGAAAAAGCCAAATTAATACTGCAAAAAAAGCAATTCCAGCACTACCTATCATTAATACTAAAGCCCCTAACTGCTTCGAGTAACGCTCCTGCTGCCCTCCTAATGCCTTAGATATAATAGCTGTTGTTGCTATCCCTAACCCCACTTGAAGACCAATTACTATCATTTGAATCGGTAAAGTAAAACCTTGTGCTGCCAGTGGCAACACACCCAATTGACCAATAAATGCACTGTCTACTAGTTGAAAGCTCATCAATGACAGCACCCCAAACAGCATAGGCCAAGTCATAGTGAATAGTTCGCGAGAAAGAGAAGATTTAGTAGGAATGAAAGACATAAGTACGAATTTTTAAAATGAAAATAGAGGCGTTGAATCACTATTATACTCAATTCTCATAATAGTTTTGCGATATCAACATGAACATATAGTTTATCAGAGAAGTTTTCTCATATTATTAATGCTTTATTATTCTCTTAACGAACACCAATTTAATAATAAACCTCGAATCATAATGCCGTAATATCTACTCAAAATCAGATATTACGGGGGTTGATATAGGAATAAAATACGTTAAGTTTTTTTCAGGCTGTGTTTTAGAGATGAATTTCGTATCATGGTCATTATCAGAAGCAAACGCGACTTAGCGTCTCTGCGGACTTCCTAGATTAGAAGGATCACATGGAATTTATTTGGATATTATTCGCATTTGTCTGCGGCCTTGCCGTTAAATTAATTAACCCTAAATTCAGATAATAAGTGCGACACTGCAAGTCAGGTGTAGAAGAAGCCAAC
>JBQEFB010000033.1:0-30301 GCA_052107635.1 Marinomonas sp. | reverse complement strand
GTGAGTGGTAGGTAATTTAGGCTTGTCTAGGTGGTGATGGCCTGACGCTTACGTTTATATAGGAGAGTATAAATATCCAATATGAGTCAAGCACCTAACAAGTCGTTGCACAATCACCAACTAAAGTTGGCTGGACGATACTAGCGTAGCGCCTGTTAACTAAAACATTATCTTCCTATGAGAGATCGTGAATGTCGATAGATATTAATAGGGAAATTGAAAATTCCGACGACTTTCGAAACGAAAGAATGCCAGTTCTTCATGAGTTCTCTCAAAGCTTGGGTTTTGAAAATGCTCATGAAATACTGATAAATCCGATGAAGTTTATTGAGCCTATTAGTTGTTGGCTTTCAGAACAAGAAATATAAGAAGATTCAAAAAACTGGATTATTGTTCGAATTGGATATTTCATTGGTGAGTTATTTGTAGAAAAACATGATGGTTGCTGGAATGTATCTAAATCGAAAGAGTCTCGGTATTACGGGCATTATGTCGTAAGTGAGTTTTCCTAATTTATGACTTTCTACTATCAAAAGTTTTCAGGTTACCGTTTTAATAACCTTAGAAATAATTATTAGCGATATTAATTCGTGTTGGTAATTATTGGCCACTCGTCAACTAAAATGCCATTATCACAATCGTTGTCTGCATTTATTAAACTAGGTTTAAGATTAATTAATTGTGGGTAAGAAATACTGTAATTAACTTTATAGCCGCAAGAGCCAAAAGCAGAATATAAGCGCAGAGACTTTAATTGATTTCCTATTTCGCTGATTTCAATGCTACCGGTAAATAAATTAGTTGTCTTTAGCTCCCATTTATCATCAGAAAATGTAGGCTCTGCCCATGTTATAGGGTAAGCCATATTAGTTGACATCTTGATATAATAGGTTAAATAACTGTCTTGATATGCCCCAGTGTGGCAAGCTAACGCAAGCAGTTTATCACCCGAACTGAGCTTAAAAACTGAAACAAATCGATTGTTGTGATGTTCATCTTTAATAGAGCAGTTTTCGTTTTTATTTAGTAAGCTAAGAAGCTTTGTTTGAGTTAATATTTCAAAATTTAGAGGCAGCTTTAGACCAGTTGGCATCTGAATTTTTAAGTGTTTATTATTGTCAATATCTGCATTGAGTGTAGCAGCATTAACATGCGTGAATAAGAAAAAGATCGTAATAAATAAAGTAATATTTAATTTTATCAAGAGAGAGTCCATAAAAGTAATTATAAATTAAGCTAACGCTACATTTTTTGAGAATAATAATTTTTCAAATTCATATGTTCCTTGTGATGCTTTCAATAGTCGCTCAAAAATCATAGCGTCATTATAAATTTCTAGAGCGTGATCTTGACCATTAATTATTCTTCTGGCTTCAATATAATTAGAAGTTACACCTGATATAATTGTCCAAGCTTCGCTCCAGAAAATAAACCTTTTTGCATGCCATAAGACATTATTGCATAAGCAACTTTATGATTAAGTGCTAGGTCAGGGTTTATATAGAACTTATCTCCTAATCCTAAAGTATTGCCAACCTTTTTAATATTGATATCTGTGCTTACGCTATCATGTCCAACCATTATCACCTGGTATTACACATCGATGAGCAACAGAATGGTTTTGTACGTTCCATTCAAAGGCTTTGTATCAACTTGCATCTTTCCGCTCTGCTGAGCGTGTAACTTTTGCCCAGATCCGCAAAACTTTATTTTAAAAGAAAAGCAAAAATTCGCTTTAAGACCTTTAGCGTATGATTTCCGTAGAACAGGAAAGTAAAAAATTGCACGTCGATCATTTAAGGAAGGTGTTTAAAATCTTGATTCGATTGAGGTATTTCTTCAAACACTGCCTTTGAAACATCTTCAAGTCGCGCAACTTCGTTGCATCGAATGGGTTTCTTTATAGCTTTAAGATTCCATTGATTCGTAGGGCATTAAGGGGTTATTTCCCTTTAAAATCCTACGAAAATATCGACCACTAAAAGCGTTGTGTTTAAAAGGATTTGACCACGGCTTGTAGTCGCTAAACCGGACGAATATTGGTTTTGTACGTTCCATTCAATCGCTTTGTTTTCCCGACCTTTATTCCGCTCTGCTGAGCGTGTAACTTTTTGCTGGCGCCCAAAAAGTAACCAAAAATTCGCTTTAAGACCTTTAGCGTATCATTTCCGTGATATATAAAAGCGTTTGTACGTCGATCATTTAGGGAAGGTGTTTAGCGCCTTTTTAGATTGAATAGATTATCAAACACTGCCTCGGAAACACCTTCAAGTCGCGCAACTTCGTTGCATCGAATGGACTTATCTATAGCTAAAAGATAAGTCAACTAAGGGGTCATTTCCCTTTAAAGTCTTACGAAAATATCGACCACTAAAAGCGTTGCGTTTAAAGGGATTTGACCCCGGGTGGTGCAAGAGGAAGACTGGGTGTTTTTAAACTTTGTTAGTCGTGATTTATTGCGAAAACGCCCTTGGTTTTAGACTAAATGCCAACATGCAAAAGCTATTATCTATATCAAACACCCTCAAATTTATATATCTTACGATTAAATAAACTATTTAGTTGTGGCTTTTATTTTTGACTAATGAAAATAGCTTTTTTAGTTGGTGAAATTGATGGATGTCCGCATTTTTTAGCGTTTTCGGATGCAACTGGTGGTGAAGAGAGTGTGCGTCAAGCACTTAAGAAATTGGGGAAAATGGCTGCCGAGCATACTAGAGGAAAAACATATTAATGGATATTGAAATCATAAAATCAGTTGTAAATATGATTAAATTAGATGATGCAGCTGCATTAGAAAAGTTATTTAAAGAAAATTCTGAACTTACAGATTATAAACCTGTTGGAGGCAAAAATTGGTTGCATATTGCTGCGCAATATAATTCTCCAAAAGTGCTCGAAGTCTTAACTTCATTTTTCGATATTGAAAGTCAGGACGGTTATGGCAGAACAGCACTTTCATTGGCTTTGATCGTTGATAAAATTGAGCCTGCAAAAATTCTAATAAAACTTGGCGCAAATGTTAATCATGGGAAACAGAGCTCGCCTCTTTCTTGTGCTGCTTACAGTAAAAATAGAGAACTATTAAAGCTATTGATTGATAATGGCGCCAATAATGAACGTGTCGATGAATTGATTCAATTTGGGAAAGGTCAGGGTTATACGAATATTGCGCAAGACCTTGAAGAATTTAATTATTCGCCAAAAGAAATCGATTTATTTAAAGACAAACTTTCTGAAAAATATGGTGAGCTACACGATCTAGAACAAACCGATAAACCTTATAAATTGTATTTCAAAGAAAAAGAAAATAGTTTTATGGTTTTTTCTGAAAATATGAACAGGAATGTAGAAATAATATTTGATATTAACAAATTTGGTTTAAATGATGTTGATACTATCTTGTCAGCGCCAGATTCTTGGCTTGCCGAGTGGTTTCATGTTATCAATCAGGTTGAAATTGATCCTACTCAGCGATTTATTGTTATAGAAAGAGAGTGTGAAAGTAAGCCTTATCAAGGCATTTTGTTATTAAAAGATGCCGAAATATCAATTAATAGCAACGTAGCACATATTTATAGGTTGTTTCCATTGTATCAGTCTGAAATTGAATTTGAAAAGCAAAATGGAGTGGTCGATTTAATTCATAAATTTGAAGAAGTGGGTCTAAGTGAAATCATTTATAATGATAGACCGTGTATTATTTGTGATGACTGATATCTAAAAAAAATAACTGGGTAAAAGATCTGGACAGCCATCTATTCAAAGGCTTTGTATCAACTTGCATCTTTCCGCTCTGCTGAGCGTGTAACTTTTTGCTAGCGCCCAAAAAGTAACCAAAAATTCGCTTTAAGACCTTTAGCGTATGGTTTTCGTGGCATATAAAAGCGTTTGTACGTCGATCATTTAAGGAAGGTGTTTAGCGCCTTTTTAGATTGAGATAGATTATCAAACACTGCCTCGGAAACATCTTCAAGTCGCGCAACTTCGTTGCATCGAATGGATTTTTTTAGCGTTAAAAGACTCGTAACTAAGGGGTCATTTCCCTTTAAAATCCTACGAAGATATCGACCACTAAAAGTCAACGTGGCAAAGCGACTATTCATCATAGAAGGTCATGCATTATTTCTATAGTTACAGATATTGTCTGAAAACAATTTATATTGTTGCGCGTTTGTACTGGTAGATTGATAAAAAGCGTATTAATATCAATGAATAAGTATTTTCAGCGCAGAGATAATACGCTGTGCTTACCTAATAAATAGATGTGATAGTGCACGCTCGTTTAGCCAATTTTGGATGTTATGAATAACTTCATAAAATATTTGAAAATTCAGTTTTTTATAGAGATATTTGAACACTTTTTGAAGTGTGTAAATGCGCATGCGTACTATTAAAATGTTATACATTAATTAGAGAGATGCCCTATGCTGGATAAAATGGAAGAAAGTCGAAAGCGTGAGCTCTCTTCTAAGGAGGATTTTGATCGTCTTGATATGCGAGAAAAAGACCTATTAGATTATAGAAGACATATTCAAGAGCAAGAAAAGCAATTGGATGACTATCGTTCAAAATTAAAACACGAGCAACTATTAAGAGAAAAGGAATTTCAAAAAGAATTAGATGAGAGAGAGAAATTCTTCGCTACACGCGAAAAGAAACTTTTAGAGCGCCAGCGTGAATTTGAAGAGCACCTTCTACTACGGGAGAAAGAGTCTGAACATCTTAGAGCGCGCCTAGAGAATGAGCTTGTTGCTAAACACAGCGAGCTTGAACATATGAAGTCGACGCTTCAAAAGGAAAAAGAGCTATATCGAGAAGAAAGTAGGAAAAAAATTGAAACGACTTCAAAGGATTACGTTGTCGAAGCATTAGGTATTCTTGGTAAAAAAGAAACAGAATTCCATTCTTGGTCAAAAATATGGGCATGGATCGGCGCAGGAGCATTAGCTGTTGGGCTAATATTTTTTGTCTTTATTACGTTCTATGCAATTGTCGAACTTCCAAATCCAATTAGTTGGGAGTTTATCGTATTTGCCTTTTTCAAAGGCCTAATTGCAGTTGGATTATTTGGCGCTTTGGCTAAATATGCTTTGATTTTTAGTAAATCATATATGAAAGAGGCGCTAAAAAGTGCTGACAGAAGGCACGCAATTAATTTCGGTAAATTCTATTTAGAATCTTATGGCGCCGCGGCAGATTGGAGTCAAATTAAAGAGGCATTTGAACACTGGAATATTACAGGAGAAGGTGATTTAACAAAACCAGTTCAGACAGAACTAGATACTCCTACAATTGAAAAGTTGACTTCAGCACTAGAAGTAATTGGAAAATCCTTACCTTTAATAGGAAAAAAGTAAAATGCATAACAAACGGCTCCACGCAGACGCCCAAACCTCCGCACTTTTTGTGGTTTCGCTTCGCTAAACTTTGCCACAAAAATCGCTCCGGCTTGGGCGCTGGTGAGCCAGGCGTTAGCCAGATTCGTATAGTTCAAGGGAAATTAAAAATCATGATTAAGGATATTCCAACAAGTGAGGAGTTCGATTCCGCAGCAAAAGCTCAATTCGATTTTGCTTGGGATATTGTTATTTCATTTCTGCTTACACTCGAAGAAGCCAAAGGCTATGCAGATGTAGAAGAAGAAGATGAAAAGGCATTTTGGGAGACTGCTCGCCAAAGAATTCTTACATCACTAATCATTACCCAGCAAGGTGTAGAGCTTGCGATAAAAGGTAAGCTTGTTACGATTAGTCCGTACTTGCTGATATCAGGAAATCATTCTGACTGGCCTAAAGACAATGATGGAACAGGGGTAAGTTTTTCAGAGTTTAGAGCGATTGATGCCCAAGATTTGGTTAGAGTTCATGATACGGTTCACGAGAAGAAACTGGATTCTGGATTTTCTATTTTATTCGACAGGCTTAGAAAATTAAGAAACAAGGCCATGCATACGGTTGATAAAGAACTTAACGTATCGGCGCAAGACGTGGTGACTATTCTTCTTGATGTACATGAATACCTTTATACCGATGAAAATTTTGTCTCCACAAGAAGAGATTTTCTTAATAACTCAGCAGCGACACATGTATTTTTCGATACTGATCACGTAGAAGGTCTAGTTGCGAAAGAATTTTTGATCGTTTTTAGTTTCTTAACGCCAGTTGAAACTTTGCGATTCTTCAAAATAGATCGAAAACAGCGTCTCTATCTCTGCCCAGAGTGCAAATACGAAAGTGAAAAGTACGATCTAATTGAACCACGTTATGCTGTATTGAGGCCTAATGAGCCTGATTCGGAAAATTTGTTCTGTTTTGTGTGCGATTCTTTGCATCCAGTAGAGCGTAGAGATTGTCCTGGAGAGGAGTGTCCAGGCAATGTAATCAGTGTTGAGTATGATGTTTGCTGTACATGCTAGGGAAATCATAGCTAACAAGGCAATCAAAACGAACGCATTACGGCTGTCACGGTTTTTTCTGAAAAACAAAAAACTCGCAAAAACAGCGCCAACCTACGTACCGCTGTTTTTGGCGTTGAGGTTGTAGAATTACTCTTTATTTAGAAAAATAGCCAAATGCATTACCTAGTACGCTAAAAGCGCTTAGGGTGGAGCTCAGAGACTCGTTTTTTAATTGAATTTGGCTGTTGGAGTAATTCTACAGCCTCGTTAGCTGTATTCTCAAGCAAGCCATCAAGTGATACTATAGTGATACATTTTTTGTTTGAGAATTATCATGAGAGTAGAGCTAGTAACCACATTAAAGCGTCAAGCAACGAAAATATTATCTGAACTTCATTCTTCTAAAGAGCCAGTATTAATTACAGAACATGGACAACCTTCCGCGTATCTTGTTGATGTTGATGACTTCGAGTTTATGCAAAAGCGTATGCAAATTCTTGAGGCTATTGCGAAAGGTGAGCAGGCAATCAGCCGTGGAGAAATGCTATCGAATATTGAAGCTAAAGAGAAAATGAGTAAATGGCTGAAATAATTTGGACAACCCCTGCTTTAGAAAATCTCGATGATATAGCTGAATATATTGCCTTAAGTAACCTTTTAGTAGCTAGAAATTTGGTAACTAAAATTTTCGATAAAGTTGAACGACTTGAAGATTTTCCTGAATCAGGAAAGAAGCCGATTGAATTAAGTAACCTTAATTATCGGGAAATAGTTGTTAATCCTTGTCGTGTTTTTTATAAAGTAGAAAATGACAAAGTTTATATTTTACACGTTATGAGGCAAGAGAGAGAGCTTCGTAAGTTCTTACTTCTATTATAATATACAGCTAATCAACTGGACGCATAACGGCTGCCATGGTTTTTGAAAAAGAGCAAAGGCGCAAAAAAATATCAACCTACGCGCCGGTTATTAAGGGCGTTGAGGCTGTAGAATTTCTCCAAAAAGAACATTTTCATGTCCTTTTTAATGGACTGTTATCTAATCACTATTATTCGCTATAGTTGAGCGTGATGGATCTTTTTTATGCTGGGAGTCAAACCTGACTTATCCTGCCAAAGTACATTCATCCCCGTTGATTTTTCACAACAAATTATTTTCGGCGCATTTGACCGCGCGCTTTCTCATCTTGTCGTCCATACCTTTAAGTGAAGCATCTGGATTTAATGTCTTTTGATGAATGGTACAACAACGATAAAACTTGGGCCTCACATTACCCAAACCTAGTTTAAATAATAATTACTTTGTGGAATTATTACCCATATAAGTCGTTAAACACGGAAGCGTAAACGGCTTTCACCGTTTTTTCAGAAAGGAAAAAGCGCAAAACAATACCAACTTACGCTTCGGTTGACGAGACGTTATGCGTTGCTAGTAGTTAATCAAACTAAAGGAAAATCAATGTCTAGAAAATATACATTTTTTGTTCATATGAATGCTAGGAAAGAGTGGCTTCGGTTAAGCAGAGAAGAAAGGAACCAGTACTTCGGTGAAATCCAAAAGGAAATATTTTCGAAGTATCCCAGTGTTTCAATTCGGTTGTATGATGTAGAGGCGTTCACTACAAAGTGCAGTGACATAACAGTTTATGAAACTGCCAATATCCAAGATTATTACTTTTTAATTGAAGAGCTGAGAGATAGTAAAATTTATACAGTTCCATACTTTGATATCATTGATATTATTCCTGCGATTGAGGATGGATTCGTTGAATTTGAATCGAGTGATGAAACAAACGCATAACAAGTTACAGCATCGGAAACCAATTCGCTCGCGCTCGTCGTTTTCCGCTATGTAAGGCTTTAGATGGTTCTACAATTATTTCAGTAGGAAGTTGAAATTGACATATCAAAATAAAGATCTTTGTAAGATACGAACGATAACCACCTTTATATCTTTGGATAACAATAAAGAAAGTTGGAATGATAAATTAAAAAGTGCTTCTGCTTTCTGTTTAAATTTGACCGAAGAATTTAAGGCAAAAGATTATACTGTTCAATCAATTAGAATTGTCACGAACCCTTTCGGTGAGTATTTAAATACAGATAATTTAGATAATGCTAGAGCGGACCTAGGTTATTTAAGTGCGTTGTTAAACGCTTCCAATAACTCTGGCATGAGAGTTCGATTTGCTATTGGTGAGGCGAGATCAAAAGAAGAAATCGAACTTCTACCTGAGTTAATCAAGGAGTTTGGCGATTTATGCAATGTGTGTGTAAATGTTGGTCTTGATGAGTTTGGTGTTTTAGACAATGAATTGATTCAACATTCTGTCAAAGCTGTTCAGCGAATTAGCTCGATAACACCTAGAGGAGAAGGCAATTTTAATTTTACAGTTAATTTTAATTGTGACCCTCTAATCCCTTACTTTCCAGCAAGTTACCATCGTAAAGAGTTAGGAAATAGGTTCGTTATTGGTCTAGAAACACCTGATTTACTGGTTAATGTACTTACAAATTACAACCAATCTTTTGGCAAGCAAAATCACAATGAGCAGTTTAAAGGCTATTACAAAGTGATGAGTGAGGCTTTACAGCATCATATAAGCAATATCAATAATATAGTTCTAAATTCAAACTACGATACATCATATGTTTTTTCAGGTTTTGATAGTTCAGCTGCTCCTTCTAAAAATTGCTCGAGTATGGCGGAGCTTTATGAATTAATGGGCGTTGAATATTTTGGAGCCTCGGGTACTGTTGAAGTCTCATCATTATTAACAAAGGTTTTTAAATCGATTAAAGACGTTGATCTTGTCGGTTTTTCTGGGTTAATGCTCGCGTTAACAGAAGATACAGGGCTTGCTAAAGGTAGTATCGATTCACATTTTGATATACGTTCACTATTAACATACAGCTCAGTTTGCGGTATTGGGTTAGATACAGTGCCAATACCGGGTAATACGCCACCAGAGAAAATTTCGGCGTTAATGAGAGATACAGGGACAATGGCCTATCGTTTAAATAAACCATTAACTGTTCGTCTATTTCCTGTCCCGGGATTAAATGCGGGTGATTTGACTTCTTTTGAGAGTGATGACCTTTGTAATTGCTCAGTCCTTGCTGTTCCTTAAATAGAGGAGAGTGAATAATCACCTAATAATCGTCTCAATCAAGAGCGCAAACTGCTTGGCTTGCGCTCCTTCATCGCTGATTTTAGCCAAGCATTTTTCACTGGTTAGGCGAGCATTATGTGTTCGTTGAAGCTAATCTGATGCTCAGTGTAGGAGGGCAAAATGCCTAGGTTAACAAATAAAATGCTTGATGAAGTGGAACAAGGTGTAGTGGTATTTGAGTTAATGTTTGGTATTGATAATCCTAATTATTTACCCTACTGGACTGCCTATATGAGTAATGATGAACGTAGGCAGTTTTTATTAAGTGAGGGTGCATCATTTTTAGATTTTAATAAAAAAATGCTCGAATGTGATTTTGATTGGCTGGAATGGGAAGCAACCTTTTAAATCAATGTACGAATAAACACATAAGCAAGTGATTATGGTGTCAACTCCTCATGTTAGACCATTCTAGGGTTCCTCATGACGCTATTTTTACCATCGACTTGATGATTACTACGAGCTTTCTAATACACATAATGATGGCTACTTTTTTAGGTTTCCTCCACGTATTATCCGTTTCCCCTTGGTAAGTGCCATTCTCGCGATAACATGGCTCAAGTTTTTTGCAGAGCAAGGTGTTATGACCCTCTAATAATTTTCATATAATAAGTGCGGCCTGTGAAGAAGGTATAGAAGCATTTAGGAGCACAAGATGATGAATAAGTTAACGTCTCTAGTTCACTGGAATGAAGCAGAAGACCCAACTCAACCAGGGCTATATTTTGTGGCGTCGAGAGATAAGACAGGTTTTGGCTCTTATGATTTTATTGAATGGAATGGCGAAGAGTGGTTGAAGGCTGAATCAATTAACATTATTGGTTGGGTCGCTATTGGTGATTTCTTAAAAAACATAGAGGCAGGTTGGCCCGCATCAGATAATTTAGATGACGATGAGTTTGTTGCGTATGACAAAAAGCGAGTAAAAAACACCTTCGCTGATGATTTTGTTGAAGTAGAGTAACGCTAAAACACACAGATCTAGCGGCTTTCCTGCTCTCCTGTGAAACACATGCGTTATGGTGTTTTTGTTACTTTTAATGAGGCCGTTAAGACGTCTCTGAGGTTTTTGTATCGCCAATCATAGGGTTCTTTATTCCACTGGAATTATTGTGGGCTTATTACTAATCGTTATTGGTATGTTTGTGAGTGTGGCCTCCATAGGCAGTATCGACGCTGCTAAGAATATGGGAGGGCCGATGGCGATTTCATTTTCACCTCTAGTAGACATTTTTTCCATTGGCGTGGGGGTAGTGCTTATTCATTATGGCGCTGTGATGTTAGGTATTTCAGCAGGAAAGCCATACCTTCTATTGTCTGTTATGTCGTTCGGATATGTGGTCAGTAATGTGTGGCGTTATCCTTCTACTGATGGCGCGTATTATATGTTGCGGTACGGAGCGGAAAATGCAGAGTTGTTTAATCCCCCGTCATCATGGGAGCATGTTATAGCGCTTACCTGTGTGGGGGTTGTCATGTATTTTGGGCTGACTAAAACGTTACTATCTCGGTTTTCTTTTGTGCCTGACACAAGGTGGTGGGCTGTCATGTATCGCAGTGCTATTTTGCTCGTTGCGGGTGGACTTTTTCTGGCTTTGGGGCTTCTTTATCAGTTTTTTCTGCTAGTTTAAATTCTGGCGGGATTACAGAATCCCACCAACATATCAATATGTTAATAAGCTTCTTCATACCAATAGGCTTGCTTATTGTCAGTCTAGTCGTCAGAAAATACGATAAAATTTCACTCGTACTTTCGCTTTCAAGTTGCCTTACCTTGGTGTTGTTCAGTCTCTCTTTTTGGGTGTGATTCGTCTTCTGTATGTTTCTATGATGAATCACACCATTCAAAGGTAGCGTTTTTATTCGTGTTATTAGGCTAAAAATTGCTCACTAATTAAAAAGATCGCGATAACTATCATCAGTACGCCCGAAATTCGACTAACGAGTTGCGCCACGGTTGGACGAGATTTTAATACGGTTTGTGCGCCAAATCCCACTAGTAGGTAAACAATTGCGGTGCTCACTATATGGATTAAGCCTAATGTGAGTATCTGAGATGATATGGACCATGACGCGGACTGGGCGGTAAATTGAGGCAATAGAGCCAAGTACAGTAAAAAGACTTTAGGGTTTAAGCCGCTGACGAATGTCCCTTTGATTAACCAGTTTACCCATGTGCCAGAAGCACGTTCACTATTGGCGCTAGGGGCTGAGGGTTTCAAAATAAGGTTAGCCCCCATCCAAAGTAGATAGACGGCACCGATCATCACTATGATGGTCAAGGTAATCGGTTGACTGGCGACCAGTGCGCCGATACCCGCAGCGACTATGATGGTGGCGGTAAGATGCCCCAATAGCATGCCAGACACCGCTGGCACGACGACTTTTCCTTTGATACCTGCTGCAATGGCGTACGCCCAATCGACACCGGGGGTAATCACAAACAGAAAAGAAACCACCCAAAATGCCCCTACGATACTTAATGACATGTATTTCACCTTATTTAGTTGCCCTAGCTGGAAGGGTGTTGTGTTGTTGATTTATTTGGAAATGATAGGCTTTAGTGATTAGAATGTGCTCCCAATTAGTTGCTAATATTCACTCGTTATTAAAAGGATCTTCTAAGTGGATACGATAGATAAGAAAATACTTGCTGAGTTACAACTAGATGGACGATTATCTTTCACTGAGTTGTCTGAGCGAGTGGGATTAAGCCTTTCTCCTTGTCATCGTCGAGTACGGGCGTTAGAGGCGTCGGGGGCGATTAAAGGCTATAAAGCCATATTGGACGCCAGTGTTATCGGGCTTGGGTTCTCGGCGATTGTTTTTGTCACCATTAAAGAAGGGGACAAAAAAGCTGTTGAAGAATTTGAAAACGCCATTATTGGTATTCCTCAGATTGTTCAAGCACAAAGGCTGTTTGGCGACCCTGATTTTTTATTACATATAGTTGCGGATGATTTGCCTGCTTATCAGCGCTTTTACGATGAGCAACTGACGGATGTGCCGGGTGTGCAGAGGTTAATTTCTACCATAGTGATGAAGAATGTTGTGCCTGAACGGCCCTTTCCTTTTACCTGATTGTCATGTAATGAGCAGGGTATAGCGCTAAATGTTGATCGGTGCTTTTTTCTTGGTCTAAATTTTTTATAGAGAGTGCGTTATTAGATGCGTTATTAGGTGCGATTGTGCTTGGCGTTTATCAGTGCGTCTTGATATGCCTCTGCCAATGTTTTGTAAGTTGTGACTAGGGTGAATGGCTATAGGGTTTCAGTAGGTTAACCTTTGAGTTTGATAGTAATAAAAGGAGAAAAAGATGCAATGGACTGTTTTGTTGAGTGCGACAACGGTGACACTGTTGTCGTGCAGCGCGTTTGTTCATGCGGCTAACCGCGACGGACTGGTTTCTGATCAAGTCATTGCCCAACAGCGACAAGCCTTGAACGACAATACCAAAGGTCAAGGTTTTGGCCCTCAATCCCCACGAGATATTGACTTAATCAGCGGTCGTAATCCGATTACTTTTCAGGGGGCGCCTGCTTATTCGCAGATGAATCTGTGTAATATCCATTTTCATAAAAATGCTGAGCATAAAGGTGGCGAGTTCACTAAGTTTGCAGGCAATGGCGATGGTCAAGGGTATCTGGGAGGTTATCAGTATTCTGGGCAGCTAACAGCAGCGGAATTAGCCCCGGTTGATCATGAGATATGTCCGAGCAATCACGGCGGGTTGCATCCGGGCGATACGATAGAGCTGCATTATGTGTATTCGACGGCGCAGGTAACGCCAGGAGCCAGTTTAGGATCTTGTTTTAATGATGGGATTAAGAACCCACAGTTGCGAGTAGAAGCGCAAGTGTATGTGCTGGTGAATGATAACCGTGGGGCGGATTTTATCGAGATTACCCAGCACGCTAAAAAGAACGGATTACAGCAAGCGTTGAATGTGCCTAGTAATACTGGACAGCCGGTTCAGTATGCAGGCTCAACGACGGGGCCTACCTATAATGAAAAAGGGTCGCCGTTTCAGGTGACTTGGGGTGTTCGTCCTAACGTTAGCAAGGTGAATATTGCTTCTGTGGGAGCATGGTGTGAAAGCAATGATTTCGAGGAGGATCATGCTCATGGGGTACGAAACCTTGTGATCAATCCTGATCTGCTTTCACCCATCAAATAATTTTTCATTAGTAGGTCATCTTTAGCCGATGGTCTTTCCATGGATAACTCTGTCATGGCGTAAACAGACTCTCGGATTATTCTTCGAGAGTCTGCTGGTGTTTATGCGCTTCTTTATACGTTTATCGGCAACCGCTTAAGATGCTCTTGAATTGTGCGTATCTTTGCCATAAAGGTGCGTTAGTCAACTTTATTTCTGCCGCACTTCGCTCTATTCCCCACAATATGGTGTACCACTAATGTTGGTATGAATGATGCTCTAGTTTCCTTGTACTAGGTTATCGATTCAATGACAACAAGGAGTTACTCATGTCGACAAGTGATTCACCAAATTTAGGTCGCCGGAAATTACTGCAATTCACTGGTATGTTTGCGGGAGGTGCTGCATTAGCAGGGCTTTCTTCCTCTGCGGTGGCGACGGGCGTTAGTTCTGCGTCTAATGCCAGCGATATAGCGACCTCATTTATCCCTCCCACGAAAGAAAGTCCCATTCGTATTTGCTGGAATGAAAATCCATTAGGCATGTCACCGAAAGCGCAAAGTGCCGCCCGAGAGGCGATTACGCTGGGTAATCGTTACCCTATGAAGAATTCTAGAGTCTTGCATAAGATGATTGCGGATAATTATGGCGTGGCCCCTGAGGCAGTCTTATTGACGGCTGGCGCTACTGAAGGTATTCGTGCCGTCATAGAAGCTTTAGCCGCGCCTAATGTACAGCTGGTGGTGCCTGAGTTGACGTATCATGCGGCGGAGGTGGGCGCGAAAGACAATGGTATGACGAAGATTGTTCATGTGCCGATGGATAAGGATTGGGGGATTGATCTGGCGGCGATGAAGCAAGCTGTTGCAAATTACGATGGACCGTCGTTAATTTATCTCGTGAATCCTAATAATCCAACCGGTGCTATTAGTAACGCAGATGCGGTGGAAGCGTGGATTAATAGCCGACCTAAAGATGCTATTTTCTTAATGGACGAAGCCTACGCGGAATTTGCCGATGATGCGGCGTTTCGTTCGGTAGGGCCGCTAGTGAAAGCGGGAGCAGACAATGTGGTCTTGTTAAAAACCTTTTCTAAATTGTATGCCATGGCAGGTATGCGAGTAGGGTGGATTGTCTCGACCCCTGAGATGATCAAGCGGTTTAGCACCAAAACGGCAGATAATATGCTAAATGCCCCCGCTGTGTCGGCGGCGATAGCCTCTTTGCAAGATGCGGATTTTATGCGCTATAGCCGTGCTAGCAACAAACATTCGCGAGGGATTTTATTGCAGGCTTTAACGACATTAGGAATCGACTATATTCCCTCTAATACGAATTTCATTTTTCATAAATTGACGGTGCCATTAGCAGAGTATCAAGCGCATATGAAGCAAGCTGGTATTTTGGTTGGTCGTGCTTTTCCACCGGCGGATGAGTATTGTCGTGTCTCCTTGGGGACGCCAGAAGAAATGACGTTTGTGGCGAATACTATGTTGGCGTTCCGTAAAAAAGGTTGGGTGTGATCTTATAAATAAAAGCGTTGTTTTGTAAGGGATCTGCTTGTTTTAGGCGGATCCCTTTTTGTTGTGTGCTAGCTCATTTTGTTGTCTTTAAGTAGTGTTAGGCTACCGTCGATGTGGAGGTCTCTTTGCGGGTAGGCAATAACAATTTTATGCTCGGCGAGCAATTCATCAAGGCGATAGCGGATCGTGCTTCTGGCCATCCGTAAGCCGCCTTCCATATCCGATTGTACCCAGAAATTGACCTCAAAAATAAGGGCGTTGTCGCCAAAATCGTCGAAGATAACCTGTGGTTTCTGTGTGGTCAGCACATAGTCTTGTTCTTCGGTGGCTTGTAAAATAAGTTGTGCTACTTGTTTGGCTGGGGAGCCGTAGGCGACGCCGATTTTCACTGATGTTCGCATGAGTTTATCGATGAGTGTCCAGTTTATTATAGTGTTTTCCAGTAGTTTGCTGTTGGGAATCAGCATGTGTACACCGTCTACGCGTCGAAAACGAGTCGAGCGTGTATTAATCTCTTCTACGGTGCCTTTTGCGTCTTCGATTTCTAAAAAATCACCAATGCGTATGGGCTTTTCCCACATCAAAATCCAGCCACTGATGAAGTTATTGATGATGTTCTGTGCGCCAAAGCCCACGCCAATAGCGATAGCACCGGACAAAAAGGCAAAGGCCGTGACTGGAATATTGATGATTTCTAACGCGGTAATGGTGATGATGCAAATCGCGATGATATACAGCAAACGTTGCATCATGTGGATGATATTGGGGTCTGTATGTCGGTTGGTCAGTTTCGAAGTGAGCAGTCGAACGAGGTATTTCGTGACCCAAAAACCAATAAAGGCGAGCGTTGGAATCAATAGTAAACCGCCGACAGTGACGGCTTGTCCTGAGACAGAAAAGAGGGTGTAGTTTAAAGCACTGTAGAGATGGTTTAGGTCTAGCAAAGGCGTGACTCTCTTATTGGAATGGCTAATCAATTAAATACTATTTCTCTGATGTGTGCCTTATAAATGTGCAAGCAGTGTATTTATCAAAGCAAGAAGAGAAGTGATTATTCGCCTCACCCTAACCCTTCTCTTGAAAAGAAGGGAGGGGGTTTAATGGCCGCTTAGTTCTGTGTGTCACTGCGTTTTAGTTGCATACGGCGTAAAAACTCAGACATGATGTGCATGTAAAGTTCGTCACCTAGGTATTTGTCTTCGACACCGCGGTCGATACTTGGGTTGTCGTTTACTTCGATAACGTAACCTCGGCCGTTGATTTCTTTTACGTCTACACCGTATAAACCGTTGCCAATGGGTTTGGTTGCAGCGATGGCGGCTTGCAATACGCGACGTGGTACTTCGAAGGTGGGTAAAGTGTCAAAATTGCCGCTTTCACTGGAACTTTCGTTGTGTTGATAAATCTGCCAATGGTCTTTTACCATGTAATAACGACACGCGAAAATAGGTTTGTTGTTTAGTACGCCAATGCGCCAGTCGAACTCGGTATACAGATATTCTTGAACCAATAGCAAAGAGGACTTTTTGAACAATAGATTCAAACTGTCTGTTAATGCTGCTCGATCCTCTGCTTTGATAACCCCTTTGGAAAATGCGCCGTCGGGAATTTTTACCACCATTGGGTAACTGATCACGGCTTCTAATGCCTCTTCAACGCATTTCTCTCCCTTGTGTACGATGCGTGTTTTTGGGCAAGGGACTTTATGGGTGTTGAATAAGTCCGCTAAATACACCTTGTTCGTACAGCGCATGATGGATTGCGGGTCGTCCATTACGACCAAGCCTAAGCCTTCGGCTTTTTTCGCGAAGCGGTAGGTGTGGTGGTCTATGTTGGTGGTTTCACGAATAAACAAGCCGTCGTATTCTGGCAGGCGCAAGATGTCTTTTGGGCCTATGATATCTACGTGAATGCCAAGTTGCTTACCTGCTTGAATAAACTTTTTAATAGCATGGCCGTCGCTAGGCGGCATGGCTTCTTCTGGGTTCACGAGAATCGCCATATCAAATTTTGCGGCGCGCTGGATGCGACCTTTGCTCCAGACTTTGTTGCTGAATGCTTCGAGAGATGCTGCGAACAAGCTTTCTTCTTCGTCATTAAGTTGGCGCTGAGAGGTGGCTTGCAGCGCGGTAACTTGCCATTCTTTACGGTATTTTAGCGTCACTTCTAGTACCGGGCTTGGAAAGCTCTCGAACAACTTGCGAGCGAATTCCTTCATTTCTGGCAGAAGGGTTTTACCAAACACGCAGTGAAACTTTAGCTCCATTGGAGCGTCTGGAGTCGCCAGTTTTTTGGCAAGCAAAGGCAACCAGTGAGAAATTTCTAGCTCATACAGGTCTTTTTTGCTTAGGTCGTTCAGTACACGTACCGATGGCATAACGTGGTGGCCACGGCTTTCTGCCAACAGGGAGCAATAATATCCGTCAGACAAATATTTGCTGCTTTTACAAAGGTTGATAATGCGCGTGCGTCCTTGGCTTTTGGTGGCCAAGTTTAGGTATTGAGTAAAGGTGATCACACGATCACTGGGTAAAAAAGCGGACCAATCTTTGGCCTGATCAACAACAATGTACGTCTGTGACATTGGCTTTGCTTTTCCTTCTTTGAAGAGCAATAAGTGTGTGTTTTCCACACGCTGAATTTTTGCGAATAATGCGCTTGTTTTTATGTTTTAACAATACTCTAAATCGAAAATATAAAATGTTTTTTTGGTGACTATTTGTACTATCTTTTAACTAGGATTCGCCCTAGAATGCGCGAAAATTATCGTCGTCTATTGCTGTGCTTTTTGACGTTTTTCAGCGCATTAATAGTTCGACTTATCAGACCTTTTGCCCTTTTCTGAGGCGATAACATGAACAGCCATACCGCTCCACACTCTTCTTTATTGTTCGAGGTTCGTTCGGCTCTGTCGAGCGATGTTACGGCACTATTAGCATTAGAAGTCGCGGCTTTCAGCGGTGACCGTTTGAGTCGTCGTAGTTTTCGTCGTGCGATTACGAGCACAGGCTCTGCTTTGCTGGTGGCGGTAGGTGAACAAGGCCTGCTGGGCTACGCTTTGTTGCATTTGCGTCAGGGTACTCGATTGGCGCGTTTGTATTCGTTGGCTGTGTCGCCAGACTCGCGAGGCTTAGGGGTTGGGCGCGTTTTGATGGAAGCGTGTGAGAAAAAAGCCGTAACACAAGGTAAGGCATTATTACGTTTAGAAGTGAGTGATGTGAACCTAGGTGCCATCGCCTTATATCATAAAATGGGCTATCAAGATTTTGGGCATTACAACGCCTATTATGAAGACCAAACTGACGCTATTCGTATGCAAAAAACCTTGCGTCATTACAGTACTGAACAAACCTCACATCCAATACCTTGGTTAGCGCAAGGGACGCCTTTTACTTGTGGGCCAGCATCGTTACAAATGGTGTTGTCGGCATTGCAAACCGCTTATCAAGCGACGCCAGACGATGAGTTGGAAATTTGGCGTGAAGCGACGACTATTTTTATGACGTCGGGTCATGGTGGTTGTCATCCGATGGGGTTAGCGTTGGCTGCTCAAAAGCGTGGTTTGTCGGCGCAGTTATGGCTCAGTGAAGCAGGGCCTTTGTTTGTGGACAGTGTGCGTGACGCATTGAAAAAAGACGTGATCACTCGAGTACATTATGCCTTTGCCAAGCAATGCGATAGGTTAGGTATTGTGGTGAATTATAGTGTCATGCCGTTAGTGCAATTGATTAGTGCATTTGATTCGGGCGCTTTGGCATTGATCCTTATTAGTACGTTTCGGATGGATGGTAAAAAAGCCCCTCATTGGGTAGTCATGTCAGGTTACGATGACCATTGTATTCTGGTTCATGATCCTGATTTTGATGAAAACGAGGAGATCCAAAGTCCGCTCGATTGCCAATACGTTCCGATTGCTCGGGATGAGTTTGAAAAGATGTCTCGTTTTGGACAATGTCGTTTGCAAGCCACCGTGGTGTGTCAGTCGTTATAAGGTAGATTTTTTAAATTAATCGCTATTCTTAATAGCGCAGTTTGATGAAAGCTGCGCTATCTTCTAGGGTTTTTATCATTCGAGTGTATTTTTACTCCCGAATTCAAGTCAGAAGTGCATCGCTCTGTTTCTTTTGATTACTCATGATTCCACACCATATTTACCACTGCTATCTAGCACGTATCTTTGTTTTAGTCCTTTATTTCTTTTCCTTAAAAATCAATGCGGTTGTTTTATACAACGGCTATATAAGCAATAAGTCAGATTAGTTTACATTTGTCTAATTATTTGATTTTTTTATAGGTTTTTACTATGAGATTAATTAGTAAAATACATTGGAATAATTTGACTCTATTGATTCTAAGTGAGATAACGAACGCCAATTTTTCGTAAACGAATATTGTTATGATTAATTGAAGAAAAATGTATAGGAACGAAAGATTTTTAGTTCTTTATTACTCTTAGTTTTGTGGCGTGACAGATAAGTATTAACGGCTTAGCGTAAGTCTTAATAACAATAATAAAAATAGAGAGAGAATTCTGATGAAACACCTAAGGACCCCCACTTTGTTGGGAGAGTGCGTGGCTGAGATTATTGGCACGGCTATTTTTATGTTTATTGGTACAGGTTGTGTGGCTGCATTGGTAGCGACAGGAGCCCAATTTGGGCAATGGGAAATAAGTATTATCTGGGGGCTGGGTGTGGCAATTGCCATTTATGCCGTTGGTGGTGTATCTGGTGCTCATATGAACCCAGCGATTACCATTGCGCTGGCCACTTATATGGGGTTCTCATGGCGTAAAGTTCCTTTTTATATTGTTGCTCAATTTATTGGCGCTGCGCTGGGTGCTGGATTGACTTACTTTCTTTATGGGTCTGTTATTTCGGATTGGGAAGCGACCCATGATGTCGTGAGAGGCTCGGTAGAAAGCTTGCAGACAGCGGGCATATTTACCACTTTTGCGAACGCGCATATTAGCTATTGGCATGCCATGGTTGTCGAGCTGGTGATTACTGCATTATTGATGTATTGCGTGCTGGCATTAACCGACGATAAAAATGGCGGTCCGAAAGGGGTGTTAAGTGGACTCCTTATTGGTTTAGTCGTGGCGATTATCGGAGCTTCCGTTGGCCCACTAACGGGCTTTGCGATGAACCCTGCTCGTGACTTAGCCCCTCGATTGATGATTGATTTACTTGGCTGGGGGGATGTTGTTATGACGGGAGGTCGGGCATCACTTTATGCATGGGTACCTATTGTCGGGCCTATTTTAGGCGCTCAGGTTGGGGCATTGGTTTATACCAAATTGATTTGTCCTGCGTTACCTGACAATAACCAAGACCAAGTACTGCAAGAGCCAGAATTGATGATGGCGTCAGATACTTCTAAATAAAAATAATCGGAGCAGAGTATGTCAGAACAAATGAATAACAAAAAATACATGATTGCCTTGGATCAAGGGACGACGTCATCGCGCGCTATTATTTTTGATCATAATGCCAAGATTGTTTCGGTTTCCCAGCGTGAGTTTACGCAGTATTACCCTCAAGCGGGTTGGGTTGAGCATAATCCCATGGAGATCTGGTCGAGCCAGAGCTCTATTCTAGTAGATGTGTTAGCGAAGACAGGGATTCAAGCAGAGCAATTAGCAGGTATTGGCATTACCAACCAGCGTGAAACCACTATTGTGTGGGATAAAACCACGGGGCGACCTATTTACAATGCGATTGTGTGGCAGTGTCGTCGTACGGCAGAGATTTGCAATGATCTAAAAGCGCGTGGTTTTACAGATTATGTTCGTGAAAACACTGGTTTGGTCATAGATGCGTATTTTTCTGGGACGAAAGTTAAATGGATTTTAGACAATGTAGAAGGTGCGCGTGAAAAAGCCGAGCAGGGCGACCTTTTATTTGGCACCGTCGATACCTGGTTGATCTGGAATATGACACAAGGTGCTGTGCATGTTACCGATTATACCAATGCCTCTCGTACCATGATGTTTAATATTAAGACCCTTGAGTGGGATCAAAAAATGTTAGCAGAGCTCGGCATTCCTAGTTCTATGTTACCGGAAGTAAAAGGCTCAAGTGAGATTTATGGCGAGGCGAGTGTTGGCGTGCATAAGGTGCCGATTGCAGGCATTGCAGGGGATCAACAGTCTGCGTTGTTTGGGCAGTTATGTGTTAAAGAAGGTATGGCGAAAAACACCTATGGTACAGGGTGTTTTCTATTAATGAATACGGGGAAGCAGCCGGTTCAATCTAGCCATGGTTTGATTACAACGCTAGCGATTGGCGCACAAGGTGAGGTGAATTATGCCTTGGAAGGTTCTGTCTTTATGGGCGGAGCCACCATCCAATGGTTGCGTGATGAACTGGGTATTATTCGCGATGCGCAAGATACAGATTATTTTGCTGCGAAAGTAGAAGACAGTAATGGTGTTTACTTAGTGCCTGCATTTGTTGGTATGGGCGCGCCATATTGGGACCCACATGCGCGGGGTACTATGGTGGGGTTAACACGAGGTACGAATCGTAACCACATTATCCGAGCGGCGCTTGAGTCGGTTGCTTTTCAGAGTCGTGATTTAGTGGATGCGATGAAGCAAGATTCTGGCATAGAGCTAATGACATTAAAAGTCGATGGTGGTGCCGTAGCGAATGATTTCTTGATGCAGTTTCAGGCCGATATTATTGGAACACGTGTAGAACGCCCTAAATTAACCGAAACCACGGCATTAGGTGCGGCCTTGCTTGCGGGTTTGGCGGTCGGTTTTTGGGGTTCTATTGATGAGGTTCAAAGTGAAGCTAAGATAGATCGATTATTTGAACCAGAGATGGCCACTGAAGAGCGAGAAAAGCGTTATAAAGGTTGGAAGAAGGCGGTTTCTCGATCTTTAAAATGGGCAGAAGATGACGACGAATAAGCCGGTAAAGGTTATTAGTTGCTAGATTAGAGGCGAGTGTGCGATGGCATACTCGCTTTTTTTATGGGGGTTTAATAGATAGCAACCTATGGCTAAGGGCGTGATACCATCAAGACTTATTCACCCGCTTGATTGAGGAGTCGTTCGATGAAAATAGCATTAACCAGTGACAATATAGCAGGAGCATCTGAGTCTGTTTTACAGGCAATGATGACGGCGTCTCAAGGGGATGCTATGCCATATGGGAATGACGACGCGACAGCCCGTGTTACCGCGATGTTGTGCGAGTTATTTGAATGTGACCTTGATGTGTTTTTAGTCTCTACCGGCACCGCAGCCAATGTATTGAGTGTTAGTGCGATGACGCCGCCGTGGGGTAGTGTGTTGTGTCATCAAGACAGCCACTTATTAAATGACGAAAGCAGTGCGCCGGAGTTTTATACGGGCGGTGCTCGCTTTGTCGGAATTGAGGGTGCAGACGCTAAGATAGATCCTGTTTTGTTGAGTAAGTATGTGAGTCAAAAAGTAGGCGATGTGCATTCTTGTCAGCCGTCGGCGATCAGTCTTTCACAAGTGACGGAAGTTGGTAGTGTTTATTCATTAGAGGAGATCCAAGCGATAACCAAGGTGGCTAACGTCGCTGGGTTGCCGGTGCACATGGATGGCGCACGGTTTGCTAATGCTTTGCTGGCGCTAGGGTGTTCTGCGGCGGAAATGACTTGGAAGTCGGGTGTTGATATTGTGTCTTTTGGTGCGACTAAAAACGGCACCATGGCCTCAGAAGCTATTGTTGTATTCAATAAAGAACTCTCTAAAGAGTTAGGTTTTCGTCGAAAACGTGGTGGTCATTTACATTCAAAAATGCGCTTATTGTCATCGCAAATGATTGCGTATTTAACTGACGGTTTATGGCTTAAAAACGCACAACATGCCAATGATATGATGGCCTTGTTGCAAGCGGGCTTAAAAACAGTCCCAGGTGTGGTGATTACCACGCCAGCACAAGCCAACATGGTCTTTTGTACTTTGCCAGAAGGAATGGCTGAGTATTTATTAAAAGAGGGTTTTGCCTTTTATACTGGGCGCTGGGAGGACAGAGTAGTGCGCTTAGTGACGTCTTTTAGGACATCGGAAGCAGGTATTGATGCTTTTATAGAAAGTGCGAAACGTTTTTCTGTAGAATGCCTGGCGTTAAAGCAGTAAGTTGTTTGATGTTTTAAATAAATGGCGTTGATTTAAGTACAGTGCTGGGTGATTTAATCTACCTCTTTTCTATGCAAATAGTAGACTGTCGTAGTAACTATATTTTAATAATGAAGGATGGAAGGTTATGGAAGCGTTATTCCCTTATGTGTTTAATGTGCAAGTCGTTATCTTAATATTAGTCGTCGTTTTATTAAAAAACTCGATTAAGTTTGTGCCTCAGAATCAGGCTTACGTTATTGAACGTTTTGGTAAGTATCAGTCGACCAAAGAAGCGGGTTTAAACTTTATTATTCCTTTTATTGATCGGATTTCTGCCGATCGTTCTTTAAAAGAACAAGCAGTTGATGTGCCTGAACAAAGCGCAATTACTAAAGACAATATTTCGTTGCATGTTGACGGGATTTTATATTTCCGTGTGCTTGATGCGTATAAGGCAACGTATGGGGTCGACAACTATGTATTTGCTGTTACTCAATTAGCGCAAACAACCATGCGTTCTGAATTGGGTAAAATGGAGCTGGATAAAACCTTTGAAGAACGAGATATTCTAAATACCAATATTGTACTGGCGATTAATGATGCGGCAGGCCCTTGGGGTATTCAGGTGTTGCGTTATGAGATCAAAGACATTGTTCCACCACAATCGGTTATGGAAGCAATGGAAGCGCAAATGAAAGCGGAACGTGTAAAACGAGCGCAAATTTTGGAATCTGAAGGCGATCGTCAAGCGGCGATTAACCGCGCGGAAGGTCAAAGAGAAGCGGTCGTATTGGCGGCAGAGGCGGATAAACAAGAGCAAGTGCTGCGTGCGGAAGGTGAAGCTAAAGCGATTGTTGCGGTGGCATCTGCACAAGCAGAAGCCTTGCGTCAAGTGGGTGAAGCCGCCGCAACAGCTGATGGGCAAAAAGCCATTCAGTTGGATTTGGCAACAAAAGCCATTGAAGCGAAACGTGCCATTGCCAAAGAGTCCTCTGTGGTGTTGTTGCCAGATGGTGCGACGGATGCTTCAGCGGTAGTTGCGCAAGCGATGACTATTATCCAACAAATATCAAAAGGAAGTTAATAATGAACCTTTTTACCAATAACTTGGCTGAGAGTGTGTTTGTTATTGGCTTGATCCTATTGGTTGTTGAAGTGGCGGTATTGGGTTTTTCAACGTTTGTGTTATTTTTCACGGGTCTCGCTGCTATGGTGACAGGCGCGTTACTTTATGTGGGATTGCTGCCAAATAGTGGCCTGGGAGCCTTGCTTAGTACTGGTGTTCTGACTTTAGTATTTGCGGGTGCTTTGTGGCAACCGTTAAAAAGCATGCAAGCGAATGTGAGTACTAAAAAAGCGAAAGGTGACTTAGTTGGTCATCAGTTTGTGTTGCAAGAGGTAGTGTCACCTACGCTGTCTCCTATGTACCATTATTCTGGTGTAAATTGGGCACTAATTAGTGAAGAGCGGATTGAGATAGGAACGCGAGTAGAAGTCACTGACGCTGAGGTTGGGGCTTTTCATATTAAAGCCGTAGTCTAACGAGTTAGATGAGAGTCTTATAGTATGAACTCAATAAAAAAGGGCTTCAATTAAATTGAAGCCCTTTTTTTGTGGGAGTCGGTAAGCCTAACGCAAGATCAACAGCGGAATGTTACTTTCGACGATCATTTTTGAGGTGTTACTGCCAACAAAGAATTGTTTTACTTTGGAGTGGGCATACGCCCCCATCACCATAAGTTCGATGTCATTTTCTTGGCGGTATTGAGTTAACACAGGATAAATGTCCCCAGGAATTAAGGACGCGTTAACTTCAAAGCCTTCTCTTTCTAATCGTGCTGTTGCATGGTCAAACGTAGCGCGCCTTGCTTTAGTTTCTTCGCCTGCCATAACGAGGTGGCAAGTAAGTCCTTTTAATAGTGGACTTTTGATGATGCTGTCAATGGCACTATCGGATGTTTCACGGCCATCGTAGGCAATCATAAAGTTTGTGGGTGCTTGAAATTCCCCGACAGTAATTAATAATGGGTTATGAAGTGCTCGCGCGGCGCGTTCAATGTGAGAGCCAATGGTATTGGCGCTTATGTTTGTGCTGCTACCGCTGCGTCCTAGCACCACCATTCGCATGTTATGTTCTAGTTCGGTTAGCGTTTCGATAAGGCTTCCGTGGCGCTGTAGAAGGGTTACGTTTTGAGCACCGTCTTCTTCAGCATGGCTTTGTGCCTCTTTTAAAATGATTTTGCCATGTTCAAGAGCAAGTTTTGCACGCTTTGCATCAAGATCGGCAAGCTCATCAAGTAGATGTTCTCTGCTGCCAAAACCAATGGATCCTGATAAGTCATTTGTTTTGTTGGTCGTGTGTTTTTCAAGAGTATGCAGTAGAGTCAATGGCATATCGAGTTTGCTAGATGCCCATACAGCGGCTTCTGTCACGTACTCAGATAAAAAGGAGTCATCGATACACGCAATTACGTTTTTCATTAGTCTTCTCCTATTTGCCTTAATGGCCACTTAACAGTTTGTCAGATTCTTCTGGTTTGTTGTGTACGCCAAATTTATCAATAACACTGGCACTTGCTGCGTTTAGGCCAATGACCTCGACTTCTGCGCCTTCACGTCGAAACTTAAGCACGACTGTGTCTAATGCGGTAACAGCAGTGATGTCCCAGAAGTGGGCGCCTGATAAATCAATGGTGATTTTTTCAACGGCTTCTTTGAAGTCGAAAGCTTTGTTGAATCGTTCTGAGGAGGCAAAAAATACTTGGCCAATTACCTTGTAGGTACGGTGCGCTGTTGCGTCTTCTTTATCACTAGTAATGGATAAGAAGCGTCCCACTTTATTGGCAAAGAAAAGCGCAGCGAGTAATACCCCAACTAATACACCAATAGACAGGTTATCAGTCGCGACGACGACACAGACCGTGACGACCATCACAATATTCGTTGAAAGCGGATGCTTCTTAAGGTTCACGATAGAATCCCAAGAGAAGGTCCCAATAGACACCATTATCATTACTGCAACGAGGGCCGCCATCGGTATTTGACCGATCCACTTGCCAAGGAAAACCACCATAATAAGCAGGAAGAAGCCCGCAATAAAGGTAGATAGGCGTCCACGACCACCAGATTTTACGTTAATGACGGTTTGACCAATCATCCCGCAACCTGCCATGCCACCAATGAAACCGGTGAATATGTTTGCCACCCCTTGGCCTTTGCATTCGCGATTTTTATTACTGGTTGTATCGGTTAATTCATCAACGATAGTAGCGGTCATCATAGACTCTAATAGACCAACCACCGCCAAACTCAACGAATACGGTAGAATAATAAGAAATGTTTCCATGTTTAGTGGGATATCTGGAATCAAGAAAACGGGTAAGGAGTCGGGTAGTGCGCCCATATCACTAACGGTGTGAATATTTAATCCGTTGGCTATGGAGAAAATAGTCAATACGACAATGCAGACTAATGGTGAAGGAAGGTTCTTACCGAGCACAGGGACATAAGGGAATAAATAAATAATGCCTAATCCTGCGGCTGTCATGGCATACACGACCCAGGTAACGTTGGTCAATTCTGGAAGTTGCGCCATAAAAATAAGAATAGCTAAGGCGTTGACAAAACCAGTCACGACGGACTTAGACACAAAGCGCATGAGATTGCCGAGTTTTAAGAATCCGGCGATAATCTGGAAGGAGCCGGCGAGAACGGTAGCGGCCAACATATACTGCAAACCGTGATCTTTAATAAGATCCATCATAACAAGCGCCATAGCACCTGTTGCGGCAGAGATCATAGCTGGGCGTCCACCAAAAATCGAGATGACCACAGCGATACAAAAGGAGGCGTATAAGCCTACTTTAGGATCTACGCCTGCGATAATAGAAAAAGCAATGGCTTCAGGAATGAGAGCAAGTGCGACAACCGTACCTGAGAGGGTGTCACCTTTGATATTTGAGAACCAGTCTCGCTTTATTGATTCGATCATTTTTTACCTTTTTATGTCGCTGTTTTTAACGTGCCATGCTTCACCCTATTTAGGGTGATTCTGATGTCTCAACTGATGTGTTTCACATTCAATAAAGCATGATTGGGTATCTTTCGTCATAAGACTATAACGTCTGCATGCTTACCATTTGGTGACATGCGATAGGAAGGTACTTTAAGCGACACTCTTGTAGTTTGTGTGTTGCGCCACGCTGCGTGTTCTACGGCGTAAGTTAAAAAGTGCGGAAATTATAAAGTTTTAGTTGAAATATGACAACTAAGGTAAGGGTTCTTTTGTCTGTTTATATGGTCTATTGAGGTGTTTGGTTTTATAAAAGGAATGCGTGTTTTTATTTTTTTTTGATGAGATTTTATTTATAGTCGGCGAGCTGTTTTTTTTATTGTATTTTTTAAAGCGTAGTAAGTGATTATTTATGGATATAGTGCAGAGTCTTATTTTGGGCGTGGTTGAAGGGATGACAGAATTTCTGCCGATCTCCTCTACGGGTCATTTGATTATTGTTAGCCAGTGGTTGGGATTGGTACAGACAGAAGAGAATAAAGCATTTGAAGTGATTATTCAGTTGGCGGCTATTTTGGCGGTGGTGGCTAATTATAAAGAAAGATTTACTTTTAAGCATACTCAGTTGTGGTTAAAAATCGCACTTTCCTTTGTCCCCGTTGGTGTTGTGGGGTTGTTGTTTCATGCGCAAATCAAGTCGATTTTTTCTGTGCCTGTGGTGGCGGTTATGTTTATTGTTGGTGGTGTGGTGTTTTTGATTGCCGAACGCGTGATTAAAAATAGAATCCCAACGGTGATTGAGTTAAATGAAATCAGCTTTAAACAGGCTTTTTTAATTGGTGTAGCGCAAGTGTTTGCGTTGATCCCTGGAACCAGTCGAGCGGGGTCTACTATTGTTGGTGCGCTTTTTGTTGGTTTAAGTCGCAAGGCGAGTGCGGAGTTTTCTTTCTTGTTGGCTTTGCCTGTTATGTTGGCAGCCTCTGGTCTTGATTTGATATCTAATTATCATATCTTTAGCGGTGAAAATTTAACTGTCTTGCTGGTGGGGTTTGTTGCTGCATTTATTAGTGCTTATATAGTAATGAAGCTTTTCATGGTGTTTTTACAAAAATTCACGTTTATTTCGTTTGGTTGGTACCGCATTGTTTTTGGAGGCATTCTTCTCGCTTTCTTTATTTAAATGTATCTAAGTATTTCAAAATATTACTGTATGTAATTTATTCGAATTAAAAGGCCGCTACTGTACCAAAGTACAGTAGCGGCCTTTCTTTTTTTATTTTAGTCTTGAAGTAATCAAAACTTTTATACGTTTTATACGTCTTGTTTAAGGAATTTAACAATGAGCGATAGCCAAACATTATTTGCAACTCTAGGTGCTCCAATTGGGGTCGTTTCTCAGCTTTCAGGGTCTGTGATCATTCAGTCTGTAGACGGTAAAGAGCGAGTTGTCAAAGTAGGCGACCCTGTTTTCTACGGTGAAACGGTCGTGACAGGGCAGGCTGGCGCGGTAACCATTAAATTCATTGATGGTACCGATGCGGTGATTGGCGATAACTCTATTGTTGAAATGAATGATGAAGTTTATACACCAGCCAATGTCGATGATTTGGCTGAAGACTCTGCGACTGATATTAGTGCTTTGCAACAAGCCATTGCAGACGGAGCTGACCCTACCTTAATTCAAGAAGCACCGGCGGCTGGCGATGATGCGGCTACGGGTGAGCAAGATAGATATGATGTAAGTATTGATCGGACGAATGATGAATCTCTACCGAGTTATGGTTATGACACGCAAACTTCGACAAGATCTACTTCAGATAGAACGTTAAGTGTCTCTTTGACAGACTCTAATAATGCCAGCTTGCGTGAGGCAGCAGATGATGCAGACACAACGGCGACGTCGGCACCAACGATAGCGATCGCAGGTGACACCAACGAAGACGGTGTTTACAACGCAAACGAGCTTGGCGAAGACGGCACAGTGACAGCAACCATCAGTATCCCAGCGGATGCGGTTGCTGGCGACACAGTGACGTACCAAGTGGATGATGCCGCCGCCGTGAGTGTGGTCTTAACCGACGCCTTGATTAGCAGCGGCATTACGGTTGAAATCGAACCAGACGCGACGATCACAGCAACGATTACCGATGTAGCGGGCAACACATCAACTGAAGCGACAGCGACAGCGGCTGACGCAGACACAACGGCGACGTCGGCACCAACGATAGCGATCGCAGGTGACACCAACGAAGACGGTGTTTACAACGCAAACGAGCTTGGCGAAGACGGCACAGTGACAGCAACCATCAGTATCCCAGCGGATGCGGTTGCTGGCGACACAGTGACGTACCAAGTGGATGATGCCGCCGCCGTGAGTGTGGTCTTAACCGACGCCTTGATTAGCAGCGGCATTACGGTTGAAATCGAACCAGACGCGACGATCACCGCGAGTATTACAGACGCAGCGGGTAACACGTCGTTAGAAATTAGTGCAACAGCGTTAGCAGAAAATCAAGGTCCAATAGCAGCTGAAGCAACGGGCTCTGTAGATGAAGATGCGAGCATTACTGGTAGTGTGAGTGCAACCGATATTGACTTGCCAGCGGATGCAAACTTGACGTTTACCACCACGTCCACAGTAACTGGTTTGACCTTCAATAGTGATGGTAGCTACACGTTTGATGCGGCGTCTTACGACAGCCTAGAATCAGGTGAAGAACAAGAAATCGACGTACCAGTCACGGTAACCGACGATCAAGGTGCCACAGCGACAACGACCTTAACGATCACAGTCACGGGTACAAACGATGCACCAACGGCCACCGCAGCAACGGCTTCTGTGGATGAAGACGCGATAGTCACCGGCACCATCTCAGCAAACGATGTGGATCTGGCTGCGGATGCCACATTAAGCTTCACAACCACGTCTGATGT
>JBQEFB010000032.1:0-32576 GCA_052107635.1 Marinomonas sp. | reverse complement strand
ATTAAAGTTAATTATAGGCTATAGGACCTTCCAAGATCATTAGACCATTACATACCTTGAGTTGATGAGATCATCGATCCTTGAACAATCACAACACCAATACAGACTCCCACCATTGTTAGGAATCTGAGTTTTTTAGTAGAAGCCCCTTTTCTAGCTGCACTATTCTTAGAAGAGCTATTTTTTATTATTTTATCACTCATTTTTATATCTACCTTCTGTGATTAAATTACTAAGCTATCTAAAACGATCAAAACGATAAGGCGTTGGGTCTATGATAGGGTCTGAATTAGACACAATATCTGCAGCGAGTTGCCCTGCTGCAGGTCCAGTTCCAAACCCATGCCCAGAAAAGCCCGTTGCGACTGTCAAACCGGGGATAGACTCAACTCGGTCGATGACTGGTGTCGAGTCTGGTGTAACATCAATCACACCCGCCCATGACTCTTCGATTTTTGCTTGCTCAAACGCAGGCCAAGCATTCATTAGGTTTGTCATCGCTGCTTGATTAAGAACATGATTAGGAGCCGGATCATTGACTCGATTGTTTTCAAATAGCGAACGATTATGGGCACCCCAATGTCGAGGCATTGCTAGATCTTTGAAAAACTCTCTACCAAATGACACTTTTAGAAAACCGCGAGAAGCGCTTAATTGATCCTTATATTTCAATCCGATTTTAAAATGAT
The DNA here is from genome assembly GCA_052107635.1 of Marinomonas sp. Lineage (GTDB taxonomy): Bacteria > Pseudomonadota > Gammaproteobacteria > Pseudomonadales > Marinomonadaceae > Marinomonas. The sequence goes on along the minus strand of JBQEFB010000032.1, from coordinate 31,887 downwards.
CGAGAGTAATAGGAGCATCCAGCTTGCCTCTTTGGGTAATAATAAAGCCGCCATCTTTGTGTTTACGAAATGAAAAATCTGGACCTCCCACTGCTATATCAGTAGGCCCTTCCATTGGTGCAGTTCGTAGCACAGAACAAATTAATGGTAGGGTCGGCAAGGAAACACCTAAGTTGCCTAGAAAACGGCGAGACCAAGCCCCGCCTGTAAGCAGCACTTGATCACATTGGATTTCGCCCTGTTCTGTCATCACACCGCTCACTTTCCCTGCGCTCATTATCAAGGTACGTACAGCACAGTTCTGTACCAAGATTGCCCCTTTCGAGATCGCTCCCTTTGCAATCGCAGGCGTTGCTAATGCAGGTTCTGCACGGCCATCAGAAGGTGTATAGATCGCACCCTTCCAATCCCCGACACCGCCAGGAACAACTGAATGTATTTCTTTTGCACTTAGCATTTTGGAATCAAGTGATAATGCATCAACCGACTGAAGCCAGCTTTCATGCATGGCCATTTGCTCTTCTGTCTTACTTAAAAACATGATGCCAGCTTGTTTATAACCCACATCGGAGCCAACTCGTTGAGGCATCTCAGCCCACATTTTGTCTGCCGCCATGGACAAAGGCACATCGGCTGCATGACGACTGGTTTTTCGGATCCAACCTAAATTGCGGGATGATTGCTCACAAGCAATATACCCTTTCTCCAACAAAACAACGGAAATATTACGCTCGGCTAATGCAAGAGCGGCTGACACCCCTACAATCCCACCACCAATAATAACCACCGATGTTGATTGCGGAATTTGTTCTGAGGTTTGTAACCTCTCAAGTTTTTTTGTCATATCGTTTATCCTGCTGAGAAATAACCTTTCAACGCTTTTACCTGTTCACTGCTTAAGTAGAAAGATGGATATACTTAACATCCGCTTTCGACGCACCACGGAATGCAGTCACTTCAATTTCTACTTTATAAATAGAAGACCCTAATGGTGGGCAAGTCACTGTGGTAGTCGGATCAACACCGCGAAATTTAGTGCCGATAAAGGCCATCACTTCATTGGTGTCTTCAGGGTTTTGGATAAATACGCGGGAGCATATGACGTCTTCAAGACCTGAATCGACCGCTTTTAAAGCCGCTTCTATATTGCTAAAGATCTGCTTCGTTTGCTCAATAGCGCCTTCTGCCATTTCTTTCGTCTGTGGATTACGACCAGCTGTATTTGAAACATATATCCAATTATCAACGGCAACCACACGAGAATAGCTCGCTACTTCTTCAAGCTGAGAGCCAGTTTTTACTTTAATAATTTGATTCATAGGTGTACCTAGAAAATAGATAAATAAAAAAAGAAGGGCTCTATAAGACGGGAAGAGCCCTTCCAAAAAGGTATTTGAATGGATTAACTTAGTGTTGGGGTTTCCCATAGATTAAGCTTGACGCCAATGCCCTGCTCTAAGGCATTACGATATAATTTAGTACCCCAAGCAACATCTTCTGTTGGCAAACCACCAACGGACAAAACAATGATTTCTTCATCATTTTGACGGCCAGGAGCATCTCCGGCTGCAATGGCACCTAAATCTTCGATCTGATCTTTTGTCATCAGCCCTTCATCGATCATATCCATGAAACGACAACCAATAATTGGGATATATTTGTGAGCAGGTTTCGGCACTTCAGAATGCCAAGCTTCGTATAGACCTATATTGTCCATTACTTTGCGCACATCATCTGTTTCAAGCGCTGCATCAAAGCGACTGTAAGCGGGCATAGAAATAAACGCCCCTGGCTTAACCCACTCTCTTTTTACGATCGGGTAACTTGACACATCGCCTGTTTCCCCTGAGTTGCAGTAGGTAACAATGTCTGAGCCGCGCACCAGCTCTTCCAATGTATCAACCACTTCAAGAGTGGTTATTTGTGGATAGGTTTCTTTTACCCAACAAGTAAAGCTGTCTAAGCTTTTTTGACCACGCCCTTTTACCTTTACGGTATCTATCTGCGGACAAACCGCTAAAAACGCAGATAGTGATGTTTTCCCCATAACACCAGGCCCTAATAGACCTATAGTTTTTGCATCTTTACGGGCTAAATAACGAGCACCTACTCCGGGTACTGCACCGGTTCGATAAGCTGACAGTAAATTGGCGGACATATACGCTAAAGGTGCACCAGTATGAACATCGTTCAAAATAAACATTAAAATAGATCGAGGAAGACCTTTTTCTCGATTCGCTACGTTTGAGCCATACCATTTAACACCACAAGTTTGATAGTCACCACCAAGATAAGCAGGCATAGCCATAAGACGGCGGTCAGGAGTATGACGAGGCATGGTTGGGATATCAGACTCTTCAGGAAAGGTTATCATGGCGCCATGGGAGTCATTATTAGCGCCAGCCATACGGTAATCCCCCTTGTGCATTAGCACAAACATCTCTTCTATTGTATCGACACAGCTAGGCATATCTGTCACACCCGCTTTAATCATGTCTGGCTCAGAGAGATAAATGAAATCTATTCCTGTATTTTCTGACATAACATTAGTACCTATTATTATTTTTTAAGGGCAGTTTTTATATAATGTTCAAAAGCTAAAGGTGAACATCAATAACTAAAGACTTAAATCTAGTGGAGAGAATACAGAAAAGACATATTCCTTTAGGGATATTTAACGCGTATAAAGATGCAAAGAAGCCCACTACTTCCAGTTGATAAGTACCAGAACGAGAGTAAGGGGACAGCTGCACATAAATACCTCTCTAGAAAACAGCAAGGGACATTATCCATTGTTTATAAAAAATTTTTCTCGATCGAGGCGGGAAGTGTTGCGTGTATTTCACAAGTTATCACCTACCGTGAGAGTGAATCCTATGGAAGCACGCCTACAGAAAAATTGTTCACCCTCTTACCTACCTTATGCCACAGCCAAACCAGATTGACCCCTTTTAGACTAGGCTAAGATACTTAAAAAGTTACCATGTAAAGTAAAATTATTGGTTATTTTGACGTATTGTGCTTATATTGAGAGAGTCAAAAGACAGCAGTACACAACAATAAAAATGGAAGCTACTAACATGCAATTAGACGCTTACACATCACTACCAGCTCTTATAGGTAAAATTGGAAAAAGTGATTTTTATAGTCAACTAATTGATTCTATTAAATTTAATAACCTTATAGAGAGCTGTTTGGTACTTGGGTACGCCCCAAATAACCCACCTACTCGAATCATCTCTGACGATGCTTTAAACCCAGAGTTAAACCGCGAGTATTGTAAATCCGCTTATCTACTTGACCCATTTTATGATGTGATTTGCCACCACAAAGCCAGTGGTTTCGTGTCACTGCATGATCTTGTAAGACAAGATTTCGAACGATCTTCTTACTATGATGAGTTTTACCATAAAGTGGGCTGGAGAAATGAGGTTAACTTCATTATTAACTCTGTAAACAATGCCAGTATCGTCCTTTCATTCACCACAAACGGCCCTGATTTACATTATTTAGATTCAGAACTCACACCCTTTTTTAACTCAATAAAAGCCGCCATACAGACACACGAGTCACTACAAAGTGCCGTAACACCATCGCTAATGGCGCTCCCTGCACAAGCTAAAAATGAGCCGCTAAAAACAAAACTATCTCGCCACCCTCTTACCGCTAGAGAACAAGAAATCACCCAACTTATTTTAGACGGGCATTCATCGAAGAGTATTTCTTCTTTATGCTTTATTTCAGAGGGAACGGTAAAAAACCACAGAAAAAACATTTACCGAAAGATGGGGATAAAATCTCAAGGAGATTTATTTAAACGATTTATATTATAAAAGCCAAGACTTTCAACAAGCCTTGGCTTTAAAAAAACAACAGCTTATTATTTTTTAGAATGATTAACTACTTTTCGACGAGTATTCTCTAAAAAGCCTTCGACACCAAATTCAACACCTAAACCTGATAGCTTATTGCCTCCAAAAGGAATATGAGGCAACACTTCTGCGTGATTATTAATCCAAACAGTCCCTGAATCTAACTGCCCAACAACCCAATCTCGCTCTTCGCTCTCTTCTCCCCATACTGAGCCACCTAAAGCAAACTCTTTATGAATGGCATCTTTCATAACCTCTTTAACATCATCATAAGGGATCACAGGCAATACAGGGCCAAACTGCTCATCACAGACCACACTAAGATCTGATTGTGTCGTTTTAATAATAGTCGGCGCGATAAAGTAACCATCAAGCCCTTCAGGTAATTCAGGAGCAATAACCTCAGAACCTGCAGCACGCGCTTGCTCAATCATAGATGTGACTAGATCGTATTGACCCTGATTCTGAACCGGACCAAATGTGACCCCCTCTGTCATACCATTGCCTACTACCTCAAGCTTAGCAATATCAACAAGAGCATCACATAACGCATCGTAGTGAGAGCGGTGAACATACAACCTTTTTAACGCTGCACAGGTTTGCCCCATATTAATAAAGGCACTCATAAAGATTTTGGGTGCTAACTTCTTAATATCAGCATTCGCCAATACTATCCCTGCATCGTTACCACCAAGCTCTAGGGTGACCTTTTTCAAGTCCTTCGCGATAAGGCTTGCCAAATAGGTGCCTGTTGGCGTGGACCCAGTAAAGACTAACTTCTTAACGTCAGGGTGTGTTACTAGGGCTTCGCCAGCCACTTTTCCACCTAATACAAAACCCAATAAGCCAGGTTCAACCTCACAGACAATATCCACCAGTTTAATCGTACTTAGCGGCGTATTTGAAGAGGGTTTTACAACAACAGAGTTACCTGCCTTTAACGCCGGCATAATATGCCAAATAGCAATCATCAATGGCCAGTTCCATGGCGTTATAGAGGCGACAACTCCTAATGGCAGTCGATGAACTTCAACAAGGCGCTCTTCACTGTCTTCCAACACTTCAGGTTTCTGAGAAAGATCTGCATTGTAACGTGTCCATGCAGCCGCGCCTCCAACTTCCATCATAGCAACAGAAAGGGGTTTACCCTGCTCTGAGACAATTAAACGTGCTAGCTCCTCGGCTGCGGCTTCCATACCATCTGCAATTTTATGAAGGATGACACCCCTTTCCTCTGACGTTTTTCTACTCCAGGTATCAAATGTCTTAACCGCTACGGCTACCGCATCATTAACCTCATCGACATTGGATCTTTGCAATGTCTCTATCACTTGCTTGGTTGCCGGATTAATTACGTCAATTTGCATACTTTATACCTCTAAATTTATTATTTTGATTAAGACATTCTATAAACTCAAGACGGCAAACCCATATCCCCTTAGGGATATTTTTGCTTTTATACACCTTTGTTATTCGATAAAAACACCCTGCTAGCCTGCTTAAACTCTATGGGGCAGAGATAAACCTATTCACTCTTACTTCCATTAGTCATCAGTTTTAGTTGACAGGGGATTTATCTTAGGTAAATATAATTAACATGTTAAGCATATTAGGACAATAAATCTATGTACCACTACAGAATAAAAAAACTAAACGAAGCGCTCAATTTGCACACAGATCTAGACCAGGAAGTGCCTTTAAATGAAGCGCTTCTTCCAGCGTCAAACGGTTCTGTTATCGGCGTAGCACTGAATAACAAAGGACTTTATCAATCATTAGAAGCGACTTTTAATGAAAAGCCTCATGTCAGCCCACCTAAAACACCCGTGCTGCACATCAAAACCGACAATACCCATATTGGGCATGGCCAAGCAATTCAAATTCCTCAGGACAAGGGCCCTGTGTATGCAGGTCCATCTCTGGGTATTGTGATTGGTAAACAAGCGTGCCGAGTCAGCGAAGAAGAGGCATTGGAATACGTCAAAGGTTACACCATAGTCAATGAAGTTAGCTTGGCTGAAACCTCTTTTTACCGTCCTGCGGTAAAAGCAAAGTGTCGAGACACTTTCTGTCCAATCGGACCTTGGGTGATTGAAAAAAGCGCTGTGAGCAACCCTAATGCGTTGGCTATTAAAACCTATATTGATGATGTTCTGGTACATGAGACCAACACAGATCAACTTATTTACTCGGTCGAAGCGGTCATCAGCTACATCAGTGGTTTTATGACGTTAGAAGTGGGCGATATCATTATTGCCGGCACGCCAGAGCGCACATCGTCACTTGAAATCAAGTCAGGCAACAGTGTGAGTATCAATATCGAAGGCATTGGTTGCCTTACTAACCCAGTAACGCAAGCATAGGAATCGGTCATGAAACACGCTCGTATATTATTTAATAAAGATATTCTTAATGTCACACTGAACGCCGAAAACCAAGTTGTAACAGAGCAAGGCACTGTGCTTGAAGAAGGCAGCTTCCAATGGTTACCACCGTGTGAAGGCAAGGCTTTCATTCTTGCTATTAATTACGCAGATCATGCGGCAGAACTGTCTTTCAAAGCCCCTGAAGAGCCTTTGGTTTTCTTAAAAAACAAAAACTCTCTGATTGGCCATAACCAAAACACTTACCGTCCAGATAATGTGGATTACATGCATTATGAATGTGAGCTCGTTGTCGTGATTGGCAAAGAAGCGAAAAACGTTTCTATGGACGAGGCGATGGATTATGTGGGTGGTTATACGGTCGGTAATGACTACGCTATTCGTGATTATTTGGAAAATTACTACCGCCCTAACCTACGTGTAAAAAGCCGTGATACTTGTACCCCAATTGGTCCTTATATCATTGATGCTGCCGAGGTCAAAGACCCGCACAACTTGATGCTAAGAACCTATATTAATGGTGAGCTAAAACAAGAAGGCAACACTAAAGATTTGGTCTTTAATATCCCACATCTAATTGCTTACTTAAGTGACATCATGACATTAAGCCCTGGCGATATGATTTTCACCGGTACCCCTGAAGGTCTTGCGGATGTGAAACCTGGTGATGAGATCATCACAGAAGTAGAGGGTGTTGGCGTTTTGAAAAACACCATCATTTCCGAGACTGACTACCTCGCCAATCTAGCAAAATAAGGATAATAATATGCTTGCACCTAACATCATTACTAAGTGCGCCAAACGCTTACATCAGGCAGAAAAAGAACGCGTCCAAGTGCGTCAGCTTTCTCTTGAATACCCTGAAATTGATTTCAACGACGCTTATGCTATTCAGCGTGAATGGGTACAAATGAAGCTAGATGAAGGTCGCAAAGTGATAGGCCATAAAATCGGCCTGACCTCACGCGCCATGCAAATGAGCTCTCAAATAGACGAGCCAGATTACGGCACCCTGTTAGATGACATGCTTTATCATGACGGCTGTGAGATCGACACCAGCAAATTTATTGTTCCTCGCATTGAAGTAGAATTGGCGTTTATTCTAGACAAGCCTCTCAAGGGGCCAAACTGCACTATGTTTGATGTTTATAATGCAACAGGCTATGTGGTACCTGCATTAGAACTGATTGACGCACGTAGTCAATCAATCGATCCAGAAACCAAACGCCCTCGCAAAGTATTCGACACCATTTCGGATAACGCAGCCAATGCCGCTATTATTTTAGGTGGAAGACCGATCAAAGTCGGTGACCTTGATCTACGTTGGGTCTCTGCGATCATGCAGCGCAATGGCATTATCGAAGAAACAGGGGTAGCCGCTGGCGTCCTTAACCACCCTGCGAATGGTGTTGCATGGTTAGCTAATAAATTAGCGCCATTTGATGTCGCACTTGAGCCTGGACAAATTATTTTAGGTGGTTCTTTTACTCGACCAATTGCCGCACGAAAAGGCGATACCTTTAATGTCGATTATGGTCCACTTGGCACCATTTCGTGTCACTTTGCGTAGGAGATAAACACTATGTCTGCGCCAAAAAATACCTTTAAACAAGCGATGAAAGACCAGCAAGAACAAATCGGCTTGTGGTTAGGCTTAGCCAATAACTACACAGCTGAGCTTATTGCTTCTGCAGGCTTTGACTGGTTATTAATCGACGGTGAGCATGCGCCTAATACGCTGCAAACTATGGTTGGGCAATTGCAAGCTATTGCTCCTTACCCAACTCACCCTATCGTTCGTCCTGCCTGGGCCGACCATGTGACGATTAAACAAATTTTAGACTTAGGGGTGCAAACCATACTGGCCCCTATGGTTGATAATGCAGAACAAGCTAAAAGCATTGTTGAAGCCACTAGGTACCCTCCGGCTGGTATTCGCGGTGTTGGCAGTGCCTTAGCGCGAGCATCGGCCTTTAATCGTACCCCTAATTATCTAACGACAGCGAATGACGAAATTTGTGTATTAGTGCAGATAGAGTCCGCTAAAGGTGTCGACGCATTAGAAGACATTCTTAAGGTAGATGGCGTTGACGGTGTCTTCATCGGTCCAGCAGATTTAAGCGCGTCACTAGGCTATATTGGCCAACCAAACCATCCTGATGTTGTACGTGTTATTGAAGACAGCATTAAGAAAATTGTCCAAGCAGGTAAAGCCCCAGGCATTCTTATGGCCGACCAGGCTCAAGCAAAGCGTTACCTAGAATTGGGTGCCTTGTTTGTTGCAGTAGGAAGCGATACCGGGTTACTAATGAACAGCACTAAAAATTTAGTTCAAGCTTTTAAGCCCGAACACACTGATACAAGTGATACGGGACCGTCTGTGTATTAAACAAGTTACTGTGCCGTACTATTGCGCCCAAGATAAGGGAAAAGGTAGGCGGCACGGTTACTGACGCATATTAGATAATAACAATAAAGACAGAACGTTATGACGAAAGAGTGGATTCCCAATATTGATATTGGTCAGGATTATGACGCGACCTATAACGATGCCATCATACATTTTGATAAGTTAGGCCGAATGGCTGACTTCTTTGGCCGTGACATGCCAATGCACTTGCATTCACAATTTTGTCAGATCCATTTAGTAGAAACCGGTAAAACGCTATTTAACATTGATCAGAACAACTATGAGACAAACGGTTGCGCCATTTTTTATACGCCACCAGCAACCCCTCATGCGTTTCTCACCGAACCATCCTCTCCGGGCTATGTGATAACCATTCATTCTTCATTTTTGCAAACCGTCATAAGTCACTTGGACGCGTACCGAATTAATGATTCGTTATTAATGCCCTTTTGCATTAGCAAAGATACGACCCATTCTGAGCGATCTTCCCATTGGGATACCATGTTGAATTTGTTCTCCATGCTAAAACACGAGTGGTCAATCAACGGCCAGTATAAAAACGAAGCCATTGAAAGCATCGTTACTATGATTTTCATTAATATGTTGCGTTTATGCGATGCCCCACAAGCGAAAAAGCAACACAACCATACTGAAGTGGAAAGTTTTCGGGCGTTTAGCACCTTAGTAGAAAATCATTTTACCACCCAAAGACAAACTTCTTTTTATTGTGAGCAACTCAATATTAATGACAGTCGATTGCATTACATTTGTAAAAAAATTGCGGGTATTAGCCCTAAAAAAATCATCAATGGTCGTACGCAACTAGAAGCCAAGCGTTTACTGTCGCACACCAATATGAACTTTACTCAAATATCCTACACTTTGGGCTATATCGACCCGTCTTACTTTTCACGATTTTTCATCAAAAATGTCGGTGTTAGCCCTTCAGAGTTTCGATTGAATAACCGTCATGACCAAGAACCTGCCAGTGTAGAAAAAAATGACTAATAATCCTCTTATCGTACCGAATAGCAGCCTAAGTACCCGCGCTGCTATTGCGCTTTGTGACTCGGCTATGACCGCTGCTGAGCAACTAAACATTACTATTTGCGTCGCAATTTTATGCCCTGCTGGCAACATACTTGCGTCCATTAACATGAACTGTGCTCCGCTATTATCAGCTAAATTAGCACACAAAAAAGCCTATACCGCCGTTAGTTTTAAACAGAACTCCCATGATTGGCAGGAAAAGCTGGCCAACAAACCTCAGGTGCTTAACGCCCTTCTAAGTGAACCCATGTTTACCTATCTAGGGGGAGGGTCGCCTATTTTTGTCGGACAACAACTAGTCGGTGCCATTGGTGTTTCTGGTGGCAGCGAGCAACAAGATATCACATGTGCTCTACAGGCTATTGCAGCTCTATTACCAAACTAAAATAAGAGAGAAAACCCATGCTAAACACAAACTACCCATTTTACTTAGCAAGTGAACCCGTCTTTGCCAATCAGGATTTAGCGGTTAACAATAAATTCAATGGCGAACTCGTCGCTAACGTGGCTCTTGCTAATGCCGAGCATATTGATGCTGCGATTGCAGCGGCGGATAACGCAAAAGACGCCATGCGTAAAATGCCCTCTTACCAACGCCAAGAAATATTAAATCACTGCGTAACTCGCTTTAAGGAACGCGCAGAAGAGCTTGCACAAGCTTTGTGTTTGGAGGCAGGTAAACCGATCAAAGATTCTCGTGGTGAAGTAACACGCCTTATTGATACCTTTCAAATTGCCGCAGAAGAAGCTACACGTATTTATGGCGAAGTCATGCCGATGGATATTTCTCCACGCGCAAAAGATTACCAAGGCATGTGGAAACGTGTACCTATTGGCCCTTGTTCATTTATCTCGCCATTTAATTTTCCACTAAACCTTGCGGCTCACAAAATTGCCCCTGCGATTGCCGCCGGTTGCCCATTTATCCTAAAGCCAGCAAGTTTAACGCCTATCAGCGCCATTATTGTAGGTGAAATTTTAGCGGAAACCTCCTTACCGAAAGGCGCTTTTTCTATCTTGCCATGCCGACGAGATGGCGCGGACTTGTTTACCACCGATGACCGTTTGAAGCTATTAAGCTTTACTGGCTCTCCTGACGTAGGCTGGGCTCTAAAAGCAAAAGCAGGTAAAAAACCAGTGGTTTTGGAACTTGGTGGCAACGCAGCTTGCATCGTTGATGAAGGTACGGATATTGACGATGCGGTACAACGTATTGTTTTTGGTGCTTATTATCAATCTGGGCAAAGCTGCATCAGTGTTCAGCGGATCATGGTGCATGAATCTCTATATCAAGCAGTTAAAGAAAAGTTGACTAAAGCGGTTAGCGCGCTTGTGATGGGAGACCCTCAAAATGAAGACACCTTTATCGGCCCAATGATTTCTGAAAGTGAAGCAACTCGCCTACATGGATGGGTACTGGCAGCACAGAAAGGTGGCGCACAGCTACTTGTCGGTGGTAAGCGTCAAGGGGCGATGCTTGAAGCTACGTTACTTGAAGGTGTTACCTCTGACATGGACATTAATAATCAAGAAGCCTTTGGTCCCGTGGCTATTCTGTCTGCGTTTTCCGACTTTGATCAGGCGCTGAAAGAGGTCAACAATTCAGATTTCGGCTTGCAGGCAGGCATATTTACCAAGGACATCTATAAAGCTTATAAAGCATGGGATGAACTCGAAGTCGGTGGTGTCGTAATCGGTGATGTGCCGTCGTGGCGTGTCGATCACATGCCTTATGGCGGCGTGAAAGACAGTGGCGTTGGCCGTGAAGGTGTTCGCTTTGCCATTGAAGACATGACAGAAATGAAATTGATGGTGCTACGCACACCGCAGTAATAGATTATTTCAGTCAATCAACATCTACAGACTAAGCCAGTTGTTGGCCTGCCATGACAAGATAAATGGGCAGATAACAACTGGCTTTCTATTGAGCAAGGAGCTTTCATGCCATACGTAAGCAGTAAACTTCTCATCCCATTGTTGGGCTATTTAGTAGCTTTTGGCTTTCATTGCGCCTCACGGCGGGGGGCTTAGCCCCTCACCCTGATTTAGCTAACTAGCTAAAGATGATGCACAACTTAGCGGATAATATTGCTGAGTAAGCGATAGCTATCAAGGCGTTCCGCTTGGCTATAAGTAACTGTTACCGTAGATATTTCGTCTGTCTTAAAATGGCGAGCTAAAGATTCAATTTCATCTTGGCATTGAGCCACAGAGCCAATGGTATAACTGGCTTGTATCCGATCAAACATCGCTTGCTCAGACGCGGGCAAACGTCGATATCTGTCTTGAACTTGCTCTGGGGTAAGAAAATCTTCTCTTTGTCCTATTTGCGAAGCAAACTTTCTGTATACCGCAGTACCTGCTCTAAGCTTGGCTTCCTGCTCTGTTTCAGCACAAATACAGGCTATCGCCAACATACGTTTAGCAGGCATCTCATGGCCGGCCTCCTGCCACGCTTTTTCATGCTGTAAAAATATATCTGGGTGGCAATGGTCAGGATCAATAAATCGCGCCAACGCAATATTGTAGCCGAGTTGTCCTGCTAACCCCGCACTTCCGCCACTGGAACCCAGCATCCATAACTCAGGTATGTCGCCTTTTTCTGGCAACACATGGATCTTTTTATAAGGGTGATTGTTATCTAAAGTATCGTGGATAAAGCCTTCTAGTAGCTGTGCTTGATCCACATAATGGCGCCCTGAATCCGCTTGATGTGGATACGCTAATGCACTAGACGTTAACCCAGAACCACCAGGAGCTCGGCCAACACCCAGATCAATTCGTCCTGGAAATAACGTCGACAGTAAGCTGAAACATTCAGCGACTTTCAGCGGGCTATAATGCGACAGCATAACACCGCCACTGCCCACTCGAATACGTTTCGTCACGCTCGCCAAATGTGCGACTAAGATTTCCGGGCAAGGGTTTGCAAAGTGAACGCTATCATGATGCTCTGCCACCCAATATCGGTAAAAACCCAACTCATCACATAATTTGGCCAATTCCACACTTAAAAATGGGGCCTCTTTTTTCGAGTGTGATCCATGAACCGGCGTTTGGTCCACAACAGAAAGTTTAATGCTCATTGTCTTTATCCTTATATTTATCCAATGAATTTATGCATAAAAAAAACATACAGCAGAGAGTACCAAATTAAAAAAATAATAAACATGTTAAGTAATATTTAAATAACTTCGTTTAACTGTTTTTCATAAATTCTGGAAAAGTCCTAATTTTTGATTGAAATGAACCTTCTCTCATTGAACCAAAAATTGAACACTAAACAGACGTTAAAAATAACAACAAAAAAAAAGGTTTGTATCATGAAACGTTCTAATCCTTTATTAGAAGAGTTGAAATCCGTTCTACCTGATATTGCTGCCAATACGTCAAAAACAGAAGAACTTCGAAAAGTCCCAGCAGAAAACATCGCACTGCTTAAAAAAGTCGGCATGCACAAAGCCTTCTTACCTAAAGTGTACGGTGGCTATGAAGTCACCCTGCCAGAATTTGGCGACTGTGTCGCGGCATTAGCTGGGGCTTGTGCCAGTACGGCTTGGGCATTCAGCTTATTGTGCACACATAACCACCAGCTGGCTTTATTTTCAAAACAACTACAAGATGAACTATGGGCTAATGACCCTGATGCATTGGCTTGCAGCAGCATCGCCCCTTTTGGTAAATCCGCAGAAACCGATGGTGGGGTTGTTTTTAATGGTGACATGAAATGGAGCAGTGGTTGTGACCATGCGAAGTGGGCCATTGTTGGCTTTATTCGTGACAACAAAGAAGGTGGAAAAGACTATTGTTTCGCCGTCATTCCAACCACCGATTACACCATAGATGATGATTGGCATGCGATGGCGATGAAAGGATCAGGTACCAAAACATTGCAAATTCGTGATGCTTTTGTACCAGAGCATCGTATTCAAAAAGCAAAAGACATGATGGAAGGTAAATCGGCAGGTTTCGGGTTATACCCAGACAGCAAATTATTCTACGCGCCTTACCGCCCTTACTTCGCTTCCGGCTTTGCGGCAATCTCCCTAGGCGTTGCTGAACGCATGCTTGAGCTATACAAAGAAGTCACAAGCAACCGAGTTCGCGCTTACACAGGTGCCAAAGTAAATGCCGCTATTCCTGCCATTCTTCGTACCGGTGAATCGACTCATCAAATCTTGGCAGCACGCGCCTTTTTAGAAAAAACGTGGGAAGAACATGCAGAATACGCAGAAGCTCACCGTTACCCAGACCAACACACTCTAGCCCATTGGCGTACCAACCAAGCATACGCTGCAAAAATGTGCATCGAAGCAGTAGATCGTCTATTCAATGCCATTGGCGCGAATAATTGGCTATTAGATAAAGAAGCTCAGCGTCTCTTTCGCGATAGCCATATGACAGGCGCTCATGCCTATACTGACTACGATGTTTGCGCGCAAATCATTGGCCGTGAAGTAATGGGCTTAGAACCAGATCCAAGCCTGCTATAAGCATTCTCCCATGACAATGGTCGAGGCTATCTTCTTAGCCTCCCTTTCTTCCAGATAATAATAAATAAGAGAGAATCATCATGAGTTTCGACCCGAAAGAATTTAGACGCGCCTTGGGCAATTTTGCGACTGGTGTCACCGTCATTACCGCTCAAGCGCCAAATGGCGAGCAAGTGGGTGTCACCGCCAATAGCTTTAACTCAGTGTCACTTGAGCCACCTTTAGTACTTTGGAGCATTGTTAAAAACTCCAATAGTTATAAAGTTTTTGAACAAGCCGATCACTTCGCCGTCAATATTTTAGCTGCAGATCAAATCGATTTATCCAATAATTTTGCCAAGCCAAGCGACGATAAATTTACCAACGTGGACACCAAACCTGGCGTCGGTCAAGCACCATTATTGACTAACACTGCGGCCAACTTCCAGTGTGAGAAACACCAAGTCGTTGATGGCGGCGACCATTGGATCATGATTGGTAAAGTGATTGAATTTGAAAATCATGGCCGAGCGCCTTTGCTCTACGTTCAAGGTAGCTACGCAGGCGCTATTCCTTTTACCGGCGCCAAGAATGCAGACCTTAATGTTGCCTCACCAGCCATCTTGGCTCGACTACATGACAGTGCCATTTATTTAATGAACAAGGTGCTGCAGAAAATCCAAGAAAACTACCTGCCAAAACAAGCTTCTACTGGACTAAACAGCAGCGAAGCTCGCCTATTATTAGTACTCAGTGATGCATCAGGTGTCACCTTGGACGATCTCAAAAACCTAGTCACCATCCCTGATGACGATGTGAAAAATGGTGTTGAAAGTTTGCAGAGCTTTGGTTTCATTACACCGCAATTAGTACTCACACAAAAAGGGCATGATACTGCTAGTCGATTGTGGGCCATATCAGATGCTCAACAAGAAGAAGTATTTGGCACCTTTAGTGAAGGAGATTACGCAAGTTTTAAGCAACAGTTACAGGCATTACTGAAGCAGCTGCCTTAGAATATACGTTTTATTTCTGCTAACATTCCGACTTAACAAGAAAAATCCCCTCGTGGGATTTTTTTGTTTCTACGGCTCCTAACAAACATAAAAAAACACGTAATATCCCTCAATACTCACGATAAAGTCTCTTTATCGACTGACTATTTAGTTATCTTGTTAACTGATATAATTTTATACTTTTATCGTTAGGCAATTCGTTTCATATGAAAAAACTAGAAGACTCCTTAACCCTGCAACTGCTACGCGCTCGCGAATCGGCTATGCGATTCTTTCGCCCCGTACTACAAAAAGCAGGCTTTACCGAGCAACAATGGCGTGTGTTACGTGTACTTAACGACCATGAAGAGTTAGATGCGAAACAACTTGCAGAGCTATCATGCATCCTGAGCCCTAGCTTAACGCGTATTATTACCCGCTTTGAAAACGACGGTTTTATGGTACGTAAAAAATCAACTCTTGATCAGCGGATCTCTTTGCTCTCCTTAACACCTAAAGCCATTGAGCTAGTGACAGAGTTTCGTCCTGAAGTGGACGCGGCTTATCAATCATTAATTGCAAAGCTTGGTCCTAAAAAAATGAAAACATTAAGCGCTTTATTAGACGACATAATCAAATTGGAAGCATAGTAATGACAAAGTCTGGAAATCAACTCTGATCAATTGAACGATCCAACTCTCTAGTTTGACTTGGTGACTCGTTATGATATTACTTATGTGAACGGCTGAGATGAACTCTGTGCGATAATACTCGTGTTAGATAAAAAGAGTAACTCCTCTCGACATCTCACTAAGCTAGCTTACCAAATATAACGAGTTACAGATTATTCATGGGCTGCAAACGCCCTAGAGAAACAACGATTAAAGAACTGAGCTGACAATCGAGCAATAGTATTAAATTAGAAAGCTGAATAAGGTTAGCATGGGTAGCTCTTACACGAGGTTCTGCCTTTTTTGTTTTCTGGTCACTTGAGGTGATTCATTAAAATACTGTTTATAGGCGCGACTAAAGTGCGAAGAATGACTAAACCCCCACTTATAAGCGATATCTGTAATACTCAAATTATCTAAACTTAAAATATCTTCACGACTTTTATTCAGTCTTGATTGCCAAATATATCGGCTCATAGTCATGCTATGCGCTTCAAACGCTCTGGCTATTTGCCTACAAGACACAGATAAATGACTACTTATCATTTCAGCATTTAAATCTGCTGACGTTAAATGCTGTTCAATAAACGTTTTACATTTAAAAAATAATAAATTTCGATTTTTCTGATTACATTTTGCACCGTGTAGTCCAGACAACACCTGGATATGATGTATCACTTCCTCTGCTTTTAACTGATATGCATAATAATTATCGGAACTGCTCTCTAATAATTTAAAAATAGCATTCGTTGATGAAGTACCACATTGCAACTTACAGTCTATTTTAATGAGGTTATCAACAACACCTAACTCTCGTTCGACAATGGATCGAGGTAAATCTAAAACATACATCCCCATATCGTTAGGAAAACCGTGTCCATAGGGTTTCGCTGTGTCATAAATGACCATGTCTCCTGGCATATGGCTAACGCAATCCATACCTTGATATGAATAACCATTTCCCTTCGTCATTAGACAAATGAAAAAACCATCACGTTCATCTTCATCAATATCGATACGGCTACGCTGAACAGAGTGTCTATTCGCCTCAATATAATTCACATTAATAATATCGCCGTGAGAATGTCGAAGCTCCGCCTCTAACGGTGAATCCGAGACGATAGGACAATCAATATGAATAACATGCTGATTGACCGCCTCTTCCCAATATTGACGCCGGGACACAAGGTCTATATCTCGAGTTGATACTCGAACTTGTCCTGAAAATGACATAAATCACTCAATATAATTTTTGTTTTTTTTAAGAATGAATATCTAAACGATCTAATTTTGATCATACCCCTCGCCAAATAATTAGTAAACATGTTAACTACATTCGAAGTTATGATCTCTTTTCAAAATGTCCGACAGAGTAAAACTGCCAGTCCGATCAAGTCAATTTTCCCTCTCAATAAACCTCTATGCTCATTCATATAAACATCCAAATACAATAATAAGATCGAGAGGTTTACTCATGAAGTCCATTGATTTCATCGTGGTGGGCGGTGGCTCATCAGGTTGCACTGTGACACATAGACTTGTAAAAGCAGGTTTTCAAGTAGTTTTATTGGAAGATGGGCCAAAAGACGATTCTATATTCGTTCAAATGCCAGCCACTTTCATTCGAGTTATTGGGTCAAAACGATCTGTAATTTATGAAAGTGAACCTCAACCAGATGCTGGCGGCCGAAAAACCTACGTGCCGCAAGGTCGGACCCTCGGTGGAGGTAGCTCAATCAATGCTATGCTTTACATCCGTGGTCAGAAAGAAGATTACGATGAATGGGAACGCAATGGCTGCGATGGCTGGGGTTGGGAAAATGTCCTAGCCAGCTTCAAGCGCTCAGAAAACCATATGCGTCTAAGCGAGCCATTTCACGGTACAAATGGCCCTCTACGTGTCAGCGACACTCGTTTCCGTCACCCCCTAAGCCAAGCTTTTTTAAAAGCAGCACAACAAACAGACATCCCTTATAACGACGACTTTAATGGCGCAAAGCAAGACGGCATTGGTTTCTATCACACAACTACTTTTGATGGCCGTCGTGGAAGTACCGCCGCAACTTTTCTAAAAGAAGTAGAGAACGCGTCAAATCTAGAAATTCGAACAGGATGTTACGTTAACAAAATTATCTTTGATGGTAACAACAATGCGACAGGCATTGAGTTGCGTAACGAATCGGGCAAGATAGAAATACTCTCTGTGAAAAAAGAAATTATCTTAACCGCTGGCGCATTATCAACCCCCAAAATATTAATGTTGTCTGGTATTGGTCCAAAGGAGCAATTATCCAAACACGGCATATCAACGCTTTACAATTCTCCAGAAGTGGGTGAAAACTATCAGGATCATCTAGAAGTTAGTATCTATGGTCGTGCTAAACAGCCAATCAGTTTACTAGGCAGTGATAAAGGCCTCAAAGCACTGTCTCATGGTTTCCAGTGGACTTGTTTTAAAACGGGTTTATTAACTTCTAACGTTGTTGAATCAGGTGGTTTTGTTGATACCAGTAATTGTGGGCGCCCTGACATTCAATTCCATGTACTGCCTACTTTAGTTGGGGATGTAGATCGTGAACCTATCGAAGGTCACGGCATTTCCATCAACCCTTGTTTCTTACGGCCTAAATCTCGAGGGTTTGCTCGCCTACGCAGTGCTGATCCAACAGACTCAATGATTTTCGAAAGCGGTGCATTATCACATCGTGACGACGTAGATACGCTTATCCGTGGCGTTAAACTAGCCCGTAAAATTATACGCGCACCTGCTATGGCTGCACTGATTAGCGAAGAGCTTCGCCCATCTGCAAAAGAAGATATTTCAGATGATGAAATCGAAGCACACATTCGCAGCCACGCTAAAACCGTTTACCACCCAGTTGGAACTTGCCGAATGGGCTCTGATAAGCAAGCCGTTGTTGATACCAAGCTCCGTGTTAATGGTGTAAAGGGTGTGCGCATCTGTGATGCCTCTATAATGCCTACCATTGTGTCAGGTAATACCAATGCTCCAACCATTATGATCGCAGAACGTTGCGCTGAATTCATTCTCAACGACTAATGAGCATGCGATCAAGTCGAGCTGCGCGCCTTAATATTCTGAAAAAACAACAGCAATCAGTAATGTGGCTGGTTTGTCATTTTTCTACCACTAAGTTGCATGCAGTGAATGCGGAACATAGTAGACAGCGGATAAGATCTTCTTCCTTTCCCAGTCTTTGGATAGAGAGGCTCAATCACTACTTCAAACTGATCTCAAGGCATCACCACATCCATTCAGATCAAAAAAATATCTTTACATTTTTTGCGACGTTTGTTGTTGAATTCGCGGGCGAAAAAAATAAGTTGAGGTGACATATTCAGGCCCAAGATTAAAAGTAAATTATTGTATGAGACTGACTTGTTCGCATCTTCCTTAGGTCATTTCATATCTATTGACGCCCATAAACTTAACATGTTAAGTTTATTCCATATTGTAACTTTGAATTATAAAAATTAGAGGATCATAGTAATGCAATATCATTTGAATGGCTTTAAGCCAGGTAATTATCAGGTTTCTGACGAGGCTCGTAAACCTTACCCAAACCCACCTATTGTGGACTTGCCAAACCAGGTAGATGTTTTAATTGTTGGTACAGGCCCTGCCGGTTTGACAATGGCAAGACAGCTGTCAGAGTTTAATGATATCAAGACATGTATTGTAGATATGGCGCCCGGACCGTTACTTTTTGGCCGCGCCGATGGTATTTCATGTCGTACTATAGAAATTATGGAAGCTTTCAACAGCAGTGAAATGGTTGTGAAAGAGACTTACCAGTTGAAGCAAAATACCTTCTGGGAGCCAGATGCTGAGAACCCTAACAATATCAAGCGAACGGAAAAGATTGCTGATGCAAGAGCAGGGCTGTCTGAATTTTCCCACGGTATTGTAAACCAAGCGCGATTACATGAATTATTAATTGATGGCATGCGTAATTCGGTCACCAATTTAGAACCACACTACAGTCGTGAGCTTGTCGACTTAATCATTGACGATAACTTAGCTCAAGATGTTTCAGCTTATCCGATAACAGCCACTTTCAAGCGTGTTGATGAAGCGGGTAACGGCAAAATTGAAACCGTGAAGGCTCGTTATGCGGTAGGCTGTGATGGCGGTCGTAGCCGTGTTCGTAAAACGTTAGACATTACAATGCTAGGCGATTCTGCCAACAAAGCTTGGGGTGTCATGGACATATTGCTCAATACGGATTTCCCTGATATTCGTGTGAAAAGCTTTATACAATCTAAAGATCATGGTGCTGTCATGACGATTCCTCGTGAAGGTGGTTATCTTTGCCGTTTTTATGTGGAGCTAGATCATATTGATAAAGGCAAGCGCGCTTGTGATGTGAAACTAACAGAAAAGAATTTGATCGCAACAGCCCAAAAGATCTTTCACCCTTACAAGCTTGATGTTAAAGAAGTCGCTTGGTGGTCTATTTACGAGGTTGGACAGCGAATTGCGGAGCACTTTGATAATCGCCCTCTTGGGTCCTCAGAGGAGATTATTCCTCGTGCTTTTGTTGCTGGGGATGCTTGCCATACTCACAGTCCAAAAGGGGGCTGGGGCCTAAATACTTCTTTACCAGATACCTTTAATCTAGGATGGAAGTTAGCGTCTGTATTGCAAGGGAAATGTGCACCTAAATTGCTTCATACCTATGAAACAGAGCGTCGCAAAGTTGCCCAACAATTAATTGATGCAGACCGTGAGTTGTCTAAGCTGGTGGCAACACGTCCTGCCGCAGGTGACAGTACAAATCAATCGACAGTGGACACTGCTAAAATTGAAGAGTTTATGAAGCGTCAGTGTGGGTTTGTTTCTGGTGCCTCTATTGAATACTATCCATCTTATCTTTGTACTGGTCAGGAAAACCAAGGTTTGGCCACAGGCTTCAAAATAGGTCAACGCTTTCATTCTGTTCAAGCACAACGCACGGCTGATGGTCGTATTCAACATCTCGGACATCTGGTGAAAGCTGATGGTCGCTGGCGCTTGTTTGTCTTTGGTGGGGAACAAAGCCCAACGGACACGTCCTCAGAGGTATGTAAGTTGATTGACTATCTGGCACAAGATAACAAATCTCCTGTGCTGAAATACACGCCAGACGGTGCCGATATCGACTCAGTTATTGATACTTATGCGATCTTTCAGCAAGAAGATTTGTCGATGCATGACCTTCCTCAGTATTTATGGCCAGCGAAAGGCAAATATGGATTACATGACTACGAAAAAGTTTTCCAAAAGTCCGCTGAGCATGACCCTTATCAGCTAAGAGGCATAAATACAGAAAAAGGTTGTGTGGTTGTGGTTCGACCAGACCAGCATGTTGCCACTATTCTTCCGCTAACGGCGCATCATGAGTTGGCTCAATTCTTTGATCACTTCATGCTAGAACCAAAATAAGTACCATTAGGCTCAGAGAGTAACGTTTTCTGAGCCTAATACCTCATCATTTATTCTTTACGCCCAATGACATAAGAAAGGACTGCACATTCGCTGCGGTCATACTTAAACGATAAATTGAGCCAGTTTTCGCTTCCATGTCAAGATACGCTTTCATTTCAAATTCCGTTTTAAGCTTAATACGTTGCAGAGGCTTTTTACTTTTTTATCTTTAGTTGAACCGGTCTCTGCAATACTGATTGCATCAACAATAGTCGCTTCTTTCAAATAAATAACCGAAGTTCATAATAACTGTGTGATCAGAAATAGCGCCATCGAATCATGGAGTTCACTTTACGTGTTTTACGACATAGTTTTGACAGCCTCGGCGAAACGATGGAACGCCACCATCAACAAGGCTAGAACCTTTCTCAAGGAGAAAAAAAACCAGATCTAGCAGCTTTGGCTGTGCCGGTTAATTTCAATCTTATAAAAATATTAGCACACAGGCACCCTCTTCAACCGCTGCAAAAACATTGTGTAATTCCCTTCTCGAAGACTCTTCTAAAAAATTGCTCAAAAGCGACACCTAGCCATTGATTAATAATTTTTTATTTACAGCATCACTTTTGTGTAATAAAACATACATATCAAAATATAAATAATAGATTGTAATTTATAAAACAAATTAGGAAGACCCACTATGAATATAAAAGAACGGCTTGAAAGTCCGCCTAGCGAGCTCACTCCAACCGATCGAAAGTTGGTCAGAATTTTATTAAATAATTTTCCCACTTCAGGATTAAAAACCATTGCCCAGTTAGCCAAAAAAGCTGGCGTCAGTGATCCAAGCGTACTTCGTTTTATTAAAAAAATAGGTTTTACCCGCTATTCAGATTTTCAAAGTGCCCTCGTTAAGCAGTTGGACGAACGATTAAAATCGCCCTTATTGATGTACTCTAAAAGCGGCGGTACCGATAACAATCCATGGCAGCGTACAACCGAAAGCACTATGGGTGCTGTCGCTGGCTCTGAGCCTCTAGTAATCAAGCAAGACATAGAGCAGCTGGCCGAATGGCTAAGTGAAAAAAACAAAAAAGTGATGTGCTTTGGGGGACGATTCAGCGGTTTTCTCGCCGGTTATTTACATGCTCACCTACAGATTCTCCGCCCAAACACCAAGTGCATCACGTCTTCTCTTGAATTAAGCGACACCTTGTTGGACTTAAAGCCTGGGGATATTTTTATTCAGTTTGATTACCGTCGCTACCAGCAAAGTGCAGCCGTGGCGGTTGAAATGGCACACAGAAAGAAAGCCAAAGTTGTTTTATTTACCGATATTTACGACTCCCCTTTAAGAAACAAAGCCGATCTAACCATTTCTTCTTTGGTCGATACTTCTTCCCCTTTCGACACACTTGTGCCTGCGATGGTTCAAGTAGAAGCCTTAGTCGCTTCGCTCACAGACACCCTCGGTGATTCAGTAAAAGACCGTTTAATAGAAGTAGACGAGATGCGTGAATTACTAGGAACCCATTACTTCTCAAACAATCAGCAGGAACAATAATGTCCACGACAACAGCAAACTCAAACAACTTAATAGACCCAAGTAACCCTAGATCCTTACCTTATGTAGCCCATGAAACGGCATTGTTGTTCGTCGACATGCAGAAAATCTGGGTGTACCCGGGCTTAGATGAGGACCTTACTGAAAAAGGAGCTCCCTACTATTACCCACGCTTGGAAAGCACGGTTATTCCAAATCAAGTTGCCTTGCTCAATGTCTTTCGCGACAAGAAAACCAATGTACTGCACACCATCATAGAAAGCCTGACCGTCGATGGCCGTGACCGATCTCCGGATCACAAACTGTCGAATATCAATGTGCCAAAAGGCTGTCCTGAAGGCCAGGTGATTGATGAATTGGCACCAATAGAAAACGAAATTGTTCTACCGAAAACCTCATCTGGTGTTTTTAACTCCTCACAAATTGACTATGTACTGCGCAATTTAAACGTCAAATACCTTGTTATTGCAGGCGTGGTAACAGACCAATGTGTGGATATGGCGGTGCGTGATGCCGCTGACCGTGGCTACATAGTGACTTTGGTGGAAGATGCCTGCGCCACGGTAACACCGGAACGCCACCAGCACTGTCTTGATGCGATAAAAGGATATTGCTGGATCACAGATACAAAAACAGTCGTGAAACAAATTTCAACACTATAAGGCCGTAACCATGGAAAATAAAATCACAAAAGATATGAGCTTGGTAACGTTTTTAACAACGGATTTGACGGCAATTTCACGAGGCCGATCCATTCTGAAACGTGACCTCGCAGACCAGATGAGCAAAGGGTGTGGCTGGGTTCCTGCGAACTCATCGATAACACCATTCAACACCATTAGTGATGATAATCCATGGGGCAGTTTAGGGGATGTGCGCTTATTACCAGACGCTGACAGCTTGGTTTCAATCGAGTCAGAGTTCTTCCGTAATCGTTCTGAATTGTCTTATGTGCATTGTGACATTGTTTCTTTGAAAGGCGAGAAGTGGCCAACATGCCCGCGCACTCTGCTAAAAGAAGTTGAACAGCGCTACCGAGACGAACTCGGTATTGAGCTGGTTGTCGCATTCGAGCATGAATTCACTCTAGAAAAAGACCAGCTACCTTCTAGCCCTGCTTTTTCATTACGAAGCTTACGTAAGATAGATGATTTCAGCTCAAAATTATTACCCCTACTCGACATAGCAGGTGTTGAGCCAGAAATGATATTAGCTGAATTTGGGGATCAACAATATGAAGTCACTTGTGCGCCGACGTCTGCGGTAAAAGCGGCTGATCGTGCCGTCAACGTACGTGAACTAACCAAAGAACTGGCTTCAGATTTAGACTACAACTTGAGTTTTTCTCCTAAGACTGAGCCCGGCGCTATCGGTAACGGGGTGCACGTTCACATTAGCTTGAAAGATCTTTCTGGCAACCCGCTTATGTATGATGCTGAACGACCAAATGGCTTGAGCGAAATGGCAGGGTCTTGGTGTGCTGGGATTCTAGATAATATGCGAGCTTTGTGTGCGTTCACCGCGCCTTCGGTTGTCTCTTATTTGCGCTTATGCCCTCATAATTGGAGCGCCGCGTATTCTAATTTAGGCGATTTAAACCGTGAAACTTCATTACGAATTTGCCCTACTGTTCAGTATTCTGGGACCGCGACCAACAAACAATACAACATTGAATATCGTGCGCTTGATATCACAGCGTCACCACATCTTGCCCTTGCAACGATTCTATTAGCGGGATTAGAGGGCATAAAAACATCACGAGACACGCCAAAAATCACCGCTAAAAACCCACAAGATTTATCTGAATCTGAATGCGAACAGTTCAACATTCGCCGCTTACCTTCCAATCTAACAGAAGCATTAGGTGAGCTAAAAGGCAACAGGTTATTCATGTCTCAACTGCCGCCAAAAATGCTTGATACCTATTTAAAACTAAAACAATCAGAAGTGCAGTTCTGTGTAGGCCTAGACGATAATGCTCTATGCAAGCTTTATAAGGATATTTATTAGTGCTTAACGATAAAGAACACTTACCCGCGTTTTCCTATTACAACTTAGAAGGACGCTCCGATGTCATATTAATGTGTGAACACGCCTCAAATCACATCCCCGGAGCGTTTCATAATTTAGGCCTAAGTCAGGATCAGGTGAACGATCATATTGGATGGGATATAGGCGCTTTGGCCGTGGCAAAAGCATTGGCCGATAAAATCGATGCGCCACTTATTTACAGCAATTATTCACGATTGCTCATCGATCTCAATCGTATTCTAGACAACCCCGGTCTGATTCCGCCGATCAGTGAAAATCATCAAATCGTCGGCAATCAAAACCTCAATGAAGAAGAGCGTAACACTCGGATCAATGCGTTTTACACGCCTTTTCATGACGCCGTAACGAGCTTAATAGGCACACAAAGAGCTAAGAATAAAACGCTTAAAATAGTCTCTGTACATTCTTTCACTCCGGTTTTTTTAGGTCAGCAACGTCCATGGGAGATTGGTGTTTTGTATAAGGATGCAAAACACTTCGCGCAAGACGTTATTGAAAATCTGGCAGCACAACAATTAAACGTCGGTATGAATGAACCTTACGACATTGATGTAAATGAAGACATGACGATTCCTATTCATGGAGATAACCAGCAGATTCCTGCGCTGTTATTAGAAATCAGAAATGACTTAATCAGAACAGATAAAGGCGTTGAAGAATGGGCTGAAAGGCTTGAAAAGGCGTTAACAACTAAAAACTAAAAACTAAAAACTAAAAACTCACAAAAAGGAACCGGTTATGTCAATAAATGAATTTGGGTATAAACAAGAGCTGCAGAGATCGTTAAGTCTCACAGACTTAATTATCTACGGTATGATCTTTATGATTCCTATAGCGCCTTTCGGCATCTACGGCTGGGTATCGGACGCGTCGGGTGGCATGGTGCCTACTGCCTATTTAATTGGCATGATAGCCATGCTGTTTACCGCGTTAAGTTATCAAGCGCTCGCGAAAAAGTTTCCGATTGCCGGGTCTGTTTATTCCTATGCATCTCGGGGTATTAATCAGTATTTTGGTTTTATGGCGGGCTGGGTACTGCTTCTCGATTATCTTCTTATTCCACCATTACTATACATTTTTAGCGCCATCTCACTCACCGAGATTTTCCCTTTTATTCCTAAACTTGCTTGGCTCGTCGTATTTCTTGTTGGCGCACTGTTAGCCAACCTAGTGGGTATTAGCTTTACTGCCAAAGTAAACAAAGTGTTCTTAGTAGCAGAAGTTATTGTTCTGGCCATTTTCATTACTGCAGGCTTATATGCCTTGTATGGCAATGATGTGGGCGCTGGCGAATTAACGGCAGAACCTTTCTTTAATGCAGCGACCTTCCAGCCATCACTCGTTCTGCAAGCTGTTTCTATCGCGGTATTGTCCTTTTTAGGATTCGACGCAATCTCCACCTTGGCGGAAGAAGTAAAAGAAAAACCAGAGAAAAAAGTAGGACAAGCCGCATTGATCACCTTGTTTCTAATGGGCTTTTTATTCATTCTGCAAACATGGATTGCAGCGGACTTGGCAAAAGGTATGACGTTCAAATCGGCGGATACGGCTTTTTATGAAATCGCAGCAAAAGCCGGTGGCCAGTGGTTGGCGACATTAGCTGCTGTCGCGACCGCCTTAGCATGGGGGATTGCAGTGTCTATCGCGTCGCAAGCCGCCGTCTCACGTTTGCTTTACTCTATGGCTCGTGACAAAAAACTGCCTGCCGTTTTGGCCAACGTTCACCCGAAATTTAAGACACCACACATCAGCATTTACCTAGTGTCTATCTTGTCGTTATTTGTCGGCTACTTTTTCTTAGACGCGCCAGATACCTTGGCTTCATTGGTGAATTTTGGTGCCTTAACCAGCTTTGTGATTTTACACATGACGGTTATTTATTACTTTTTCATTAAAAACAAATCAACCGCACTTATAAAGCACCTAGTGTGTCCATTGATTGGCTTCATCATCATTGCAACGGTCCTATACAACATGGATGTACACGCTCAAGTCCTTGGACTTATTTGGATGGCATGCGGCCTCGTATACATGGCCTTTTTGAAATTTTTCCGCAAAGATAACATTGCCATTAACATGGGATAGCAACAAATCGTAAGATCTAATACTGACTAAAACGCCGCTGGATAATGACTCTCCATCGGCGTTTTTTTATGCTTATTCGATCATAAGTGAGCGTATTGGCAGGGAGTATGCGAACAAGTCCTTCCATGAGACAATTCATTTTTAACCTTCGAGTCTGACCATGCCACATCAACTCACTAAAGCAGGAACAGGAAGAAGACCGTATCCGTTATCCACCATGTTTCGCATTCACTGCATGTAGCATTGGTACAACATGAGCGACCCTGCTATGGAAGACGCGCTTTATGAAATCACGTCCATGCGTTTGTTTGCTTCATGGTGAAGAACACTTTATCTCGGAAGATTCTGGTTATCGGGGTGTGCAAAAACGAGAAGAACTAAAAGACATCAAAGCGGATTGGTTGATTGCCGCTACTTATGAAAAGAAAGGGCCAAGCTTCTCAAATACCCCCCGAGAATAAATAAGCAACCTATCCGAACGGAATACATTAAAGCCAGCATTCGAGCAAAAGTAGAACATCCATTTCAAATCATCAAACGTCAGTTTGGTTTTAGGAAAGCGATCTATCGGGGCTTAGAGAAAAATGACAACAAACTGGCGATACTGTTTTCCTTAGTCAATGTGTTCAGAATTGACCAGATGATACGAGCCGCAAGGGGTTAATCTGCTCAAAAGTCCCTAAACAAAGCTGAATGAGCTTATTTAGGGACTAAAAGTACTGAGATTGGTAATATTTTTCGATTTTTTAACCGGATTAAACATTCTGGACACAATGCGAATTCTTAATCGCCATTTCCTTAACTTAGCAGTTACGTGATGTTAAATAGTCATATTTCTGTGTAGATCTAGGTTAAATATATTTCTACTCAAATCACTTTTCTATCAAGAAAAATGTCTACTGATGTCCTTCCAAAACACATTTTTTCCTAATGCTTTTTCTAATGATTATCAGCCCAAACTAAAAACTGATTTGCTTGATTCATCGCACGCTCAATCAAATCACCAGCCAACTCTTTTGCTGTATCCGTTTCTTGACGGCTACGGATCCAACCAAGATAAGTGAAACTGCGTAATACTAAGAACAAATCAAGTAATGCTAATTGATCATCAGGTAGCTCTCGTTTAGAACGGTAACCTTCAATTGTAGCCGCCTTTATAACGTCATAATGAGGCTCTGTTTGCATAAAGTATAATGCTGTTGCCAGCTCAAACATGTACCAACCAAATCCCGCATCATCAAAATCAATCGGGCGTATTTTATCACCCTCTATCATTAAATTATGAGGATCAAAATCTGCATGTATCAAGCCATAGTTATCACGTTTTTTTTCAATGCCTTGTAGTATTTCTGTGGCTTTAGCTTTTGCCTTTTCTATCTTGGCTTTTTGCTCAGGTGTCAGCAATTCTAACTCCCAAAAGCGCCCCCAAAATGGCTCTTCACCCACCAATCCTTCGAAATCCCAAGAGTGACGTTTGAAGCCTTCTGGGAAAGCCCAATTAGAAGACTGATTATGCAACTGAGCGGCAATATCACCGATTGTGTGATACACCGAATGGGATTCTTCGGCCGTGAAGCTAACCCCATCTTCGGCACCAAGTGATGTTCCTTCAATCCAACCAAACAGGTCAACATAAACGTCTTCAGCTGTTTCCGGAATGATCACCTTGGCTATTAATTCTCCAGTGTTTGTCTTTATAACGTCAGGAGTTGAGACACCAAATTCAGATAATGCACTCATCCACTGAAGCTCAGAAAGCAATGCTGCATATTCATGGTAGCCAGGACGGTGGATACGCAAGGCGTAACGAATACCATCGGCAGTCGTCAATTTATACACCGCATTCTCGCGAAACTTAATCAGCTCTAGTGTGGAACCATCTAAGTTCCAATGTGCCAGAGACGCTTCGGCTGCTGACGTTAACTGTGCTAAACGAGGATCAATTTGGTTGGTCATATTAAACATTCTCCGATACAGCAGTGAACGCCTTAGCCAAAGCAGCCAACAAAATATCGGCATGTTCAGGCTTAAACGGCATAGGGGGACGAATTTTTAGGACTGAGTCATCAGGCCCAATCGTACTAATCAACACGCCATGGTTGCGCATGTAGTTTACGATCAATTTGGCTTGCTTTTTAGCGGGCGTTTTCGATGCTCTATCAAGTACCAATTCCACCCCAAAAAACATACCGCGACTTCTCACATCACCAATTAAGTCGAACTTTTGCTGCAACTTAAGCAGTCCTTCAGTGACGTATTGCCCTGTTGTGACTGCATTTTCTAAAAGGCTATCCTCTTCTAGCGCGTCCAATACCGCGTTACCGACAGCACAGGCCACCGGTGTTCCGCCAAACGTATTAAAGTACATAGCGTGTTTAGTGAAAGCGTTAATATTCTCTAGGTTTGAAACAACGCCAGCTAATGGAAAGCCATTACCCATGGGTTTGCCCATAGTGACAATATCCGGCACTACGTCATACCATTGATGAGCCCACATGTGCTTACCAGTGCGACCAAAGCCAGCTTGAACCTCATCAAAAATGACAAAACCACCAGCCTCACGCACCATTTCTGCGGCTTTTTCAAGAAAACCTTCAGGAATATTTAACAAACCTTCGTTGGCAAAATCAGGACAAACCAACATGCCCGCGACACCAAGACCATCGTCTTGAAAGCCTTTAATGGCTTTTTCAATATGCGTTAGATAAGAATCTCTTAATTCTTCTGGCGGAACATCAGGAAGTCCGCGGTAAGTATCAGGAATAGGAAAAGAGCGCACACGTTTCGTCGTTTTGGCTTCAGGCATGAAGCCTGTCCCTAACTCACCAACCGCTTCGGTATTACCATGATAAGCGGCATCCGTTACAATGATGCCTTGAGAACCAGACATAAACCGAGCCATACGCAGCGCCAATTCATTAGCTTCACTTCCCGTACAAGTTAACATGGCGGCATTAAGAGGCTCAGCAAAGGTTGCGGTGAGCCTTTCAATATAATTAACAATATTTTCGTGTAAATAACGGGTATGAATGTTTAGTGTACTGACTTGCTGAGTAAGAGCATTAACCACTTTAGGATGGCAATGGCCCACATGAGGCACATTGTTATAACAATCTAAGAACTTATTATTGTCAGTGTCGTATAGCCAAACACCTTCCCCACGGGCAAGATGAATAGGATGCTCATAAAATAGCGGGGAATGCTTACCTATCGTGTTGTAGCGTCGCTGTAATAGCAGCTCTGTTTGGCTTTCCATTGTAGCTCCTACAAAAAACCGTAAAATAGAAGCTACATTTTAGACGCGCCCAACCAGCTATGATATCAACCAGATGGTTGATATCAAGTTGCCTAAAGCAGTAAAAGCGGACTGTATTCACATGATTTGGTGGTAAAAGTTGCAGAGCAATCAGTTTCCTAGTTTATTCCAAGCTAAAAGCCTTGAGCTTATTAATAAACTTATTCCAGTTAATAGTTCGGTGTTTTTCTTGGTACAACCAGACATGAAGCATCAAGGTGCCTATATTTCAAACGCCCCTTCCGAAATTGAAAAAGCCTATACCTCCACCTATTTTGCTCTTGACCCAATCCATCCTAAAAATTTTAAGCACACCAACGACCGAATTGTCACACTCAGCTCTCAAATCTCAACTGAACATTTAATGAGACACCGCTACTACCTCGAGTTTATGCAGCAATATCAACACAGATATGTATTAGACATGTTCTTTCGAAATTCGCGTAATGAGATTATTGCAGTCATTAGCTTACTTAGAGATAAATTTCATACAGATTTTTCCGAGATAGAAATCGAGCTAATGCATTCAATCCATTCTTTCATGGAATACAGCTTAAACACTGTTTACCTTCCTAAACGAGAACACGAACGCTCTAACTTACAAACGCGATACAGCCTAACCGATAGAGAATTGGACGTATTAGAAATGCTCATTTCAGGCGCTAGCAACAAAGAAATAGCCAAACACATAGAGATGGGGTTAGCGACCTTGAAAACCCATTTGAACCATATTTTTAAAAAGACCGCCGTTCAATCCAGAACAGAGCTAACTGCCAAAATCATGTCAGAACTTTAAAAAGAAACTTTTTATTTTATATCCTACCGTACTTCCCAGTCTTTACGAGGCAACATGCTATCAAGTCGAGCCACGTGCCTTAACATTCTGAAAAGTCCAATAGAAGCCAGTAATCAGGCTGATTTATTACTTTCTTACTACTAAACAAGATAATTAAATCTTGTTTAGTAGTTTTTAGCTCGTATCATTCGATCCACTCGAACCTCATTAGCAAGTGCGAATAATATGACGAGCTTATTGTCATTTTTAGCCAACCCTCGATAGATTGCTTTTCTGAATCCAAACTGACATTTAAGGATCTCTTTGCTTTGCCTTATTTTTAGTAGAACTGGCCGCTTCAATAATAGTCGCGTCAACAATAGTACCTTTTTTCAAATAAATACCGGCACCCGATAACCATCGATTTACTTCCTTGAACAGCTTTCTAGCCAACTTATGTTTTTCAAGTAAATGACGGAAATTCATAATGGTTGTGAGGTCAGCTTTCCAATTTTAAACAGGCACTGTCTAACGACAACCCCGCAAACAAACGCATGGACGTGATTCCATAAAGCGCGTTCCATAGCAGGGTCGCTCATGTTGTACCAATGTTACATGCAGTGAATACGAAACATAGTGGACAATGGATACGGTCTTCTTCCTTTTCCTGCTTTAGGATAAAAAGGCTCAATCACGACCTCAAGCTGACCCCAAGGCATCAACTTATTCATTCGAGAAAGGAAAGTTTCTTTGCGTGTTTTACGACGCTTGTTGTTGAGTTTGTAATGGTCTAATGATCTTGGAAGGTCCTATAGCCTATAATTAACTTTAATA
>JBQEFB010000031.1:0-33661 GCA_052107635.1 Marinomonas sp. | reverse complement strand
AAAAGAATTACAAAAAGTGGCTTAGAAGACCTACAGGATTACTTGACCATTACACCTGTTGCGTTAACCCCATTTTCCTAGCGACTTGTGAGAGGTTATTTTGTGCTAGTAAAGCGCTTAATACTCTAAGCTGTTTAATGTCGAGTCTATTTATACCATTCATAATTGTATCTTAAACAAAAAACTGTTGTTTCAAATTGTATCTTCACTACTTTACACTGACCTTATTG
Source organism: Marinomonas sp. (assembly GCA_052107635.1). Lineage (GTDB taxonomy): Bacteria > Pseudomonadota > Gammaproteobacteria > Pseudomonadales > Marinomonadaceae > Marinomonas. The sequence goes on along the minus strand of JBQEFB010000031.1, from coordinate 33,431 downwards.
TTTAAGCGACTGATTCAGTACAAAACACACTGCTGTAATAAACAATACGTTACTCATTCTGTTAAAAAAGAGAACTTTCATGACATCAATTACCCCAGAGACTAGTGCTTTATTTTCATCTGTAAAACTTGGGCCTTATACTCTAAAAAACCGTATTGTGTTACCACCATTAACGCGTTCTCGCAGTACTCAACCAGGCAATATTCCTAACGATCTCATGGCGAGTTATTATGCGCAGCGTGCCAGTGCTGGTTTTATGGTGACAGAAGGGGCTCAAATTGAGCCAAGGGGTCAAGGGTATGCATGGACGCCTGGCATCTACTCACCAGAACACATTGATGGTTGGAAAAAAGTAACAAAAGCGGTACATGATAAAGGGGGTATTATTTTTGCTCAGCTTTGGCATGTTGGTCGTGTTTCTCATACCAGTTTGCAGCCAAACGGAGAGTCTCCAATTGCACCCAGTGCAATCGCAGCACGTAATGTGAGCGTGTTTATTGAAACCGGCCCAGGCGAGGGAGCACTGGCTGAGCCGAGTATGCCACGAGCACTAACCACGCAAGAAGTTGGTGAATTGGTTAGCTTGTACGCTCAAGCGGCGCGAAATGCGATGGACGCTGGTTTTGATGGTGTGGAGTTGCATTGTGCTAATGGTTATTTAGTGAACCAGTTTATTTCTGAGCATACGAATCAACGAGATGATCAATATGGTGGCTCACTTGAGAATCGCTTGCGCTTTTTAAAAGAAATCGTCTCGGCTGTGAGTGAGGTCGTAGGATCGGAGCGTTTAGGCGTGCGTTTTGCACCTTTGTTTGAGAGTACGGATGAAGATCGTGTGTATTTAGGCTTAGTTGAGTCTGACCCGCACGTCACCTACATTGAAGCGATTAAAATACTGGAACAAGCTAATATTGCTTATTTGTCGATTGCCGAAGCGGATTGGAATAATGCGCCAGATTTACCGGATACTTTTTATGCGGCGGTTAGAAATACTTTTTCTGGACGTATTATTTATGCTGGAAAATACACTGTTGAAAAAGCAGTCAAGGTATTAGGTAAAGGTTATGGGGATTTATTTGCATTTGGACGTCCGTTTATTGCGAATCCAGACTTACCTGCGCGCATTGAAAATTCATGGCCGTTAAATGACGTGGATGCTGCGACAATGTACGGTGGCACTGAGATTGGTTATAACGATTACCCTTATTATAAGCCGATTTAATACGATAACTCATGAATAATAAAGATTAGGTGTTAAAGGCATGCTGATGACAGATCACAGCATGCCTTTTTTATTGGGGATGTTAAAAATCGTAAGAAGCAGTTAAGTAAATACGACGACGTTCGCCCACATAAGAGCCAATAGTTTCGGTAAAACCACTGATAGCATATTTTTTATCAAATAAGTTTTTGATATTAACTTGGAATTTCCAGTCATTCCAATTCGTTTGCCAAGAGGCATCGTAAACCGTATAAGCTTTGACTGTTTGATTGTTACGATTTTTCTGCTGACTAACATAATCCGCACCGAACCCAATAGAAGAGGTAATACTTGGGAAATCGTATCGTGTCCAAAGACCTAATTGCTGGTGTGGTGTGTTGGCAAAATATACACCATCATCTGCATCCGTTACTTTGACATCGTTATAAGCATAACTAAGATTCGCAGCCCAGCGTGATGTTAAATCCACAAGCGCATCAATTTCAATTCCTTGACTACGAATTTTACCAATAGAGACTAGGTAGTCATCATCGTCTGCATCTTCTTGTAATATGTTTTTACGAACGATGTGGTATGCCGCAATATTAAGGTTTAGTTTATTGTTAAATAAGTAACTGCGTAGCCCTACTTCAATTTGTTCGCTTTCTTCTGGATCAAAGAGACTACCATCTTCTGAGTCGGCTTGATCTTCCGCGCTTTGCGGAGAGAATCCGGTCGAATAGGATATATATGGTTTAAATTGCTCATTAATTTCATAGGTTAAGCCAAATCGGGTAGAGTATCCTAATTCATTATAGGAGGTAGATGTTCCTGCTTTATTGTCTGTAAAATCTTCCTCCGTATAGTTTAAGCGGCCACTGCTTAAAAAGCTGAGTTTCTCGTGATTTTCCATTGATCTTGTATATAAACTCCACCTCTGTTTAGAACTGTATTTTCGTCACTATATAGGGTTGTATTGTAATCGCTGACATTATCTTGACCATATACTGGATCTGTTAAGCTTAAATTTGATACGCCATCAGCTTCACCTGTTGCTCGGTAATAGAGTAGATCATTTACTTCATGATAATACTCAGATCCGACAACCAAGGTATGATGGCCTAACTCAAGAATAAGGTTTCCTTCTAGGCTAAGGCCTTTGGTTTTTTCGGTGCGATCACGATATTGACGTTTGGTAGAGTCATAAGTGCCATCTCCATCAGTATCTAATAATGCATTTAACTCATGGTATTTTTGAGTCTCTGTATTTTCAAAATAACGTGTAGTGACGTTACTGTCTAACCAGTTGTTAAAGCTATGTTCGTATTTAGCCTGAAACACTTGTGCTTCTAATTTTTGAAAATCGGAAGATTCGTTGTTATTCCAAGAAGTGTCTGCTAAGAAATTGCCATCATCATCGGTTGGTATACCTCGGATACGTGCCCCAGTGATGTATTGGTAAATATTGGTATATTGTATTGTTAAGGTATTATCATCATTAAAATCCCAAGCATAACCTAGGTCAATAATACGATTTTCTTCTTCTACATTATTACGGTAGGAATCTTCTCCATCAGAGTAAATGCCAACTCGGTAGCGCTGGGAGCCTGATTCATTTGCTGGCCCTGAGGATTCAATACTACCACTGAGAAAGTCTTTATTACCCGCACTGACTTCTATCGTATTTTTTTGCTCATAAGTAGGCTTCTTAGTGACGTAGTTGATGACACCGCCAGGTTCTCCTGCTCCATATAAAGCGCCAGAAGGGCCTTTTAACACTTGAACTTGCTCAATGTTAAACAACTGAGGAATAGAGAAATCGCTGAAAGGGTTACCTTTCATGCCGTCATATAGAATTTCATCTTGACTGAAACCACGAAGCGTTACTGTAGAGAAATTGTTGTAAGATAACCCTGAAACTGATCGATACAAATCTGAAATTTGACGAGCAGCCTGATCTTCAATTAAGTCCTCTGTGAGAACTTGAATAGATTGCGGAGTTTCATCTATTGGTGTATTGGTGCGAGTACCCAATGTTGTTTCATCTTCTTTGTAAGATGATAAAGCGCGACCTTTTACTGCGAGTGCATCTAGCTGAATCGCAGAGAAGCCTGTCTCAGTGTCTTTATTTTCAATGTTTTCCGACCAATCCTTGGTGTAATCATCTGTAGGTGTTTCAGTGGATGATTCAGCGATAACTGCTGTCGAGAATGCGATAGCTCCGCATGTCTGCATAGTCAACAGAGTGTATTTTAGGTTCATAAAACAGCCAAAAAGGAATAATTTAGATGATTATAATAATGTTTTTGATAATCACTTTCAAATGAAAATAAATTTTTCTTATGGGTTTGATTGTTTTTTTTTACTATTTATAAGTGGTTTACTAAGTTTCAGGTAATAAAAAAGCAATGCATTATTGCATTGCTTTTTAAAAAAGGTGAAAAGTTGTTTGTTGCTTAAACAGACTCTGCGCTTTGTTCTTGAGCAGAGTGAATGTAATTTACTAATGTGTCTTTAAGCTGAAGTCGGCGCTTTTTAAACTCTTCTTCTTCTGATGTACTCGTTAGGATGATTTCTTTTTCCATTTTCTCCACTTCGCTTGTGAGAAAATTATATTCATCAGAAAGTTTTTTGAAGTGTGCATCAGATGCTCTTAACTGATGAATTTCAGCGGTTAGTTCTGGTAATTCTTTGACTAATACGTGGTTCTCGATAGGCATGATAATTTCCTTATTAAGTTTATATTACTAGGATACGTCACTCCGATAATAGATAGTTTGATATGCATCAAGCTTTACTTGTCTATGAATCGGTGAAACTGACTTCTTCAATCTATTTCAAATAACATAGGTAAGGTATGGGGGGATACCGGTGAAAAACAAGTCACTATGAAGAGCGAGTAAAAGTCACCGTTATTAAAAGGTGACTTTTACTCTGTACTGACTGGCAGTATATGAATTAAAAATTTAGCTCGATACGCGGCTGACTTCCTTTAGAGAAATCTGCTTCAGGAGAACAAACAAAAATTCGCGCTGAGTTTATCTGTTGAGCAACGAGATAGTCTTTTAGGTTTATCGCTCTTTCTTCTGCCAAGGCATTGGCTTTGTCTCTTGTTTTATTATCAATGTTAGTTAAAGGTTCGGTAAAACCAAGATCAAGGTAGCTTGCGACGCCACATACTTTTAATTCGCTTTCTTTTTTGTCTTTTAGTAATGCGACAAGTTGCTTTAAGAAAATATTTTTTTCTGCATCCGCTTTCGTTTCTCCAGGCAAATAAATGAGTGGCTTAACACGTATTTTTAAAAGTTGGTTGCTGGCAAATTGAGCAATAGTAATGACATTGGCATAAGGGACAAAGGTTTGTAGTAAGTAGCTACTGGACGCACTGAATAAGGCCTTTTTAACCGGTATAAATAGAAAGTCTCCCCAACCAAAGGATGGGCTGTCTATATTCCCTGAAAGCGGAATGTCCAAGTCAATATTATCATCACTGTCTTTAAGAGCACTAACCGCCAGATTAAGAGGGATCACGCCAGATTTTATCGCTGAGCTACTATTATAGGAGCCACCTAAGTCAAATTGTTTTAAAACAAGGTGCCCTTTACCACTAAGATCACCTTTATCTGCATTCAATTTAAGGTCTAGGTTGAGTTGGCCTGAATCAATCTGATAGCCTAAAACATTGGCAATGTAAGGTGAGTAGGGAGGTAATTCTGCTTGCGCGACCTTAAGGACACTTTGTAAAGTGAGCTCGTCTGCCATAGGCCAAATTTTCACATCGCCATCCAAGGTTGTATATTTACCGTTTTTCATTCGAACAGAGACGGTCGTTGCTTGTTTGGCATCTTTTGTGTTGAGGTTTCTAAGTGCTAACTTAGTAATATCTAATGTGCGTTTTAGCGCAGGTTTTACGCCTTTATCTTCAATGTAAACGCTTGATTTTCCTGTTAAATCATAACTATTAAGAATAATGTAGTAAGGTGCTTTAAAGGCTTGATCCTGTGTTGCATTAGACGTTTTAGCCATTGCATTATTCGCATCATTTATTTTAGGTGTGACTTTTTTAATATTAGGTTTATTCGGTGAGGTTTGTTGGCTCGTATCAATAAATACTAAATTATCAATGCGTCGTTCTTTGTCTAAGAATACTTTTGCGTTGACATCTTTTGTAACGATACTTTTTATATTAGCGCCATCTTGGTTTGCGTTGACTTGATTTATTTCTATCTGAGCAATGGTGGCAAGAGGGGGCAATGTGCTTGTACTGCTAATTGGAGCAGACGCCACTAAGTCGTTGATGGATAACGTTGCTAGATTCGCGGCAAATACATCCCCTTGCTGTGAAATAGTAAGGTTTGAGAGATTAGCTGTTTTCCATGATGCTGCCCTTTTCTCTGGAGTGAGTTTACTATCCATTTCAGTGGTCGATAAATTTATGCCATTACCTTCTATTTTGGGGGATTTAGCGCCATTTAAGTCAATATTGATGTTACTTGCTGTCAGTTTAGTATTAGCTAAAGTAGATTGAATTGTATCTTTTTTCTCAACTTTTAGACTGTCAATAACCAAGTCAAATAGTGTGTTTTTGATCGATGTCGCTTCTGCATTTTGCGTCATAGATAGAGTGTTAGACCAAACTAAATTAGCATAATTAACCTTGTTGTCAGCCTGTTGTGCAGATAAGCCAGAGCTGATTACTTTGCTATTTACAGACAATGATGCTTGTTTATCAGCCGTTTGCTTGGCAGTTAAATTATTTAGCTGAATAGACGTGCTGTCGTTATTTAATACTAATGAGGTAAGTCCGAGAGATAGTCCTTTAATCGCTAAGGCTATGCTAGAACTGGAAGTATTAATAACACTATTGTTTTTGCTAATAATTAAGGGTGTTGAAAGAGAGGCGCTTTTGAACGAAGCTTGTTGTTGATCCGGTAACTGAGTCGTTGCATCATTAATGTTAATTTTAATGGTACTTTTAAGATCAACATTTTGTGACTCACTATTCAATGTAGTCAACAGGTCATTCAGGGTTAATTGAAGTTGACTAATGCTTGCTGTCTTTCCATCTTGTAAAGCATTCACGCCTTTTAACGTCATGTCTATCTGGTTACTTTTGATTTCATTTTCATGTGCTTTTTGCTGCACAGATAAAACTGATTTAAGTGCTAGGGCTTGATAGCTTGTTTTGTTTTTCCCTTCAGAAAAAGCACTACTTTGACTGTTTAGTTGTATTGAGCCAGCAAGGTTTGCGGTTTGGTTGGTACTGTAATTCGCTGATATATCTGCCAAAGTTAATTCGGTACTTTTAGTGCTAATAGACAGGGTGTTTTGTAACGGTAGTACTAGGTTTTTAGCCGTTGCTGCTAGAGTTGAGCTGTTAATAGTAAAAAAGACGTCTTGATCGTTTGTCTTCATAGACAAGAGCAATTTACCGTTAACGGCTAATTGTCCTGTTCCTTGATTATAAGGTATTGGTAGAAAGTGAGAGAAATCTTCAATGGGAAGGCTATTTTTATTTAATGTTATGTTCGCAGTTGCCGTATCAGGAGAGTAATCAAACTCACTAACAACATTGATCTTGGCAGTATTGATCAAGGCGTCAATCGACACATTACCTTTCCAACTGAGTGCTTCACCGACTAAATCATCAATAGCGAGAGCATTTATTGTTAGTGTATCTTGTTGAAGAGGGCTTTTATCCGTTTCTTGGCGGGTTAAATGTACGAGGCTATTGGTAACGCGAAAAGCGGGCAATGTGATTGCCCAAGGCGAAGTCGTGTCGATAGACTCTTCCGTTTTATTTTCTGTTAGTTCAGTTTCTGTGGCTGTTTGGTACTGGGATAGGTCAATCCCAGCGACGATCCATTGTTTGTTTTTTTGGCTTATATCGAGAGTAAGGCCATCAATGTTCGCCTCAGTGATATTGATGGTTTTTGTAAATAAAGGAAATGCTTCAATACCAATAGAGAGAGCGCCAATAGCTAAGGTTTGTTTGTCATTGGAAAGAACGTTTAGTTTTTTTAGGGTGACTTTAGGAGGGAAAAAGTCGACCGAAAGGTTTGATATGCTAGCGCTTTCACCTTGTTCGGAAAAATAATTGACTAAATAATGCTTAGCAATCACAGGCGTCAGTAGCCAGGTGATAAAAATAATAACGAACAGGCTAATGCTTGGGATGATGAGATAATTGCGCCAAGGTTTTTTCATAATAATTAATGCCTATTAGTTCATTGTTTTATGGTTTGGTTGATTCTTTGTTTGGCTCTGATCGTGTTGGCATTCGTAATAAATAGGTGCTAACGGACAGTCCTATAATGACTAAACTTAATGTTGCCCAGAATCTACCAACGATAATGATAGAAATCCCCATGCCAAACCACATGAATAAAATTGCACGGTTTCTTGTGCGTTTAGGAATGCCATCAGATGACTGCCAGTCGCTTATGATAGGGCCAAAAAATTTATGTTCGATCAACCAATTATGGAAACGAACAGAGGATTTTGAAAAGCACCATGCAGCCAGCAGTACGAGTGGTGTGGTTGGTAATAATGGTAAGAAAATACCGATAATGCCAGTAATGAGCGAGAACCACCCCAAAATAATGAGAAAAATTCGTTTACCTTGCATATGTTCGCCCATAATTTGAAACCAAGTTTATTATGTTAACGTGGTTTGGGTGTGTGTAGACGCCTTTATAGTATATTGCGTAAAGGATGCAAACAGTTGATTGGAAAATATTAAACAAGAGTTTGTTTTACAATCAAGCTCTTGTTTAATATCAATAGAAGTGAGTTGCGTACTAGAGCCCGGTATTAAAAATTGCTTCCATCGATTCTTCCATTTCTGGTTCCACAAGAGGCCAACCACCAAGGCGTTTTAGGCGATTCACCATTTCACAAAATAACTCTGCAGTTTTTTCCGTATCATATTTTGCTGAGTGTGCCTCGGCATTACTAAAAGGAATAGCAGCGGCTTCACAAGCTTTCGCGAGTACGGTTTGCCCAAACACTAAACCAGCTAAACTTGCCGTGTCAAAACACGAGAAGGGGTGAAATGGGTTACGTTTAATATCAATTCGCTCGATGGCTGCATTTAAAAAACCATGATCGAAGGCGGCATTATGACCTACTAGAATTGCTCGTTTACAGCCAACAGATTTTAGTTCTTTACGCACTTTTGTAAATATTTGAGTGAGTGCTTCACTTTCATCTACATGTGCTCTTTCTGGATCAAAAGGGTCTATACCTGTAAAATCCAACGCTGCTTTTTCTAGATTAGCACCTTCAAAAGGTTTGACTAAAAATTCGAGGGTTTCATGGATAAAAAGGTCGCCATTTTCATCCATTCTGAGAATACTGGCTGCAATTTCTAGTAATGCATCGGTTTTTTGATTAAAGCCTGCGGTTTCTACGTCGATAACAATCGGTAGGAAACCTCGGAATCGGTCTTTGATTTCATGGTTTGACAAAAGAAGGTCCTTAATTCTGCCATTTGCTCAAAAATGACGGGGTAGATAGGGTTGGATCATAACACACTTGATAATGCTTGAACGAGATCTCTAAATGGGAATTATCCAACAACTATTAATTCGTACTTTTTTTGCCCTAGGGACTTTATCGTCTGTTGGCCAGGCGAATGCGTTGACCCATTACCAGTCAGATGTTACCGATTCTAAATGGCTTTTATCAGGTAATATTTTTTCTTGTAGTTTGACGCACCCTGTACCGAACTATGGTGAAGGCCACTTTATTAAAGAAGCCGGTGAACCGATGAAATTCGTATTGCAGCCGGAGAATGAAAAGTTAGGTCCTGGACAGGTTTATATTATTTCGCAAGCGCCGACATGGTCGCCAGGAATCAAACCAGAAACGCTTGATATTCTTCCATACCCAGGATTTGGTTTAACCGTTGAGGTTGGGGGGCAAGTCGCTGAGCGAATGCTGTCTAGTCTGGACATGGGGCGCCAGCCGGCTGTCGCTGGTACCGCGTGGGAAAATCGTCGTGAAACGGTAGAAGTGAGTCTCTCTAATATAAATTTCGCCCCTGCTTATAATGAATTTCGTCGTTGTTTGGCTGCTTTGTTGCCGGTGAATTACGATCAGATCGCGCGTACTGCGGCCCTGTTTAAGTCAGGTCATACCGAATTAACTAACCGTATCAAGCAACGTTTAGATTTGGTGGCATTGTACGTATCAAATGACCCAACCGTGCAATATATCTATATTGATGGTCATTCTGATAATGTTGGTTCACGTCGAGACAATCGAGAATTGTCAAAAGAACGTGCTGAAAAAGTGACTGCTTATCTTTTAACAAAAGGTGTGCCAGTGAATAAGATTATTTCCCGGTACCATGGTGATCGCTATCCAGCGGTGAGTAACAATTCAACGCAAGGACGAAACCGTAACCGGCGAGTCACGATTCGACTAGAAAAATTAAAAGACAATTAAGTACAAGGTTCTAGAAAGCCCTGTAAATCATGCAAATTAGCAGAAGGTTAGGGCTTTTGCTTGCTATGAATGGGGCTAAATCTTAAACTAAGCCCCCTTTTTTAAATTATTTGCGCCGCCATGTACTGGTTTTAAAGCATTGGCGTGGGAGCGCGATCTCGTTGAGGAGAATAGAGATAATGTCTGACGTGAAGAAGGTAGTGCTTGCCTATTCTGGCGGCCTTGATACTTCAGTAATCGTGAAGTGGCTTCAAGAAGAGTATAATTGTGAAGTGGTTACCTTTACCGCTGATTTGGGTCAGGGTGAAGAAGTTGAACCAGCTCGCGCTAAAGCTCAAGCGTTGGGTATTAAGGAAATCTACATCGAAGATTTACGCGAAGAGTTTGTTCGTGACTTCGTATTTCCAATGTTCCGTGCCAATACTATTTATGAAGGCGAATACCTATTAGGTACGTCTATCGCTCGTCCTTTGATTGCGAAACGCTTAATCGAAATCGCAAATGAAACAGGCGCAGATGCTATTTCGCATGGCGCAACCGGTAAAGGTAACGACCAAGTTCGCTTTGAATTAGGTGCTTATGCCCTTAAACCTGGCGTAAAAGTCATCGCACCTTGGCGTGAATGGGATTTAACGTCCCGTGAAACCTTGATGGCGTACTGTGAAGAACACAATATTCCTGTTGATTTCTCAACGAAGAAGAAAAAATCTCCTTACTCTATGGATGCCAACTTACTGCACATCTCTTTTGAAGGTGATCAGTTAGAAGATCCGTGGACAGAGCCAGAAGACGACATGTGGCGTTGGTCTGTATCTCCAGAAGATGCACCAAACGAAGCAACTTACATCGAAATTGGCTACGAAAAAGGCGACCCAATCTCTATTAACGGCGAAGCCATGTCACCAGCAACTATCTTGGAAACATTGAACAAGATTGGCGGCGCAAACGGCATTGGCCGTGTAGACATCGTAGAAAACCGTTTTGTTGGTATGAAAGCTCGTGGCTGTTACGAAACACCGGGTGGTTCTATCATGATGAAAGCGCATCGCGCGATTGAATCTATCACTTTGGATCGTGAAGCGATGCATTTGAAAGATGAGATGATGCCGCGCTACGCCAAAGTTATCTACAATGGTTTTTGGTGGTCTGAAGAGCGTCGTATGATGCAAGCTATGATCGATGCGTCTCAAACTTACGTAAGCGGTACGGTTCGCCTTAAATTGTACAAAGGCAACATTACCGTTGTTGGCCGTCAGTCTCCAAACAGCTTGTTCGATAGCTCGATTGCGACTTTTGAAGACGATGCCGGTGCTTACGATCAAAAAGACGCAGCGGGTTTCATTAAGTTGAATGCATTGCGCATGCGTATTGCTGCTCAAAAAGGCCGTAGCTTTTTAGACAAAAAGTAATAGCGTCTTAGTATTCTAAAAAAACGCCTCATTTTTAATCAGATGAGGCGTTTTTTTTATCTTTTCAAAGAAGTTTTTACGATCGGTCAGGTATTTTTCTATTTGATTAAGCTGAAAAAAATGTTTTTATTAATGCCAGTTTTTAATGCAGCTTTTCAATTTGACATTGATGAAAAATGTAGTTTGAGGCATCAGTAATGGCCTTAATGTTCATTATTTAAATGCTATCTTAAAAGAAGAGTAACTATGACAATCTATAACTTTGGTTCCATTAATTTAGATCATGTGTATACCGTTGATCATTTTGTACGTCCTGGCGAAACCATGGCGTCGCAGAATTATCAGTGTTTGCTAGGTGGAAAGGGCGCCAATCAATCGGTTGCTCTGGCCAAAGCGGGTGCCGATGTGAAGCACGTAGGGGCGATACATAAAAGTGATCAAGCGGTGCTGGATCAATTAACGTCTTTGGGAGTAGGTACGGATTTAATTGCTACCTTAGATGTTGCGACAGGTCATGCGATTATCCAGTTAAATAGAGACGCTGAAAATGCCATTATATTGTTTCAAGGTGCTAACCATGCCTTAACAGAAACGCAAATTGATAGTGTATTAGCGCAAGCATCAGCGGGAGATTGGGTTTTATTACAAAATGAAACCAATCAAATTGAATATACTATGATGCAAGCTAAAACCCATGGTTTAAACGTGGCGTTTAATCCTGCTCCAATGGATGCTCAACTTGCTAAAAAGGTCTTGAAGTGTGTTGATTTGTTGATCGTCAATGAGGTGGAAGCAATGGATTTAATCGGTGTATCGGATATCGCCGCTGCAGAAACGCAATTGCCTCAAGTATATCCTAAATTGTCGGTTTTAATGACACTGGGTAAAATGGGCGTACGTTATTTTCCGAAGCAGAATAAAAAAGAGAAAGTAGAAAGTGTTTCGGTAGCAGCATTTTCTGTTGAGGCGGTAGACACCACAGGAGCAGGCGATACGTTTATCGGCTATTTTCTATGTTCTCTAATGAATAACGAAGACATTCGAGTCGCATTAACACGAGCATGTGCCGCTTCTGCACTTTGTGTGACAAAAATGGGCGCGGCATCCGCGATTCCAACAGCAGAAGAAGTGACTGAGTTTTTGGCTTAAAAAGCTTAGTATTAAAAGGAAAAGAGAGATGACTCGTAAAATTATTATTGATACAGATCCAGGCATTGATGATGCGATGGCGATCTTTTTTGCATTTCAAGCACCGCAATTAGACGTATTAGGGTTAACGACCACATTTGGTAATGTTCCTGTTGAATTAGCCACTAAAAATGCCATTACACTGACAGAGATCGCAAAGGTAACAGTGCCTGTTGCTCAAGGCGTTTCCGTACCTTTTATTATTGCTCCTCGTCCACACCCTGATTTTGTGCATGGTGTGGATGGCTTTGGTAATATTAATTGGCCTGACCCTAAAGGCAAAGCCGTTGATAAAAGCGCCGCACAATTTATTGTTGATACGGTTCGTCAGTATCCTGGTGAAGTAACGATTATTGCTTTAGGACCATTAGGCAATTTAGCTTCGGCGCTTATTTTAGATCCTGAAGTAGCAGACCTCGTGGATGAAGTTATTTTAATGGGCGGTACTGCTCTTGAGTACGGTAATGTGTCTCCTGTTGCTGAAGCGAATATCATTAATGACCCTCATGCGGCGGATGCGGTATTTACAGCATCATGGCAAGTTACCATGATTGGTCTCGATGTAACGCATCAAGTATTATTAGACAACTCTATTCTTGGGCGTATTAAACAGACGAACCTAGAACAAGGTGCGTTTCTTTACGACTGTGCGCAACATTACATTAACTTCTATAGCAGCCGCTTTAACATGGATGGTTGCTATTTCCATGACGCTTCAACGATAGCTTATGCTATAGACCCAAGTCTTTTTGGCGTTGAACTGGGTGCAGTTCGAGTCGCGTGTGAAGGTATTGGTATAGGACAAACTATTTTCGCTCCACAAGGAATGGATTTTCCTGAACCATATTGGAACGATGTTCCTATGACGCAGGTGTGTATGGAAGTTGACAGTGAACGTCTGCTGGCATTATTTGAAACGACACTTTCCTAAAAAGATATTTAGTGAAAAAGGTATGGGATTTCTTTCACATGCCTTTTTTATTGCTCGTTACTCTCTCTGGCGTGTTAATCTGTGCGTCATAAGATAATGATTAAATCAAAATGAGAATGATATGAAAATTTTAGTACGAAACTTGGCGCGTAATACAACAGAAGATGAGTTGCGTAAATTATTTGCTACCCACGGAACGCTGCAATCTTGTTCTTTGGTTATGGATAAAGAAACTGGTGAATCAAAAGGTTTTGCTTTTGTTGAAATGCCAAAAGTAGGCGAGGTTAAAATCGCGATTAAAGCGTTGAATGGTATGGATCTAGATGGCAACAAGATTCGTGTGAAAAAAGCAGAAGACAAAGCCGCTCAGTCAGAAGAATAAGCGTATTCTGAAGCGTAATCCTCTACAGGGAAGTAGTTGATTGCTATCTGCTTTTTATTAACTATGAGTTTCGATGAAGGCTTTAATGAAGCTGACATCGTCATCAGAAATTGTATGAAAATCTAACTTAATGTAATGTTTATTATGTTCGTTAAACACATCTAGTGTTGGGTAACCTAGAATTTTTAGATGTGATGTGTTGCCTTCGTTAATACCTTCCAGTTCCAGCTTGACCATTTTAGAACCTTGCAGTCCTAATGGGGATTCTACTTCGATACTCTGTGTTGATATATGTGTACAGTGGATGGGCATCTTAGTGCCATTTGTAAGATAGAGTGTGCCAGCCCAAAAGCAGCGTATATAAGGTGGTGTTTTCATTGTTATCTCTCTCGATAGCTAAATGACCGCTTCATTAGTCGCTATTATAGAGAAAAGACGATAGACAAGCAGTGATAGGATGAAAAAAAATGATGAAAATAGTGATGTTATAAATGTTTTATAATAACACCACTATTTGTTTCTGACTTTATAGTGTGAACATTGTCATAGGTTGTTTAGTTTAGTTCTTTTATGGAATCGCCTAGAGCGTTAATGAGGCTGTCCATTTCAGATTTATCTGTTGTAAATGGTGGTGCAAGTTGAATAGTGTCTGCACCATAACGTACATAATAGCCTTTATCCCACATAGACATGGCGATTTGAAAAGGACGTTTAGAAGGCTCGTTGTCGACCGGTGCTATTGTCACACCAGCAGCAAATCCATAATTTCGGATGTCCGTCACAATAGAGCCTGCCTCTTTAAGCTGGTGGACGCTGTCTTCCCAAATAGAGCTCATGTCTTTTACTCGTTCAATCAAGTTTTGTTGTTTGATTTCTTCAAGTGAAGCAAGACCAGCCGCACAGGCGATAGGGTGTGCTGAATAAGTGTAACCATGAGGGACTTCTAGCATGTAATCTGCCCCGCCATGTTCCATGAAGGTATCATAGATTTCTTGTTTAAAGACTGCCGCACCCATTGGGATAACACCATTGGTCACTTGTTTGGCGAGCGTTATGACATCAGGAGTCACGTCAAAAGCTTCTGATCCTGTTTTTGCTCCCATACGACCAAAGCCAGTAATCACTTCATCAAAAATCAACAAAATATCATTTTGATCGCAGATTTCACGAATGCGTTGCAGGTAACCTTTCGGCGGTACAATCACACCTGCAGACCCTGACATAGGCTCAATAATAACGGCGGCGATATTAGAAGCATCATGTAGTGCGATTAAGTTAAGGAGGTCTTCCGCGCGTTCTTTACCTTGCTCAGCCATACCTTTTGTAAATTCGGTACCAGGTACTTGTGTATGTGGTAAATGGTACGATTCTAAACCTTGTCCATAAAGAGTTCTATTTGCTACTATTCCGCCAACACTAAAGCCAGAGACGCTGGCGCCATGGTAGCCTTTAGCACGGCCAATAAATTTTATTTTGGTGCCTTTGCCTTTTTTGCGCCAATAAGCACGAGCAATTTTTAAGGCAGTATCAACAGACTCCGAACCTGAACCAGTGAAGAAGACTCGATTCAATTCGGTTGGCATAAATTGAGTGATTTTTTCAGCAAGCTCAAAAGATTTTTCATGACCGTATTGAAATGCAGGAGAGTAATCTAATGTTTTAACTTGGTTTGCAACGGCTTCATTAATGGTTGAGACGCTATGCCCTAGGCCGCATGTCCATAATCCTGATAGTCCGTCAAAAATTTTACGTCCATCGAGGTCAGTGTAATATTTCCCTTGAGCGGATACGATAATACGAGGGTCGGCTTTAAACTGGCGATTGCCTGAATAAGCCATCCAGTGGGCATCAAGTTGAGCTTGAGTAAGTTTGGTCTTCGCGATATGGCTCATGGCATCCTCTCTTAATGGGATAAATAATAAATCTATAGAAAGAGAATGCCGTGAAGGAAAGTTTTAATAAATGTTATGTTCATTAATCATACTTTAGTATTTAGTTAACTAAAGTGGAGAGATGTACGGTATAAATTAGTCGGAAGTTTTTTCTTTAAATTCACATAAATCTTCGATAATACAGGCGTTACACTTAGGCTTTCTGGCGACGCAAATGTAGCGTCCATGTAGAATCATCCAGTGATGGGCGTCGAGTAAAAACTCTTTCGGAACAAATTTAAGTAATTTTTGCTCAACTTCTAACACGTTTTTTCCAGGGGCAACTTTAGTTCGGTTACTAAATCGAAAGATATGTGTATCGACCGCCATAGCGACTTGTCGAAATGCGGTGTTGAGAACCACATTGGCTGTTTTACGACCGACGCCAGGTAAAGCTTCTAATTCTTCTCGTGTTTCGGGGATAATGCTATGGTGCTTTTCGATTAAAATGTGGCAGGTTTTAATCGCATTTTCGGCTTTTGCATTATAAAGCCCAATGGTCTTAATGTAGCTTTTTAACCCATCAACACCAAGGGCAAGCATGGCCTCTGGTGTGTTTGCCACAGGGAATAGTTTACGTGTGGCTTTGTTAACGCTGACATCGGTGGCTTGTGCAGAAAAAAGTACGGCAATCAACAATTCAAAAGGTGAGTTGTATTCCAACTCCGTCACGGGATTTGGGTTTTCTGCTCGTAGGCGAGAAAAAATCTCGTAGCGTTTTTCTTTATTCACTTTTGGCCCTTACTTTGATGTATTGCGGTACTTTAGTGTACTTTTTTAACCATGTTATTTTAGCATTAAGATGCCGCTTGACCTGTTACACGTACGCGTTTTGACTCTGCTGGACCTTGTTGCGCTTTTTGAGCGGCTATACGTTTTTGTGCTCGTTCATCCGTGTAGTTTTTGAAGGCGATTAATAAACCAAGGCCGATAAAAGCGCCTGGAGGAAGCATAGCAAATAAAACATTAGGATAATTACTGAAGACCACCATTTTCCAGTGCAGAGCAATATCTCCAAACAAGAGCTGCATATCAGAGAAAAGAGTGCCTTGTCCGATCAGCTCACGCATGCCACCTAGTACAACCAAAATACAGGTAAAGCCTAACCCCATCATCATGCCGTCAAGCGCAGAGGGTAGAACAGGGTTGCGGCTAGCAAAGGCATCGGCGCGTCCAAGAATCGCACAGTTGGTCACGATCAAGGGGATGAAAATACCTAAAATTTGATATAACTCATAAGTATAAGCCTGCATGACTAATTCAATACAAGTGGTGAATGAGGCGATTATCATGACAAAAGCGGGGAGGCGAACAGCGTCTGCGACATAGTTTCGGATGAGCGATACGGCGGCGTTAGAGCCAATTAGTACAACCATAGTAGCTAACCCGAGACCTAATGCGTTTACGACCGTACTGGTAACGGCGAGCATAGGGCAAAGCCCAAGTAATTGAACCAATGCTGGGTTATTTTTCCAGAGGCCGTTATAAATGATCTCAGCGTAGTTCGCGCTGGGAGTGGCTATTGGGTTTTCACTGGTTAATGTGTCTTCTGCACTCATGACAATATCCTAGCGCGCTAAAAGCGAATCGTTGTGTTTGTTGAAGTAAATGAGTGTATTTTTTACGCCTTTAACAACGGCGCGAGGGGTAATGGTTGCCCCAGTGAATTGATCAAAAATACCACCATCTTTTTTGACATTCCATCCCGTCAAATCAGGATTGCCAATAGAGTGATTGTTAAACCCTAGAATCCATTTGGATTTTTTAATGTCAACTTTATCGCCCAATCCAGGGGTTTCTTGTTGGCTGATGACTCTGCTGCCAGTGACCACGCCATCTTTATTTATGGCGACCAATAAGCCTAAGTTGCCGTTGTAACCGCCGGGGGCTACTGTGTCAAAAATAATGGCGCTTACTTTGCCATCTTTTCGAGCAATATAGATTTTTGAGGGCTCTACACTGCCTAGTAATAGATCTGCTGGCAGCATTGCGGTCGACTTAGTAAGGTCGTTATCGTACAAATCACGTGGCAATATTTCATTAAACGCAGCTACTTGTGCTGCAATAACATTGTCTTTAATCGTTTGCTCAGTAACCAAATGAATCGTCGCGATTAACCCTGCAGTTAGGATAGCAAAAATCCCTAAGCCAAAGCTGTTACGACGGATAGAAGCAAATAAATCCATTAGTTATCTTCTCCTATTTTAAGGCCTTTTTTGGCTTTTTGATGGCCGTATGCGCGAGGTTGAGTGTAATAGTCAATTAGAGGAGCTGCAAAGTTCATTAACAAGACACCAAAGGCCACCCCATCAGGGTAGCCACCCCAGGTACGAATAACGTAAATTAAAATGCCAATACCAGCGCCATAAACCAGCTTTCCTCGATTACTTGTGCAAGAAGAAACGGGATCTGTTGCAATAAAGAAGGCACCAAACATAGCCGCACCTGTAGTCAGGTGAAACAGTGGTGTGGCGGCATTGCTTGGGTCGACAAGATAAAAAACGCCGGCAATTGCTGCTAGAGCAACTAATAAAGCCGCTGGCGTATGCCAAGTAATGACCCGTAACCAAAGTAGTATAAAGCCACCGAATAAATACGCTGCGTTAATCCATAGCCAGTTGTTTAAGCTTGGAGCTTGTAATGACTCTATGCTATTAAATGCGCTTATACTTGAAAGCTCATTTTTGTGTTTAAAGCCATCCAGTGGTGTTGCCATAGTGTAGCTATCTATCGAAGGAAGGTGTTGAAAGATGGCTTGAAGGCTTTGCATAAAGGTCGGCATAGTACCTGACGAAACAAGTTCGTGGGCACCTAACCACTGTGTCATTGGTACAGGAAACGACACGAGAACGATAGCATAACCAACCATAGCTGGGTTAAACGGGTTATTACCCAAGCCACCGTATAGTTGCTTGGCAAAGATGATGGCAAATGCCACCGCAGTGACAGTGACCCACCATTCTACGGTTGGTGGTAAAGCAATGCCCAGCAAGACTGCCGTTAGCAGAGCGCTGTAATCTTTTAAGAAAAAAACGACGGCACGACGACGCATAGATAGAATCAATGCTTCTGACAGTAGTGCTGTTATGCCTGCTAAGGCAATGTTAATGATAGTCCCCCAGCCGAAGAGCCAGGTTTGCATGGCAATCCCTGGAATAGTGGCCAGAATAACCATGAGCATGACCCAAGATGTGCGTCGCCCTGCGCGTTGTGTGTGTGGGGATGTAATCCTCAATAAAGCCATCTAACGATTCTCTTACGTATTTTCTTGCGAAGGAGTGAGCTGAGCCAATTGTAATTTAGCCAATTGCGCTTCAGCGTCTTGTTGCTTTTGCTGTGCCGTAGCAATGTCTTGCTGAATGCTATTTGCTTCTTCAGGCTCGTTGGCTAGGCGTTTAGTTAATTTATTTATTTGTGCTTTGGCTAATGCCGCCGCAATTTTTTGTTTTTTGATGTGTTCCGCGTTGTGTGCTGTCTCATCAGAGGCAGGCGCACTGGCGGCTGGTGCGGCAGAAGGGGCTACCGTGGTTGGATTAGCCAAGGCTTTTTCAAGGTCGTCTGCGCGTTTTTTCGCGTCTTGAAGTTGCTGGCGAATGGTGTCTAGCTCAGGTGAGTTTAAGTCTTCTGCTTTTTTCAGTGCTTTTTCTACTTTCTTCACCGCCGCTTTGGCAATGGCCGTGTCGATTTTGAGTTTTTTCAGTTCATCACCCGCGTTAGCGGTAGCAGCAGGTTGGGCCGCTGGAGCCTGACTAGTGAGGGTGGCTAAACGTGCTTGCGCCTCGCTAAGTTCTTTTTCAAAGCCTGCGACTTTTGCTTGAAGTTCACTGTCATCTGGCGCGTCAGCCAGTTGCTTTTGTGTTTTTTTCAGTTTCACACCCAGTAGGGCAACGTCTACTTTGGCTTTTTTCAGTTCATCACCCGTGTTAGCGGTAGCAGCAGGTTGGGCCGCTGGAGCCTGACTAGTGAGGGTGGCTAAACGTGCTTGCGCCTCGCTAAGTTCTTTTTCAAAGCCTGCGACTTTTGCTTGAAGTTCACTGTCATCTGGCGCGTCAGCCAGCTGCTTTTGTGTTTTTTTCAGTTTCACACCTAGTAGGGCAACGTCTACTTTGGCTTTTTTCAGCTCATCACTGACAGCAGCCTTGGGTGCAGCGGCTTTTGGTGCTGTGCTGCTGGCTGGTGCGTCTGCCGCAAGTTTGCTGAGTCGAGCTTGAGCGTCGGCAAGTTCTTTTTCAAAGCCTTCTGCCTTGGCCTTTAATTCACTATCATCAGGTGATTCAGTCAGTTGTTTTTGAACTTTTTTCAGTTTTGTACCGCTAAGTGCGACATCGATTTTTGCTTTTTTTAGTTCATCGCTAACCGGTGCTTTAGGTGCTTCAGCTGGCGTAGCGGCAAGCGCTTTAGTTAGCTGTGTTTCTAGTAAAGCAACGGCTTTCTCTTGTTCGTTGGCTTGCAATTGAAGTGGGTGTATTTCTTCTGTGTGTTCGCTTTCTTGTGCTTCAAGCAGCTGTTTGTGTAATTTTTTCAGCTTAGTCTTTGCAATGGCAATATCAATTTTAAGCTTTTTACTGTCATCCCCAGCTGAGGATTGTATAGGTGCTGTTTTCGGTGCGACCTTTTTAGTATCACTGGTTTTGCTAGCGGTAGATTTTTGGCGCGCTAAGCGTTTGGCTTCTTTTTCTGCTGCTTCTGCGTCTTGACGAGCTTTACGTGCCTCGAAACGTTGTTTTGCTAGATCAGATTTAACCGCTGCTTCTCTCGTGTCACGAATGCTACTTTTAGTATGACGGTAGTATTGAACCAGAGGAATACTACTAGGGCATACATAGGAGCAAGCACCACATTCGATACAATCGAAAAGGTTATAATGTTCCGCTTTTTCAAGTTCTTGGCTTTTGCTAAACCATAATAATTGCTGAGGAAGTAGGCTGGCAGGACAGGCTTGTTCGCACATGCCGCAACGGATACAGGCTTGCTCAGGTGCTGGCTGAGGAAGTTCTTTTTTCGTCGCCGCTAAAATACAGTTACTGGTTTTCACAATAGGAACATTGGCTGAGTCTAGGGTGTATCCCATCATAGGGCCGCCCATGACGAGACGTTTTAATTTTTTGTTGTCGACTTGTGCGTAATCTAACAAGTGCGCAACAGGAGTGCCAAGTAGTACTTCTGTATTTTGAGGTGCTTTTAACGCTTCGCCAGTCAATGTGGTAAACCGTGAAATTAAAGGTTTACCTAGGAAGATAGCATCATGAACGGCAACGCAAGTTCCGACGTTTTGGCATAAAATACCAATATCAGCAGGGTATTGACCACTTGGAACTTCTTGTCCGGTAAGTAATTGAATAAGTTGTTTTTCACCACCCGACGGATATTTAGTGGGTACGACCGCGACTTGGATGCTGCTTTGTCGATCGCTAAGGACTTTGTTTAAGGCAGCAATAGCAGTGGGTTTGTTATCTTCAATGCCAATAACAACTTGATCTGCTTCGACAATGTGTTGCAGAGCTTCAATGCCGAGTACGAGTTCAATCGTTTTTTCACGGATCAGCATATCGTCAGCAGTAATATAAGGTTCGCATTCTGCGGCATTAATAATAAAGTGCGTTAACGGGTGCTTGTGTGCGCCTTGTAATTTAACTTGTGTTGGAAAGCCTGCGCCTCCCATGCCGACAATGCCCATTTCAGCAAGATAAGTCAGTACATCGACTTTACTGATGGTACTCCAGTCTTGCAGTGGTGTTAGCGTTGTCCACTGTTCATTGCCATCAGGCGTAATGACAATACAAACATCACTTAAGCCAGAAGGGTGTGCAATTGCTCGCTCTTCAATGGCTTGGATAGTGCCAGAGGTTGGTGCATGGAGAAAACTGCTTAGAAAGCCATTGTTAATGGCAATTGTCTGGCCTTTTAATACTTTGTCGCCAATGTTAACGAGAGGGCGAGAGCTTTGTCCAATGTGCTGACCAAGAGGCAACACCAATTCACTAGGCAGGCTAGGGCGGCCAAGCGGTAGGCGTAGTGATTGAGCTTTGTTTTCTGCTGGGTGGATGCCACCGTGAAAAGAAAATACAGTTGCAGTTTGCATTAGTGTATTACCTCTGCTTGGCGATCAGTTGCAATGATGCTTGCGTATTCCGTGTTAATGCCTTGAGGTTTTTCCCAAGACCATGTTCTAGAGGTGACACCAACTTCTACCATATCAATACAATCTACTGGACAAGGTTCGACACATAAATCACAACCAGTACATTCATCCGTAATTACGGTGTGCATTTGTTTTGCTGCACCGAGTATGGCGTCAACAGGGCAGGCTTGAATGCATTTAGTGCAACCGATGCACTCGTCTTCACGGATGACAGCCACACGTTTTGCGGTTTCTGTACCATGGTCGCCATCTAAAGGAATAGCTTCTACATCTAATAAGTCAGCCAGGGCTTGAATGGTCGCTTGGCCGCCAGGAGGGCAATGGTTAATGGCTTCTCCATTGGAGATTGCTTCTGCATAAGGGCGGCACCCCGGATGACCACATTGACCACATTGAGTCTGAGGTAAGATAGCGTCAATTTGGTCGACAATAGGGTCGCCTTCTACGTGAAAGCGCACGTTGGCGTAGCCTAAGATAGCGCCAAAAATTAATGAAAGGACCAATAAGATCCCGACAGCAACTAAGACAGTCAGCATAATGGCTCCTAAATTTGCACTAGGCCGGTAAAGCCCATGAAAGCTAATGCCATAAGGCCTGCGGTGATCATACCAATGGCGGAACCTTTAAATACGCTTGGAACATCTGCGACATTAATACGTTCGCGCATGGCGGAAAAAAGAATCAATACAAACGAGAAGCCAACGGCGGCCCCGAAGCCATATAAAATGGATTCAACAAAGCCGTTTTGCTTACTGGTATTTTGTAGCGCAACACCTAGTACGGCACAGTTTGTTGTAATTAAGGGTAAGAAAATACCCAATACGCGATAGAGGATCGGGCTGGTTTTATGCACGACCATTTCGGTAAATTGAACTACTACCGCAATCACAAGAATGAAAGAAATGGTTTTCAGGTATTCAAGACCAAATGGCTGCAGAATATAGGTGTAAGTGAGATAGCTACAAAGGCTAGACAAGGTTAAAACAAACGTCGTGGCCAGAGCCATACCTATTGATGTTTCAAGCTTGCTAGACACGCCCATAAAAGGGCAAAGGCCTAAAAATTGTACCAACACAAAGTTATTAACCAGTATGGTACTGACCAGTATCAAGAGATAATCAGTCATCTCACGTCCAAAATATAATCGATGAATTCACAGGGTGTGTGTGCATGTCATAGTGTTTATGCACGAGCGTAACTATACCAAGCTGCTTATAACTAACAAGACTAAATTTGCAGTAACTTTAGTGCAATTTAGAATATAGATAATAGGCTATGATTATATAAGCTCTCTTTATAACAGCCAAATAATACAACCCACTTTACTTATGTAAGGTGAGTTGTATTATTTTGGTATTTAGGCTGCTACATAACACGTTGGCCAGGTTTAGCACCAGCATGCGGTTCGAGCAGGTAAATTTCATCTTTACCTGGACCTGCGGCTAAAACCATACCTTCAGATAAGCCAAACTTCATTTTGCGAGGTGCAAGGTTCGCCACCATGACCGTTAACTTGCCTTCCAAATCTTCTGGTTTGTAAGCGGACTTAATACCAGAAAAGACGGTGCGAGTTTCGCCACCAAGATCGAGCGTCAGTTTCAGAAGCTTGTTGGCTTTCTCAACGTGCTCTGCTTTGGCGATCAAAGCGATACGAAGGTCCACTTTAGCAAAGTCATCAAAGTTGATTTCTGCTTCAATTGGCTCTTTGGATAATTCAGACTCTTCCTTTTTAGGTTGAGCAGCTTCTTGTTCCGCTAACTCCGCTTCTGCAGCTTCTTTGCCTTCGGCAATAATTGCATCGATTTGTTTCTGATCGATACGACCCATTAGCGGTTTGAACTTGTTGACAGTGTTGCCAAATAATAACTCGCTGCGGTTATCCCATGTCAGCTCTTTGCCAAGGAAGCTTTCAGCGTCCGCCACTAGGTACGGCATAACAGGTTTCAAATACGTCGCCAAAATGCTGAATAAGTTCAGCGCAACAGTACAGACTTCTTGAACCTTAGGCAGTGTCGCTTCGTCTTTCGCTAGTACCCAAGGTGCTTGGTCAGCAATGTAGGTGTTTGCGACATCCGCAAGGCGCATTATTTCACGAATTGCTTTACCGTATTCACGGCCTTCAAAATACTCTGCAATTATGTCGCCGGCGTCGATGAAAGATTGAATCATCTCGCCTTCGCTTACGTCAGTGGCTAATTGCCCGTCGAATTTTTTGCCGATGAAGCTGGCGGTACGGCTGGCGATGTTCACTACTTTACCCACAACGTCTGAGTTCACGCGTTGTTGGAAGTCTTGTAGGTTCAAGTCGATATCATCAACGCTCGAATTCAATTTCGCTGCAAAGTAGTAGCGTAAGTATTGCGGGTCTAAATGATTCAAATAGGTGCGGGCTTTGATAAAGGTACCGCGAGATTTAGACATCTTTTTGCCGTCAACCGTGACATAACCGTGTGCGTTTACTTTGGTTGGTGTGCGGTAACCAGCGCAATCTAACATCGCAGGCCAGAACAAGGCGTGAAAGTTGATAATGTCTTTACCGATGAAGTGGTAAAGCTCAGCGTCAGACTCTTTACCCCAGTAATCGTCGAAGTTCAAACCTTCGGTACGATCACATAAGTTTTTAAAACTCGCCATGTAACCAATCGGTGCGTCTAGCCAAACGTAGAAATACTTGCCTGGTGCATCTGGAATTTCAAAACCGAAATAAGGTGCATCGCGACTGATGTCCCATTCTTGTAAGCCAGAATCTAACCATTCCGCTAGCTTGTTCGCCACTTGATCTTGCAAGGTGCCGCTGCGAGTCCATTTCGCTAAGAAGTCTTGGAAATCAGGAAGTTTGAAGAAGTAATGCTCAGACTCTTTCTCAACAGGTGTTGCGTCAGAATACACAGAACGTGGGTTGATCATTTCCATTGGCGAGTAAGTGGCAGAACACACTTCACAGTTATCACCGTATTGGTCTTCTGCTTTACATTTTGGACAAGTTCCCTTGATGAAACGATCTGCAAGAAACATTTCTTTTTCAGGGTCAAAGGCTTGTTTAATAGAGCGAACAGAAATTTTTCCGTTGTCGCGCAATGCCTTGTAGATGCTTGTAGAAAAGTCACGATTTTCTTCTGAGTGAGTTGAATAGTAGTTGTCGTAACCAATCAAAAAATCGTTGAAGTCGGCCATGTGTTCTTGGCGAACACCGTCAATCAACTCTTCTGAGGTAATACCATTT
Source organism: Marinomonas sp. (assembly GCA_052107635.1). GTDB lineage: Bacteria > Pseudomonadota > Gammaproteobacteria > Pseudomonadales > Marinomonadaceae > Marinomonas. The sequence continues at coordinate 8,573 of JBQEFB010000031.1, read as the reverse complement.
TGCGCGGCTTTAATCATAATCGCCGTGCCGTGTGCATCGTCTGCACAAACCGCAGTACAAAGATGGCCACGCATTTTTTGAAAACGTACCCAGATATCCGTTTGGATGTGCTCTAGCATATGGCCTAAATGAATAGAGCCGTTTGCATAAGGAAGAGCGCTGGTTACTAATATTTTGCGTTGCGTTTGTGCCATTTTGAAGAAGCCTGCAAGATTAAAAAAGGTCGGGTATTCTATCAATAGGAAGGCATGCTGGATACAACGCGATGTAAGGTGTAAACCGTCGTGCTACTAAAATGCCTAATTATTGATAGCGTAATAAGTTGCGTAATTATAAGAGCCCCGATCTAGTGTGCAATAGCTTGACTTGCTTTTCTGCATTTTGCCCCCACACTTGGCACATATTCTAGAAATTTTTATGATAATGACTTATTAAAAAGCCGGTAATGTTTGTTTGCGATCAGTTAGTGAACTGTTTGTAGACAGCGAAACCGCTTTACTGGAGAGAAGTATGCAAACCGATGCCCAAATACAGGCTCAATTAGAAACACTAATAGATCAAAATAGTGGAAAAGCCTACGGGGCTGTATGGCAAGTCACAGGAGATTCGAATCGTTTACATATAACCTTAAGCTTAGGCTATCCTGCTCAAACGGAACAAGCGATATTAGAAGATCGTATTAATGTGTTACTGGCGGATCCCCGCACCTTGATACTTGACGTTGTACATCACGTTGAGAGCCAAGCGACCCAAGGCAATATTCCTGGTCTTAGCGGTGTGAAAAATATTATCGCAGTCGCATCAGGTAAGGGCGGTGTAGGTAAGTCAACCACTACAGTCAATCTTGCATTAGCTATGGCAAAAGAAGGTGCGCGCGTCGGTATTCTGGATGCGGATATTTATGGGCCAAGTCAAGGTATGATGATGGGCTTTGCTGAAGGCACCCGACCACAAGTGCGAGATGAGAAGATATTTGTGCCGCCGATGGCGCATGGTGTTCAAGTGATGTCGATGGCATTTTTAACAACTAAAGATACGCCAGTAGCATGGCGTGGGCCTATGGTAACAGGCGCGTTAATGCAAATATTGACGCAAACTGCCTGGAATGACTTAGATTATTTGTTTATTGATATGCCACCTGGCACGGGAGATATTCAGCTAACGTTGGCGCAAAAAGTTCCCGTCGCAGGCTCGGTTATTGTTACAACGCCACAAGACATTGCGTTGTTGGATGCCCGTCGCGGCATTGAAATGTTCAACAAAATGAAAATCCCCGTTTTAGGTGTTGTGGAGAATATGTCAACACACATTTGTTCAAATTGCGGGCATCATGAAGCCATTTTTGGTGATGAAGGTGGAGAGAGTTTAGCGGTAGAATATAAAGTTGATGTTTTGGGTAAATTACCCCTCAGTTTGGCCATTCGTAAGCAAAGTGATGCGGGAGCGCCTGTTGTGGTTAGCGAGCCAGAAAGTGATGCAGCAAATATTTATCAGTCGATTGCTCGTAAGCTTGGTGCTACTCTTGCGTCCCAGCAAGATAACCAGTTTGTTATGCCGACCATTGGCATGAGTGACGATTGAGGAATAGAAATGCGTTTGTGTGACCGAGATATCATTAAAGCCTTAGATGAAGGTGTTATTACCATTGAACCACGTCCAGATAATAGCGTTATTAGTGGTGTCTCCGTGGATCTTCGGTTAGGGAATTCCTTTCGTGTTTTCCAAGGTCATCCAGCACCATATTTAGACCTTAGCAGCTCAAAAGCCGATTTGAGTAAAGTGATTGAGTCTGTAATGAGCGAGGAGATTTTGGTAAAGGATGGCGACCCTTTCTTTATCCACCCAGGTGAATTAGTACTGGGTGTCACGAAAGAGTCTGTTACTTTACCTGATGATCTAGTCGGTTGGCTTGATGGTCGCTCTTCATTAGCTCGATTAGGCTTGATGGTGCATGTGACTGCGCACCGAATTGATCCAGGTTGGAGTGGTGGTATCGTACTAGAGTTTTTAAATGGCGGTAAACTGCCTATTGCACTTAGTCCCGGTATGACGATAGGCGCTATTAATTTTGAGACCATGTCAGGGTCTGCGGAGCGACCTTATAATAAACGTGAAAACGCGAAATATAAGAATCAAACTTCCGCTATTGGCAGCCGAATATCAGGCGATAAAAACTAATCATCATTTCGATTATAAAAAAGAGGCTTCGGCCTCTTTTTTATTGGTTGAATTTAATTGGATGTTTTTTGAGCAGATTGAAAGGAACTAGTATATCTTCAAAGAGTAAGTTTTTTGATCTTGTTTAAGATTGCCTATCTACTTTGAATGGAGCATGCGAGTTACTATGTTAAAAACGATGAAGTTACTGTCCATGATATTCTTACCTTTTTACATACAAGGCTGCGCTTCTGGCGCTTATCAAGTAACAGGGAATCAGCGTCCAGCGATTGAGCCAGATCAAGTTACTATTTTTATTAATGAGCCCAGTGTGCCATTTGAGGTGATTGGCGTGGTCAGTGCGAAAAGTGAGAAGGGGTTTTCTGACGAAGCGCGTTTGGAAAGGGCCAAAGAGGAGCTAAAGGAACAGGCGGCTAAGATTGGAGCTAATGGCATTATTTTAGACCAAGTGACGGAAGCGTCTTTCCAGAGTTTAGGAACAGGACTGGGCCTTGCTTTAGGATCTGGTGGAATAGGGACTTCTATTGGTTCGGGGTTTTCTTTGCCAAAAGCCAATATAGCAGGTAAAGCCATTTTTTATGGAGGTCATATAGCAGACTCAGAAGAAACTATTCATTAAGCCAGTAGCTGTGTTGTTTTTTTAGATGCTCGAGATGGATGTCGAGCGCTTCAAAAAATATTGAATTACGCAAAAATACTGGAAATAGTATTTCTGGTGGCTTTGTACTTGGTGACCCCCTTTCTTGCAGCCGCAATCTGCTTTACTATCATCCACTATAGGGTATGTTTCTCATGTTAATGAAAATATTACCCATTTATCACAGCGACATTGGATCGTATTCATCTTACTTAATAGGACACAATAATGGCGGCTTTTGGTAGCGTGTTTATGCCTAAGATGGCATTAACAACTTTCGAGAATAATCAATGGAGTGAGGCAGCATTAGTTCCTGCGGACAGCATTCAATTGCACCCAGGTGCTCATGTTTTGCATTACTCAAGTACTTGTTTTGAAGGCTTGAAGGCATTTCGTCACGCCGATGGCAGTGTTCATATTTTTCGTATGGATCAAAACATTAACCGTTTTGCTCAAAGTAGCGAATTATTGTCTTTGCCGAAAATCGATAAAGCACAAGTGTCTAAGATGATTATAGATGCAGTTGCTGAGTATGCGAGTGATGTGCCTGAGCCACCAGGGTCTATGTATATTCGTCCAACGCATATTGGTACTGAAGCCGCAGTGGGTAAAGCTGCAGCGCCTAGTTTGTCATCTATGTTGTATATTCTATTGTCTCCAGTCGGCGATTACTTTACTGGTGGCGCGAAAGCATTACGTTTACTACTGGATGAAACCGGCGTTCGTTGTGCTCCTCATATGGGGATGATTAAAAGTGGTGGTAACTATGCCAGTGCGCTTGGACCAACCATGAAAGCGAAAGCAGAAGTGCAAGCGGATCAAATTTTGTTCTGTCCAAATGGTGATGTTCAAGAAACGGGTGCGGCGAACTTCTTGTTGATCGATGGTAATGAAATCATTACGAAAGCATTGGACACGTGTTTTCTTCATGGTGTGACTCGTTCAACGGTGCTTATGTTAGCCGCTGATTTAGGTATGACGGTTACTGAACGTGATTTAACGGTAACTGAATTACTTGAGCGTGCAGCAAAACCGGGTGTTGAAGCGGCATTGTCTGGTACGGCGGCCGTACTAACGTCTGTAGGCACTTTTATTCATAATGGCGAAGACATCAAGGTGGGTTCTGGTGAACCTGGGCCAGTTGTTGAAAAATTGCGTAAAGCATTGAATGACATTCAATGGGGTAACGCACCCGATACACATAACTGGTTAACTAAAGTAAGTTAAGCGAATTGATCGGTATGTAAAAAGCGTTACGCCAAAAGGTCAGAGTCTAGTCTCTGGCCTTTTTTATTGCTGACGATATTATTTAGTTACGGTTCTCTTTTAAAATTGTGTGTTTTGTTATTAGAATTTGTGATCACCTTTAATTAAAAGGGCCATATATATGGGCAAAGTAGCGATCGTTATTGGTGCGACGGGTTTGGTTGGGCGCGCGGTAGTGGATCACCTTACCCAGCTTGATTCTATTGAACGTATCATGGCATTAACGCGTCATGCGTTTGATTATGATTCTGAGAAAGTAAAAAATCATGTAATAGATTTTGATTTGTTAGAGGATTACGCCATCTACTTTCAAGGGGATATGTTGTTTTCATGTTTGGGAACAACGTTGAAGCAAGCAGGATCTATTCAAGCACAGTATAAAGTGGATGTGGATTATCAGCTTAGAGCGGCTAAGTTAGCAGCTCAGCAAGGTATTCTTCATTATCTTTTGGTATCGTCGAGTGGGGCAAGTGCTTGTAGTCGTAGTGCATATTTAAGCATGAAAGGCGAGTTGGAAGAGGCGATTCAATTGTTACCTTTTTCACGCATTAGTGTATTTCAACCGTCGTTATTGCTAGGTAAGCGATCTGAATATCGTGTTGTAGAATCCCTTGCTAGTTATTTTTTGCCTATTATTACTATGGTTCCTAGAATACGTCGATATCGACCAATACAGGCTACCGAAGTGGCGGCTAAAATGGTATTGGTGAGTCAATCTAGTGGGAAAGCCTTAGAGTTTTTTAAGTTAGACGATATTTTTGTCAATTAGACTGTGTAAAAGGTATTGGTGAGTCGGCATTTTTCTTGCAGTATATTCTTTTAATTACGTACTAACTATTTAAGGTCATTATGAAAGCGTTTTTGAAAAAAATATGTTCACCGATATTAGGGATGTTTGAGCAAGGTGAAGGTGAGTATGCTTATAAAGCTTCTCATAGAACGATATTGATCATTATAGGGTTATTATTTTTATCACTGTCATTAGGATCATTGTTGCTCATGATTAATTTTTCAGAGGGCGGTGGTATTATTCCTACGGTAGTATTTTTAGGTGTCGGCTTAGTTTGTGAGATTGTTGGCCTTTTAGGTAGTGACCGCGCCGTTGCGAAAATATGGAAGGCGAAATAGTATTCTTAGCGTTTCACACAAACAAAAATAGCATTGCCAGATTTTTTGTTCCATGGAGCGATGCTATCGTAATTATGCTCAAAAATATGAACATCAAAATAAGGCGTTAGTAGTGCTTGAAGTTCATCAAAATGGATAGCCACCATAGGGTGTTCATCTTGCCAGGTTGATGTCTGGTTATTGGTTGTTTTATCGATTCGTACGTTAAGTGTTTGTTTTTCGCCATGGCCTATATAGTGCCAAGCAGAGCTAAAGTGAAATAGATCATTTTTTTGTTGTACGCTGTGTTTCGCAAAGAGCGTATTGTCTATTTGATTTTTATCCACCATATTAAAATAAAATACCCCCCCTTCGTTTAATGCCTCGTAAACACTTAATAAACAGCCTTTTAGATTTTGAATATCACCGCTGTAATGGACTGAGTATAAAAAACAGGTAATAAGATCAAAAGGTTGATCAACACTAAATTCACACATATTCCCCAGAGCAAAATTTCCTTCTGGACAGCGTTGTTTAGCGATTTCCAACATAGGCTGATTAATGTCTAAGCCTTCGCAAGTAAAACCCTGTTGTATTAGGTAGTTAATATGTGGACCTGTGCCACAGGCTAAATCCAAGTGTTGAGTGCCACCATTACCAAAAATTTGATGTAAGCGATAGGCGCTGCTGCTCTGGCTTTGGTAATCGATATCAGCACACATGAGGTCATAATAGCCAGATAAGTCAGTGTAGAGTGCGTTGTAAGACATAGTTACCTAGCTGTATATATGGGTGATGAAAAATGAGTGGCGCATCATATATCAATACCTCATCTTTGCGAAGTCAAAAATGAAGATGGCTATAGGTGGTTTATATGACGTTACTATTTAGAGGTGTCAGTGGTGCGACAAGAAGAAGATGGGTGCCTAATGGGGGCTGGATAATACATAACTATTATCTAAAAGTTGAGAGCGATTTTTAATGGAAAAAGCGAGGCATTATTTGTCTCGCTTTTTCTATTAAGTTAACGCAATTAAATGCAAGTTATGATGTAGTGAGCTAAAGCCTTTCGATTTTGTAACCACTTTCTTGAAGTTGGGCAAGTAGACCATCTTTGCCTGCTAAGTGCATGGCACCTACCATGACAAATTCAGTACTGTCATCGTTAAACATGGCTTTAATTTTTGGTAGCCAGTTTTTATTACGATTGACTAATAGTGCATGATAAATTTTTGGGTAATCTTTTTTGAAATTAGTAATGGTTGCATCAGCCATGGCTACCATATTACCGTCACGCCAGTTTTTTCTTAATGCTTTGATGGATTCTGGCATGTCTTCAATATCTTGTAATGAGTATTCAAGGATTGCGGTTTCATTGCCTTCACCTAGGCTTTTTATTATGTCGATTTGTTCTTGAGGGCCTTCTAACCACGTTTGCGCTTTATTATCGAGAGTGGCTTTTTTAGAGTAGTACTGATCAACCCCTTCACTATTAAAACCTAATGAATGTAATTCTGTGATACTTAGAGTCATCGCGAGAAAGCTTGGCTTAAGGGTAGCGACTTTTTCTAATGGAATATGGCGATCAATTAAATATTCTTTTAGTGCTTTATAGGTTTTAGGGTCAATCACTTGGTCAACAGTAGTGCCATCGGTGAATGATAATTGATCGATCATTTCTTTCTGGTAGTTATGAGAACTAATAGCAGAAATGTTGGTTTCAAACACCACTTTATCCGCTGCTTGATAGGCTTTATCATACGCTGCTGGAAGTGGGTAATCTTCTGCTGTTAATACGTGAATAGTACCACCAAGATACAAGGTGTTCCCCCCCGACGATACTTTCCATACAGAAGCTGCATGAGTTTGAAAAGTAGCGATGGTCAAAAGTGCGAGTGCACATTTTTTAATAAATGACATTTTTTTGATAAATGACATGGCGGGTACCTGTAAAAGTGTCGTAAGAAAGGCGTTAGCATAGCGTGAATGTAACGGTATAAAAACGTTAAACAAGGGTCTTGTGAGGTCTTGTCTTATTTATGGGAATCAAGCAAAAGAATGATATTATTCGTGTGTATTTAATGCGCCTTTTAGCAAGGTGCTTCGCTTTTTAAAGGTTTTTTAACCCAAATGAATAAAGATTTTCTCTCAATAGGCTTAACCAATCCCAAAAGCACATCCAATGTTGGTTCAGTAATGCGGGCAGCGGGTTGTTATCAAGTTGATCAGGTTTTGTATTCTGGGCAGCGTTATGATCGAGCGGCTAAATTGTCAACGGATACTAAAAAGGCACATGCTTCGATTCCATTAGTAAATATAGCCTCCCTCGATGTGACTGAATTAATTGATGCGGTAGATGAGGATACTAAAATTGTTTGTGTTGATTTAATCCAAGGGGCAACCCCTCTGCCGATATTTGATCACCCTGAAAAGGCGTTATATATATTTGGTCCAGAAGATGGAACCATCAGTCAGAAAGTAGTTGATCGTGCGGATTTTGTCGTATTTGTACCGACGATCGGCTGTATGAATTTGGCCGCTTCTGTGAATGTGTTGCTGTATGACCGCTTAGCAAAATCCTCAAGAGCGGTCGCTGATGATGCGTTTATTCGCCGTAGTAAAGACGTTAATAACAATGTCAAAGTTCGGGTTTAGTTTTAGAGTATTTTTATAGGTGTTTGCATGCGTTATCAAGGTATTAAAGTAACTATTATTACTGGCTTTTTAGGGGCGGGAAAAACCACCTTGATTCGTTCGTTGTTATCACAAGCACCTGCGTACGAACGCTGGGCGGTGTTGGTAAATGAGTTTGGTGATATTGGTTTAGATAGTGCGTTATTATTTGATACCGGAGTGGCTATTAAAGAAGTGCCTGGTGGTTGTGTTTGCTGTACAACGTCAGCGGCATTTGCTCAGGGATTGAATCAACTGATACGCGAGAAAAATCCAGATAGGATTATTATTGAGCCATCTGGCTTGGGGCATCCTAAGCAAATTATAGAAGCGCTAAAAGCACCTCAGTATCAAGATATCTTATTGGTAACTGGAGCGTTTTGTGTGCTTGATGCTCGTACTTTATCAGATGAACGCTATACTCAACACGCTATTTTTAATGATCAAGTTGATTGTGCGGATGTCATTGTTGCGAGTCATGTATCGTCTTATCAACAAGCTGATTTTGATTGTCTAGATGCCTATTGTAAAGCCCATTCGATTGGCGCTGATCAGCTTGTTATAACAGAGCCTATGTCACTTTTGGAGGCTAGTTTAGATCCTCGTTTGGTGGAAACATTTCACAGTATGGATATGCCTACAATACAGCATCATACTCACGACCACGACCACGACCACGACCACGACCACGACCACGACCACGACCACGACC
>JBQEFB010000030.1:0-33765 GCA_052107635.1 Marinomonas sp. | reverse complement strand
AAGTGATAGATAATAATTTGAGCTTGCCTAGATGGTGATGCCCGGACGCTCACTTTTAAACGCACTAAAATTTCAATTTTCTTACCTGAATCATCTTTTTCAGATAAGGAAATAACTTGCTGGAAATGTACTTCAAATAAATCTTTTGCAAGACCATCTACAATTTTTAACCCCCAATTCAAATTACCTCTTCGTTCTTCATACGCAAGGTCCTTTGCATTACTCACAATTCGAGAATGAATTCCTGCTTTTTTACTAGCGTAAGCAACTTCATCAGCTAACATAATCACTTGTTCAAAAGACACCATTTCTAATGTTATCGGGATCGCAATGGTCGTAACAGACGTCTTAAATTCACGCTTATCCCAAATAAAAATAAAGTCATTTATGCGCTGAGTCAGCGTATTAAATAAGGACTCCACCGCTTCAATCCCACCTCGCCCAACCGCAATAGCAAATTTATCGCCGCTTAATCGCGTACAAAAATCTCTCTGAGGTGAACAAAGATCATTAATGAGCGATGCTAATTGATGTAATAATTCATCACCTGCAATGCAACCACAAGCATCATTAATTAATCGGAATTCATTAATATCAATAAGTATAAAATAAGGGGTGTGAGCATTTGCTTTGGCTTGAACGCCAGATATAAGGTGAGTTATGTGCTCATCTAAAGCGTCTCGATTATAAAGTTGGGTGACGAAATCATGCTGAGCAAGATAATTTAAACGGTCTTGCATGTAACGTCGTTCACTAACTTCTTTGCGTAAGTTTCGGTTTACTAGATTCAGCTCTGCAGTACGCTCTCGAACTTTGTCTTCTAATGCGAGGTTAAGAGCCGTTAACTCGTTCATCAAATCAAAACGCTCAAGCTGATGAGACACTCTAGAGCGTACTTCTTCAATACGAATCGGCTTAGTAATATAATCATTGCCGCCTGCGTCAAAACCTCGACTAATATCATCAACTAACGCCGTTACAAATACCACTGGAAGATCCTTAAATTTAGGATTCGCTCTGATACGTCGGCAGGTCTCAAAACCATCTATCCCCCCCATCATGACATCCAAAAGCACAAGACAAGGGTTTACTCTGTCGAGTAAAGCCAATGCACGCTCACCAGAATTCGCAACCATAACCTGGCAATCTAATGCTGAAATAACATCATTTAAAACCCGTAGATTCTCTGCTACATCATCAACAATCAATACGGTGGGGATCTGCTTCATGCTTAGGGATACCTTCCTTTCTCTATGCAAATAAATCATTGCTAAGCGACTTGTTTGTCAATGACAAACGTATAAATACCTATTTAGAGTCTACCCTTCTTTTACGGTGGATTCCCATTCTACTTTTCATCTCTACGAAAAAACCAAAATAATATTTTTTTACGCCTTGACCCTAGACTAATATCTAAGGTTTATACTCATATAAAGTTTTATTAAAGAGTAATACTACAATGTACCGTATTGGCGAGTTAGCCAGGGCCTTTCACTTAAAAAATGACACCCTCAGATTTTACGAAAAACATGGGCTACTAACCCCTTCAAGCCGCTCTGAATCAGGTTATCGAATGTATACAGAAGAAGACAAACAAATATTGTCTTTTATTGTACGAGCCAAAACCGTTGGTTTTAGCTTAGCAGACATTCATGAGCTACTTTCTATTGAAATAAATAAAGCAAACAGTGCTTGCGCTGATGTCAAAATCGTCGTCGATGCCAAACTGGCTGAAGTAGAAAATAAAATAGCTGAACTTGATCATTTTCAAAAATCATTACAACGCCTCTCTAATGCGTGCTGTGGTGGTACCGAAAGTGCTGCAGATTGTACGATTCTTGAAGCTTTAGCATCGGATGTAAATAACGTCTATCCAGAACGCCACCATCACACGCATAAGGAATAATTTTTATGCTTTTCTTAGAACACTTTATAACGCTATTTTTAGAATCTGCACCTTGGTTACTTTTAGGCTTTGTTTTAGCTGGCATGCTCAAGGTATTTGTCCCTATGAGCTGGATGAACAAACAACTCGGTGGACATGGCCTTAAGGCTACCATTAAAGCAGCTATTTTCGGCGCCCCCTTACCTTTATGTTCTTGTGGTGTTATTCCAGCAGCGGTTGGCTTACGTCGTGCAGGCGCCTCAAAAGCGGCCACCACGTCTTTTTTAGTATCAACACCAGAAACGGGTATCGATTCAATTACCGTCTCATACGTACTATTAGGCCCTTTTATGGCTATCGTACGTCCTATAGCAGCAATTTCGAGTGCTATTGTTGCAGGTCTCCTCGTTGGTAAAGATGAAGATAAAGAACAAGTAACCGAACCACCGATACAAAAAACGACCTGCTGTAGCTCAACACAAGCAGCAGAAGCATCCTGTTGTAGTTCAACAAAATCAACTGAGTCTGATTGCTGTGGCAGCGCCCAAACCACCACAAACATAGTAGGAAAAGTACGTTCTGGGTTAGTGTATGCCACTACAGAATTATTAGACGACACCGCTCTCTGGCTATTAACAGGTCTAGGCTTCGCCGCCTTGGTGCAAACCTATATCCCTGATGGATTCCTTGCCTCTTGGGGAGATGGTTTATTAGCTATGCTTGTTATGGTGATTATTTCTATTCCTATGTACATCTGTGCGACCGCTTCAACACCTATTGCAGCCGGATTATTATTGGCAGGCGTTGCTCCTGGTGCTGTGTTGGTTTTTATGATGGCCGGACCTGCCACTAACATCGCCACATTAGGGGTAGTGGTAAAAGAATTAGGGAAAAAAGCCTTACTTAGCTATTTAACAGGAGTACTAGGCGGTGCATTATTTTTTGGTTTTCTGGTCGACTTCTTAGTTGCTAAGTTTCATATCTCTGTTATACCTCAAATAGGGCCTGAACTGAGTCTTTTACCTAACTGGATAACACTTTCTACCGGCATAATACTGGCGCTATTAATTGTTATTTCTATAACTAAGCAACTAACCAAAAAATTAACTAATAGTCGCTCTAATCAACCTAAAAACTAATCAAGCAAACAAGTATCATCCTGCCTTTAAACTAATATATAAAAGCTAATTTATTAGTTTAAAGGCAGTTAACCGTTAAGCCGCTTTAATTTCTTTCGCTTGAGCCCACTTTGGAGGCCGATGATAACGGCCAACGACCGAACTAAGAAAAACAAAAGCAACTAATGAATAACCTATACTCTCTGCATTCAACGTAAATATCGCCACGGTAAAGACTAAAATATCTGCCGCAAAGGTCGTTTTACTAGCATGAATACCATAGCGTCGCTCTAAATAAACCGATAAGATATTTAGGCCACCTAAAGACGCATTGTGTCGAAATAAAATAATCAGACCAAAACCAACCAATAATCCTCCCAGAGTGCCAGATAATATAGGATTCATATCAATCGATACATAATGCCTCATTAACTCTGAGAAAGCAGACAATAAACTAATGCTGACAAAGGTACTGATTGTAAAATCTCGACCTAACGTACGCCAAGCAAGAATATAAAAAGGGATGTTGAGCAAAAAGAATAATTGCCCAAAAGAAAAGTCCGTAAACTGACGCAAAATCATACCAATGCCTGCGGTGCCACTAATCAGTAACCCAGCAGAATTCAAAATATGAATACCTAAAGCAACGAGTAAACAACCTTCGATAATAGAAAGCCAACGGTGTGTTACATTCATGATAATGTCCTCAGTGTTCGAACTAACTTTTGGTTAATACGAAGTATCTATCGTCCGCTTCTTGTGAAAGCGATTAACGTCAACTAGGTCCTAGTCTAACGCTTCAGTAACATAGTGTAATTAACTTAATCTTATTAAGATATGCATAACACATACCAAAAGCAATGTCGGAATTATCCATAGAAAGCGCTTTTTATCACTTGGGTTGCATCACTTAATCGCAGTTAGTTTTTTCTCGCGCAACATTAGTGCACACAGCACATAATAAAAAACCCGTAATAATCGAGTTATTACGGGTTTAATTAGTAATCGTTAGCTAACGATTAGCGCGACCTTACTTTCGATTTACGACGCTTGGCCGGCGCAACACTGGCTGGAGAAGTCCCAGCCCGAGAAGAAGCATTTCCTCCTGATTTCGAAGGCTTAGATTTATGTCGTGCTTTATCAGCCGCTACCGCCTTCTCCATCGTCGGGCGATTTGAAGTATGAGAAGCGCCTGTTTGTTGTCCTGGTTTTGCTTTCATCGGGCGACGGTGCATCTGCTTCTCTTTATCTTCCGATGGTACCAATTTATTATTACCATCACCGATAAGATCAGTTCGACCCATTTTAGTCAGTGTATTTCGTAAGTCTTGCCAATTATTCTTATCATGATAACGCAGGAAGCCTTTCTGAACCGTACGCTGCTTATAGTCTTTCGGGGTATAAACATCTTCACTCTTATACGACACTGGTTTCAGTGGATTTTTACCAGAATGGTACATGGCGGTAGCGAGCGACATAGGAGACGGATAAAAGGTTTGTACTTGATCCGGTTTAAAGTCGTTTGTTTTCAACCAAAGCGCCAGATTCATCATGTCTTCATCTGAGCTACCAGGATGTGCTGCAATAAAGTAAGGAATCAAATGTTGCTTTTTACCCGCTTCTTTTGAATATTTATCAAACATTCGCTTAAAACGTTCGTAACTTCCCATACCCGGCTTCATCATTTTAGAAAGAGTGTCTTTCTCAGAGTGCTCAGGCGCAATTTTAAGTAACCCGCCAACATGATGAGTCACTAATTCTCGAACATATTCAGGATCTTCCACTGCTAGGTCATAACGCAAACCTGAGGCAATAGAAACGGTATGAATACCTTCGATGGCACGCGTTTTACGATAAAGCTGCGTTGTTGGACTATGGTCTGTATTTAAATTAGAGCAAATAGTTGGGTACACACAAGAAAGCTTACGACAAGAAGCTTGCACTTCATCATCGTTACAATTCAAGGTATACATATTTGATGTCGGACCACCTAAATCAGAGATATGTCCAGTAAAGCCAGGGACTTTCGCTTTAATATCTTCAATTTCATCCAAAATAGATTCATGAGATCGGCTCTGAATCACCCGTCCTTCATGCTCGGTAATCGAACAGAAAGTACAACCACCAAAACAACCACGCATAATATTGATCGATGTCTTGATCATGTCATAGGCTGGGATTCGTGCTTTCTTATATTTGGGATGAGGTACTCGTGCATACGGCAGACCAAACACACCATCCATCTCTGGTGTTTCTAATGGAATTGGTGGTGGATTAACCCAAATTTCTTTCTTCCCATGCTTTTGAATTAACGCTCGTGCATTATGAGGATTAGACTCAAGGTGCAGAATACGTGACGTATGAGCGTATAAAACAGGATCTTTCGATACTTTTTCAAATGACGGCAGGCGTACATAGGTTTTTTCTGGATCCAGTTTTTCACCACGTCGCAGCGGCGCAGGAATCACTCGAATCGGCATCACATCAGGGTCTTCTTTGCCATCTTTGGTTTGGCATTTCCCTTCTGGAATATATTCATAAGGACTGTATATTTGATCTACCTTGCCCGGCCAATCAACTCGCGTAGAATCAATTTCTGTATAGCCTCCTGGTGGCGCATCTCGAACAATCGTTGTACCACGAATTCCCGTCAGATCTTTTATACTCTTGCCCATCGCGACTTGATGAGTCACCTCAAGCATCGCTCGTTCGGCATTACCATAAAGCAGAATATCCGCAGTGGAATCAATAAGAACCGAGCGTCGAACTTCATCGCTCCAGTAATCGTATTGAGCAATACGACGTAAGCTTGCTTCAATACCTCCGATCATAACTGGAACATCGTGAAACGCTTCTTTACAACGCTGAGAGTATACAATAACGGCTCTATCAGGACGTTTTCCGCCAACACCATAGGGTGTATAGGCATCATCATTACGTACTTTAAGATCAGCAGTATAACGGTTAATCAAAGAATCCATGTTCCCTGCCGTCACCCCAAAATACAAATTAGGCCGACCCAAGCGCATGAAATCGTCTGTATTACGCCAATCAGGCTGATCAATAATACCAACACGATAACCTTTAGCTTCTAGCAAACGGCCCAACACTGCCATACCAAAACTAGGGTGATCTACATAAGCATCACCTGTGACGATAATAACATCACAACTATCCCAGCCAAGTAAATCCATCTCTTCGCGAGTCGTTGGTAAAAAAGGAGAAACACCATAGCACTCAGCCCAGTATTCTGGGTATGAGAAAAGGTTAATGGCGGTTTTATGTCGTTTGATCATTGGCAGCTCTTAGTATCGACGTAACCACGATGACATAACACTGTATGTGTTACGCAGATACATAGGTTATCGGGTGAATTTTCCGGCATTATCCCAGAAAATCACTCAGGTATACAGCGCCAATATGTAAAGCCTTCTAGATGTCTTTTTACACAGAAGCAATATGCCAAACACTCTCTTCAAAGAACTCGTAACCGATATTCTTATACTGGCTGTTTGTTTGCACTAAATCTTCAGAAGCAATTTTTTGAATGCGATACCCCCACATTGTATTCACCTCATCATGAGTAACAGAAAATGGAGGCCCTTGCTTGTCACCTTCATAATGTAATGAAATTAGCAGTAAAAAAGCAGCCGGTGTTAACAAAGAAAGGGTATGTGAAACATAGCGTTCACGTATGTCTGAGGGCATTGCCACCATAGCAGCACGGTCATAGCAAGCATCAAAGCCCGTCTCTGAAAAAGCAAAGAAATCGCCTTCAATAATTCTTAACGGTAACCCTTCAACCGTATGAATTTTCAATGCGCCTTCTTCATGTGTTGTATAAACAAGGTCGTTATCGCCAAGAAACTGAACCACAGCAAGAGATGATAACTCTACCCCTGTCACCTTGTAACCTTGTTCAGCCAACCAAATCATATCGTTTGATTTACCACACAAAGGCACCAATACACGATTACCTTTTGGTAAAGTCGGCCAATAATCGATCAGGCGCGGGTTAACCCCTTCTTTGTGAAAACCAATTCGCCCCGTCTTCCAACGGTCCAACCAAAATTCATTTGTAATCACACCAACCTCATTAAGCATCATGTCATCTCTACCTCAAACGATCATAAGAACTTGTCGTTATTCATTATATCCTCGACAATAGGCAACGCAGATAATCTAATCTATCTTTAGCAGATATTATTCATTAACACTCCTATTTTAACACGATAAATACGACACTTTTTATACGGAACGATTATGCCTTTAGAAAATGCCCCCGAACATATCAAGCTCGCTATTGATTTGATTGCCCTTATTGAAGATAACAATATAGACAATCAAGTAGCGATAGATGCACTCACACTGGCTCTAAAAGATTTTCAGAGCAAAAAAGCACAAGAGGAACATTAACATCGATTCAAGATATCAATAAGATTGTAAAAAATTCGCTGTACATTCTTTAGGGACATTAGAAATACTCGAATATTGCCACTGGGGACGCTTATCTTTATCCACTAATAAAGCCCGTACACCTTCTTTAAAATCCCCTTGTAAACAGCACTTTGTCGACAAATGTAATTCATGTGCAAAGATGGACTCCAAGCCCTTACCTTTAGCCCATTCAAGTTGCGCTAAAATTAAATGAGCAGACAAAGGACTTCCTGCTAAAAAGGTATTTTTTGCTTTCTCCATGGCAGGACAGCTAGGCACATGAGATAGCATTGATGTATAAATATTCTCAATACTGCCAGACATTAGCTCAATGATCGTAGGTTGTAATGCGAACAGTTCAGGTTTTAAGAGAGCAAGTTCATCGGATTGAGAATAAGTAAATAAAGCCTGCTCAATAATAGCGTTTACTTTATTAGGGTCCAGCTCCGGCATACACCCTTGAGCAAGACGATCAATCAGATTTTGCCTGTCTTGAGACATTACATAGTGGGTAGCTAAGCCCATTTCGCAGGCGTCTTTTGCTGAAACTTGATACCCAGTCAACGCCATAAACCGAGCGATTGAATCATCTTCAAGCTGATTTAAAAAGTAACTTGCCCCGGCATCAGGATAAAGGCCTATACTAATTTCAGGCATCGCAAGCTTACTGGATGGTGTTACCAACCTATAATCAGAAGCCATCATTAATCCCATGCCACCGCCCATAACATACCCACTTCCCCAACAAATAATTGGCTTAGGAAATCGATGCAAAGCGTAATCTAGTGCATATTCTGTTTCAAAGTAATACTGAGCAAAATCCATTGTAGAAGAAGATGTTAAGCTCTTATAAACCTCCACAATATTCGCTCCGGCACAAAACGCTTTTTCTCCTGCTCCTTCCAACCAAATAGCCACTACAGACTGATCCAGCCGCCATATTTCTAACTGTCGCAACATGTCCTCAATCATACTGATACTCAGTGAATTCAACGCTGAAGGCCGATTAAGGCAAATTATTCCTAATTTATACTGTTCGGCGAAAGGCTGAACATCAAACTCAACATGACTTATCACAAAGCACTCCTTATTGTTTTTATAAGCTATCTAAAGAAACTACTCCATGTGTTATGCCCAAGCAATTTATCTACCGCTGGTTAAAGAAAAAGTCGACCTTACCCTCATTCATATCAAGTAAAACCAATGGCATAAAAAAACCCCTTCATCTAGATGAAGAGGTTTTAGGAATACAACGGAATAATCAAAGATTATTTTTTAGGTGCAAATGGATTCTCTGCTGACTTGAATTCAAACGAGATTGGCGTTCCAGTAATATTTAATATAGTACGGAATTTATTTTCCAGATACTTTTTATAACTACCAGGAAGAGAATCTGTTTGATTACCATGCACAACAATTCTAGGTGGATTTGATCCACCTTGGTGAGCATAACGCAACTTAATACGACGACTATTAACCATTGGTGGTTGATGCTCAGAAACCGCATCTTCAAGAATCCGAGTCAAACGGTTTGTTGACCATTTGGCATAACAAGACTCATAAGTGGCTTCAATGGTATCGTATAGATTACCAACATCAGTACCATGTAAGGCTGAAATATAATGAACTTTTGCGTAAGGTACAAACCCTAAACGACGCTCTACTTCACTTTTAATGTGCTCTCGCTCATCTTTCGACAAGCCGTCCCATTTATTAATCGCAATAACCACACCACGACCCGCATCTAACACATAACCAATCATGTGAAGATCTTGTTCAACTAAATCCTCATGGGAGTCGATAACAACAATCACTACGTTGGCGTCTTGAATCGCTTGCAATGTTTTAACGATCGAGAATTTCTCTACCACTTCTTTAACATGCTTACGACGTCGAATACCGGCTGTATCAATCAGCGTATATTCTTTTTCATTACGAATGTAAGGAATATAAACACTGTCTCGTGTTGTACCAGGCATGTCATAAACCACAACACGATCTTCACCTAGCATACGGTTTACCAATGTTGACTTACCAACATTTGGTCGACCCACTACACCAATACGAATACCGCGTGAACCTAATTGAATTTGACTTTTCGCTTCTGCAACTTGCTCAGCAAAAGGCAACATAACCTTATCAATTAAGATGTGCACACCTTTACCATGAGCAGCAGCAATAGGCAGCAACTCACCTAGCCCCAATGAGTAAAAATCCGCTAAAGCGACATCTTCATTGATACCATCTGTCTTATTAACAACCAGATAAATCGGTTTATTAGCACGACGTAAATGCTTCGCAATCATTTCATCAGCTGGGTTAATACCATGCCGTCCATCTACTATAAATAGAACAGCATCCGCTTCTTCTATTGCTAAAAGAGACTGACGCGCCATCTTTTCATCAATGCCAACTTCATCACCACTAATACCACCGGTATCGATAATAATAAATTCATGTTCGCCTGCTTTACCATCACCGTATTTACGGTCACGAGTCAAACCTGGATAATCGGCAACCAAAGCATCTCGTGTACGTGTGAGACGATTAAAAAGGGTCGACTTTCCAACATTGGGTCTACCTACCAATGCAATAACTGGGATCATTTTATTACCTATAAAAATACAAAGCGGCCACCACTCCTTTCAGGAGTGGCAGCCTCTTTAAAATCGCTAAAATTGAAATCTGTTTGATTTCAATAGCTCAATGCAGTGACATCTGAATCCGACGTCAATATAAATAACTGATTACCATCAGCGACCATACGACTTCCTGGAGCATCATCATCGTCCGCGATATCACGACCTTTTACTATGCCTGTTTCCAAATCAAGTAAATGGACATAACCACCCCGATCCATCACTGCAACATAATCTCTAAAAAATTCAGGGGTAATTAAGTCACGATCTTTCAGTGTCTTATTTTCCCACACTTCTGAACCATTGCGGGCATTCAAAGCAATCACATTACTGTTTAAGTCAACAGCAATAAGTAGATCACCTCTTATTGCAACTCCTACTGAACTTGGAATGTTGCGTTGCCAAATTGGGCTGCCTTTTTGCAATGATAAAGCCGTTACTGTGCCATTATAAGCCGCAGCATAAACAACACCATCTTTTACAACTAAGCGCCCATCGACATCACTTAGTCGCTCGATTTCATAACGGCCTTCAGGTTTGCCCACTTCATATGACCAAACTTGCTTACCTGTTTCTAAATCAAAAGCTTTTACTTTACCGTCAGAAAAGCCTGCAAGGACCTTACCATCGATAATAATAGGCGCACTTGTACCACGGACAGTTAACGCTGGCAAATCCTCTTTTGCTCGCCACAACGTATTTCCGTCACTAGCATCCATCAAACTGATCCAACCGTCTGCGGTTTGCACCGCTAACTTGCCATCGAAATAAGCAGGCTCTGACAACACCTCGGAACTCAGTCTTTGGCTCCAGTTAACCGCTTTTTTACTCAGCGAAAAAGAAACCAGTTCACCCTCATAAGTACCAAAATAGATAGTATCATTATTCAAGGTGACGCCTGCACTAGGCTTAAATGGGGTTTCGATATAAAGAAGCTCATCCCCATCTTTTTCTGACAATTGATAAACCGAGCCTTCACGAGTCACAAAGAATAAAGAGCCATCTTTTGCGACTAAGTTATAACGTTCACTCGTCTCACCAAAGTCTCCATCCACTCCAGTACTCCAGGTACTGTCTAAATCCACCTCGCTTTCAATCGGCGAAGGATCATCTAGATCAGGACGAGAGCTTGAACATCCCTGAAGCATTAACACAGCCAAAAAAACACCAGCAACAAGCGACTTTTTCATAATCAACCTTTGACTAAATCCTTGAGTTTAATATCAAGTAAAGGGTGCTTAGTATTAGCGCCCAACGCTTCACTAGCCTTTTGATACGAAGCCCGAGCTTCATCACGCTTACCTTGAAGAAGATAAATATCACCTGCTAACTCTTGGCGTTGCGCCAGAAACTCTGCAGGCTTAACCTGCTCTAAACGTGCTAATGCACCTTTATAGTCTTCTTTTTGCAGCAACAACTTCGTCACACGTAAATTCGCTAAAGCAATAAAAGAAGGATCTTCTGTTTGCTTAATCGCGCCTTCTAAATCGGTAATTGCTGTATCGTAATTGCCTTTTTGCGCATCAAGACGAGCAGAAAATAGTTTAGCGAACATGGCATAACCGGTATCACCATAATCGTTAGACAATTGCGCGGAGACAAAAGAAACCGTTTTCTGGTTATTTTCTTTTGTTAAATCAGCAGCCGCTTCAATCATATTTTGGTACAAAGCAGACGCTTCACTAAGATGATTCGCTTGGCTTTTTTGCCATGCTTGCCAACCAAAGTAGCCACCCAAACTAATCGCAATAATAATGACTAATATAGTGCCATTCTTTTTCCACCAATCTTTAAACGCTTCGATCTGTTCTTCTTCAGTCTTTAATTCAGACACTGTTTATCCCTCGTTCAAGATGCCTTTACTGGCGAAATTCTTAATTCAATTGCAATTTAGCACTAACACAGCTAACGATTTCAGAAATCTCACAGGACTCTTGCTCACCTGCTTGCATATCTTTAACCTGACATACGCCATTATCTACTTCTTCCTGCCCCATAATAAGCGTTATACGAGCACCGGAATTATTGGCTTTTTTCATCTGGTTTTTAAAGTTACCACCGCCGCAATGACGCAGCACAGTAACATCTTTCATTTTTGAACGAAGCGTTTCAGCAAGCACAAAAGACGCTAACTCAGCGTCATCACCAAAACTAACGATAAAAACATCCGTTGATGCTTTCGCTTCTTCTGGAATAAGATTCAGCGTTTCTAGTAACAATACTAAACGTTCGATCCCCATAGCAAAACCAACGGCTGGTGTAGATTTACCACCAAGCTGCTCAACCAAACCATCATAGCGACCGCCAGCACAGATCGTTGCCTGAGAACCAAGATGCTCAGTAACCCATTCAAATACAGTTTTGCCGTAATAATCTAAACCACGAACAAGTCGATGGTTAATCACAAAAGGCACGCCATTTGCTGTCAGAATTGCTTGTAATCGATCAAAATGCGCTTGTGACTCTTCGCCAATAAAATCTTCTAGACTCGGCGCCTTATTTAACACCGTTTGTGTCGCTTCATCTTTAGAATCTAGAATCCGTAGAGGATTTGTCGTTAACCGACGCTGGCTATCTTCATCCAACTGATCTTTAAACTCTGTCAGATAATCAACCAAGGCCGCTTTGTAAGATTCTCGTTCTGACGCTAAACCAATGGTATTAAGCTGAAGCTCAACATGCTCAAGCAGGCCTAATTTTTTCCACAACCGAGCAGATAGAATAATTAATTCTGCATCAATCTCCGCACTAGCCATACCAAACGATTCCACACCAACTTGGTGAAACTGGCGATAACGACCTTTTTGCGGTCGTTCGTAACGAAACATTGGCCCTGTGTACCACAGACGCTGAACTTGATTAAAAAGCAAACCGGCTTGATCCGCTGCGCGCACACAGCTGGCCGTCCCTTCAGGACGTAATGTAAGAGACTCTCCATTACGATCGTCAAAGGTATACATCTCTTTCTCAACAATATCCGTAGTTTCACCTACGCCACGTTTAAATAGATCTGTATTTTCTACAATAGGAAAACGAATTTGTTGATAACCATACGACTTAACAACATCGGCTACTGTACTTTCTAAATATTGCCAAACAGATGATTGGCCAGGAAGAATATCGTTCATTCCTCGGATAGCTTGGATTTTACGAGCCACTACAATTCCTTAGTTTTTAACGATGATGTTCGCCATCTCACGTTCTTTAACTTCTGCTTTTTGACGAATCATTTTTTCAAGATCATCAACTAACGTTTCATTTTTAAATTTACTGTTTGGTTTACCGTCTAAATACACCAAGTTATTTGGAGAACCACCAGCGAGACCAATATCCGCCTCTTTCGCTTCACCTGGTCCATTAACAATACAACCAATAACAGCAACATCCATTGGGACAACAATATCCTCAAGTCGTTCTTCTAGCTGATTCATTGTTTTAATCACGTCAAAGTTCTGACGAGAACAACTTGGGCAAGCGATAAAGTTAATACCACGGTTACGCAATTTAAGACTACGTAACATATCCCAACCGACTTTAATTTCTTGTACTGGGTCGGCGGCAAGCGAAACTCGCAATGTGTCACCAATACCATCCATCAATAGCAGACCTAGTCCAATTGATGATTTAACGGTACCAGAGCGTAAGCCACCAGCTTCAGTAATACCTAAATGCAGCGGATTATCGATTTGATTGGCGATCTTGCGATACGCTTCAACCGTCATAAAAATATCCGAGGCTTTTAAGCTGAGTTTGTATTCATGAAAATCCAACTCATCAAAATACTGGATCTGGCGAAAAGCAGATTCAACCAATGCATCCGGCGTTGGTTCTCCGTACTTTTTCTGTAGATCTTTTTCTAAAGACCCAGCATTAACACCAATACGAATGGGAATATTTTTATCTCTGGCACAATCAACTACCGCTCTAATACGGTCTTTATTACCGATATTACCTGGATTAATACGTAAGCAATCAACACCGTATTCCGCTACTTTAAGCGCAATTTTATAATCAAAATGAATATCTGCAACTAACGGTACGGACACTTGTTTACGAATTTCTTTAAAGGCTTCAGCAGCGTCCATCGAAGGAATAGATACCCTCACGATATCCCCACCAGCATTGGCGATTGCTCTTATTTGAGCAACGGTAGCATCGACATCACAGGTTTCTGTATTTGTCATACTCTGTACACTAATGGGAGCGCCACCACCGACTGGCACATTCCCCACCATAATTTGACGCGACTGACGACGTTTTATTGGCGATTCAAAATGCATAATTATCTCTACTTGAGCTCGAAACGAGCCAAATCTTTATGGGTATAAGAAGAGAAGTCATAGACTTCACCTTTAAATTTAAATGAGGAGACACCTCGAGCATAACCAACAACAACGCGATAAGGTGCTATTCCAGTTACTGCAAGTTGACTACCTGATGCTTTCACACCAGAGAAAAGAATTTTACCTGTGCCGCTACGAATTTCAATCCAGCAATCTGCATCGAAAGTAACTTCAACATCATTATTATAAGAAGGTGTCGCAGGGACGCTCACATTATCAGTAACATTATCAGTAACGTCATCAGCAGCAACCTCTCTTGTTGCTGCTTCTACTTTTTGAGGGTTCACTCCCGCCTCTTCTAACAGAGCTATCGTTTCTGCTGATAATCCTGTGGTGACATTAGCATCTTGTACTGCTACCGATTTATCAATAACTGGATCATCAGAAATAGAGGTATCGCTGGCTGTATCAGAAGCCTCTACATTAGTAGTTAACACCTCAGAAGAAGCTGTCAACTCAGATTTAGGGTTACTAGAATCCTCTACTACTTGCGTTTGCTCTGGGCTGGTGTCTTTTTGAATGACGGCCGAGTTATTACTCGAAAAGGTTGGCCACCAGAATGCTAAAAAGATCAATACTGCAATAATAACGATAGACACAAGAATGACAAACGGATCGCCAAAGCCAACTTGTTTATTCGTGACTTTATCAACCGGTTTGATATTGGATTCAGACTTTGAACCAGTCACTAAAGCATCAAAAGCTGCCAGTATTTCCTTTGCATCTAGATTAAGTAGACGACAATAGCTTTTTAAATAGCCTCGCGCAAAAGTACTAGATTTAAAGTATTCAAAGCGATTATCTTCAAGTGCCATCACTTGATCTAAAGGTATTTTCAGTTCTGTAGATATCTGTCTTTCATCTAACTTTTGCTCAATACGAGATGCTTTTAAGGTTCTGCCGATATCAATATTTACTGTGCTACTGCCGTTTGATGAAACATCAGTTTGGGATTCAGTTGTCATGTTAATACCTTGAGCGATCCAAGCATGTCGAAGTGCTCGCCGATGAATAAATTGTAGGGTCAGTTTCGCGAGCGATAACTTGCTGCGACAGACAGTTATATTCATCAAAATACGCAGTGTTTCGCGCATTATTAGTTTCAGCTTGGATATTGTTTAGAATGAGGCGAGCCCTACTAAGGTTACCCTGTATTAAAACAAGATTAAGCTCAGTCATCAAACCAATAAGAGGTAAATCAGCGACTTCTTTTGCTCGTTTTAGATCCTTTGCAGCTTTTTTTACATCATCTTGACGGATTGCACATCGAGAAAGATTAATCCATACAGATTGCCGAGAGGAAAGTCCCATAAGAGATGCCTTTTGAAAGACATCACACGCCTTAGACCACTGCTGTTTCTGGCCTAAAATCACCCCCAAGTTATTTAATAAGAAATCATCTTTAGGGTACAAGAGCAACGCCTGATGATGGACCGCTAAGGCTTTCGTTTCATCGCCCACACTTAGCCAATATAAGCTAAGCAAACGCCAATATTCTCGACCTTTTGTCTCAACATGATCTAGTTGAGATTTAGTTAAAGCCCATTGCCCGAGCAGTAAGTGCGCTTGTGCAAGAGAGAGTCTTTTTTTATCGGTATAATGCTGATCATTCTGACTAACTGACTGATAGGCACAAGCAGATAACAGCAACGAACCAACACACACGGCCACCACAATAATTTTTTTCATAAAGACATCCTTGTCTTATGATCATAACGATCTATTCCATTAGCTTTTTACTTCATGTAAGTCGATATATTTCTGACTGCGACGGGTTTTATCTTGGAAATCACCAACCAATTGACCACAAGCGGCATCAATATCATCGCCACGAGTGGTTCGAACAGTAACAGTATAGCCAGCATCAGCCAAAATCTTCTGAAAACGACGAGTTCGGTTGTTAGATGGTTTTTCATATCCCGAATTAGGGAAAGGGTTGAATGGAATTAAATTAATTTTACATTCCAATACTTTAAGCAGCTCTGCTAGTTCGTGCGCTTGCTCTTCATTATCATTAACCCCTGACATGAGCGTATATTCAATGGTGATATGACGCTTATCAGGCAGGTTTTCTAAATAATACTGACATGACTCAATCAACTCAGCGATAGGGTATTTTTTATTGATAGGGACTAACTGACTGCGCAACTCATCGTTTGGCGCATGCAAAGAAATCGCTAACGATACATCGGTACGCTTCACTAACTCGTAAATTTTTGGCACTACGCCAGATGTGCTCAAAGTAACGCGACGCTTAGATAAGCCATAAGCGTGATCATGCATCATCAGAATCATTGCATCAACCACTGGTTCAAAGTTCATCAGAGGCTCACCCATTCCCATCATGACAACGTTAGTCACACGACGAGGGCCATTTGGATCCATTGGACCAAAAGATTTAATCGCAATCCAAACTTGCCCAATGATTTCTGCTGGCGTCAAGTTACGGTTAAAACCTTGCTTACCTGTCGAACAAAAACTGCAATCCAACGAACAACCTACTTGCGAAGACACACATAAGGTCGCGCGATCACCATCTGGGATCAATACTGTTTCTACGCAATCATTCTTACCGCCTTCGGTACGAATGATCCATTTTCGAGTACCGTCTGATGAAATATTTTGTGAAACAACCTCAGGAGCACGAATTTCACAGATTTTTTCCAGCTTTGCACGCAAGACCTTACTAACATCTGTCATTTCTTCGAAGCTATCCGCTCCCTTTTGATGAATCCATTTGATCACCTGAGTCGCGCGAAATTTTTTCTCGCCAATGGATTCGAAAAATTCAATCAATTTTTCAGGAGATAAACCTAATAGGTTTACTTTTTTGATGTCAGTCATAATAAAGATCGCTTGCTGTGTATAGCATTAAGTGTAAACGAAAAAAGCCTCTGAAAAGAAAAGTCTTTTCAGAAGCCTCTGTAAAAAAGCGAGCTTACGCTCGCTTTTACAAATCGACTTGGACATAAAAGCCCAAATTGTCAATTACTTACCGAAGAAGTAAGCAATCTCACGAGTTGCAGATTCAACAGAATCAGAACCGTGTACAGCGTTTGCATCAATAGAAGTTGCGTAATCTGCACGCAAAGTGCCAGCAGCTGCTTCTTTAGGGTTAGTTGCACCCATTAGTTCACGGTGACGAAGAACAGCGCCTTCACCTTCAAGAACAGAAACAACAACAGGACCAGATGTCATGAAGCCAACCAAATCTTTGTAGAAAGGACGTTCTTTGTGCTCAGCGTAAAAACCGCCAGCCAATTCGTCGTCTAGTTGAACCATTTTAGCTTCAACAATTTTAAGACCAGCGCGCTCAAAGCGAGTGTAGATTTCGCCGATTACATTTTTAGCAACAGCATCTGGTTTGATGATAGATAGAGTACGTTCCAACGCCATGATATAGCTCCAAATTAAATTAAAAAGGGTGATGATTTACACGACCCAGGACATAAAAGTTCAGCGCGTGGATTATACGCATCTCTTTGTTAAATTTGTATGTCAAAATACATTTTCTTTTGTTATATATCGCCAATCAGGCTATTTCATAACGTTTTAGCGCTATCTTAGCTTACTCACAGCGGTTTTAATCGTAAGCGCAGCAAAATCCACTTCCTCTTCCGTGGTAAATCGACCAACAGACAAACGCAATGAGCTGTGAGCTAAGGCATCTGGCAAGCCGATCGCACGCAAAACATAAGACGGTTCTAGGCTTGCTGACGTACAAGCTGATCCGGACGATACGGCAATATCTGTTAACGACATCAGCAACACTTCACCATCAACATCAGCAAAACCAACATTCAACACGCCGGCAACACGCTGATCTGAATCACCATTCAAATATACACCAGGCAATTCACTTAACGCTCCCCAAAGACGCTCACGCAAAGTGGTAATTCGGGCACAGTCTTGCTCCATCTCTTCACCGGCCAAACGAAACGCTTCACCCATACCCACGATTTGATGCGTAGCTAATGTTCCCGAACGCATACCCCGCTCATGACCTCCACCATGAATTTGTGCCTCTAACTTAACTTTAGGCGTACGACGCACATACAAAGCCCCAATACCTTTAGGCCCATAAGTTTTATGTGCGGTAAGTGACATCAAATCAACCTTCATAGCGTTGACATCAATGGCAATCTTGCCCGTTGTTTGCGCTGCATCCACATGAAGAAAAACACCATTAGAGCGAGTTAATTCCCCTACCCCAGCGATATCCGTTAATACACCTAGCTCATTATTTCCATGCATCAAAGAGACTAAGATAGTGTCCTCTCGGAGCGCTTCTTTAACCTGAGCGACTGAAATCACACCATGACAGTCTGGCTTCAAATACGTCACTTCAAAGCCTTCTTTTTCAAGCTGTTTACAAGGATCTAATACCGCCTTGTGCTCAATCATCGAAGTAATAATATGACGGCCTTTTTGACGATAAGCATGCGCCACACCTTTTAATGCCAAATTATTCGCTTCTGTTGCCCCTGATGTCCAAACAATCTCACGTGACTCCGCAGAAATCAGTTCAGCGACTTGCATTCTTGCGTCTTCAACTGCCTCTTCGGCACGCCAACCAAATAAATGCGAACGTGAAGCAGGATTACCGAAATTACCATCTTTAGTAAGACAGGCAATCATTTTCTCTGCCACTCTAGCGTCAACAGGCGTAGTAGCAGAGTTATCCAGATAAACAGGGGTATTCATAACTTTCTCCGAAAAAACACAGTACCGAATAATTAAACAGCAGATTGCGCAATATTTTTAATTCGACCAACAATAGAACGTAATCCATTGCCTCTAGTAGGGCTCAAATGTCGCTCAAGATCTAAACTTTCAAAATAATGAGTCACATCAAAATCTAAAATTTCTTGTGGCGTCTTATGATCCAGCGCCGCCAATACTAAGCCAAGTAAACCGCGAACAATGATCGCATCACTATCCACTGCAAAGGTTAGCACTTCGCCTTTAGCGCCATCTTGCTCGCTACCAGGCTGAATCCAAACACTGCTTTGACAGCCTTTTACTAAACGCTCAGGCGTACGCCACGCATCATCAAATGCAGGCAAAGACTTACCAAGGTCAATAATGTATTTGTACTTATCTTCCCAATCGTCGAAAAATAATAGATCGTCTATAATCTCTTCTGTACTTGGTAAGGACATGACTTCTCTCTTTTTTAATTAAGTACGGTAAAAATAAATGGTGCCAGATACACAAGACACCCATAAAAACAAAAAACGGCACTTAGCAATTTGCCAAGGCCGTTTCCTATTGTATTCGATGTAACTAGGTTACCGAAGGTATTAGAAGAAAAGACCGGCTTCTAATTGCGCCTCTTCACTCATCATTTCCCGCGACCACGGCGGATCAAAGACCAGTTCCACGCTGACAGTCTCGACATTCGGTACCTTCGCAACGCGATACTTTACATCACCAACTAACACCGGTCCCATACCACAACCTGGAGCGGTTAATGTCATATCAATCAATACGGTTTTCGTTGATTGATCTAACGTCACCTTATAAACCAAACCAAGAGACACCAGACTAATCGGTATTTCAGGATCATAAATAGTATTTAAGGCTTGCCACACTTGATCTTCATTAATGTCATCTGAACCAAGATCTTCAAAATCTAATACTTCTGGTTGCTGCCCAATTGCTTCAGCATCAGTACCATCGATTCGTAGCATATTACCTTGCCACGTAACCGTATAGTTTCCACCTAGACTTTGATTGATCGTAATAAACTGACCTTCAGGAATACTTGCAGGCTCGCCACTTGGCACTCTTCGCGCAGGACAAGGTCGCTGTGTTACTACCATTTTTTGCATGAATCAGCTCACACTAAAGCTTTCGCCACAGCCACATTCCGCTACAACGTTAGGGTTATTAAACTTAACAACTTCGTTAACGCCTTCGCGAACCAAATCGATTTCTGTTCCTTTTAACATTTGTGCAGACTCTGAATCCACAGCAAATGTAACCTCGCCAAAAGACAACACAGTGTCTTTTTCAAATGGGCCATCAACAATATCCAGCACATAAGAAAACCCTGTACAACCACTCGCCTTAGTACTTAAACGAATCAGCTTACCTGGCTTGTTTACCAATTTAGAGGAAAAATACTTCTGCGCAGTAGCGGTTAAAGACACACTAGAGACAGGATCAAATGTCGTTGCAGTCATCGAACTCTCCTAAGCCAACATAGTTCGCACTTTTTTCAGCGCAACAAATAAAGCATCAACTTCTTCCAAAGTGTTATAAACAGAGAAAGATACTCGCGCTGTACCTGGCACATGAAAACGCGCCATTAACGGTTGGGCACAATGATCTCCCGTTCGCACCGCTATACCTTGACGATCTAACAAAAAGCCAACATCGGCAGGATGCCCGTGATCTAACACAAAGCTTAATACGCCAATTTTTTCTTTGGCACTCCCAATAATAGTTAACCCTTCAAAATCATTTGCTAACGCAGTTGCATGATCTAACAAGGCTTTTTCGTGTTCAGCTACGGCATCTTGATCTAATGAGCTAAACCAACGAATCGCTTCCGCCATTGCAATGGCATCACCTACATTAGGTGTTCCCGCCTCAAAACGGTAAGGCAATACGTTCCAAGTCGCTTCTTGTAAGGTAACAGTAGCAATCATCTCACCACCCGTACGCCATACAGGCCAATTTGCCAATACAGACTCTTTACCCCACAAGGCGCCAACGCCCATTGGTCCATAAATCTTATGCCCTGAAAAAGCATAAAAATCACAACCAATATCTTGTACATCGACTTTTCCATGAGCGGCGCCTTGAGCACCATCTACTAGCACCCAAGCACCATATTGCTTAGCTTGCGCAGTCATTTCTTTAATCGGGTTAACTGTACCTAATGCATTAGACACATGTGGAAAAGCAACAAATTTAGTACGCTCACACAACAATGCTTGATAAGCCACTAAATCTAACTCACCAGAATCCAGCACAGGGACCGTTTTTAACGTCGCTCCAGATGCTTTACATGCTTGCTGCCAAGTCACCAAATTTGCGTGATGATCCATTCCAGTAGCAATCACTTCATCACCAGGAGAAAGCAATTGCCCTAGCCCATTAGCAACAATATTAATGCCTTCTGTGGTACCGGATGTCCAAATTACTTCTTCGCGTTTCGGAGCATTAATAAAGTCTTTTACAATATCGCGAGCGGCTTCGAAATGTCGCGTTGCTTCATCTGCCAAACGATGTGCCCCTCGATGAACATTGGAATTACAGGTCGTATAGTAATTAACCAAGGCATCAATCACACATTGCGGCTTTTGTGTCGTGGCCGCATTATCGAGGTAAATCAAAGGATTCCCGTCAATTTCACGCTTTAGAATCGGAAATTGCTCACGAATAGCTGCTATATCAAGACTCATTAGTTTTCGCCTACTTCACTTCCATTTGCGCAAAACGTTCACGGATAATTGGACGAATCCATTCCGCTAACGCCGCATTTGGCATTAAATCAATTAACTCGTTAATAAACCCAAAGTTAAGCATAACCTGCGCTTTCGCACGACTCACACCACGGGTTTGTAAATAGTACAACGCCTGCTTATCTATCTCCGCAATCGTCGCGCCATGGGCACAACGCACATCATCTGCGTAGATCTCTAGCTCTGGCTTAGTATTAATCTCAGCTTTATCGGACATCAATAAGTTACGGTTATTTAGTGCCGCTAAGGTCTTTTGTGCATCACGATGAATATGAATTCGACCATTAAATACAGCACGAGCACGATCCGCTACGATGCAACGAACGTTCTCTTCTGTTGTGCCGTTTGGTGCCGCATGCTCAACCGTCGCATGAAGGTCAAACAATTCTTTACCATCCAACAAGTATATTGCGTTTAATTTAGCATCAGCAAACTCACCTGCATGGATGATATCCGTATCTAAGCGTGATAAATCACTGCCAAAGCCGACTATCGTACTGTTCATTTTCGCTTTGTTAAGCAAATTAAAATGACTGCCACCAACCGCAACATTCGTACCTGTTTGAAGCGCAAAACGGTAATGCTCTAAATACGCATCCGCCATAATATTGTATTCAACAAATGCGGTACTTAGCGTGTCACCTTGTGATTGTGTATCTTCAATCACGGTTAAACGAGCACCTTCCGCTACCGTTACCTGTACCCGTGTATGCGATTCAGCACCTTGACTCAACAAAGAACTAATACGAATAGGCTGAGTAATCTCAACGCCTTTCGCCACAGACACAACAACAACGTCTTGCGCTAATACATCGTTCACCAAACCAAACAAATGACGCTCTGGTTTAATTGTCGAAAATTCACTTAAAGCATCCGCTTTCTGAGCAGCATTTAGCTCACTACCTAAAGAAACAAACAACCCGTTAGGCAACTCTTTTGTCGACTGAGTTTCATCAAACTTACCATTTACAAATACCAACTCAATAGCTGATAAATCTGAAATAGCGACAGGTGCCAAACCACTTTGGACTGGCATAACTTGAGCTTGGGTACGCTCCACAGAACGAAGAGGCGTATAACGCCACGCTTCTGTTTTACGTGTTGGCCATTTCGTTTGCACTAGCAACTCAAGAGCATGGGCGCGCTTTGGAGCAAGCCAATCATCAATTTTTTGCGCTCGAGCAATGGCGCTTTCTAACCATTCACTCATGCATTACCCCTCAAGTTTGTCTTCAGCTGGTGCACCTTGTAACCATCCATAACCCTGCTCTTCTAGCTCATGAGCTAAAGAAGCATCGCCACTTTTTACTATTTTCCCATCTGACAGCACATGAACAAAGTCAGGCTTAATGTAGTCTAAAAGACGCTGATAATGAGTCACAACAATAAAACTACGATCTGCAGAACGCTGGCTATTAACACCCTCAGCGACGACTTGTAACGCATCAATGTCCAAACCTGAATCGGTTTCATCTAAGATACACAGCTTCGGCTTAAGCAATAACATTTGCATTAATTCGTTACGTTTTTTCTCACCGCCAGAAAAGCCTTCGTTCACACCACGCTTTAAAAAAGCAACAGGGAGGTTAACTTGCTTACAAGCTTCTTTGGCTTCCTTCAAAAAACTGGCAGAAGTAATCGCTTCTTCTCCACGCGCTTCGCGCTGAGCATCAACAGACGCTTTAAGAAACTCTAAGTTACTTACGCCTGGAATCTCAACTGGGTATTGGAAGGCTAAAAACAGACCTGCACGAGCACGATCTTCCGTTTCCATCTCCAGCAAGTCTTCACCTTCAAGTGTTACAGAGCCACTATCAACCGTGTAACCATCACGTCCAGAGAGCACATAACCCATGGTACTTTTACCAGCACCATTTGGTCCCATAATGGCGTGAACTTCACCTGGTTTAATATCTAAATTAAGCCCTTTAATAATTTGCTTATCTTCAACGCTGGCGTACAAGTCTTTGATCGTCAACAAACTTTTCGTGTTCGACATCTTCAATAATTCCTTAACCTACAGAGCCTTCAAGGCTAATTTCTAGTAACTTGCCAGCTTCGACGGCAAATTCCATTGGTAATTCTTTGAATACTTCCTTACAGAAGCCATTCACTATCATTGATACTGCTTTCTCTGGGTCTAAGCCACGCTGACGACATAAGAACATCTGTTCGTCGCTTACTTTAGACGTCGTTGCTTCATGCTCAATGATCGCAGAAGGATTTCGGCTTTCAATATAAGGGAAGGTATGAGCACCACATTGATCACCAATCAACAAGGAATCACACTGAGTAAAGTTACGAGCTCCTTTAGCGCCTGGATTCATTCGAACGAGGCCACGATAGCTGTTGTTACTTTTACCTGCTGAAATCCCTTTAGAGATAATCGTCGAGCGAGTGTTTTTACCAAGGTGAATCATCTTGGTACCGGTATCCGCCTGCTGGCGTCCACGGGTCAAGGCAACGGAGTAGAACTCGCCTACACTGTTATCGCCTTTCAAGATACAGCTTGGGTATTTCCAAGTAACAGAAGAGCCTGTTTCAACTTGCGTCCACGAAATTTTTGCATTGGTATGGCAAATTCCTCGCTTCGTCACAAAGTTAAAAATACCACCTTTCCCTTCTTCATCACCTGGATACCAGTTCTGAACGGTTGAATACTTTATTTCAGCATCGTCTAAAGCAACCAACTCAACGACTGCAGCGTGCAATTGGTTTTCGTCACGTTGAGGAGCCGTACAGCCTTCTAAATAACTAACATGACTGCCTTCATCAGCAATAATCAAGGTGCGTTCAAACTGACCCGTATTTTGCTCATTAATGCGAAAGTACGTTGATAGCTCCATTGGACAACGTGTGCCTTTAGGAATATATACGAACGAACCATCAGTAAACACTGCGCAGTTTAGTGCCGCATAATAGTTGTCTTTTTTCGGAACAACACTACCAAGGTATTTTTTTACTAAATCTGGGTGTTTTTGAATGGCTTCAGAGATTGGGCAAAAGATAACACCAGCCTCTTCAAGCTTTTCACGAAAAGTAGTAACGACAGACACTGAGTCAAAGACAGCATCTACGGCGATACCAGCAAGCATTTGCTGTTCTATGAGAGGAATGCCCAGTTTTTCATAAGTACGCAACAATTCAGGATCGACTTCGTCTAACGACTTAGGCTTATCCTTCATGCTTTTTGGCGCGGAATAGTAAGAAATAGATTGAAAATCAATTTTAGGGTAATCGACATGAGCCCAGCTAGGCTCTTCCATTTCTAACCATTCACGAAATGCACTCAGGCGCCATTCAAGCATCCATTCAGGTTCGTTCTTCATTCCTGAAATACGGCGAATGACATCCTCATCCAATCCTGGCAAAAACGTTTCTGATTCCACATCAGACACAAACCCGGCTTCGTATTCTCGCGCCAGCGCTTTATCTATCTGCTCAGTCATATTAAAACTCACTTATTATCGGAACAGGCATGCCAGTATAAACACACCAATTTTGTACGTAACTCTAACCAACAATTGACGCACTAATTTTATCGCTGTTTGAACTCGCCACTTGACTGCTTTCTAAGTTTTGCCGTTCAGCAACTTGTCGCACTTCATTGCGTAAAACCAATTGTTCTAAACTAATGTGACTTAAAAAATCATGTATTTGGTCACTTAAATCACACCACAAATGATGTGTTAGACAAGTGTTACCACCATGACAGTCACTCTTTCCCTTACATCCAGTGGCATCTACAGATTCATTAACAGCATCTACAATCTGTGCAACAAAGATCTCACCGTGGGATCGACTTAAACGATACCCTCCACCTGGCCCTCGAACACTTGTCACTAAAGATTGCTTACGTAGCTTGGCAAACAACTGCTCTAGATAAGATAAAGAGATTCCTTGTCGGTTAGAAATGTCGGATAACGACACAGGACCGCGATCTGAATGTAACGCCAAATCAAGCATGGCGGTTACGGCATAACGACCTTTCGTTGTCAGGCGCATAAGTTATCCAATTAAGAGTATTTATTCAGAACAAATAATACACAAAACCTACTGTTTTTATCAAGTATTTACCTGACTATTTTAGTAGGTTATTAAACACCTGTATTTTATTTTGCTTATATTTTACGTGGTGTGAACAAAAAACAAAACCGCAGGCGCAAACTATGACCGGAATTATCAACATTTCAACAATTGACAAAATCCTCTTGCACAAAGCCGAGTAAATGCTAACGACCTTGACGCCACTCAAATGTCAGTGCATGGTGCCAATAACATGTTTTATATTTTTTAACTAAATAATGCAGTAATAAGTAGAGAGAATATGGCCAACAAAAATGATTCTGCAAAAAGTGAAGTCGATGACACAACAGAGCGCGCACCAGCCAAAAAAAAATGGGGCATACTCATCGCTTTCTTCTTATGCTTTATTGTCAGTGTCGCCGCTTCGATAGGAGGAAGCTACTTTTTAGCAGCACCAAAAGTAACACCAGAAAAAGTTGCAGACTCTGTAGATGCAAATAGCAACCAAGCAAAACAGCTTGCAACTCTGCAACAAGCCATTACCGCTCAAACCAAATCAATTCAGATGATAAAGGCTGAAAATGACACCTTAAAGCTCTACCTAAGGCATAGCAGCTCAACCGCCTTAAAAAACATTTTGATTGATCAAGAACAAAACATTCAAGCCTATCTGAAAGTCATGAAAGCGGCGATGGAAGACCTAACCAAATTAACGCCTAGTACAACTGACTGGAACAACAAATATCAATACCAACTAGATCTGGCACTTAAAGGAAGCCTTGAAAGAGAGGATTTACTGAAACTGCTAAAAACAGGAGAGCCAAACGAGAAAAAACAATAGCCATCGAACGGTAATAATTCATGTCTAGTAGGTAATAGCGATAGTATTTTTTAATACTGTCGGTATTGCCTACTTAGATAGAAAAGACATTCAAAAATAACTCTAAATAACTCAGCCTGCATCAAGCTGAGAACGAACGACGGATAACCGCTCTTCTGCCTTCCTCTTTTTCATATCTCTATTACTTAAGTACGCTAACGGCACAATAATAAACAGCGCCCCAAACACAAAAAATACATCTATCGACTCATCAAATACAAGCCAACCAAAGAACACGGCAAACAATAATCCCGAATACTCGGCACTACTTACTTGGCTAGAGGCGACATAACGATAGCCTTTGACACACGCTAGACTATAAAGGATAGAGCATATAGCAGAACCCGCCGCATAAGTTAGCCCATGAAAATCCCAAGGTTCAGATTCCCATAACATCAAACTGGTCGCCAATGGTAAGGCACACAAATGCATCACAAACAATCCAAAGAAAAGGTTTTGCTCTTTGGGGAGCTTACGAATCAATAAACTATTCGTTGCTAGCACCACGGCAAATAAAACCGCACTAATCATGCTCCAATTTAACTCTGTAGGCCTCAGTATAACCAGTACACCAATAAATCCAGATAAGGCAGAACACATTATTCCTACTGTGACTTTCTCTTTAAAAAAGAACCCAGCAAATAAAACAATTAAAATAGGCGCTATATAAAATACAGCATTAGCCGTTGCGAGAGACAACTCAGATAAAGAAACTACCAATAACACTCCCGCCAACACCCACAGATTCCCTCTTAAAAAATGCAGTTTAAAACCAGCCAAACAGTCTGATGAAATATGCTTTAACGCTATTGGGGCCAATACAAGACAAATCATCACGAGTCGCATAAATGTAAATTGAAAAATAGGCACACTACCGCCTGCTAACTTTATAAACACATCACATAAAGTGGCGAACAAGTTACCAAAAACAAGAATAAGGATAGCGCTTCCAATGGTACGACCTGACATACAAACTCACCGAACAAGAAAGGTTACTGATGCGAGAAGTTTAGTCTCTGTATCAATTCTAATAAAATGATATATCCTAACTAAGTATTAGTTTTTTGGATAATAAAATGCTCCCTCCACTCAAAGCCTTACCCGTGTTTGAATCCGTTGCACGGTTGAACAGTTTTTCTCGTGCTGCTGATGAACTAAACATTAGCCAAAGTGCCGTTTCTCACCAAATTCGAGCGCTTGAAGATTACCTTGGCGAAAACCTATTTCAACGCCAAGGTCGTTATAT
Source organism: Marinomonas sp. (assembly GCA_052107635.1). Lineage (GTDB taxonomy): Bacteria > Pseudomonadota > Gammaproteobacteria > Pseudomonadales > Marinomonadaceae > Marinomonas. The sequence goes on along the minus strand of JBQEFB010000030.1, from coordinate 5,716 downwards.
TGCGCTAACGTCAGAAGGGAAAAACTACCTCGATGCTATAAGCAGCTCGTTATCTCATATTGCTAGAGCAAGTAATCAAATACGTGGTGAGGAAGACACAAAAATTCGTATCGCGGTCTACAGCTCACTGGCTGTTTGTTGGTTAATGCCACGTTTATCTGATCTAAAATATAAACACCCTAATTTAGACATCACTCTAACAATGACACACGGCTCACCGGAGCTTTCAGATAAAACCGCTGATTGCTTTATTACTATTGACCAAGAGAAAAGAGGGTTTGAATCGCAACTTTTGTACAAAGAAAAGCTCTTTCCTGTTTGCAGCCCTTCTTTCTACGAACAAATGAAAAGCACTCTTAATGTCACCTCAGAGGAGCTAAGTACACAACTTAAAGAAAATCCGGGATTATTAGGTAGCTTTCCACTAATAACCTCTTATGGCATTTATCATGAGTACACAGAAGACTGGCAAAGTTGGTTTTTGACACATAACAATATCATTCCTAAACCTATAAAATATCATAGATTCAGTCACTTACTATTAGCTTATGAAGCTGCTAAACACTCTTTAGGGATAGCATTAGTAAATGATTATATGTTTAACGATAAAGACACTTTAAGCCCACTAATAAGGCTTCCAGCTCATCATATACAGACCAATGATCATTTTTTCTTTTCCTACAAAACCTCTAGACGAAATGAAACCGCGATCAAAGAAATCAAACAATGGATCATCAACGAAGCCAGCTCACTAAACACCTGATTCTCTGCCTTTAGAAAGCAAAATTAACACATAATAAAGACCTAAAAAATACCTTAAAAAGACCTTAAAAAGACCTTAAAAAGACCTTAAAAAGACCTTAAAAAGACCTAGTGAGCTTGTGTGTTGGTGGTTTCCTTTACGCCTATATTAAATGTTTTTTTAGTACTTGCTCAGCGTGTATTTACTTCTATAATGCGCGTGTTTTCTATTTAGAAAATGTCGTCAATGGGTGATCTCACAGCGCTGTTCCACTGTGCCAAAACACGGCTTCAGATGTTTTTTATACATGAGGTGGTTATGAGCGATTTGTTGGGAATTGGCCTGTTGATTATGATCAGCGCCTTGTTTGCTATGGCAGAAATTGGCGTGGCTGCCGCTAGAAAAATCAAGCTGCGAATGATGGCAGAAGACGGTAATAGTAAAGCGGATGCGGTATTGTCATTACAGCAAAACCCTGGTGCATTCTTTGCGATGATTCAAATCGCACTGAACGGTATCTCTATAATGGGCGGCATTATTGGTGAGCAAGCACTCACTCCATATATGAAGCAACTAGTCGGTCTAGTGTATCAAGGTCACTTATTAGAACAGATCAGCTTCATACTGTCCTTCTTGTGTTTAACCTCTTTGTTTATCTTGTTTGCTGACTTACTGCCTAAGCGTTTAGCCATCATCATGCCAGAAACCGTTGCGATTAAACTGGTCACGCCGATGCGCTGGATCACGCTCACCCTGACACCTCTGGTGTTTTTATTTAATGGCTTGACCAATGCCATGCTCCGCCTTCTAAACCTTCCAACTAAACGCGAAGAGTTAGTCACAACGGAAGACATTGTCGCCATGATGGATGCTGGCGCAGAAGATGGCAGCTTACAAAAGCAAGAATATCAGCTTATTGGTAACGTATTCGAATTAGATAGCCTGACTATTGGCAGCGCTATGACGCCTCGTGAGCAAATTATTTATTTTGACGCGCAAGAAAGCAGTCAAGACATTAGTCAAAAGATCATCGAACATCCGCATAATGACTTTTTAGTCTGTGACGGTAATCTAGATAAGATTCTAGGAGTAATTGAGTCAAAGGAAATTTTGCGGATGGTACTCAAAGGCGAGCCAGCAAGCATATCGCCCACATCAATTAATAAAGACATTTTCTACCTACCGGAAACCTTAACTCTTTCCGAAGCCTTAAATGCCTTTAAAATCGCTCCTCAAGCTTTCGCCGTAATCGTAAACGAATACGGCACAGTCGTAGGCTTAGTAACAGTGAAAGACTTACTCAGCAGCTTCATGAGCGACTTAATCACTCCGCGAGCCGAAGAGCAAATCGTTAAACGTGACAGCAACTCTTGGCTCATTGAAGGACTCACACCTGTTAGCGACGTCATGCGCAGCCTAGAGATCGACACTTTCCCAGACCGCAACCAATACGAAACGATCGCGGGATTTGTCATTCACCAGTTAAAACGCGTGCCAAAACGAACCGATGCATTCGTCTACCAGGGATTCAAATTTGAGGTGTTAGATTTGGATGGCATTCGAGTAGAGCAACTACTGGTGACAAGAATCACGTAGGAAGCTGGCCCAGTTTTTAACATGACAGTGTCAAAAGACAATTTTGAAAGGTCTAAACGATTTTTCAGAATAAATAGAAAAAACCTTAAATAACTTTTTCTATAAGGTGTTATGCAGACCTTTTCTGAACCGAACAACCCTGAACAGAGCCGCGCTAAATATAACAATCCATGATGAAAAAAATTAGACTTAGAACAATACTGCAAAGCAGAGCTGTAGGTTCTAAGTCTAATTGGTTTGAGCAGTACTTTAACGCATCTTCTTAAGGCTGGTACGGTAATGAAGATTGATGAAGAATAATACGCACTCGACCATCATCACATTCTTTAAATACAAAGCTTTTATTCACAAAAATATGGCTGTCATCACTGCCTATAAAATGAACGTTGCACTGTACAATGGCTAAGTCATTATGCAGAATCAAATCCTCTTTGCTATACCAAACCTTCACCCAAGGCTTGAGTTTAAAACCCTTGTCATTAGGGAAGTCACTGTTGCCCCCAACAAAATAAGAAAGAGCACCCTCTTTCGTTGGTCTAAAAGTCTGTTGCCCAAAAGTCTGTGTCGGCTTGAACAATACATGGCCATTGTCGTAATCATAATTATCAGACAAAACCTGTCGGGAAAATGCTTGAGCATCGCCACCTTCAGCATAAATCTTGCCAACGTTTACTACGTTGTCACACCAGGTTTGTAGGGCTGTATACGCCATTTCTTTAGTAAACATAAAGTAATTGCCTCCTTTAAAGACGTCGTTTAATAGACTTCTAACACCAAAACTAATGATTAAACTAGTATTAGCACTGAGCCTGAAGGTCTGTCGCTACTTAGTATTGAAAATAAACTATTTATATAAAACTTCGTTATATCATAACATTTAGGATTCATTATAAAACATAAAATATTTCGCGTACCGTAAAACCGCTATTCTAGTAATCATGACCTGAAGCATTGCGATGGAAAGTGTCGGGCTTCGGAGTGAGTTCGGAAAAAAGAACATAGAGATGTTCTTTTTAGATGAATTTTACAGACTAACGCCTAGCTCACCGGAAAAATGCAAACCTAGCGAGTATTTTGTCCGGTAGAGCTACTTGTTAGCTCTACAACTCACCACCTTGGTCAATGCTTCTAAGTAGCAAACGTCCCAACGGCGTAATTTCATATCCATTTGATTTTATCATCCCTGTTTTTTCATCAAACTCAGGTAATTCATCACGTTTAGGTTTCTTGAACTTCAATCGTAATAATTCCAGGTTTGCAAGATGTGCCCTATGCGTTTTAAAAAGTGTGTGCTTATCTACTTCTTCTTGAGATGATCCTAAATAAGCAATTGGTGCCGTCAATGCAGCTTCATGTTTTTCCCAAAATTCACTATGTTCTTCTGCACCTCGATAGATTATATGAGACTTAAGAATAAGAACCTCTAAGTCATTCAATTGCCCCAATACTGACAGTAGTCGTTTGTGTTCAATGTGCTCAAGTTGGTCATCCGTTAAACTATTCTTTAGCAATGAGGCAATATAATCTATTCTTTCGCCTGACAAAGCGCGTGATGCCTGTATAAAACCATCCTCAATTAAATCCACTGACTCAGGAGAAGATATTCTCTCCTTAATTTTAGTCTTGTCTTCTTCAGTAACTTTTGACTCAAGTATTGTGAGGAGAGATTCGATTCTTTCTATACGTTGGTTTGGTATGACAGCACCAACTATCTCTGCCGCAAGAGGGCCAACAAAAGGAATAGTTCCAACAAGGCCCTTTCCAAGTATCGTTGCTATTTCTTTTCCACTGGTTTTCACTTGATTTCCTTATTGAACTAACGAGGCTGTAGAATTACTCCAACAGCCAAATTCAATTAAAAAACGAGTCTCTGAGCTCCACCCTAAGCGCTTTTAGCGTACTAGGTAATGCATTTCGACCCCATAAAAAAGGCTATTTTTCTAAATAAAGAGTAATTCTACAGCCTCAACGCCCCACTAAGAGACAAATGATAGTTGGTTAAAATAAGCGAGGAACGAGCAAAAACCAACTGTGGCTTGTTATGTGTAAATTACTCTCCCTTTGAACACAAAGCTCTAATATCAGAAAGAGCCTTTGCGGATCCATTTAAAGTGAAATCAAAATAAACTGGTTGCTGACCATGCCACTGAAGTTCCAAAAGTGCCGAATTAGACGATGCAATTTTAGACATGACAGAAGTGTCGTTACGAAAATGAATGAATTTTGCTCCCCAGTCTTGAGTTAAAACAACACTTTCAACGTTTTTATCCCACCTTACTCGTGTTTCTATAAGGTTATAACCATCCTTTGTTTTATTTTTTGTTAAGTTAGGTGCTGTATTAAACCCAAAATATACCCATTCACTTTTACTATTACATCCTATGCCCATCCATGAGCGAACATCACTATATGGAAATGACATTTTTTCTGACGGATATGCCATCGGAGAATGCGCATATGCAGAAAACTCTCCAGTCATTTCATCTTTAGAGGTTGTTGTATTCCATGATGGCTTTGGTGGTGCTATTTTTTTTACAGGAGTTTTCTTGGCTTTATCTATTTGGGTTGATGTACTCGGCTTTTCCTTTGTTGCCACTCTAGTCGAGGTTGGGCTCTGACTTACTGAGTAGATAACAAAAACAATGATTACTAAAACTAACCAAGTAAATAAAGATGTTTTTTTAGGTGGTTTAGCGCCACATTTAGGACAAGTTTCAGCTTTAGAGCTAATTTCCTCATTACACTCTTTACATTTTACTAATGCCATTAACACTCTCCTTAGTTTGATTTTTACACATAACAGCTTAATAGTGCGCATGCGTGTTTACACTAACGGGATTATTTAACATATTGAAATGGATTACGTTTTTCTTCATCCCTGAAAAATCGAGCGGTCAAAAAACAATCAGGCGCGTTTGTATTTTTCACATTGCACATTATTTTAGCAAAATTTTTTTATCTAATTGATACTAATACAGTATTTACTCAGGTGAAAGAACAAAACGAGCCGCTCTTTTACGACTAGGGTCAGAGCCTTTAAACGGCAAGTAATCTGGTTGGTTGGATTCTGTGCCACTGTTTAAGGGGGCTAACCTTGCTCATCTGTTCTAGATATTTGATGCTAGAGATTCTTGTCTTGCATTTGTGCTGACGCGTCGAGGTACGAGACAGGCGCAAGCAAATGGAAGAACAAGAAACGTCCGATTATCTACACAAGCACTACTTTCAGAGCAACAAGACCCAAAAAACACCCCCTCCAGCTCCCCCCTTGGCAGGGGGAGTGCTAGATCGAGCCCTGTGTTTTTCCCGACTTATTTCAAACAAAAAAACCCCACCCTGCGTAGCAGGATGGGGTTTCTCTTAATTATAAGCTTGACG
>JBQEFB010000029.1:0-34315 GCA_052107635.1 Marinomonas sp. | reverse complement strand
CTTATGAAGGAACGCATGTGAGGCTAAATTGTCGTCAAGCTTATAATTAAGAGAAGCCCCATTCTGCTACGAAAAATCGTTTCTTGTTCTTCCATTTGCTTGCGCCTGTCTCGTACCTCGACGCGTCAGCACAAATGTAAAACAAGAATCTCTAGCATCAAATATCTATAACAGATGAGCAGGGTCAGAGCCCTTAAACAGTCGCACAAAGTTCAACCAACCAGATTACTCGCTGTTTAAGGGCTCTGACCCTTGTCGTAACTGACAAGCTAGCCAACACCAATCGGTCTTGTAGCGAGATGATGTATTTATTTTTCGAGCTTGCCCATTCGATATGGATAAATTACTTACTGATCTCATAATTTTCCGCAGAACTTGGTGTTATTTATCAGCCATAGTATATTGTCAAATTGGGTTTTATGAGTCTGTGTCGATTTACTCTTATCCATAAAAAAAGACGCGTTTAGGCGTCTTTTTTTATTTTAATAAAACTATCCACATTGAGCCGAAATCTACTCAATATTTTTTAACTGTTAATAACTTAGGCACTTATCCACTTCATTTGCGGCGCCTAATATGACGGCGACACGTTGGTGAATAGCGGTTGGTTGGATATCAAGAATACGATCCGTATGAGTGTGTGCTTTACCCCCAGACTGTTCTAATAACATAGCCATTGGGTTTGCTTCATACATAAGACGAAGTTTGCCTGGTTTACTAGCGTCTTTGTTATCCCAAGGGTAAATGAATATGCCTCCGCGACACATAATACGATGCACATCACCAACCATCGCGGCAACCCAGCGCATGTTGAAGTCTTTGTTTCTATTACCTTCTTTGCCCTTTATAAGATCGCTGACGTAGTTTTGCATCTTGTCTGCCCAGAAACGTTGATTAGACATGTTGATCGCAAACTCTTGTGTCTCAGGGGCGACTGTGACGGCTTCTTTAGTGAGTAAAAAAGTATTTGTTTTAGGATCTAGGGTAAACATATTAACCCCATTACCAGTTGTTAAAACAAGCATGCTTGAAGGGCCATATAAGACGTAACCAGCAGCAACTTGCTCTTTCCCTGGGATCAAAAAGTCTTGTTCTGTCGCTGGGTTATCCCCAGTTTGGCGATAAATTGAAAAGATGGTACCAACCATGGCATTAATGTCGATATTAGAAGAGCCATCAAGTGGGTCGAAGGCGATAAGATATTCACCCGCAGTGTTTGCAGGAACAATATCTTCTTCTTCTTCTGAAGCGATTGCGCGTACTGCCGGGCATGCTAGCAATGCATTTTTAAGCATGTCATTGGAGATGACATCCAGTTTCTTCTGCTCCTCTCCTTGGACATTTTCATTACCAGCCATGCCTAAAATACCAGCAAGTGAACCTTGTTTTAGTGCGTCAGAAATGGCAATACAGGTATCGGTTGTTTGAATCAGTACTGCTTGTAGAGAGTCTGAAACGGAGTTGGATGCCAAAACTTGTGATAGGTTTTGCATGGTCTGAAATATCCTTGTTTTTAGAAGTGGTGGAAATTATGCCACCCCAGAGAAGAAGTGTCAGCTGAGTCCTGTAAATGCATTCAAAATAAATAGGGAATACGATTATTTTCGGCTAATCTATGGATAGATTATTAAGGAAAATGCGATGTCTAATTTTGTTATCCAACATCTAGAGCTAAATGCTAAAGGTGGCGCTACCATTCTGGATCCTATTGATTTACCTACTCATTTGCCTACTGAGGGGAGTCGTTGGATTCATATCGATTTTAGTCACCCAGATGCAAGGGATTGGTTGTCTTCTGTGGAAGACATGCCAGATGCCGTGATTGATGCTTTATGTGCCGATGAGACGCGACCAAGGGCGGTTAAAATTGGCCAAGGTGTATTAGTTACTTTGCGTGGTGTGAATTTAAATCCAGGTTCTAATCCTTCAGATATGGTGTCTATTCGATTATGGATAACACCGCACTTTATTATCTCAAGTCGTCGGCGTCGCTTATTGTCGATCCAGGATATTGTGACAAATCTGGAAAATAATGAAGGGCCAATTAATACTGCTGATTTATTGGTTACGTTAACAGACATGTTAACCAGTCGGATGGCGTCGGTGCTTGATGAGCTAGAGGATGAGCTAGCGGATTTAGAAGAAGGTATTATTCAGAATAATGTTGAATCTGATCAGCGTAGTATTTTGGTCCAGAGGCGGATTGAAACAGTTCGTCTACGGCGCTTTTTAGTCCCGCAAAAAGAAGCCATCCATCGATTAGTCGTAGAAGCGCAATCGTGGATGACACGAGAACAGGTAATTCTATTACAAGAGTGTGCGAATGATATCACTCGCTATGTAGAAGCATTAGAGTCCCTCAGAGAGCGTTGTTTATTTATGCAGGAAGAGTTTGTAAACCTGCAATCAGAAAAAATGAATGCACGTATGTATGTATTGTCTATTTTGTCAGGTATCTTTTTGCCGTTAGGCTTTTTAACTGGCTTATTTGGGATCAATATTGGAGGGATGCCAGGCACAGAAAGTCATGCTGCATTTTGGTTATTTTGTGGTGCTTTGGTTATTTTGGGGGCAGGGCAATTTATCTTGATGCGAAAAAGTCGCTGGTTTTAATCAGCGACTTTTTATAAAAAATAGAACTACAACGCTTATTTTTTAAGCGTTTTCACGCCATCTTTTGTTGCAAGCAATAAAACATCGGCAGAACGTTTGGCAAATAAGCCGTTTGTTACAACGCCGACAATGCCATCTATGCTGGTTTCTAGGGCAATGGGATCGAGAATATCAAGGTTATAGATGTCTAAGATGTGATTTCCATTGTCTGTTACCACACCTTCACGATAGACAGGGTCGCCACCTAATTTCACCATTTCTCTTGCGACGTGACCACGAGCCATAGGAATAACTTCTACCGGTAGTGGGAAATCACCCAGTACGTTGACCAGTTTAGATTCATCAGCAATACAGACAAAAAGGTCGCTGCAAGCAGTAACAATTTTTTCACGAGTTAGTGCCGCACCACCACCTTTTATTAGATGTAAGTGATGATCTGCTTCATCAGCGCCATCTACATAAACTCGAATTTCCGGTACGCTATTTAATTCGTAAACTGGAATACCATGGCTTTTCAGACGCGTTGCAGAGGCTTCGGAACTTGCCACCGTACCATCGAAAAGATGTTTGTGTTTTGCTAATTCATCGATAAAAAGATTGGCGGTAGAGCCAGTACCAACGCCAACGATAGTATCGTCTTCTAACATAGGTAAAATATAGTCAACAGCGGCTTCTGCTACTGCTTGTTTAAGTTGGTCTTGAGTCATGCTTCTAAAGCCTTTTTTAATGGGCCATCTTGAAAGAGTCGCGGCCTCTGGAGGTGCTGCTATTATAAGCTCATCAATGCTGGAATGTTACCCCGAAAAATAAGACTATTTACTGACTAGATGCACCTTTAATTGCTCGTAAAGAGGGATCTATCTTTGCGTGAAACAAGGCGAAAGAGTATATTTCATGTTCCGTTTTTTAGATGACTGATGCTGATGATTCCATTTTATTCATTGGCATGTTGGCTATTTCAATTCGCTTAGGAAGCATTATGCCCCATACCATGATAAAAAAAATTCTACAGGCACGCGTTTATGATGTTGCAGTAGAAACACCACTGACTCGTGCTAATCAATTGTCTAGTCGATTAGGTAACGAGATTATTTTGAAACGAGAAGATTTACAGCCAGTTTTCTCTTTTAAAATTCGTGGGGCATATAATAAAATTTGTCAGCTTACGCCAGAGGAAAGAGCTCGAGGTGTAATTGCTGCGTCAGCAGGAAATCATGCTCAGGGTCTAGCGTTAGCGGCGAAGAAGCTAGGTATTCAAGCGACTATCGTAATGCCAGCTACGACGCCAGAAGTAAAAGTAAATGCAGTACGTAACCATGGCGCTGCAGTGGTGTTATTTGGTGATGCATTTGATGAAGCGTCTGAAAAGTCTCGTGAAATAATGGCAAAAACGGGTCAAGTTTATGTGCATCCCTTTGATGATTTAGACACTATTGCCGGGCAAGGCACGGTAGGTATGGAAATATTACGCCAGCAGCCAGGTCACATTGATGCGATTTTTGTTCCTGTCGGTGGCGGTGGTTTAATTGCTGGTATTGCCGCCTATGTAAAATATTTACGTCCAGACATTAAAGTCATTGGCGTTGAGCCACAAGACGCTGCTTGTTTAAAAATAGCCTTAGAAAATGGCAAACCAACACGTTTATCTACAGTGGGTATTTTTGCAGAAGGGGTCGCGGTCGCTGAAATTGGTCAGAATACATTTGCGATTGCCAAAGATACGGTGGATGAAGTGATTACTGTCACCACTGATGAAATGTGTGCTGCTATTAAAGACATCTATGATGATGCTCGGGCTATCACAGAACCTGCTGGAGCTTGCGCCTTAGCAGGTTTGAAAAAGTACATTGAACGAGAAGGAGCGAAAGGCCAGACCTTGATTGCGATTAACAGTGGTGCCAATGTTAATTTCGATCGTTTACGTCACGTTTCTGAACGTGCGGAATTAGGAGAAAAGCGCGAAGCCATTATCGCCGTTAAAATTCCTGAAACACCAGGTAGCTTCAAGATGTTTTGCCAAGCGTTAGTCGGTCGTAACATTACTGAATTTAACTACCGTTATGGTAATGATAAACAAGCAGTGATCTTTGTTGGCGTTGCATTAGGTGGAAGCCCACATAGTCGCCAAGAGCTTTTAGAAGACCTTAAAGAATACGAAATTACCGATCTTACCGATGATGAGACGACTAAGGTGCATGTTCGCCATATGATTGGTGGTCATCTACAAAGTGCGAAAGGGGAATTATTGTATAGCTTTGAGTTCCCAGAACGTCCTGGCGCTTTACTGAAATTCTTGAATACACTTGGTGGCCATTGGAATATTTCTATGTTCCATTACCGCAATCACGGTGACGCTTACGGTCGTGTTTTAGTAGGCTTACAAGCGGTTGGAGAAGAGACGGATGTTACTCATTATTTGGATGAGTTAGGGTACCCATATGAAGATGAAAACGATAACCCAGCCTGTAAGCTGTTCTTCGCTAACTGAGTTAAAATCGGTTATCATTAAGTCAATTTTATAGCATTCATTACAACCCGTGCAGGCGTTATTAAGTACGGGTTGTGTGATTCTGATCCTGCACAAATGCTGTGCATCAAAGTCGAACATAAAGGTTTTCCGTGAATATTCAAACCCTTCTGAATCAACGTATTCAAACAGCAATGGTTGCCGCTGGCGCGCCAGATACGGCCCCTGCATTAGTCCGTCAATCAGCGAAAGTGCAATTTGGTGACTACCAAGCGAATGGCATTATGGGCGTTGCGAAAGCCTTAAAAACGAATCCTCGTGAGTTGGCTCAAGTTGTTCTTGATAAACTAGATTTGTCAGACGTGGCGGATAAAGTAGAAATTGCTGGACCAGGTTTTATCAATATCTTCTTAAAAGATATCTGGTTAGGAAAAGAGCTGGTTAAGCTGCGCGATAGTGATCATTTAGACATTGATACAGTTGAGTCGCCAGAAGTGGTCGTGGTGGATTACTCGTCACCAAACTTGGCGAAAGAAATGCACGTTGGTCACCTTCGTTCAACCGTGATTGGTGATGCGGTAGTGCGTACGCTTGAGTTTTTAGGGCACACTGTAGTTCGTCAAAACCACGTAGGTGATTGGGGAACGCAATTCGGTATGCTGTTAGCCTACATGGAACGTTTGCGTGCTGATAACACGGAAGTCAGCATGGCATTGTCTGATCTTGAGACTTTTTATCGCGCTGCAAAAACTTGTTTTGACGACGATGAAGCGTTCGCTAAACGTGCTCGCGAATTAGTGGTGGAACTGCAATCTGGTAATAAAGAGTGCTTGGCATTGTGGGATGAGTTCATCAATATCTCTCTTACGCATTGTGAAGAAACCTACAAAATGTTGGGCGTCTCTTTAGAGCGTCAGCATGTGATGCCTGAAAGCGCTTATAACGATGACTTAGCGAATGTTGTTAATGATTTGCAAGAACAAGGTTTGTTGCAAGAGTCAAACGGTGCTCAATGTGTCTTCATGGATGAGTTTGCGAATAAAGAAGGCGACATTACCCCAGTTATCGTACAAAAAACTGGTGGCGGTTTCCTATATGCGACAACAGATTTGGCCGCAGTACGTTTTCGTCAGCATACTTTAGGGGCTGATCGTGTGCTGTATTTTGTCGATGCGCGCCAGTCATTGCACTTCCAACAGATTTTTACCTTGTCGCGTAAAGCAGGCTTTGTGAAACCAAGCACTCAGTTAGAACACATGCCGTTTGGTACTGTGATGGGCAGCGATGGCAAACCGTTTAAAACTCGCTCCGGCGGCGTGGCAAAACTGTCTGCCTTGTTAGAAGAAGCGCAAGAACGTGCCTACCAGCTTGTGGCGTCTAAAAACCCAGACATGAGCGAAGAAGAGTTGCGTAACATTGGTCGTGTGGTGGGTATTTCTTCGGTGAAATACGCTGACCTATCGAAAAACCGTACCAGCGATTATGTCTTCAACTGGGATACCATGTTGAGCTTTGAAGGCAACACCGCGCCTTACTTGTTGTATGCCTACTCTCGAATCGCAAGCATTGTTAAACGTTCTGAGATTGATGTGACGAGCTTAACTGGAGACATTGCGATAGTAGAAGCACAAGAACGTGCATTGGCGGTGAAATTGTGTCAATTTGAAGAAGCGATTCAGCAAGTGGCCAACGATGGTATGCCACACTTTTTATGTGCTTACTTATATGACTTGGCAGGTACCTTCATGACTTTCTACGAAGCGTGTCCAATTCTGAACGCAGAAGAAGACGTGAAGAGCAGCCGTTTGCAATTGGCCTTGAATACCGCAGCGACCTTGAAACAAGGTTTGGCTTTGTTGGGTATTGAAACATTAGAGCGCATGTAACGTTCGCGTGAACCTTGTTTTAATCCGTAAGTTGCTTGATCAGTAATTTCTTTGATTGGTAAAGAGTTTAATCCGTAAATGAAAGGCGCTCTCTTCTCAGGTTGGCGCCTTTTTTTATCATTAGCAAAATAGATAAGACGCGGTAGAGGTTATAGCTAGCTCGGGGCAATCAAATATTGTCACCCAGTACGTTACATATGATTGATGACTTTGTTGCTCCTACATTCAGATAATAAGACAAGGAATTTACATGGCGTTTCTTTATGGGCTCTTGGTACTGATTTGGTCTGCTGGATTTATTACAGGCAAGCTCATTGTTGGCCAAATTGACCCGAATGTGTTTTTGAGCATTCGCTTTTTCTGTGCTGGATTGTTGTTTCTGACGATCGTCTTGGTGCTGCGCCGACCTTTCCCCAAATGGAAAGAGTTACCGAAACATATTCTCGCCGGTATGCTGATGAATGGCTTTTATCTTGGCTTTGCCTATGTCGCGATTGCCAAAGGCTTACCAGCCGGAATGATGGCGCTGATAGGGGCGTTACAGCCGGCATTAGTGACGATACTTGCGTTCTTATTGATCAAAGAGAAAACGTCTTTTAGAGGGATTGTTGGCATACTCGTAGGCATGTTCGGTCTACTGATGGTGGTGAGCCCAGCATTAGAATTGAATATGAGTCATGGCGGTATTACGGGGCTTACTTTAGGGCTGGCTTGTGCGGCGATACTGGCACTTTCGCTAGGCGTGACTTATCAGAAAATGTCTATTTCCTCTTCTGATATTTTTAGTTCCATGGCGATTCAAAACCTTGCTGCCAGCGTCGTGTCCTGTGGCTTTATGCTGTTTCTAGGTGAGCACTTGTTTGTCATGGAATGGCAATCGTTTGCACTGGTAGCGTGGGGCGTTGTGGTGCTGTCGGGTGGTGGTGTGTTCTTAATGGTGTGGCTGCTACGAAAAAGCAGAGCGTCTCAAGTATCGACGCTACTGCTACTTGCTCCGCCATTGGCAGCGATAGGCAGTTATTTTATATTCGATGAAACCATGACACTGATACAGCTTTCTGGTTTTGTTGTCACCATTGGTGGCGTCTATTTAAGTAGAAAGGCTTGAGTCGGAAAGCTTAAATAGAAAGGCCTGGATTGCATTGAGGTAGAGCAGCGCTTAAGTAAACCTAAGCGCTTTGTCGCCTGGTAGAGTGGAATTCCACAGAGATCAGTTTAAGAGTGTTTGCGTTCTATGATTCGTAACTTGGCTTCAGCGCGATCAAGGGCAGTACTGAAACGCTCGATATCCTCCACAAAGGTTTCAAACTCAATCTTACTAGGCAGTAATTGGCTGTTGGTTTGCAAGTGTTGAACCAACTGCAGCTGTAGGCTGGTGGCGGCTTCTTTGCTCCAAGACCATTGTTTACGTAACAGGCGAGTTAGGGCTGAAGCTGGTAAGTCACCAATATGATCGGCAAGTAATCCTTCCCAATCAAATTCAAAGTTCTCCATTACTTTATGTAGTGTCATTAACGCTTGGGCATTACCTTGAATGCGTAAGTCGCCATCAAAGAAGCCATCGCCATCCAATAGCTTACGATAAGCCGAGCTTGGACCTTGTACTAGGGTGTCTAAACGAGGGTCAAGCTCCACTTCATCAAGACTTTCTGGACGATGTAGCATCACTCCTTCTTCTAGAATATGCACTTGTAGAATAAAGGAGAAGTCTTCGATATAAAGAAAAACTTGCTGACCTGCTAGCTTACTGAGGCGTGCTTGAGAAGGATCATCTTGCTTTAGAGCAAGGTTGATTGCGTGTTCAATCGCACTAATAGCAGACAGGCTAAGGGAGCTCATGTTAATTCCTAATGATGTGAAGCGATGCTTTTACTTATAGCTGATGTAGCTGGATCACTGAAGTGTCCCGCGTCTGGCCTTCTTTTTCAAGGCGATCTAAATACATTTGCCAGAGTTCATCATGATTTTTGCCAAGATTGTAGAGATATTCCCAAGAATACAGTCCGGAATCGTGACCATCATTAAAGCTAATTTTTAGTGCATAATTACCAGCGCCTTCGACATTTTGAATGGTAACGTCTTTTTTGCCATATTGTAGGATAGGCATTTGTAAGCCATGACCACGAACTTCGGCAGAAGGAGAATGAACTCGGAGGTATTCCGAGCTCAAACGAAAAGACTGATCATCGGCAAACGCCAGCTCCAATTCACGAGATTGCTTATGGTAATGAATCTTGGTTGGCACTGGCGTCATGATCTTTTGTCCTAGTAGTCGTGATTAAAGTATGTATTGGCTTAGATCTTCATTTTCGACGATTTCACCAAGTTGTTCGTCTACATAAGCCGCAGTGATAGTCACTTCTTGACCATCTGGCATATCGCTAGCAGAGTAAGACACTTCTTCTAATAAACGCTCCAACACAGTATGTAAACGACGTGCACCAATGTTTTCAGTACGCTCATTTACTTGGAACGCAATTTGCGCAATGCGGTGTATGCCTTCGGTGGTGAAGT
Organism: Marinomonas sp.; assembly: GCA_052107635.1. GTDB lineage: Bacteria > Pseudomonadota > Gammaproteobacteria > Pseudomonadales > Marinomonadaceae > Marinomonas. Next base: position 24,835 of record JBQEFB010000029.1, on the reverse strand, counting down.
TGATATTAATATTTTCCGTTGCTGCCAAGGCAATGTATTGCTGAGTCAAAGAGGCACTTGGTTCTACCAAAATACGTTCGAAGTCATTCACTGTAAGGGCGTCTAATTCCACACGAATAGGTAGGCGACCTTGTAGCTCAGGTATCAAATCGGATGGCTTAGATAAATGGAAGGCACCAGAAGCGATGAACAGAATATGGTCTGTTTTGATCATGCCGTATTTGGTACTGACAGTACAGCCTTCAACGAGTGGCAACAAATCACGTTGTACACCTTCACGGGACACTTCGCCGCCAGAGCGTTCAGAACTCTTCGCTACTTTATCTATTTCATCTAAGAAAACGATACCGTTTTGCTCAACCGCTTCAACCGCACGGGCTTTTAATTCATCTTCATTAACCAACTTAGACGCTTCTTCGTCACGCACTTGGCGAAGCGCATCTTTTACTTTCAAAGTGCGTTTTTTGGTTTTTTGTGAGCCCATGTTGGAAAACATATTTTGTAGCTGGCTAGTCATTTCTTCCATGCCAGGTGGTGTCATAATTTCAACACCCATTGGAGCATCCGCTAGGTCTACTTCAATGTCTTTGTCATCTAACTTACCTTCACGCAATTTCTTACGAAATGCTTGGCGAGTGCTGTTGTCTTCTAGCTCAGGATCACCGCCACGCGCAGGTGGTAGTAAGATATCTAAAATACGATCTTCAGCGGCGTCTTCTGCTTTATGACGCAGTTTACTGGTTTCTTGCTCGCGAAACATCTTGATAGCCATTTCGACTAGGTCGCGAATGATGGATTCAACGTCACGTCCAACATAGCCAACTTCGGTGAATTTAGTGGCTTCAATCTTGATAAAAGGAGCGTTAGATAGCTTTGCCAAACGGCGGGCAATTTCGGTTTTACCAACACCTGTTGGTCCGATCATAAGAATGTTTTTTGGTGTGATCTCTGCGCGCATGTCTTCTGGAAGTTGCATGCGGCGCCAGCGATTACGTAGTGCAATAGCAACGGCCCGCTTGGCTTTTTGTTGGCCAATAATATGATTGTCTAGGGCGTTAACCGTCTCTCTTGAGGTCATACTGCTCATGTGGGGTTCTCTCACTTATTCTGTTGTGGATGTTGCTGACTGATCTTCAATTTGAGGGTCTATTGTAATATCTTCAATAGTCAAACTGTGGTTGGTAAAAACACAAATATCAGCTGCAATATTCAGACTTTTTTCAACAATCTCTTTGGCAGATAAATCGGTATTGTCGATTAAGGCTCGAGCTGCTGCTTCGGCATAATTACCACCAGAGCCGATAGCAAGGGCTCCATGCTGTGGTTCCACTACATCGCCAGTACCAGTAATGATCAGGGTGCTTTCTTTGTTAGCGACAATAAGCATGGCTTCGAGACGGCGCAATGCTTTATCGGAGCGCCAGTCTTTCGCTAGATCCACTGCGGCACGTACCAAATGACCTTGGTGTTTTTCAAGTTGTCCTTCGAAGCGTTCGAAGAGAGTGAATGCGTCAGCGGTACCGCCAGCGAACCCAGCGATCACTTCACCACGGTATAGACGACGCACTTTACGTGCATTGCCTTTCATCACGGTGTTGCCTAAAGATACTTGTCCATCGCCGCCTACGACGACTTGGTTGCCTTTACGTACTGTAAGAATCGTTGTCATGGTCTACTCCAAATTCGATTCTAACAAGGTGGGGGCAATACGGAGGGTTTTCAAGCGAAACGCGCATACAGAAGTGTCTTTCACTTTGTATGCGCCAAAATTACTTAGATTGCAGTTCTTTTTTTACTTTATAGGAATAGGCTTCAATACGCATACGGACGAGTTTATCTTCCGTTTGGTTCATTTTTGAACGGTCGTTGAAGGGGCCAATAACAACACGATACCAAGGTTTACCATCTTTGGTGCTGGTGGTTTGGCGTACATTAGTATCTATAATGCCAGCAAGGATGAGTTTCGCTCGCATGCGATCAGCATCTTTCGAATTACGAAAGGACGCAGCTTGTAGCATGTAGAAAAAGTCTTGCTCGCCACGGGGCTGATATTGGTAAGCATCCACATGACTGGTATCAACTTTGCTGTCTTGTAATATTTGATAAAAATCAAAAGATTCTTTTTTCTTCGCTTCGGCTTTTTTTGGCGTGGTTTTTTTAGGTTCAGTGACTATGTGTTTACTAACCACTGGGTTAGTTTGAAGGTGTTTTGTGGGGGTAACTGTATTATCAACGTGGCTTAATTGCGTTAATCCATAAATAAAGGCAATTAAAATAGCGGGAACGATAAGCCATAGCCACCAAGGTGTTTTACGTTTGGGTTGTTGTGCTATATGACGAGTCGCCCCTGTCTTTGGGCGACTTTTTTTGGCTGCAATGTGTACAAAATCAAACATAGTTTTAGCTTTTTAATAAATTGTGCACATTATGCGGATTTGACTAGTAAGTTTCCAGTGGATCCACATCAATTGCGAAACGAATTTTGTGTTGTCTTGTAGCATGTTCTAGCCAATGAGTCATCATTGAGGTGATTTGATGTAAAGGGGCTCTACTGGCAGATTTAATAGACAGTAGCGCGCGATGTTGTCCTGCTTTACGTACGATAATCGCAGTATAGGGACCAACAAGAAATAACCCATTTGGAAAGTGCGGTTCTAGATCATTTCTCATGGCAGATAAAAGTTGCATGGCTTCCTGCTCATTGCCTGACTCAGCACGAATAATCACCTGATGGAAAAAAGGTGGTAGTGATAGGCTTTTTCGCTCCGATAAACCATCCATTGCAAAATGCTCATAACCGAGATTGCATAAACACTCGATAGCAGGGTGATCTGGATGGTATGTTTGCAGTAAGACATGCCCAAGTTTTTGTGCGCGTCCTGCCCGGCCAGAGACCTGAGTAATGAGCTGAGCGGTGCGCTCCATACCCCGAAAGTCTGCTGAAAATAGTCCGGCATCAGCATCCATCACAATGACCAGTGTGACATTAGGAAAGTGGTGGCCTTTAGCAAGCATTTGCGTCCCAATCAAAATAGCTTGATCATGCTCATGTATTTTCTGGGTTAGTTGTGCCATCGCAGACTTGCGCTGGGTGCTATCCCGATCAATACGTAATATGGGAACATTTTTGAAGAGTGTTTGAAGTTGTGTTTCTATTTGTTCTGTCCCTTCACCGACGGTAAACAATTCTTCTGATTGGCATTCAGGGCAGGTGTGTACTAGCGCTTTTTGAGTATCACAATGGTGGCAATGTAGTTTGTTAGCGCGTTTATGAACGGTTAAATTTACATCGCAATGATCGCAACTGGCAATCCAGCCGCACTGATGACACATGAGTGTGGGTGCATAGCCTCGACGATTTAAAAACACGAGAACTTGTTCGCGTTTATCAAGACATTGTTTCATTGCTTCGAGTGCGTACTCGCTAAAGCCATTGACCAATGTTTGGCCTCGTAAATCGACTCTTTCCATCTTTGGAATCTGTGCATCCCCTGCCCGTTGACGTAACTTGAGCCAAGTAAAACGTTTTTGTAAGGCATTTGCGAGACTTTCAAAAGAGGGTGTTGCTGACGCTAACAGTACTGGGATATTTAAGTTTTGAGCGCGTTTAATAGCAAGATCTCGGGCATGATAGCGAAATCCTTCATGTTGCTTATAAGAAGCGTCATGCTCCTCGTCAATAACAATGAGACCTAAGTTAGGGGCAGGAATAAAAGCCGAAGAACGGGTACCAATAATGACTTTAGCGTGACCGCTGGCAGAAAGTAGCCAGGCATCTAGTCGCTCACGGTCACTCATATTGGAGTGCATTAGAACGATATCGGTATGCAGGCGACTCTCAAAGCGTTTTAGTGTCTGTGGTGTTAGACCTATTTCCGGCACCATCACGAGAATTTGTTTACCTTGTTCTATCAGTTTTTCCATCACTCGCAAGAAAACTTCGGTTTTGCCGCTTCCTGTTACTCCATCTAATAGTGCGACATTAAACGAGTCTGACATCTTCAATAAACTATCAGTTGCGTGTTGTTGTTCGTGATTTAAAATCGGCGGTACTTGAGTCTGATGAGTGTGTTTTTCACCTGCTTTATTGAATGAGCGCTGTTCTCGATGTAATAAGCCTTTTTCTTCGAGTGCTTTACCTGCGGTGGGGGAGAGTGACAGAGAAGAAATTACGTGTTGGCTCATGCCATTTGGATGTTGTTGAACCGCTTTTAAAAAGTCTTGTTGACGAGGCGCTCGACTGAGTGACTCTATGTTTGTTTGTTGTCCTTCGGGCGTTGTGAACCACCAATTTTCGGTACGGAATTCGGCATTCTCTCCTTTACGAAGTAATACCGGTAAGGCATGAAACAGCACATCACCAATAGGGTGGTGATAATAGCGAGCCGCCCATTCACATAATGTCATTAATTCACTCGGAATAACTGACGACTCATCTTGCAATGAGGTGATAGGTTTAATGTGCTTTTCGTCCCATTCGCTTTGCTCGCTGAATGAGACAATGACGCCTAAACGGCTGCTTTTGCCAAAAGGGACTTTTACTCGCATCCCTGGTTGTAATTGATGACGCAGCGCGATCGCTTTAGGGATTTTATAGTCGAATAGGGTACGCATTGGAACGGGCAAAGCGACTTGAGCGAAAGGGTAAGGTGTTAAAAGTGCCTCTTGCATGCGTTTGTTATGGCCTTATTGGTAGAAAACAGTCAGTGAGCAATACGTTTATTAGTGTACGTTAGAGAGGGTCTTTGGTGCGAGTATGATTTTTTCTTGAAAGCGTTATAAAAAGGTTGATGAATCCCTAATAGCACCCTAAAATACGCATTCTTGGTACCACTGTACAATGTCTGTACAACGAATCGTGCGGTGCTTGACGAGGCGAAAGCCCCTATGTCGATCAAGTGGCGGCACACCAACCTTTAAGGTAAATACAATGAAAGCTGATATCCACCCAAATTACTCTGCAATTACTGCTACTTGTACTTGCGGTAACACATTGAACCTAAACTCAACTCTAGGTAAAGACATGCACGTTGATGTATGTAGTCAATGTCACCCATTCTACACTGGCCAACAGAAAATGTTGGATACTGGTGGTCGTGTTGATCGCTTTAACAAGCGTTTCGGAGCACGTCGTTCAGCTAAGTAATTGGCAGAATGAAAGTAATTGTTCAAAAAAGGCGCCAAGTTTTCTTGGCGCTTTTTTTGTTTCTACCCTTCTCATCTTTATATGCCAGTGATGTATGCCGAGCATCGGGCGCTATTGAGAAAGCGGAAGTTAAGCGTGTAGTAGATGGTGATACACTCTATTTAGTCGATGGTCGTCGTGTTCGATTAGTTGGCATTAATACACCAGAATTAGATCACGAAAAGGCCAATCATGAGCCTTTTGCTGTTGCTGCTAAGCAAATACTTACTCAGCTAGCAGGGCGTTATGTCTATTTACAGCCTAGTAAGGGCGGACGTGATCACTACGGTCGCTATCTTTATTATCTCTTCAATAAAGATCGTCTTTCATTATCAAGTCAGCTACTATCGAAAGGACTTGGATATCGTGTTGCTGTCCCTCCTAATCTTGCATACCAAGGGTGCTTTATTGCATCGGAGCAAACTGCTCGTAAGGCAAAACTGGGTGTTTGGACACAATCACTACAGTGGCAGCCAAAAGCTGGCTTTGTAATGGCACGAGTAACAATCTCATCTATTACCCACAATCGAGGTGGCTGGTGGCTAGAAACTAATCAGGGTCTAGTGATCAATTTGCCACGCAGCGCAGCGAATTATTGGCCCGCTCAGAAAGTATTTTTTCTTCAAGGTCATACTATTGAAGTTCGCGGCTGGCAGCATAAACGGAATAGTGGTCGCTCGACATATAAGTCTTGGGTATTGTCTGTTAAACACCCTAATGATCTGCAAGACATAGGCGCTTCTTAATTCATATCAATGATAAAAGGTGTATTGCTTAATGTGATTGATAAGATGTCTTAGACCCTCTATTCTGGAATTAGCCTATTAAAGAGCTGCTTTCACTAAATGCAGCTTTGATAAAGAGGTCCAACTAATAAAAATAAAATGCATGCAACACTATATTTAAAGGGGATATCAAGATGGCTGAAGATATTAAGCAAGCAGCTCTGGATTACCACGAGTACCCAGTACCTGGAAAAATGAGTACTACTATTTCGAAACCTGCAGAGACCGCTCGTGATCTTGCTTTAGCTTACAGTCCTGGTGTGGCAGAGCCTTGTCGTGAGATTGCTAAGGACCCTGAAGCCGCTTACCGCTATACGGGCAAAGGTAACTTAGTGGCGGTCATTTCGGATGGGACTGCGATTCTTGGATTGGGTAATTTAGGACCACTGGCAAGCAAGCCTGTAATGGAAGGTAAAGGGCTATTATTTAAGCGCTTTGCAGGCGTTAATTCTGTTGATGTAGAAGTTGAAGCGGAAAGCCCACAAGCTTTTATTGATACTGTGACGCGTATTGCGAATACCTACGGTGGTATCAATCTGGAAGATATTAAAGCACCAGAGTGTTTTGAAATTGAACGTCAATTAATAGAGCGTTGTTCTATCCCGGTTTTCCATGATGACCAGCACGGTACTGCAATTGTGACAGCAGCGGGCCTTTTGAATGCACTTGAGCTTCAAGGTAAAGACATTGCTGAGGCAAATATTGTGTGTTTAGGGGCCGGTGCCGCAGCAACAGCCTGCATGAAGTTGATTATTGCGTGTGGTGCTCAACGAGAAAATATACTGGTACTTGATCGTAATGGGGTCATTCATTCTGGCCGTACGGATTTGAATCAGTTCAAAGCGATGTTCGCGATCGATACCGATAAGCGCACTTTGGATGATGCTATTGAAGGCGCTGATGTGTTTATCGGAGTATCTGGCCCAGACTTGTTCTCCGCTGCACAGCTTAGCAAAATGGCGAAAAATCCGATTGTTTTTGCGTGTTCAAATCCAGATCCAGAAATTAATCCTGAATTGGCTCTCGCCACTCGCGATGATGTCATTATGGCGACGGGGCGTTCTGATCACCCTAATCAAGTGAATAATGTGCTGGGCTTTCCTTTCATTTTTCGTGGCGCTCTAGACGTTCGAGCAACTAAAATCAACGAAGAAATGAAATTAGCAGCGGTTCATGCTTTAAAGAATCTTGCGAAAGAAGACGTACCTGAAGACGTTATTGCAGCCTATGGTGGCATTCCATTAAGTTTTAGTAAGGAATATATTTTACCAAAACCAATGGATATTCGTTTACTGAATGTTGTTTCGGCAGCGGTAGCGCAAGCCGCTATTGATTCTGGTGTAGCGACATTACCTTATCCAGACTTCTATCCGTTAGAGAGCCTAGATCACTTCGGTGCTTAGTTATCTTTAGCATGCTGAGAAGCTCAATAAAAAGGCGATGACTCCATAAGAGACATCGCCTTTTTATATTTTGATAGAAGCTGGTGTTACTTAGAAAAGATTTTCTAGAGTATTGTCCATTTGTGTTTCTTGTTGAACCGAATTTTGCTGGTTATTTTCGGAGTTAATCGTCTCTTGTTTACGTTGCGGTGGAATATGATCCTTACGAAATATTTCAAAAATAGCGTCTTTTTGCCCTGGTTCTGCCCGTTCTCCTGTTTTCGAGTTAATGCGAACGGTAACAAGTGAAGAAGGTTTCGGGACATAAGATAATGGCGTGTCTTCTAATGCAATACGCATATAGTTGACCCAAGTTGGTAGCGAAACCGTGCTGCCAAAGGAACCTCGGCCTAAGCTGGTAGAGTCATCAAACCCACTCCAAACGGAGGTGACAAGCTCACCATTGTAGCCAGAGAACCAGGTGTCTTTGCCATCATTGGTTGTGCCTGTTTTACCCGCTAGATCTGGACGTTTTAACACTCTCGCTCGGCGTCCGGTACCGTGTTGAATAACGTCACGCATTATATCGTAAATAATATAGGCCACTTCAGGTGCTAATTCTTGCTGTGCAACTGGGCGATTTTGTACACCTTGAGGTGTCATAAAGAGTCCAGTTTGCTGATCGCTATCCGTCGCTTTTTCCAGCAGTGTACATGAACGGCAGACAGTGGCTGGGTTCGCTTGAAAGAGCATCTCTTTATTTCTACCAGTGATATGGTCAATCAAATAAGGAGTTATTTTATAGCCACCATTTGAGAAAACAGCATAACCTGTAGCCATGTCCAACGGTGATACGTTAGCGGTTCCTAATGCCAATGATAAATTGTGTGGTAACTCGTCAGCATTGAAACCGAAGTGACTCAGAAACTGAAGAGTCGGTCGAATGCCGAGCTCCTGCAATAAGCGAACTGAAACGATATTTTGTGAGCGGTATAACGCAGGACGTAGGCGAGTTGGTCCATAAAAACGGCCGTTATCGTTGGTTGGTCGCCATGCTTTTGCCAAGTTTGAATCTTCAAATACCACAGGAGCATCATTGATAATGCTGGCTGCTGTATAGCCATGAGCTAGTGCGCTAGCGTATATAAAGGGTTTAAAGCTAGAGCCTGGCTGACGCTTAGACTGAGTTACTCGATTGAATTTATTTTCATAATAGTTAAAACCACCTTCCAAAGCTTGAATCGCGCCATCTCTGCTATTTAAAGAGATAAGAGCACTCTGGAGTTTTGGTTTTTGAGTGAGTATCCAGCCAAGTTCGGGGTCTGGACGAAGCGTGATAATGTCACCAGGTACTAAAATATCTGCGACAGTACGTGGGGCAGGACCTTGTCTATCATCGTTGATATATGCTTTAGCCCATTTCATTGAATCCCATGGCAAGGTGATAGACTCGCCATTATTGAGCAAGATGTCAGCAGTCGTATCTGTTGAGGAAAGTACAAGGCCGACCTTCCATATATGTAGAGTGCTGTAGCTTTTTAGGGCTTTTTCTTGTTCTTCAAATGATTTATCAAGCAGTCCAGTTTGTGTATCTAGAGAGCCTCGATAACCATGTTTCATATCGTAGCTGAGTACGCCATCGTTAATAGCTTGGTTGGCTGCGGTTTGGCGTTTAGAGTCGATAGTCGTGTAGACATTGAGGCCTGCTGTATAGAGAGTATCGCCATAGGTGTTATGTAATTGAGATCGTACCATTTCAGCGACATAGCCAGCGTCTACATCAGGTGTAATACCATGATCGCTTGCCGTCACTTTCGCTTCAACTGCTGTTTGGTATTGATCTTGATTAATGGTACCGAGTGATAACATGCGGCGCAAAATCCAGTTTCGTCGAATGAGGGCACGAGATGGATTAGCGACGGGATTATAACGAGAGGGGGCCTTCGGTAGGCCTGCAATCATGGCGTATTGTGCAAGATTAAGCTCGTTTAATGATTTGCCATAATATACTTGAGAAGCCGCTTCAAAACCGTATGCTCGTTTACCGAGATAAATTTTATTAACGTACAGTTCCAAAATTTCATGCTTCGTTAATTCGCGCTCCATTTTTAGTGAAATGAAAATCTCGGTGAATTTACGAGTAAATGTTTGTTGGAAAGAAAGAAAATAATTTCTGGCGACCTGCATCGTGATGGTACTACCACCACCTTGAATTTGACCTGTAGTAACGAGTTGCATCGCAGCTCGGCCTAGCCCCATTATATCGATACCAGGATGGTGATAAAAGTTACTGTCTTCCGCTGCTAGAATGGCATTTTCAAGTTGCGCAGGAAGTTCAGCGTAATTAATCGGCGTACGACGTTGTTCGCCAAACTCGCCGATCAATTTATCATCCGCAGTATAGATCCGTAGTGGTATCTGTAACTCAGTGTCTTTTAGCTGAGCAACGGTGGGAATACGGTCCTTTACACTTTCATAAATAGCAAAGGTAATCGCGGCTCCACAGATGGCTCCGAACAGAGTTAAGAAAAAGAATATTTTTAATACTTTCAACATACAGATCCAATATTAATGGATGAAAAAACAGCATTATAACGAAGTTGTACGAGTTGTACTGTGTGAAGGTGGTCAACTTTGTATAAAATAGTGTTATCTTGCCAATATTCGGTTAGGAAACCGAGATAATAATGTGCTGATTATTTCAAGGATGAATTATGAAGTCACTCTCTCCCGACTGCGTCGTGTTTTACAGTACGTCTCAGTGTTATGTGTATGATGTAAGAAGTTTGCCAAAATGCTTGCCTTTTGATGCTGGCGATGAAAAGAGTGTTCCCAGTGATGCTCAAATTGATCAGTTGCAAGCTGAGCTTGATGACACCTGTTTTGCTAATAAAACACAGATATTAATCGTTGTTCCAGATGCTTGGTTATCTATTTCTGAGCATAAAATAGAACACCTTTTATCGAATAAGCTCGCGCCATTAGCCGCTCTGACTTTTGCTGCAGAAACTACGTTCGCCTCACCAGAATCGATCTATTTTTACTATCATGTGACTAAGTTAAACAAACAGTCATGTCAGTTAAAAGTCATAGCGTCCTCAAAACAATTACTCTTGACCTTAAGTCGTCCATTCAAAAACCGTACTCGTCATTGCAGTTTGGTTTCTGAACAACAATGGATCCATAGGCGTCACCATTACTTTGCTTTGTATTTGCTCTCCCAACAAGGTTTAACGTGCTATCAACCCGCAGAAGATAAACGAAAAAGTACGCGTAATCGTTGGTTATGTTTTGTCTTACTTAGTGGGGTACTGCATTTAGGATTTATCCTGTTTTTTCAGTATGCTAACGGTCTACATAAAAAGTGGATGGTAGATGAAAATGCCAAACATAGGGTGATACCTAATGTACAGCCGTACAAAAATACGTTAGTGAAAACCTTGTTAACGACTTTGAGAGCGTTACCTGCGGATGTTCGATTAACCTCTTTTAATAGCCATCAAACAAAGGCTTCCGTGGGGTTAAGTCTGACGCGAATTAGGTTGCAAGCACTATTAGCAGAATGGCGAAAAGAACAGCCTCAATGGCGTTGGGATATTCAGTCAACACAACCTCAGGCCCAAATAGGCGCTCAGGAGGTAGTCGATGTGGAACTTATCGTTACTACGCACTAAAACATGGCCACATCTTTCAACTACCTTGTTCATTTTATTGGTTGGCTTACAGGCAGCGTGTTGGTACCCGTTACTGCAGCAGCAATACATTGAAAGGCAGCATCAAGTTCAATTGCAACGCAATATTGAGAAGCAACAGAGTAAGCGATATCGTCAATCTGAGGACTTAAAAACAGCGCCCTTTTTACTACGTCAGAGCGTCAAATATCGAGTAGTAGCATTAGAAAACGGACAAGTCTCACAATGGGCTATTAGCGGGACCTTTTCACTTAGTCAGTGGGAAGCACTACAAGAAGCGATTCAAGAGCAGGTATCGCTTGGTTTAATGGAGGCGACTTGGTCTATTCGAGAAGAGGGACAGTGGCATGGTGAGTTATTGTTCAAAGTATTCCCTCCTTTATCACAAAAAACGTACCAAAATTGGTTGCCTGCTCGGCAACAATCTTTGACGACATCGATTGTGGGTTGGGAGTTGATTTCAGTCGTTGCTGTAGATGGTGTTGCTTCTGCATTAATTTCTTACAGCACCACTAAACGATGGGTATCTGTGGGAGATTGGCTTCCTTCATTGGGCATGTCTGTAGCGCAAGTGCTAGCGGAAAGTGTGGTGTTGGTGTCGCTTTCTGGAGAGGAGAAAAAACTGTACTTATATAAACCCAATGACATAAGGAAGTGACCGTATGACCTATATTCTTTTGCTTATTATTCTGTTGATTCCGTCGCGTTTATTAGCAATGGATGTTTTGTTTGAATCGCGTCCTATACAAGAGGTGCTGCCTTGGCTTGCTGCAAAAATGCATAAAAGCTTAGTCATTAGCCCCGAGATAAAAACGACTCTTACTTTGTCCATTAAAGATGCTTCTTGGCAAGATGTTATGGAGGCGGTAGGGCAGCAGCCAGATATCTCGTTAACCTGGCAGGGATCAGTCGCAGTGTTAATGCCGACAACGACACAAACATCGAAGGCCCGTTGTCAGCGTGCTTATTGGATGTTACGTCATGCTAAAACTAGGGAGGTAGGAGAGCACCTTAAGGTACTTTATCCTTCTCTTTCTTTAGTGATGGATGAACGAACCAATTCAGTGATTACCTATGCTTGTCAGCCAATCGAAGGGCTTGCAAAAGTATTGGCGTGGCTAGACGTTCCGTTACGTCAAATTGAAATTAGTGCTCAAATTGCTCAAGTCAGTACGTCGGCGCAATCTCAATTTGGGGTTAATTGGCAAGCGAGTTTATCCGATAGTGTTCGCTCCTCTGTTGGAGGTGCGATTGACTTGGGAGCACTAACTCCAACCAGCAGTGTGTCTATCTCAGGTAGTAGCGGTTTAAGCTTGCTGTCTTTCACATTAGATATGCTGGAAAGTGAAGGGATGGCTAAAGTGTTATCAAAACCAAAAATTGTAGCGATGGAAGGGGAATTAGCACGAATTGAATCAGGTACAGAAATACCGTATCAAACGGTATATGATGAAAATGTGAATGTTGAGTTTCGTGATGCCGCCTTAGTATTAGAAGTGAGACCTTTTGTAAAAGAAGGGAACCGTATTCTGCTTGAGTTAACGATTCATCAAGACTCGGTCGGAGAGTTAGTTAATGGTGTACCGAGTTTAGAGACGAACCGTTTAAAAACTCAGGTCGTTGTTAAAGACCAAGAAACGCTTGTGTTGGGTGGGATTTTTAGAGAAGAGCGTTTTAAAACGATGAGTAAAGTGCCTTTTTTGGGGGATATTCCTATTTTGGGTGTATTCTTTAAAAGAGAAATAGAACAACAAGAAAAGGTTGAATTACTTGTATTTATTACACCAAAGCTGCTACAAATGTCAGTTAACTAGGCTGCAGCCTAAATCTGCTTAATTCCGATATAATTGAAGACCATGATAGAAGCTCCCAATATAATTTTAGTAGGCCCTATGGGTGCGGGGAAAACGACTATAGGTCGTTTGCTTTCGCAGTCATTGGGCAGAGAGTTCTATGACTCAGATCGAGTGATAGAAGAAAAGGCAGGGGCTGATATCCCTTGGATTTTTGAAAAAGAAGGTGAAGACGGCTTCCGTCAACGCGAGACATGTGTCCTGGCCAGTATGCTAAAACATGATGAAGATAGCATTGTTCTTGCGACTGGTGGGGGGATCGTAATGCGCGAGGAAAATCGTCGATTACTAAATGATAATGTTCTTGTCGTCTATCTTTATGCGTCAGTTGCGCAGCAATTGCATCGAACGTCGAAAAGTAACCACCGACCTCTATTACGCACCAGTGACCCAAAAGCAACATTGAAAAAGTTATTTAAAGTACGTGACCCACTTTATCGAGAAGTAGCTACCGTGATTGTAGAAACCGATTCTCGACATCCAAAAGCGGTTGCTAATAAGGCCCTAGAGGCCATCAAACGTTATTTAAAATCAGAGAGCAAGACACAGAATGCAAACGTTAACGGTTGAATTAGGAGAGCGAAGCTACCCTATTTACATTGGTAGTGGAATACGACAACAAAAAGATCTATTTACTCAAGCTATTCATGGCAAGCAAGTGATGATCGTTACCAATGAGACAGTTGCTCCTTTGTATTTGGAAGCAATTGTGTCAATGCTTGATGAAGATTATCAAGTGGATACTTGTATTCTTCCTGATGGAGAAGTATTCAAAACGTTAGATACGTACGCACAAATCATTACTTCGTTATTAGAAGCGAAACACAATCGTACGACGACTATTATTGCACTAGGCGGCGGTGTGATAGGAGATATGGCGGGTTATGCAGCGGCAACTTATCAGCGCGGAGTTCCTTTTATCCAAGTGCCTACAACATTATTGTCTCAGGTGGATTCCTCTGTTGGCGGGAAAACAGGAGTCAATCATCCACTAGGTAAGAATATGATTGGGGCGTTTTATCAGCCTCAAGCGGTGATCATCGATACGCAAACGCTTACTACGCTACCTGAAAAAGAACTATCCGCAGGTATGGCGGAAGTGATCAAGTATGGTTTGATTTACGATGTACAGTTTTTTGATTGGTTAGAGCAAGAAATGGACGCTCTAATGGCGTTAGATAATAGTAAAATCAGTGATGCTATTTACCGTTCTTGTTTAGCGAAAGCTGAGGTAGTAGCACTAGATGAGAGAGAAGGTGGCATCCGTGCTATTTTGAATTTAGGCCATACATTTGGCCATGCTATTGAAACTCATATGGGGTACGGTAACTGGTTACATGGCGAAGCTGTTGCGGCTGGGTGTGTTCTGGCTGTCGATTTATCATGGCGCATGGGAGCGATCTCTGAACAGGATGTAAATCGTAGTGTGGCTTTGCTTCAAGCGGCTAAATTGCCGGTATTACCTCCAGCGAACATGACACTTGATGATTTCAAAGCCTTGATGACGTTAGACAAAAAAGTAATCGATGGCAGCTTACGTTTAGTATTATTAACTTCTTTGGGTGGGGCGGTAGTCACGTCAGATTTTCCTATGGATGATTTTAATGCCTGTATTACTGATGCGCTGCAAGCGAGTGCAGAGCAATAATTTTGCTCTATTTTTGCGGCTCTTAAAGGACAGATATGTCAGAACCGAATTTCCAGTTTGATTTAGAAAGTGCATTAAATCAGCCGCCGAAAGCGACGCTGAGGGATCCGTTCGGTTCGAAAGACATGTCTGCTTACTTTGCTTCTGAAGAAGGTAATCAACAGCTTGCTTTATTAGAACATTTGAGCCGTTACAGTAATTTGTTATCTGTTATACAGGGCCCGCAAGGCAGTGGTAAAAGTCGTTTTATGATGGAGTTTTCTCGACATCAAGATGATACGACTATTATTAGCCAAGTAAAAGGCAGTATGTTGATGACGGCGGGTCAATTGTTACAAGCTATTTACGGTGGCTTTTCCTCGTATTTGAAAGAGCCGCCTAATGAAGCAACGTTTGGCCCTTTGCTTAAGTTCGCTCACGATATTGAGGGACAAGGCCAGAAAGCGTTGATTTTGATTGATAACGCGCAAGAATTAAATACAGATGCAGTAAGTATGCTATTAGACATGATGTCTTTAGCGACTGAAAATCAATCGGTTCCCCATGTTGCTTTGTTTACTGAATTTCCGCTTTCTCGTAATTTAGATGCTTATCAGAGGTTACGCTATGACCAGTTAAGTCATACGTTGGAGATTGCGCCTTATTCGCTAGAACAAACAAAAGCTTACTTACTTCATCGCATACGAACGGTTGGAGGAAGTATTAACCTGCCATTTACGGATAAGCAGGTTAAGCAGATTTATCAAGAATCTAAAGGGTATCCAGGAAAAATAAACCAAGTTGCTCAAGCTATGATGGGGAACGGAGAGAAGGAAATAGAGCGCTCAAGTCGTTTCAACTTCGCGTTAGGCTTTCCGTTAGTACATATGGCATTACTATGTTTAGTGATGCTAGGTATCTTGATAGCAGTATTATTTAATGATCCGAGTAAAACTGAGCTGGTGGCGTTAGATCGTACTAGTAACGTTATTCCATTAGGCCCAAAAATAGCAGTGCGAGCAGGTCAGTCTTCTTCTGAGACGATTTCTAGAATTGATGAAATGCAGCGTAAGATTGGGACGCAAGGAGATATTTCACTCCCTCCGATTCCTGCTGATACGGCTGCTGATACTCCAGTAGAAGCATCAGTGATTGCGTCACCTCCTTCGATGACAGCGCCTATTGCTGTTGCGCCGATTAGGCAAACAACCCCGATTATCAGTTCTACCCCTGCCCAAAAACGCGTGCCAACGATCATTCCATCTGCTGCGGTGAATGCTAATGCAGCGGCAGAATTTAGGAAGGCGTCTAATGACCCATTTGATAAAACTCAGTGGTGGTTATCACAAAGTCCAAGCCGCTACACGCTACAGTTATTAGGGACTTATAGCCTGAGTACGGTAAAAGAATTTATTCAATCTCAAGGCAGTATCAGTGTTTTCAGCTACTTTAAGTCCAAACATAAAGGGCGAGATTGGTATGTAGTGGTCTATGGAATGTATCGAAGCCGTAGTAATGCGATTGCCGCCGTAGAGTCATTACCGCAAGATTTGAAAAAACTGAATCCTTGGGCACGAAATGCTCGTAGTATTCAGCAAGATATTAAAAAAACAGAATAATCCACTAATCATCCTATAAGCTATTTGATTTCATTAGTTTTTTTTGTTACCCCATTGCCTATCAATAGACAGTATTGTGCTTTTTACTGTATTTTTTTTGAAAAAAAGGTCATTTATTCGAAAAAAAAATCGTTTATCTCTCAAATACTACAATCCACAGTGGAATTTTCTGTTTGTAAAATATCCCGCGATAGATAATCCTCCTGAAGTATCGAATTTCTCTAAATTTAGTCATAAAAACAGGTAAAACGCCGTTAATATCATATTGGTCCATTTGAGTAGTACCTTTCCTCAGGGTACTATCCTTGTCCTTTTAGATGGTTTATAAATCAGATAATAATCATTCTCAAAGCCGCCTATACGGCTTTCTACGTGTCTGGCCATCGAGTTTCATTTTCAAATCTATTCGAAAATTTTACGTATTAATTGTGGGAGTTGGTGTATGAATGCAGGTCTTTATCGTCCTGGCGAATTCAAAGACAACTGTGGCTTTGGCTTAATTGCACACATGGAAGGCAATGCTAGCCATGAATTACTTAAGACAGCCATTGAATCTTTGACATGTATGACACACCGTGGAGGCATTGCTTCTGATGGCAAAACAGGTGATGGTTGTGGTCTTCTTATTCAAAAGCCGGATACCTTTCTTCGCGGCGAAGCGGATGTTCTGTTTAACCACACCCTATCTGATCTTTATGGCATCGGTATGGTTTTCTTGGATCAAGATGACATACTTGCTACCGAGCAGCGTGAGGCTTTAACCAAAGAGCTGAAAGGTCAGGGATTGTATGTTGTTGGCTGGCGTGAAGTACCAATGGATGCTTCTTGTCTAGGTCGTATTGCAGAAGAATGCTTACCACGTATTGAACAAATATTTGTTGATAGCAATCGAATGGATGCGCGTACTTTTTCAACGCGATTATTTGTTGCTCGTCGTCAGACTGAAATAGCATTAGCGCATTATGAAAACTTCTATATTTGTTCTTTGTCTGACAAAGTATTGTCTTACAAAGGCTTAATGATGCCAGAAGATTTACCTGTCTTTTATAAAGATTTAGGTAATGAGAGCTTACAAACTGCGATTTGTGTATTCCACCAACGTTTCTCCACAAATACTTTACCGAAATGGCCACTAGCACAACCATTCCGTATGTTGGCGCATAATGGTGAGATCAACACCATAGACGGCAACCGTAATTGGGCGTTGGCTCGAGCGAATAAACTGCGCTCGCCATTGATTCCTGAGCTACAAGATTTACAGCCATTAGTTAACTTAACCGGTTCTGACTCTTCTTCTATGGATAATATGTTAGAAGTCTTGGTCACTGGTGGTGTTGATATTTTCCGCGCTGCACGTTTGATTATTCCGCCAGCATGGCAAAATGTTGAGAATATGGATCCAGAACTTCGTGCTTTTTATCAGTATAACTCGATGCACATGGATCCTTGGGATGGCCCAGCTGGTCTTGTAATGACCGATGGTCGCCATGCTATTTGTATGCTGGACCGTAATGGCCTACGTCCATCTCGTTGGGTTGTTACCAAGAATGGTTTCATCACATTAGCATCAGAAATTGGTACTTATGCGTACAAACCAGAAGATGTAGTGTCTAAAGGTCGTGTAGGTCCAGGACAGATGTTGGTTGTTGATACACAAACAGGTCAAATCCTACATACCAATGATATTGATCAGCGCTTGAAATCGGCTCATCCGTACAAAAAATGGTTGAAACAAGAAGCGATTCGCATTGAGTCGTTGCTAGAAGAGTCGTCTCTTGAATTTAATCCTTTTACCAAAGAAGAGATGCTGGCTTATCAAAAGATGTTCCAAGTGTCTTTTGAAGAGCGCGAACAGATCTTCCGTCCATTAGCCGAAAGCGGTCATGAAGCGGTAGGTTCTATGGGTGATGATACTCCAATGGCAGTGATGTCGAGTCAAACCCGTCCAGTTACTGATTATTTCCGCCAGAAATTTGCACAGGTGACAAACCCGCCAATCGATCCATTACGTGAATCGGTTGTTATGTCTTTAGAAACCTGTATTGGTGTAGAGCGTAATTTATTTGAAGAAACGCCAAAACACGCGAGTCGTATTATTTTATCGTCTCCGGTATTGTCGCCACGCAAATACAGCCGATTGTTGCTGAATGATCATCGTTTCCGCTTGGTGCGTTTAGATACCAACTATAATCCTGATGAAACATCGCTCGAACAAGCCATTAAAGATTTGTGTCAGAATGCAGAAAAAGAAGTACGTAATGGTGCTGTGATTCTTTCATTATCGGATCGGATTATCAAAAAAGGCTTTTTACCTATTCCAGCACCGATGGCGGTTGGGGCTGTACATCATCACCTAACCGTTGTTGGTTTGCGTTGTGATTCTAATATCGTTGCCGATACTGGGTTTGCACGAGATCCTCATCAATTTGCTGTGTTATTAGGCTTTGGTGCGACGGCTGTTTATCCTTATCTTTCTTTCCGCTTGATCAATGATATGGTGGATAAAGGCGAAGTGTTAGGTGACCCAATTGCTTGTCATGTTAAATATCGTAAAGGTATTAACAAAGGCTTGATGAAAATCCTGTCTAAAATGGGTATTTCAACGATTGCCTCTTATCGTGGTGCGCAATTGTTTGAAGCGGTTGGCTTGGATACTAAAGTGGTCGACCTTTGTTTCAAAGGCGTTGCAAGTCGTATCAAAGGTGCTCGTTTTGAAGATTTCCAGCGTGATCAAGCAACGATTGCCAATAATGCTTGGAAGTTACGTAAACCTATTCAACAGGGCGGTTATCTTAAATACGTACATGACTCTGAGTATCACGCGTTTAATCCAGACGTAGTACGTAATCTACAAACAGCGGTAGGCAGTGGTCGCTTTGAAGACTTCACCGCTTACACAACGCTCGTTAATAATCGTCCAGCATCTATGTTACGCGATTTGTTTACGGTGTCAGATAAAGCCACAGAGATTTCTATCGATGATGTTGAGTCGTTAGAAGATATTTTACCTCGCTTTGATTCTGCTGGTATGTCGTTAGGTGCTTTGTCTCCAGAAGCGCATGAAGCGTTAGCGCAAGCGATGAACGAACTAGGCTGTCGCTCAAACTCAGGAGAAGGCGGTGAAGACCCAGCTCGTCATGGTACTGAGCGTCGTTCTAAAATTAAGCAAATTGCCTCTGGTCGATTTGGTGTAACGCCTGAATACCTAGTAAACGCAGAAGTACTACAGATTAAGGTAGCACAGGGTGCGAAACCTGGTGAAGGTGGTCAGTTACCGGGCGGTAAAGTAAATGGTCTAATTGCACGCTTACGTTATGCTGTGCCGGGTGTAACATTGATTTCACCACCGCCACATCATGATATTTATTCTATTGAAGATTTGGCGCAGCTGATTTTTGACTTGAAACAAGTTAACCCAGATGCATTGGTGTCTGTGAAACTAGTCTCTGAGCCAGGTGTGGGTACGATTGCCGCAGGTGTGGCAAAAGCCTATGCCGATTTAATCACTATTTCTGGTTACGATGGTGGTACAGCGGCATCGCCACTAACGTCTATTCGTCATGCGGGTTCTCCTTGGGAGCTTGGCTTAGCTGAAGCACAACAAGCACTGCGTGCAAATGATCTACGTGGCAAAATTCGCTTGCAGACAGACGGTGGTCTAAAAACCGGTCTAGATGTAGTGAAAGCGGCCATTCTTGGTGCAGAAAGCTTTGGTTTTGGTACCACGCCTATGATCGCTATGGGTTGTAAGTTCTTGCGTATTTGTCATTTGAATAACTGTGCAACGGGTGTTGCAACACAAGATCAAATGTTACGCGATGAGCATTTCGTTGGTACGGTAGAAATGATTAAAAACTTCTTCCGTTTTATGGCTCAAGATACGCGCTTGTGGATGGCCAAATTGGGTGTTGCTCATTTGCAAGACTTGATTGGTCGTACAGATTTATTAAGCATCTTGCCAGGTGAAACAGAGAAGCAGCAGGGGTTGGATCTATCGCCTATCTTGCAAAACGATGCTATCCCAGCGGATAAAGCTCAATTCTGTGTTACACCGTTTAACCCACCACATGATAAAGGCTTATTAGCACTAAAAATGTGGGATGCGGTTAAAGCAACAGTGGAAGAAAAAGAAAGCAGTGAATTCGCTTTTAACGTGACGAACTGTGATCGATCTATTGGCGCACGTTTATCTGGTGAAATTGCTAAACGTTACGGTAACCAAGGTATGGCCGACACACCATTAACACTGAAACTGACTGGTACTGCCGGACAAAGTTTTGGTGTTTGGAATGCTGGTGGTTTGAACATGTATTTAGAAGGTGACGCGAACGATTACGTGGGTAAAGGTATGACCGGCGGTAAGTTGGTGATTCGCCCTCCACATAATTCTGTTTTTAAGTCTCAAGATACAGTGATTATTGGTAATACTTGTTTGTACGGAGCAACAGGCGGCAAATTATTTGCTGCAGGTACCGCTGGTGAGCGTTTCGCTGTTCGTAACTCTGGAACGCATGCGGTTATCGAAGGAGCTGGAGATCACTGTTGTGAGTATATGACGGGTGGACTGGTTACTGTACTAGGTGATACTGGCTGTAACTTCGGTGCCGGTATGACGGGTGGTTTCGCGTATGTTTTAGATATGGATCGTACCTTTGTGGATAAATACAATCATGAATTGGTTGAAATCCAGCGAGTAGGAACGGAACTTACCGAAGAATATCGTTCTCATTTACGCAGTGTAATCGAAGAATATGTTCGAGAAACTGATAGCGAATGGGGCCAAGAAATTTTAGAAAACTTCTATGACTACATTGGCAAATTCTGGTTAGTGAAACCAAAAGCCGCGAGTTTAGGTGCGTTGTTGGCCAGCACTCGCCAACGACCAGAATAAATCTTGCTGTCATGGTGCTAAGTAGCATATGAATCAGTTTTTGACCCATTTGAGAGAAGTGCCGCTTGCGTGCAAGCGGCCATAGGAGATAGCAGCTTATGTCTGAGCGCTTGAACAATGCATTTCAATTCGTCGAAGTGGATCGTAAAGATCCTAAGAAAAAGCCTTTAATTACACGTAAGGCGCAATTCGTCGAAATTTATAAACCATTTGAGGAAGAGAATGCCAAAGGGCAATCTCATCGTTGCCTTGAATGTGGTAACCCTTATTGTGAATGGAAATGTCCTGTTCACAACTACATTCCTAACTGGTTGAAGTTGGTGAGTGAGGGAAGTATTTTAGAAGCCGCTGAGTTGAGTCATCAGACTAACTCATTGCCAGAAGTGTGTGGCCGTGTTTGTCCACAAGATCGTCTTTGTGAAGGTGCTTGTACACTAGGAGAAGGTGGTTTTGGTGCGGTAACTATTGGTTCTGTTGAAAAATACATTACGGATACTGCTTTTGCTTTAGGCTGGCGTCCAGATATGACAAACGTTGTTCCAGTGAATAAAACGGTTGCCATTGTTGGTGCGGGTCCTGCTGGGTTAGCCTGTGCTGATGTCTTAGTTCGTAATGGCATTAAACCTGTTGTCTTTGATAAGTATCCAGAAATTGGTGGCTTGCTAACATTTGGTATTCCAGAATTCAAACTGGAAAAAAGTGTTATGACTCGTCGTCGCGAAGTTTTTGAAGAAATGGGCGTTGAGTTTGTATTAGGAACGTCTGTTGGTGATGATGTGCCATTTGAACATGTACTAGAAGAGTATGATGCGGTGTTCTTAGGCATGGGTACTTACAAGTATATGAAAGGTGGTTTCCCAGGAGAAGATCTTCCTGGTGTTCATGATGCCTTAGATTACTTGGTTTCTAACGTAAATCATTGCTTAGATTTCGAAGAAGACGAAGCGGATTATATCAACCTAAAAGGCAAGCAAGTGGTTGTCTTGGGTGGTGGTGATACTGCCATGGACTGTAACCGTACTGCGATTCGTCAAGGTGCAAAAGGCGTGTCTTGTGCTTATCGTCGCGACCAAGAAAATATGCCGGGTTCTCGTAAAGAAGTAACCAATGCACGTGAAGAAGGTGTTCAATTCCTTTTTAACCGTCAACCAGTTGAAATCGTGGGTGATGGTAAAGTAGAGGGAATTAAGGTTGTTGAAACGAAAATGGGTGAGCCAGATGAAAATGGTCGCCGTAGCGCTGAAGTTGTTGAGGGCAGTGAGCAAATTATCCCTGCTGATGCAATTCTAGTTGCGTTTGGTTTCCAAGCGAGTCCTGCTCCTTGGTTCAAAACTTTTGGTATTGAAACCGATGCCCGTGGTCGTGTATTAGCGCCTAAGAAAGGCAAATACATGTTCCAAACAACCAATGAAAAAATCTTTGCTGGTGGTGATATGGTTCGAGGCTCAGACCTTGTTGTTACTGCTATCGATGAAGGTCGTAAAGCCGCTGAAGGCATTATGGATTTCTTAGATGTGTAATGGAATATTATTATTTCCTATATCACCCATTAATTATTAATGGGTGATATAAAGGTCAATAAACGTGTATCTGATAATCAGATACACGTTTTTTTTTGTGATAATTATATAAAAAGCCAAGATGTTTGGTTGCATAAAAACTAGTCTAGACTTATTGGGTACGTTGTTTTTGTAATAGTGGTTATTATATGGAATGTATGAGGTGCTTTTATGAGAATACCTTCTCCTTGCTGTCGACAGTGCTGTCTTAATCAACAAGATATTTGCCTAGGGTGTGCTAGAACGCTACAGGAAATTCTTGACTGGTCGAGTATGGATGACAGTGAAAGAAATCGTATTCTTAAATGTGTAACGCAGCGTAAAGTAAAATTAAATATTTTGCTTATCACTCATCCAAAATCCCCTTAACTACGTACTTATTAAGAATACTTGAGTAACATGCATTCCATTACTCGTATCTATAAGGGGTTACTATGTTTTCTTTTTTAAAATCCGATCCAATAAAAAAGCTTGATAAAGAGTATGGTCAGCTATTAGAAAAAGCCATGCAAGCACAACGACGTGGTGATATTAAGCTGTATTCAGAACTGACTGCCCAAGCCGAAATGGTGAAAGCTAAAATGGACATTGCGCAGGGCCAGTAGAAAAAATTTAAGCTAGATAAAAGGTAAAAATCTAAGCGATACTATTAATTTAGCATCGCTTAGATGGTGCCTAATTGGTTAACGTATCAAGGCTAAACTTTCTTCTGCAAAACCAGTACCTGCTTCAGTATAGAAGTTGAATACGTTATCTATACCGCTAGCTAGCAGTATTTCTCGCTCATCATGATAGCGAGTAATGGCTGCAATTTGACCTGTATAATTGGCCTTACGCAATTGTATTGCGACATTAGTAGTATCTTCCGCTGCAGGTAGTGCTAGTAATATCAAGTGAATACGTGAAGTATCAAGTTGTTCCCATAAGTCTGCGTCTTCCCCGTCACCATAGAATGCATTTTCTTGGTCCTCTTGCATTTGGATAATGCGATTACGGTCTGCGTCCATTCCAGCCACGGTATCACCCACTAAGACTTTTAAAGAATCAAACGCACCTCGTCCGACACGCCCTAGGCCCACAATTAATATTTCTGTATCTACAGGCTGTAAAAAGACGTCTTCTGGTAGGCAATCAAGGCTTTCAAAGCGACGGATAATGTCTTTATTTTGATGATATATATGATGAACACTACGAAAGAACAGGCTGGTAATGATAAAAGAAAATGAGACTGCTAATGCTAGAATCACGAGCCATTCTTTAGTAAGCCAGCCATTCGAGACACTCAGCACAACCACGATTAAGCCAAACTCGCTGTAATTAGACAGCACAATAGCAGATAAGAATGAGGTTCGACCGCGAAGCTTTAAACGCGTAAATAAACCAAAGAAGAGTGCGAATTTAACGAGAATAATCGTCGTAAGGATCAGACTTGCTACGATCATATTCAGTGTTGGTAACGCCGTAAAACCAATCGATAAGAAAAAGCCAATGAGGAATAAGTCTTTGAAATTCATTAATGATTTATTCAATTCTGATGCTTTGCTATGTGAGGCGAGTAATATTCCTAGTATCAAAGCCCCTAAGTCGCCTTTTACCCCGACTAAATAGAATAGTTCATAGCCACCAAGAGCAAGAAAAAGTCCTGTTAATGGTAGCATTTCACCATGTCCTGCTTTATCTACTATCTTATTGAGAATCGGTCGAACGAGTAATAAGCCAAAGAGAGCCAACGCCCAGATAGAAGGTATTTTTCCTGTAGCACAGACTAAAAACACCACTGCAACAATATCTTGCATGACTAATATGCCAAGAGCGAGTTGACCATGTCGGGTTTTTAATTCGCAGCTTTCTTCTAGTAATTTTACGATACAAACGGTGCTGGAAAAACTGAGCGCGAACCCTAATAGAGCAGCTTTTTTGAAGTCAAGAATACCAAAGAAAGGGAGGCTCAAACTGCTTAAGAGTAGTCCAATAGCAATGAGCAATAGTGTCCAAATACTCATATGGCTGAGCGTTGAAGCCCATACTTCACGTTTCAATAAGTCTTTTACATGCAACTTTAAGCCAATGCAGAACAGCATCAAGGTAATGCCCAAGCTCGCAAGGGACTCAAGGGTGCTGTTTGATTCCATACCGAAGGCATTTAATAAAAAACCAGCTAATAAGAAACCTATAAGAGGAGGTAAGTCCTGAATTCAAGTCCGAAGTGCGACACTTTTCACTTCAAGCAACTAAGCACATT
>JBQEFB010000028.1:0-34324 GCA_052107635.1 Marinomonas sp. | reverse complement strand
TAAAGTTAATTATAGGCTATAGGACCTTCCAAGATCATTAGACCATTACAGTTTACCCGCTGCGCAATAAACACCGTCAGACATAAGCCGATAACCAAGGTAACAATAGCCCAACGATTATTAATCGAATCTGAGAGTTTCCACATCATTTTTATATCCCCATCCTCTTCTTACGCCGACCAATAAAACGCACTATAAAAGGAATAACCCTATTAAGACTGCTTAGACTATAGTCAAAACATTAGGTTCAAAGCACGTCTACATCATATCGTTACCATAATAATCATTTTCTACCATATCATAGCAATCTAATAAAAATAGCATATAGGTTATGGCATAATGCCCTGATCACATTCAATCTGGAGGCAGTATGCGATTGATACTCACTTTTTTAATGGCTGTGTTCATCACTAGCTGTAGTTTAATGGACCAAAAAGCACTTTCATTACAGGTCGGAATGGGAAAAACCGAAGTTAAAGACATCATGGGAACCCCTAGAAAGCGGTCTTTTAATGGCACAACTGAAGCATGGCAATATGCTAACTTTTCCAGTACCGATCAATGCAGCTATATCACAGCATGGTTTAAAGGAGAAAGCTTAGCCGCCCTGACCTCTCGTCAAGAATTACGCATGAAGGATTGCAGCAAAGGCATCCTTGATATTGATTGGTCACAGATCCCAATGGGCCTCAACTAACCCATTTAAAGACCCACCATTTCAAAAAAAGGGCACATCTACATAATACGATGTACCCTTTTTAAAGCCCTATAAAACGTTTTTAACGTCAGTTAAACACACTTAAAAAATCAACAACCCCAGTGAGATAATTACTCCAGAACCCAATAAAGCCATAATGCAATATCCCATGACGTCTTTCGCTCCAAGACCTGCTATCGCTAATGCAGGTAATGCCCAGAACGGTTGGATCATATTCGTCCAAGCTATCGCCATGGCCGTTTTCGCAGCATCAACGCCCAACGCTGCCCCTGCAGGCATCATAACAGGCGCTTGTACCGCCCATTGACCACCACCAGAAGGGACAAAAAAGTTCACAACACCCGCACTCAAAAAAGTAAATATCGGAAACGTGGTTTCATTGGAAATAGACACAAACCATTGAGAAATCAGACCAGCCAATGACGCACCGCTGTCTCCCGTGGCTGTCATCATTCCCATAATACCCGCGTAAAAAGGAAACTGTAGAAGTATCCCAGAACAATTACGCGCCCCTTGAGACACAGAATCCAACAAACTTCTTGGTGTACCATGCAGCAAAATGGCGGTAAACAAGAAAGTAAAGTTAACAATATTGAGGTTTAACGCAAAACCATTAGTCACAAAATAATAAATAATATAAGCGAAGCCCATTACACTTAATAACAACGACAAGGTACGGCTATTTTCCATACGTTCTGCTGGTGTCATAGTCCCTATTTTTGGTGCTTCTTCGGTCTCATCTTCCAACAAAGCTGACTCTATTGTAATGGTATCTTGTGCCGCTGGGTGCATCAGCCGATTAAATAACGGAATCGCCACCAGCATCACGGCAAGAATGGTTAAGTTCATTGGTGAAAAAATTGTCTCTGAGGTTGGAATTGGCGCTGTCACCGCGCCATTGGTCACTGTGCTGATGTTTGCTCCACCCGCAATGGCTAATGGAATGGAACCCGACAAACCAGCATGCCAGAACAAAAAGCCACTGTACGCTGACGCGATTAATAAACGGTAATCCACACCTTGTATTTTTGATGCCAGCTCACGTGCAAAAATAGCCCCGACAACTAAGCCAAAACCCCAGTTAACCCAACACGCCATTGCACTGATCGCCGTTACTAATAGGATCGCTTGCCCCGGTGTTTTAGCCACACCAGCCAGCATGGCTAATTTACGTTTAAACGCTGGCGCACTGGCCATTGCATGACCCGTCACCACTACCATAGCCATTTGCATAGAGAAGCTAAGCAGCGTCCAAAAACCACCCGCCCAAGCGTTTACTACCTGCATTGGCCCTTGGTCTGTACTTGGCATCACTAAGACAAACACCGCAAGCGTTAGCACAATGGCAAAAATAAAAGGATCCGGTAAATACCGTTGAAGAAGATTAACGAAGAACTTACTCACGCGCTGCAAAGCAGTGTGTTTTACTACGAGATTGGTCATATTGAAATTCCTACTATTATAATTATTTTAAGGCAAGCCAGAGCTCCTATTTAGCGAGTGATCTGGCGTAGACTTTCAAAAGCAAACGCTTTTTTTATTATGACGTCTTCCTGACTGTTTTAACGTGACACCAGCATGGCGATCCCCATACCGCCACCAATGCAAAGCGTGGCTAATCCCTTATGGTGATCTTGTCGCTTCATTTCATGCAATAAGGTAATTAAAATGCGGCAACCCGATGCTCCGATAGGATGACCCAAAGCCACCGCCCCTCCGTTTACATTTACTTTATTAACGTCTAAACCAAGTTCCTGATTAACGCACAAGGCCTGTACCGCGAACGCTTCATTTGCCTCAATCACATCTAGATCGGCCACTGTCCAATCTGTTTTAACCAATACTTTTCTTGTTGCTGCTATCGGGCCTGTGCCCATAATCTCAGGATCAACACCCGCACTGCTCGCCGCTTCAATCACACCAAGCACGGTTAATCCTAAACGTTTCGCCTCTTCATCCGACGTCACCACCACCATGGCAGCACCATCATTCAGTGTCGATGCATTTCCAGCGGTGACTGACCCATTTTTACTAAAAACAGGCCGCAGCTTAGCGAGGGCTTCTTCAGTTGCATTCGAGCGAATTTGTTCATCTTCTGAAAAGGTAATCGCGTCGCCTTTACGCTGAGGAATCATAATAGGAATAATTTCTTCGACGAAACGCCCCGCAGCTTGTGCTCGGCCGGCTTTTTGTTGCGACCCCAAAGCAAAGACATCTTGCGCCTCACGACTGATGTTCCAACGTGACGCTATATTTTCAGCGGTCTGTCCCATGTGATAATCATTAAAGGCATCCCACAAACCATCTGACACCATGGTATCAACCAGCTCCCAGTTACCCATCTTTTTACCAGATCGACTATTTGGCAAAACATGAGCCGCTTGACTCATACTTTCTTGACCACCCGCAACCACCATCTTGGCGTCACCATTTAAAACCGCTTGAGCGGCCAGCTGCACTGCTTTTAATCCAGAGCCACATACCTTATTAATGGTCATAGCGGATACACTGTTGGCCAATCCTGAATACATTGCCGTTTGGCGCGCTGGATTTTGACCACAGCCTGCAGCCAGTACTTGACCTAAAATAACCTCATCAATATTGTCTTTAAGAACTGGTTGTTTCGCCAATAGTCCCGTTAATAATTGCGTTCCAATCTGTACCGCACTTAACGAAGACAAGGCACCATTAAAGGCACCAATAGGGGTTCTTCCTGCTGCAACAATGACTGCTTTCATGACACACTCCGCTCACTCAGATGGATTAGGCAAACACCATTTCAGGAACATGATCGGGCACAATCAATTTACCCTGTGTTTTCTCTTGGATTTCCTCAATAGAAACGCCTGGCGCTCGCTCTTTCAACACAAACGCTCTCTCTTCGATTTCCAACCAAGCTAAATCGGTTAAGATTTTTTTAATACAGCCTTTTCCCGTTAGCGGCAAAGCGCATTCAGCTAACAACTTTGATTCACCGGATTTAGAAGCGTGCATCATAGTAACAATAATATTATCTGCACCAGCAACGAGATCCATCGCGCCGCCCATGCCCTTAATCAACTTATTAGGAATCATCCAAGACGCGATATTACCGTTTACATCCACTTCAAACGCACCCAACACAGTAAGGTCCACATGGCCGCCACGGATCATGGCAAAAGATTCAGCAGAAGAAAAAATAGACGCCCCTTTAACCGCTGTAACCGTTTGCTTACCGGCATTGATCATATCTGCATCAATGTTTTCTTCCGTTGGAAACGCCCCCATCCCTAATAAACCATTTTCTGACTGCAGCATCACTTCCATACCATCAGGCACAAAATTTGCGACCAAAGTAGGAATACCAATGCCTAAGTTAACGTAGAATCCATCTTGTAATTCTTGGGCGACACGCTGTGCCATTTGCTCTCTAGTAAGTGCCATCTTCCAGCCTCTTATTATTTGTATGTGTATTCATCAATATCACAGAGTACGTTAGTCTGCGGAGCGCACCGTACGTTGCTCAATGCGTTTTTCAAAGGCACCTTGAATAACACGATCAACATAAATACCAGGCGTATGAATATGAGCCGGATCAAGCTCACCAACCTCAACAATCTCTTCTACTTCCACTACCGTAATTTTGCCTGCCGTCGCGACTAATGGATTAAAATTTTGTGCGGTATGACGATAAACAACATTACCGTAACGGTCTGCTTTCCAGCCTTTAACAATCGCAAAATCTCCTGTAATGGATTCTTCCATTAGGTATTCACGACCATTAAAGATACGCGTGTCTTTACCCTCACCAATAGGTGTACCTACACCCGTTGCAGTAAAAAAGGCAGGAATTCCCGCGCCGCCAGCGCGTAGTTTTTCGGCAAGAGTGCCTTGAGGAGTGAGCTCGACTTCCAACTCACCTTGTAATAATTGCTTCTCAAACAGTGCATTTTCACCCACATAAGAAGACACCATTTTGCGTACTTGCTTATCTTCTAGCAAAACGCCTAAACCAAAACCATCTACACCACAGTTATTTGACACTATGATCAAATCACAAGTCTGGCGTCGTTTAATCTCTTGAATCAGGTTTTCTGGAATGCCACATAGCCCGAAACCGCCTGCCAAAACCGTCATGCCATCTTCTAGACCTGCCATCGCCTCTTCATAGGACGTGACTACTTTGTCAAAACCCGCCATTACTTCTCTCCTATTTTTATTATGTAAAAGCCTGCTATAAAAGCGCGCTTTCAAAGTATTGCGTAAATGTTTGAGTGCTTGCAGTTTGACTCAAGATGATAAATAAATTAAATTTATTTTTTATATTTATTAATAAGAATTTCAAATAAATGAATTTAAAACAAATACGCGCTTTTCTCGCTGTAGCCGATGCCATGAGCTTTGCCAGTGCTGCGAATCAATTGCATTTATCGCAACCAGCATTGAGCCTATCGGTGAAAAGTCTAGAAGATAGCTTAGGAGGAAAACTCTTAACGCGCACGACACGCACGTTATCGCTTACGCCAGAGGGCGAAGCATTAGTGCCCCTTGCCAGACGTATATTAGCCCAGTGGGAAAACGCAGAAGATGAAATGAAACAACGCTTTGCGCTTCAACTTGGTAAAATATCTCTGGCTGCCATGCCTGCATTCGCAGCGTCATTATTACCGAAAGCCATCCACAACTATCATAAATATTACCCAAATATTCAGGTCGCCATTGATGACGTTTTATCAGATATCGTTGTCGACATGGTCAGCAATCATCAAGTGGAATTGGGTATTTGTTTTGAACCCACCAGCCTATTAGACTTGGCCTTTTATCCACTTTATGAAGACAACTTCATTGCCATATTTCCAGAGCAACATCCACTCAATAAAGCGCATAAAATCACTTGGAAAGCACTATTAGAGTATGATTTTATTACCTTACAGCGCCCTTCTAGCGTTCGCGCCATGATCGAAACATCCTTGCAAAATGAAGGAATTGATCTCAATGTTGCCTTTGATGCCCACCAATTAACTACCGTGATAAGAATGGTCAGCGAAGGCATGGGCGTTGCTGTCGTACCGGTCATCTGTCGTCAACAAGCCAACGAGCAACGGTTACTCTGCCGCCCAATTGTTAACCCTGAAATAGGCCGTCGTGTTGGTGTTATTTGTAAACCAAGATCCAGCCTTTCTATTGCCGCTGCAGCGATGCTCGATGTACTGATTAATACCTACGCTTCGATTGAAAATGAAATGCCTACACAGTAACGCCGCCCATCAATAGAAAACGAGAACAGAAATAGACAATCCCCAGCACAAAAAAATGGCCTTAATTTTCATTAAGGCCATTTCTATTCGTAAATTAAAGACTAATCTCTAAACACTCACGTACTGTTATATCTTAAATTTATCTAACGATTTAGCTTGATCAATCGTGAAACCAACCATGCTATTAGACAATTCAGATTGGACATTAGCCGCATCTGCAACAGATTGACTAATATCTCGTATATTTGTGGTATTACGATTAATCTCATTTGAAGTCGCACTTTGCTCTTCGGCTGCGGCCGCAATTTGCACTGTCATATCATTGATATCATTAATTCTAGAACGAATTTCAGCTAACGACTGCTTTGCTTGATTGGCAATCTGTTGAGTATTATTCGCACTTTCTCTGCTTTCAAGAATAACCGATTCAGCCCCTCGAACACTCACCTGTAATTGCTGGATCATTTTTCGAATCTGCTCAGTAGACTCTTGAGTTTTAGACGCTAACGTACGAACCTCATCCGCCACAACCGCAAAACCACGACCATGCTCACCCGCACGAGCGGCTTCGATTGCGGCATTCAATGCTAACAAATTTGTTTGATCCGCAATCGCAGTGATCACAGTCAAAATAGATTCAATATTATCGCTGTAGGTCACTAAATCATTAATCGTTGTGACAACGCCGCTCATCTGGTCGGTCAAATAAGTAATGGACGCCGTAGTCTGGTCGACAATGACCTCTCCTTCAGTGGCCGCAATATCAGCCTGATTCGCTCTATCAGCCGCTGCTTGCGCATTATCAGCCACATCATGAGCCGTCGCCGACATTTCATGCATCGCCGTTGCCAACTGGTCTAGCTCACCAACTTGGATATACAATTGTTGTGACGAAGCATACGATGAAGCTGCCGATTTATCCGTATTCTGACGAATATGTTGAGAACGCTCTTTCACGTCACCAATCAAGCTTTGTAGATAATGAATAAACTTATTAAACTCATTAGATACATCCCCAAATTCATCATTACTGGTAATTCGTAATCGTTTTGTTAGATCACCATCACCACTATTAATATCCTGTAAAGATTCATGCAAAGCTCGTAAAGGCCGTAATAAGACTATCACGACAAAATACAACACCAGAGACACCAAAATAGCCGCGATTAGCGTACTCCAAAACGCTACCCAACCAAATTGATGAATATCAGCAAACAATTTATCTTTGCCTAATACCACACCTATGTACCATTAATATCAGGCAGAGGCGTAAACGAAACATACACAGGGGTGCCATCGATCAAATGCTGCTCAACTAAATGATCACTCCATGTTGGCATGTTACCTTGTAGTAAATCCGTCACCAATTTGCCATTCAACTTAGCGTTAGGGTGACTAATAATTTCCCCTTTATTATTCAATAAGAACGCATAACCCGTATTATTAAAATTAAGCGAATTCACCGCATGAGACACCGTTTTAAGGCTTAAATCGCCACCAAATGTCCCTTTGAATTTACCGTGATCATAAAGGCCACCAATTACCGAGATAAGAAGATTACCTTCAACTGAAAGATAAGGATCTGTTAATGCGGCATATTGAGATTTTTTGCCCATGTCATACCAAGGACGTTGGCGCGCATCCCAACCAGATGGATGCCAATCCCGATCGTTTGTAATGGGTGCACCATCAAGCTCTAAACCGCCAAATAATTGAACAAATTCTTTTTGATAAATGGGCAGATCAAAAGCTTTTTGAATCGTATCTTTACTAAAATCTTCATTAACGGTTTCAGAGATAACGTTAATCAACCCCATCTTACTTTCCAGCCAGTGACCCACCTGTAATGCAAGTGCCTTACTGCTCTCTTGTGTTGTCATCTTTGTCTTTTCAAACAGGGTGTTTTTAACACTATTATATTGAAACAAAGAATATAAAGAGAACGCCAGAAGCACGACAGCGCATGCGCATAAAACAACTTTATGAGATACCTTCACTATTTAAAACATCCTTTATTAATAATCAGGTTAAAATCGCTTCTGTCGCTATTTGATTACACACCAAACAACACAATACTAAGTAACAATGATACCTAAGCACAGTCGCAGCTGAAGGTAGAACAATAAGAAAACAGTTTAAATTTTAGAGACTTACAGAATAAAACGAAAATGATTATCTCATAGGAAAGAAGGGAGTCATTGACGGAACTGTTCAAGAAAAATGATTTTACACATTGAAAAACTTGAGAGTTTTAATACGATAATCCCACCCAAACCCTCCCATTGGAAAAAATAAGGGGTGGGAATATTGATTATCTTATCGAACTATTGCACGTTTTGTTGCTTAGTCAATCAAAGAGCTCTTAAGCTCTACCTTTATATGCAAGGCGCTTCAATCGGTATAATGGCTGTTATCGACACTTAACTCCTAGTTGTATCGATCTAATCTACTGCTATAAAGCCCTCTCGGGTTCTAGCCTATTACGTTTTAATGCAACTCGATAATGTTACCAGCTACTTTCTGGAATATTGACCACCAGTCCATCATGCTCTGCGCTTAAAAACACTTGGCAAGATAAACGACTAGTAGGTTGGCAATCATCAATCGCGTTACTTAAAAGGCTCATTTCATTGTCATCTGGCGGGGCCATTTTGCTAGCCCAATCCGTATCAATGACACAGTGACAAGTGGCGCAGGAGCAGCAACCGCCACAATCTGCACTAATTTGTTCAATGCCATTATCGACAGCAACTTGCATTAGGCTATCGCCTTCATTTGCAGTGACTGTCATGGTATTTTCGTCAGGTAATATAAACGTGATGTTTAGCATTATTTACTCCTAATTATTTCGTAAAAGCTGTATTAATCTCTAGATTAATGTCTGCTAATACGGCTTTATCGACTATAGGTAGGTTATGTAAGTACTTACGCGTAATCATAAATGTTTTTGGTTGATTGATCGTATCGACAGCAATCAAATGGTTATTACGAAAATAAAAAACAGCAAGACTTCTCTCTGATTCTTGTCTAATCACTGTTTCGTCATACCCTTCTGATAAGCCGACTATTTGGAGTTTTTCATCAAATTGATCCGACCAAAACCAAGCGGTTGCAGAATATGGCGTTGGAGTACCACAAATACTAGACGCGACTGTTTTCGCTTGGTCTGTGGCATTTTGAACAGATTCAATGCGCAACGTTTTTTGATAAATACTGTGATAAAAGCTGGCACAATCCCCAATCGCATAGATATTGTCATCTGACGTTTGCATATACTCATTAACACAGATGCCATTATCAACCGATAAAACAGATTGCTTGGCTAGCGTTTGTGTCGGCGATACACCAATACCAACAACAATTAAATCCGCTTGATAAGAAGCGCCTGTCGAAGTTTCTATCACTAAACGACCGTCTTGTTTGGTGATACGAGTAGCACTCGTATTCGTATGTATATCAACACCTTCGTGAGTATGTACTTTTGTTAAATAATCACTGACGTATGCGCTGGTTACTTTCGATAATGGTCGCTCTGAATGGACTAATAAGGTAACTTTTTTCCCTAATTTAGTCAAAGATGCAGCGGCTTCCAGACCTATATAACCTCCTCCAATCACAATAACGTCGTTAACATTGTCCAATGCTTCACGAATACCAATTGTATCTTCATAATCTCTTAAGTAATGCACTTCTGGGTACTCACTACCCGGGATACCTAAACGTTTTACCGATGCCCCCGTGGCAAAAATAAGCTGATCATATGAGATTTTCTCTTTACTGCTCAAGGTTATTTCTTTGTGTATCCGATCAACAGAAACAACCGAGTCGCCCAATCTTAATTCAATGTCTTTTTGCTTATAAAATGTGTCAGGACGTAACCATAACCTTTGTTCAGGTAACGTGTTCTGAAGAAAGGCTTTTGACAAAGGAGGTCGCTGATACGGTAAAACCTTTTCATTGCTGATTAATATGATTTGCTCTTGATAACCTTGATTACGCAAGTTAAGTGCCGCTTGAACACCTGCATGGCTTGCTCCAATAATGACACACCCCATAAACACCCTTTTAGATAAATTAAGAGACGTTTCACACAATTACTGGTTTACTTTTTTCAACCAGGTTTGATGAAATTCTGAGTTAATCTTGTCCCAAAAAGGCACTAGATGCCCTTTATTTGAAATGTCATTACTGCGAGTAATTTGCAGCTTATCTAATAGCTCAATATCTTGCTGATTCACTTCATTCAATACATCGCTTAAACGCGCTCTTTCTTCTGTATATTCAGTGCTTGCGGCTGCGTCGTTCACCACATAAATATTAAGTGACTCATCTGTCTCGGTGGGACCCATTGGTTTAACAATAATGGTTTGAACCCAGCAAGGATCAACAAAGAATAAGGTATTAGGAAAAATACCAAACCACTGTTGCATGCCGACTTTCTCTTCCGATAGATGATTAAAGTGTGGCAATTGCTTCGCTGTTTTTTCGGGTTTTGAACTGGCGCCATTGACTAAGCGTAAGCCAACAATATTGTCAGACAGAAAAATATCGTCCTGTTCGAGGGCCGCTTTTATTGAGCAAGCTTGAGAATGGACAAAGGGAACATGGTAGCCATCCAAAAAATTATCAACAGCCAACTTCCAGTTCACTTCACCCGAATAATCCGTCGTACCTACTCTTTTAATATCCTGCTGTGGGTAGTCACTTAATAACTGATCAAGAGGCTGTATAAAATCACTAAACTCTTCTGCTTGATTATCAATATTAACAAAGACGATATCCCACCAAATAGCAAAGCGGACAGGTACTAGACCTTTGTCTGATTTTTCTTCATCTGACAAATTCTTATTGTCACTTCCGAAATAACGCGGAGCACTCAGTAAGTCACCATTTATTTTAAATGACCACTTATGGTACGGGCAAACCACAGCACGCTTGTTACACGGCTCATCGATTAATGGTGCTCCTTTATGTCGACATATATTATGGAAAACGCCGACCTCTCCCTCTTTATCGCGAATCGCAATTAACGACTGTCCCGCTATTCTGATCGGCAATATATCTCCAGGATTAGGGATTTGTTGAGCACAACAAATACTCATCCAGCCTTTTGCAAAAACCTTTTCACACTCTAGGTTATAAGTCTCTTTGTCTTTAAAAACGACAGCGGGAAGCCCATGTGAAGAAACATCTTCACTGGTAATTTCTTTTAAGTAATTCATATATCCACCAGAAAATACTATGACGGTATAACAAGCCTATGTTGAAACAGGCTTAATAACCTTTGTCGATATTGATTGCGTTCGTTAACGTATCCCCTTTGGAAAAACTAAGTACGTTATCTGCAACTTGATCAATGATAGTAGACAAGGAAACATCAGAGGCGACATGTGGCGTCACTATCACGCCTTTTTGTTGCCATAAGGCCTCTGTTTTGGGCAATGGTTCTGTGTCAAAAACATCCAGTAAGACGCCACGTAATTGGCCAGAATCAAGCGCCGTCACCAAATCTTCAGTGACTAAATGCCCGCCTCGACCACAGTTAATAAGGTACCCACCTGCTGGCATAGCATTAAACAAATCTTGATTTAAAATACCTTGTGTTTCAGCACTTAATGGCAACAAATTAATTAATATGTCGGTTCTATTCAGAACCGTATTAAGCCCCTCTAACCCACTGTAACAATGGACATTCGTTAAACTTTTTGAACTACGAGACCAACCCGATACCTGGTAGCCAAACTCAGCTAATCCTTGTGCCACAAACTTACCTAATTCCCCTAAACCTAGAACACTCACCTGTAGCTCAGATGCCGCTTGCTGGGGATAACGATGCCATATTGCAGCCGTTTGATTGTCTCGTATTTTGTCAAAGTTACGGTGTCTGTTCAGGACCCCCCATAGTACATATTCCAACATGCCTTGCTTCTGATGATTGTCTACTATGCGGCAAACGGGTAAGCCAGAGTTCAATAAGTTCTGTCCTAAATGATCGACTCCTGCCGCTACCGAATGTAGGCATTTAATATGAGGATAATGCGTTAATAGATCCGCTTGTGGGTACCAACACGCTGCGACATCAGCCTGATCTACCCCTTCTTCACCCAATAAAAAACACTTATTTCAGGGCGGCGTGATACAAATTCAGCCTTTAATTCAGCTGTAAATTGATCATCATGGGATGCTAATAAAATGGAATTTTTCATAATTAATCTCTGTATGATGGATCCGCTCTGTCCAATTTCCGTAACCACGCTTGCCATACTAAATGACGCTCGTATTCGACTTTTTTAAACTGACTAGCAACATGTGTCGCTAATGCTTCAGGTATCGGAGACACATTAGTAATGCCTGATAATTGCGCTGCGGCTAATTGAATTTCACAAGCTCGATTCAAGTAATACATAATTTGAAACGCATCCGCGACACTTTCACCGACACTCAATAAACCATGATGACGCAAGATCAACGCCATATTATCCCCAAGGGATGCCTGAATACGCGAACGCTCTTCTAAATTAAAAGCTACGCCTTCGTACTCATGAAAGCCAAGATTATTATGGAACTCCGCACTAATTTGATTTAACGGTAATAAACCATCATCACATGCCGCCACAGCCATGCCTGCCAATGTATGGGTATGCATCACGCAATGAGCATCCTCTCTAGCGGTATGTACAGCACTGTGTATAGTAAACCCTGCTAAATTATAATCCGCACTGCCTTCTAGAATATTGCCACTAACATCAACAACGATAAGATCACTCGCACAGATTTCATCAAACATAAGCCCAAATGGGTTAATCAAAAATCGTGGTTCACCCGCACCCGGTAGACGTACAGAAAAGTGCGTATAGATTGTATCTTCCCAACCTAGCATAGCGGCTAATCGATAAGACGCGGCTAAATCGCGACGTAATGTTGCTTCATCTGTTTGCATTACTGTCATGCTTTTATCCCCATAAATTCGCGCATTCTCACG
Organism: Marinomonas sp.; assembly: GCA_052107635.1. Classification (GTDB taxonomy): domain Bacteria; phylum Pseudomonadota; class Gammaproteobacteria; order Pseudomonadales; family Marinomonadaceae; genus Marinomonas. Next base: position 21,387 of record JBQEFB010000028.1, on the reverse strand, counting down.
TGTTCAGTGGTTGTATTCGTCATATCCATAATCTCGTTTGGTGCCGCATTAACCTGTACTACACCGTGTTCCATCATCACCACACGATCAGAAACAGACAACGCAAAGTCCATTTCATGAGTCACTATGATCATTGTCATCCCTTCTTTCGCAAGATCTTGAATTACTTTTAGTACCTCTGAGACCATTTCAGGGTCTAAGGCTGAGGTTGGTTCATCAAATAATATGATGTCAGGTGAAAGCGCTAATGTACGCGCTATCGCCACCCGTTGTTGCTGGCCGCCGGACAATTGGTGAGGGTATTTATTCGCATGCTCCAATAACCCGACTCGATCCAAAAGATACAAGGCTTGATTTTTGTTGGTCGCTTGATTCGGCGTTTTTCCATGGTAACGAGGCGCCATCATGATATTTTCTAACGTCGTCATATGAGGGAATAAATTAAAACTCTGGAACACCATACCGATTCGCAACATGCCAGATTTAAGATTACGTCTGTCTGGTATCGAGCCGCCTTTCAAATAATCTTCACCAAATAAGACGATTTCTCCCGCATCTAATGTTTCTAACATATTTACGGTACGAATTAAGGTCGTTTTACCTGAACCAGAAGGCCCGATAATACTAACGACCTCGCCCATTTCGATGGTCATATCGATGTCTTTTAAGACAACATGTTTGCTATACGCTTTGCGTAACCCTCTTAATTGCAATGCGGGTGGAGAACCTGCTTTGGCAATATTTTTCTTTAACGGTAATGCCACTGAACTGGCTCTTAATGCATTACTTTCGCTATTAGATAATGTGGTTGCGTTACGCGCATTAACGTCCAAACGTTTTTCAAACCACACTAAAATAGAACTGAAAATAGTCACAATTAACACGTAATAGACGGCAACGGCTAACAATGTTTCTAATACTAAAAAGTTTTGAGAATACATACGCTGACCTGTTGCTAATATTTCTTGCAAAGAGATCACCGAGACTAAAGAGCTTAACTTTATAATCGTTACATATTCATTGATCAAAGAAGGCAGTGATATACGAACTGCCTGTGGAATAACAATTAATCTCTGGATACCCGCAAAACCGATATTCAAAGCATGCCCGGCTTCCCGCTGCCCTTTCGCTACCGAGATCAAACCACTGCGATGGATCTCAGCCATATAAGCGGCCTCTGTAACGACTAAGCTAACTAAACCAGCAATAAAAGGAATACCTAATAAAGAGCCCGTTGAGGGTAATAACTGCGGTAAGTTATAAACAAATACCAATAAAACTAATAATGGAACACTTCGAAAAAACCATATATAGGTAGAAGCAATATATGAAACACAGCGATTAGAAGACATTTTCGCGCTTGCTACTAAAAAGCCTAGTACTAAACCTATTCCCCAAGATAAAGTGCTCAAAAAAATAACAACGACGCAAGCACGCCAAAAAGAATACATTGAAAACAGGGAGAAAAAATACGTCCAGTCAAACACCATAAAGACCTCTAGCTTATTATTAACCTTAACGACCCAGCACCCTTAAAATTAGTAAAGGGTGCTTGATTGCATCTACCTATTTAGAAATGGCTAAAAGCTCATATTTTTCTAATACTTTAGGAAAAGATCCATTTTTTGTAATTTCAGCCAATGCTTTTTCAATTTTTGCTTTTAATTCTTTATTATTTTTATTCACAAAAATGCCAATAGTTTGAGGGTAAACAAGCTCTGTTGAGCTAATTTCGACACGATTTTTTGTTTTGTCTACCAAGAGTTTCGCCGCACCAGCAAGAACTAACTGCGCATCGACGTTACGCGAAAACAAAGCCTGTAAGACTTCAGGGGCAGAAGGAAACTCATGAACAGTAATGGCAGGAAGACCATTCGTTTTACAGTAAGTACCTGATAACTGATGCAGCTCTTTTACCCATGATTCACCTTGTAGTAAGCCCACTTTCATACCACAAAGGCCTTTTTCATTCGTTGGCTGCTTCACACTTCCTTTAGCAACAATGATAGAAGCACCCGTTCGAGCATAAGGCACTGCATCTGCTACTTTTAAACGCTCAGGAAGAATGTACATACCAGAAATAACCGCATCAAATTTATTCGACTTTAAACCTAGCACTAAACTTGCAAACCTAGAGTCGATAAATTCAGGTGTCATGTTCATCTTCTCAGCCAACAAAGCCGCTACTTCTGGGTCAAAACCAACAACCTTGTCCCCTTCATAAGATTCAAACGGCGGATAAGTAATGTCCATGCCTACTTTGAATGAGTTCTCTGCGTAAGCCGTGCCAATAACGCCTAAACCAACCAAGGTTAATCCAGTAGTCAGTACTTTTTTAAAATTTTTCATTGATATTCTCCTGAGTGATATTTGCTTTTATAATTAGTTAGAATATTTTTTTAAGCGCCCAAAAGTAGCAACACCTCTGGATTTATTCGGTAACGACAACTCTCCTTTAGTTACTTTTTCACGTAAGTAACGATAACTCTGCAACGCTTGGCTATACATATGATCGCCAATACTCAACGCTTCATAGACCTGCTCTGAACCTGTAAACTGAGACAAAGGGCGAATTTGAGTGTGGTAATCACACGCAAAGAATAGTGGAAATGAATAACGCTGTTGGCTCACTTTACGCACTCGATGCGCGGTAGCAACAAATTGACCGGCAGTTAAGACTTCCAACATATCACCGATATTCACAACAAAAGCTTCTTCACCCTCCACCGCTAAAGGTGGAGTATCAATCCAATCTCCAGCTTCGTTCATAACCTCTAGACCGACTTGATCAGCTAATAACAACGTAAAGCACTCATAATCCGTATGAGCCCCTATGCCAGGTGCATCTTCTGCGCTTGCATCAAACGGGTAATGAATTAAACGAAGTTTAGAAGGAGGACAGGTAACCATCTTATCGAAGTGGTCTTCTGGTAAGCCTAATGCTAAGGCAAAACCAGAAAACAAACGCCTGCCTAACGCAAAAACTGCCGCATAATACGCTCTAACCTTACTCTGAAAACCCTCTAATACCGGCCAATCGTTGTCACCTATTAAAGGGGTTTTCGCGAGCACTAAAGGGTGATCTTTTGCGGCTGGAAAACCAACATCAAATGCTTCTTTATGGTCGGGCTTACCTGTTCCATAAATTTCTTCGCCTTCAGGTACATAGCCTTTATGTGATGCTGAAGCACCAATGTAATACGCTAATTTTTTTTCCATTGGCTGATCAAAAAACTGCTTCGTTGCGGTGCGTAAGTCCGCAATTAACTGAGGGTCTATGTTGTGCCCAGTAACATACAAAAAACCAACGTCTTTTGCCGCCTGACCCAGTGCTTGTGCAACCTGTAACCGATCCTCTTTTTGATCACTAAACAAGCCAGCAATATTAACAGCTGGGATAGAAGTAAACGCGGCAGATTCTGATGTTGTCATTAAAGCTCTCCTAACCTGTTATGCGCCGTTTTTTGCGCTAGATAATCCGATAAATTCATTAAAGTGGCGTCTTTCTTCTACTGCCATCCAATCATTTAATGACCATAAATCTGCGACCGGTACATTGGTAAAAGGGAGATGATGGAGATAGCCATCTGCACCAAACTCAGTGGTTAATGTCGTCTTTTGACGACCCTGCTTCTGATGATGCGTCCACACACTTTCCCAAACAGATTGATGAAAAGCCAACGCATCTGCGTATTCAGGAGCCCCTGGATGAGGTGCTTGAGGACCTTGTGGATACCCAACCCTTGCCTGAATATGGTGCACCCTTTCAATGAACGCACTAAAATCGTCAGCCGGATCGTTCAATAATCGCTCACTCACTAACACCCAATGACTAATGTCTGTGGTAAAACGTAAATCCGGTAATTGACGTATTAAATCTAAGGTTAACCAAGGGCTGTAGAGCGAAGTCGCTCGATGCGTCTCAAAGCTGCAAACAATACCGCGCTCATCGGCCATTGCTTGTACTTGGCCAAAGAAATCCACTTGTTCAGCCATTGACCAACGGTCATTACCAGGCAACATATTAATAAACTGAGGTGATAGCTCTGCTGCGTAATCAAATAATCGATCAATACGCTGAATATGTTGTTGTGGCGTTTCATGCTGTGCTGGTATGACATCCCCGCCTGAGAGAATGATTGCTATATACGCCATATCATTGCATTTTAAGGCGTCAGAGAACGCCTGACGATCCGCTTTTTTTGTAGGTACTCGTGCTTCTACCCCAGTAAAACCAACGTTTTTTAATGCATTAGCGTAACTGTCCAACGGCTCTTGAATGCCCCAAAGTGTGCGAAAAATATCTAATTCCATGTAACTACCCTTACAGGATTTTTTATAAAAAAATAGTACTCGGCTTAACACTATTAAATGCATCTTGATCTAACGAAAATTAACACCAGGCAATACGCATAACATTTCATATAGCAAATTAGCGGCCAACTGTGAGGTGTTTCCACTAATATCGTAAGGAGGTGAGACCTCTACTAAGTCACAACCCACCAAATTTAAGCCCTTGCAACCACGAACTATTTCTAGGCCTTGAATAGAGGTTAAACCACCCACCTCTGGTGTACCGGTACCCGGTGCCCAAGCAGGATCTAAACCATCAATATCAAACGATAAATACACTGGTCGGTCGCCTATTTTTTCCCGTATTTCAGCCATTATCGGTTCAAGCGATTTATACCAGCAGTCCTCTGCTGTCATCAGAGTAAAGCCCTGATCCTCACCCCATTTAAAGTCTTCTGCTGAGTAACCTTGAGCACGTTGCCCAATTTGAAACACATGATCACAATCCAGCAAACCTTCTTCTACAGCACGTCGAAACGTGGTGCCGTGAGCAATTTTTTCGCCGAACATGTTGTCGTTTGTATCTGTATGAGCATCAATATGAATCAAAGCAACAGGACCATGTTTTTTAGTAATAGAGCGAAGAATTGGCAAGGTTAACGTGTGATCACCCCCTAATGTCAGCGGGATAAGTGGGTAAGGGCTTAAGCTGTCATAGTACTTTTCAATAATGTCGACCGACTTAAGTAAGTTATAGGTATTAATCGGGACATCACCGATATCAGCCACTGATAAAGAGTCAAAAGGGGCTGCACCAGTCGCCATGTTGTAAGGACGAATCATCACAGACTCGGCACGAATTTGACGAGGCCCATAACGTGTTCCTGCTCGTTGTGAAGTACCGATATCCAAAGGAATACCAATGAATGCAGCGTCTAGTCCATTTAGATCTTCCACGAACGGAAGCCTCATCATTGTTGCTCGACCACCAAAGCGCGGCATGTCATTTCCACTTTGTGGTTGATGTAATGGCTTTTGCATAACGTCTCATCCTTATTTTCTACGCGCCGTAAAACGCTCAATATCAATTGTGTCAATTCATAGTAAAAAACAGGACTTAATGGTTAAATAGCAAATAACAAATAATTACTTCATGAATTACTGAAGTATTATTGATCTTATAAAAAATAATGAGAATCATTTCATGAAGTCTGATAAACGCTTAAATATCAAACTATTGGAAGTGTTTATCACTGTGGTAAAACATCAAGGCTACTCAGGTGCGCAACAGGATTTAAACCTAACCACATCTGCTATTAGTAATTACATGAGTGAATTGGAAAGTTATGTTGGCTTTACTCTGTGTCAACGTGGTCGTGGCGGATTTTTACTCACTGAAAAAGGTCAACAATTCCTTCATCAAGCGATAAAACTATTAGCCGAATTTGACGAATTAGAAAGACATACCGATGCTTTAAAAGAGGATCAAAGTGGTACTTTCCGTATTGCCGTATTGGACGCTGCCGCTATGGATGAAGCGCTATCGATGCCCGCAATGATTCGCCAATTCAACGAACGCTTTCCAGCGGTTCATTTAAACCTACAGATACGCAGTCCTTATGAACAAGTTCAGGGCGTGCTAAACAATCAGCTTGATATGGCGATTGGTAACTTCCCTTCTAGCGTCAATAATGTAGTAGAAGAAAAACTCTATCGCGAACAGCACTGGCTATACTGTAGCCATTTACACTCTTTATTTGAGAGCAAAAACATCTCAAGAGAACAGGTGACACAGTCCGGTATCGTGACACGAAGCTATTGGAATCACGCCGAATTACGTAAAAAAGGGTTTGGTCACAGTACTGCAACCGTTGAAAGTATGGAGGCACAGCTTACTCTAATCTTATCCGGTAGATTCGTAGGATATTTACCTGAACATTACGCCCAACACCTCGTCAAAAAAGGTAATCTGCGCCCTCTATTACCCAGTGAGTTTGGCTACCAAGCCCCCTTTTCGATGATTTGTCGTCGCGGCCGAAGTCGAGAACCTTTTATTCGTACAATGCGAGAGTTATTGATTCAACAAACAGCCAGTAAACCCAAATAAACTTAACGATCGCCACGTAGTAAAATCAACTTATTGCATGGCGTATTATTAATCCTCATCGGATTATCAGCACTAACTGCTCTATTAATACTTACCAATGGCAATTATTCAGGATTTAGCAATGCTCTCAACTATTCACCTGAAGCGGGATGCATTACACTATTTATTAAGTATCAATAATCCATTAGCACACTATTTCAATAGGCAATAAAAATCAGGAAAAATCTTAAAAGTTACCTGATTTTGCTTTGATTTAAGCCCCCTTGTAAGGACCCTACGCTGTGAAAAAAGTATTTATTGACGGTGAGACCGGCACTACCGGACTTCAAGTAAGAGACCGTTTAGTTAACCATCCACACATCAGCATCATTAGTATTGATCCTGCTAAAAAACGTGATGTGGAAGAGAAGCGCCGTTTGATGAAAGAAGCCGATGTGACGGTACTTTGTTTACCTGATGCGGCAGCGAAAGACAGCGTGGTATTAGCCAAAGAAGAAGGCTGTCGTATTTTAGACGCCAGTTCAGTTCACCGCGTAGCGGATGGCTGGGTATATGGCTTACCTGAACTGGATATCACTCAACGCGCTAAAATCAAAGACGCTCAATTTGTTTCTAATCCAGGTTGCTATCCAACTGGTGCGATTTTGTTGCTAAAACCGTTAATTGAAGCAGGGTTATTATCTGGTTCGGATGATTATTCTATTAATGCCATTTCTGGTTACAGTGGTGGTGGTAACGCACTAATTGATCGCTATGAAAATACTCAAGATGCACCTGCTTTGGGCGCTTATGGGCTTACTTTTAACCATAAGCACTTGCCTGAAATAAAAACATGGTCAGGGTTAGATAAAGCCCCTATTTTTGTTCCCAGTGTAGGGAACTTTAGCCAAGGTATGTTGACCTTCTTGCCGATCCAGCTTAAAGGCGAAACGACGATGGCGCAATTACAGGCTAAATTAGCAGAAATCTATGCTAACGATACCTTTGTCACCGTCAACGATTTTAATGCCGTGGTAGATCATTCCGCTCCTTTCTTGACCCCTCATGGTCTTGAAAATACCAACCAAGTTGAACTGTCTGTATTAAGCAGCCCTGATAATACATCGGGAGTACTGGCGGCTAAATTAGATAACCTTGGTAAAGGTGCTTCTGGTGCCGCAGTACAAAACCTTAATCTTATGTTAGGTTTTGATGAAAATACGGCTGTGAATCTTTAACGGATTCTATTCTGCGTTAAACCATTAAATATAAAAAAGTCGAACCTAGCGTTCGACTTTTTTATATATCAACACTTGACTAAGATGCGTCTATTGTCATCGATACTAACGTGTAAACACCACCAAAGACGCCGCCATCTCAGTCCATAACTGAGGACTGGCCGTCCATACTAAGTTACCCTCTAATAGTCCATTATTGTCTAAGAAGTTAGGCACAGATCCGCCCGCCTCTTCAATCAATAACAAGCCTGCAAGCGCATCCCAACTATTTAAATGAGACTCAAAATAACCATTCACTTGACCAGAAGCAACGTGAGCCAACATCAGCGCCCCTGAGCCAAAACGACGGTACTCAATGTTATGCTGATCCAATAACAACAATAAATCTAAATAGTCTTGTAACGGTCGTCGATTAGAACGCCCTAAACCAATAATCGCTTGGCCCATTGCTGGTTCTTGAATGGTTAAACGCTGACCGTTTAAAAAAGCCCCTTCACCTCTTTTCGCGATGAAAAATTCATCTCGATCTGGGGCATAAATAAAGCCTAATTGAATGACGCCTGCGACTACGTAAGCAATAGATAGACACCAATAATCCATGTTTTGTAGATAATTTGTAGTTCCATCAATAGGATCAATCACCCAAATCCCAGACGTCTCCTCGGTATTATTCTGCTTGCTTAAGCCGCCCTCTTCGCCCAAAAATCCATCCTTAGGATAAAGTGACAGAATTGCCTTTTTAAGCTCACTCTCGACAAAAAGATCGGCTTGAGAAACAAAATCCTGACGTCCCTTCTTGGTAATAAAAAGCCCTGTTTGACGAATTTCTTGCGCACGTATCCCAGCCTTTCTAATGGCGGTTTTCAGCGTTTTGTATTCTTGAAACTGCTCCATGAACCCTGCCTTTAAGTTGAACCGTATTTAAAATAGTAAACGTAACTAAAATAGTGACGCTATAAGGAGTGGCTTATTAAGGGTGAGGTATGCCTTACCACCAAGGTGACAGGGATTACCTCTACACGCTGAACCATATTGGCATCCCGCCCTCTGGACTCTAAACAAGACATCGCCCGTAGAGCGGTCTCTTCAATATTTTGACTAATCGTGGTTAGCCGATAACTGTATTGCGCAGTCATTGGTGTGTCATCAAAGCCAATTAAATGAAAATCGCGCGGCGCATGAAGATCATGCTCTCTCATACCATCTAAAAAACCACAGGCTAATTGAGCATTTGCACAAAACACACCGTCAACCACATTACCTGAACGACATAAATCATGGGCCGCACGCCGCCCTCCTTCATAACCATCGTGAGCAGCTTGAATCGTCATTAACTCACATTGCTCTTGAGCGTTGATTGCTTTACGAAAAGCGTCTCCACGCTTAATCCCTGCCCAGGTAGACCCTAAATAATTTAACCAAGCTATTTGCTGACAGCCAGACGCGACTAATTGTTCAGCCGCCATCTTTGCGCCACTTTCATTATCTGCGCAAATGAAATCCACGTCAGGTAGATCCATAGGGCGATTAATACCCACCACAGGAATATTGTGTTGTACGCAATCTTTTACTAATTGTGTCGGCGGCTGACCAGAAGTGACTATCACACCTGACACTTGAAACTGAGTAAAGCGACGTATGGTCTCTTCCAGCTCGTCAGGAGTTCTTACCTCGGTGACTAAGGCTTGATAACCCTTACGCTGAATTTCACTTAATAAGCCTTCTAACAAACTGCTACGAAAAGGGTCACTTAAACGCGCGACTACTACACCAATCAGCTGACTACGTTTGCGATTCAACCCTTGTGCAAGAAAGTTCACTTGGTAACCCAATTCTGTTGCCGCTTTTAGAATCTTCTCCCGAGTATCTTTAGCCACACTGCCATTATTGGTAAACGTTCGAGAAACCGCTGCTCTTGATACGCCTGCTTTCGTAGCAACATCCTGCGCGGTGACGGTATATTTCTTTGCAATTACAGCCACAAAACACCACTCCTTTATTACACTCTATTCGTTAAATCAAAAAACAAGCCATCATGACTAATAAAGACATTAGGAAGCGTTTCCACAGACTCTCGTAGACTGGACAAGGCACCATCAAAACAATGATAAAGCCCTAGTTCCTTAACACCTGATACGCTCAGTAATCGCAGGCAATCAGGCAAGTCCCCATGGGATGCGTCATTGTCTAAACCATTAAACGAGGCACATTCTTGAAAGGCGATATCTGCACCAGCCATCAACGCTTGACTCGCTGGTGTCGCTCGGCCATCTCCGCTGTAAAATAATGTGTGATCATCAATGGTAAGACGCAGCGCACAGTTGCTCATTTCATGTTGAGTATGTGCAGTTTGTAACCGCCAATGTCGCCACCTAAATTCAGACAAAATATCGTGCCAACGAATATCAAAACAAATCTGTGTTGCTGGCCAAATGGCTAACGCGACTAATGACTTCAGCAAAGGTTGCTGCTCAAGCTGACAAAAAATATCCAGCGGCTCAGTCCGCTGAAAGCTCTTCCACTGATTAATCAACGCCGCTAACCCTGAGCTATGGTCAGGGTGAATATGCGTAAAATAAATCGTTTGTATCGCATCCACTTCAATGCCCCGTTGCCATAATGCTCTTGGAACAGTAGGACCACAGTCAATTAACCATTGGTTATGCTCTTGGTCTTCAATGTGAATTGAAGACGTATTGTTAATTTCAGAGAACGCACTGCCACAACCGATCACATCAATTTTCATCTCACCACACCAAACTGTCTTTTTAGCTTAATTAAAATGTCACAAAGATCAGACAAAGTAGGCATCCATAATGTCTTCAATTGATTACATTTTTTTTACAGAAAAGTGAACACGTGTTCATTTTTTGAAAATACATTAAATAAAGAAAAAATAGACCAGATTCGGAGCCCTATATGACGCAATTAAAAATAGAGAATCTACACGCTGGTTATGGCAATAAAATGATCTTGAATAACTTTAATTTAGAGGTTAACCAAGGTGAAATGATCGCTCTATTAGGCCCATCTGGCTGTGGCAAAACAACCTTACTTAACGCTCTATGCGGTTTCGTACCCGTTTCTCAGGGCAATATTTATGTAGGTGAAAATACAATTACCAAACTTCCCGCTGAGAAGCGAAACATCACCATGGTATTTCAAAGTTATGCCCTCTGGCCTCACCTCACCGTCGCTCAAAATATTGCCTACGGACTAAAAGTACGTAAGGTGAAAAATGCAGAAATTAACGACCGTGTTAATGAATTACTCAGTATCGTGAAACTAGACGGTCTACAAAATGAAAAAGTCACCGCATTATCTGGCGGACAGCGACAGCGGGTTGCCCTTGCTCGCGCCTTGGCGATTAGACCTGACGTATTAGTACTTGATGAGCCACTCTCTAATCTAGATGCCAAAGTCAGGCTAAATGTTCGCCACGAAATAAAATCTCTGCAAAAGCAGCTAGGATTCACGTCTTTAATCGTGACCCATGACCAAGAAGAAGCATTGGTCATGGCGGATCGTATCGCAGTGTTAAACCAAGGAAAAATAGAACAACTCGGCACACCAGAAGAAATTTATCGTACCCCCAGCAGTGCATTTGTTGCCAACTTTATGGGCGCGGACAATCACATTACGTGGTCAACAAACGATAACAACCAACCAGTTAAACAAATCTACTTTCGAAGCGAAAACGTGCTTGTCAGCATGACCCCAAATGAGACGCTTTCGATCGATAACAAGATTCACTTTGATACCGATTTAACCTGTCAAGGGTACGTCGTCCAAAGCGCCTTTTTTGGCAATTATTACCGAATTAGTGTGCGCTGCGGAACGCATACCATACAGGCAGATCATCACAGTGATTTGTCTGAGAATACCCCCGTAACCTTGCTCGTTAATACCGATGCTCTGCACATCTATGACGACCAAGTCGAGTGTGCTACGCGTCCTGCTCAAACATCATTCAAGTCTAATCAATAAGGGATCATCATGTTTACGAAAACGAAATTTGCTGTACTCGCTGCTGTAGGTCTTACCCCATTCATGGGCGTTGTTCACGCTGAAACGGTATTAAACGTAGCCTCTGCTGGTGGCCAAAATATGGTGGATTATGTAAAAACCTACCTAGCACCTAAGTTTGAAGAAATGCACCCTGGCGTTAAGGTAAACATTATTGGCACAGGTCCTGGTGATGCCGGTTCACACAAAATTCTTGAGAAATTATCCGCGCAACAAGAAAGTAACCTTACTAAATGGGATATTGATGTTGCTGTCGTCCATCAAAAAATTGGTGGTGAAATGGTGACTAAGAATTTGCTTTCTAACTACCGATCAGACATTGAAAGCGGAAAATTAGTCTCTCGTAATAGTGCAAAGAACGCTCTTGGCACTAACGTTGAAGGTTATGTAATGCCAATGTTCCACAGCCAAACGGCCATTGCTTATAACAGTGATTTCGTAAAGCACCCACCAAAATCCTACGATGAATTAGTCACTTGGACCCAAAAACACCCTAAATCCTTTGGTTACAATGGCATTAAAAATGGCATGTCGGGAGTCAGCTTTGTCACTGGCTGGATTTATGCTTACGGTACTGATGCCCACACTCTTTCCAGTAAATCCTATGACAAAAACGTAGAAGCGAACTGGGGAGATGCCTTTGCTAAGCTCAAAGCCTTTAATAAAAACATTACTTTCACACCAGGCAATGCCGGCACGTTAGACATGTTAAACCGTGGTGAAATATTCATGGGACCGGTTTGGGTGGATATGTTTTATAGCTGGAAAGAACAAGGAAAAATACCACCATCGATGAAACTGGCTCTGATCGCACCAGGTATGCCAGGGCAGCCAATGTACTATGTTTCACCAGCTAAAGCCGCTCATCCAGAGCTAGCACGTCAATTTATTGAGCTTGCCACCAGCCCTAAAATCCAAGCAGAAGGCATTGTAAAGCGCTTTAATTGGTATCCAGGTATTGATGCGAAATACGTGAAAAGTGAATTGGACCAAGCGACGTGGGACAAGTTATTTGCAGAAATAACCCCAGACGACTTAGCCCAATACGGCAAAAGCTTTCCGATCGCCCAGTACTTCAATGACATCAAAGAAGGCTACGAACGCCAAGTCTCTAATTAGTCTCTAAAGAGATGTTAATCACACTTGGAATAACGGACTGATACGATTATTAGTCCGTTATTGTCCAAATTAAGAGGCATGCAAAGGTCTTCTCTATGCACTTAAACATATCAAAAAATCTTTGGCTGGTGGCTCCAGCCGCCCTGATGGTTGCTGTATTATTTTTATACCCACTTGGATTCTCTTTGTATTCTGCCATTACGCTAGACAATGGTAACGTTACTCTTGAGCACTTAAAGACATCCTTTGAATTTTACTCAAACGACATTCTGTTTACCATTTTGATCGTACTGATTTCCGTTGTTTTATTGGCACTACTATCAACGACAATTGCCGCACTTATCGTCTTATCTCCGTTTCGCTCTGTGGTATTAATACTAGGTGTCTTGTATCGATTACCACTGTTTATCCCTTTTATTGTTACCGCACAGATGATGCGAACTTTTCTCGCAAAAAATGGCTTAATGAATAATGCCTTTATTGCCTCTGGCCTAATGACGCCGATGGATACTGTCTCTTTTCTAGGCTGGAGCGGTATTATTATTACCTTTGTATGGAAGCAACTCGCCTTTTCCACCTTACTTGTTACTGGCGCAATGTCTGCCTTAGATGAGTCTCAAATTCGTGCCGCTCGAAATTTAGGCGCATCGCGATTAAATATTTTAATGAAGATTATATTGCCACAAATACTCCCTACACTCGGTGTTGCCATGGTGCTCTCAACCGTCACCATGATGTCCGTGTTATCTGTTCCTCTCATGATAGGTACTGGCACCCCAACGATGATAAGTGCAGACATGGCCTTTCGCGTTAACTCTTACGGAGATTACCATGTGGCAAATGCATTAGGGTTAGTGTCTTATACAGTGTGTGCAGGGCTTGCTTGGTTTTATCTGCGCCATAGTTTGAAAAACAAAGGGGCCACAGAATGATGACACCATCAACTAGCATGACACGCCTCTTATTGAATAGATTAAAAAACATGCCTCTCAAAGTCACTTTTTGGCTGCAATGCTTATTTATTTTGATCTTCGCTCTGGTGCTATTCGGGCCAATCGTTAACCTATTAATCTGGACAGTCACGGAGGTATGGTATTTCCCCCATGCGCTGCCATCACAATGGGGATTCAAATATTGGCACCAGGTATTTAACCCCTACAGCAATGTGTCTAGTTCTTTATTCACCAGTATCTTGATTGCGATATTAACCGTGTGCGTCTGCCTATTGGTTTCTGTTCCAGCTGGCTACGCGCTATCAAAACGCAGTATGCCGTTTCGGGTTTTCTGGATGCTGTTATTCTTGATTCCTCAGGCCTTTCCAAATTTAACCGTGTATATGAATATCGCACGGTTATTCTATGAATTTGGTTTAAATGGTACTTTGCTCGGAGTTGTTTTAGTCCATAGTATTCATGGTTTAATGTTTTCTGTTTGGATAAGCGTTGCGGCGTTTTCTACGACAGATCCTATGCTAGAGCGCGCTTCGAGAAACTTAGGAGCAGGACCAGTTTATACATTTTTCCACATCATATTACCCCAAGCAGCGCCTGGAATTATTGCTAGCTGTATATTCGTTTTTTTAGAGTCTTTAGATGAGTTTACCGGGACTTTCTTTGTGGGCGCACCAGATATCAGTACGCTACCGCTGCTACTCTATAGCGCGAGCATGGAAGGGAATTATCAAATAGCATCAATCACTGCGCTAATACTCTTGGTTCCCTCAATTTTGTTCATGCTGATTATTAATAAATTTATGAGTCCTGAAATGCTTTCTAAACTAGGAAAGTAGTACTTCACATTAGCTTAGCGCCTGAACTAGAGCCTCCATTAATGATTCTAATACACCAATGGAGGCTTTTTTTCTCTTATCAAAATGGAGTTATTACTTCCAAATCGCTTGATAGGCTTCACGGTAATGATTGTCTGGATCAAATACGCCGCGACCTCCACCATCAAATGTAATGTTTTCTGGCGTCACCAAATGCACTGGCGTAGAAAAACCACTTGGTTTCTGGCCAGCAAAACTACGGTTTAATTCGTCCACAATCTGCCACCCATGTAAATTCAACGGCTCAGGTACCGTACCTACTTGAAACATATGATTACGAATACGCGCATAGGCTGATTCGCTACCATCTCCAGCGGATAAATTACGCGGTAATTCACTTTCTGGTAAACCAGAAGAGATCAAAGATGAGCCAATATAATCAAAGTACAAGTCATTAATCCCTAACGAATAGGTCCACTTCCCATAATAACGTTGCAATAAAGAAGTGGTTAATTGAGACATTCGAGTCGAGGTGTCTGACAATGGCGTGTCTTCTACTGAGATTAAAGTACAACCGGTACATTGCTGTATTACCTTAGCCATGGCATCCGATTTCGCAATCGCCACGGAATAAGCCGAGTCGGTAAAAATGACTACCCCGGCTTTACCATTAGAGTGCGCTACAGCAGATAACGCGGCAATCGAAGCGACATCATCAGCATCCGTCGTAATATTAGTAAAAAGGTGTTTCTTAGCGATAGGGCCAGGTTTTGGCGACGCATGCCAACCGACTACCGTAATACCATGAGAGGCTGCTGTTTCAATACCAGCAGACTGCTCATTCACGTCAAAACCGCCCAATATGATGCCATCTGGTTTTAATGCAATGGCTTGGTTAAACACTGCCGTTCGACCTGATACTGTGCCTTGCCCATCCAAAATACGTACTTTCCAGCCCATATTTTTTGCCGCTTCAGTAACGCCTTCACTCACCCCCAGAACACCTCCATTACGCATATCGGATGCCAGAAAGACAATTGTTTTATTCAACACGGCTTTAGGGCCTGTGGTTGGGCCATCCCATTGAGAATAAGGTGCTGTTGCCGCATTCACTTTAGCTTTCGCTTCATCTACAAAACTATCCGCTAACACAGGCCCACTCATTACAGCGATAGATACGGCTATCGAGACCATATTAGATCGAACAAACGATAAGCATTTTTTCATTGTGACTCTCCATATCTGTACTTTTTAGATCTAATAGTAGCGGCTATTTGGCCCCTACATACAACTAATAACTTACGAACCACTAATAACTTACAATCCAGTATAATTTACGAATTACTTTTTACCTTACGCCGACCAATTCCTCCACGACGCTGAGCATAACCGGCTATCCCAATAGAAATAAGTAAAGTAGCGCCGTTAAAAAGAGGTTCAATATAAAATGCCCCACCAAGCTGCTGAATACCTGAAATACCCACCGCTAAAATCGCTACACCAATAATGGTTCCCCAGACATTAACTCGCCCTGGACGAATCGTCGTAGACCCTAAAAACGCTCCCACCAACGCAGGCAATAAAAATTCCAATCCAACGTTCGCCTGACCAATACGTAACTTTGCCGCAAGAATAACCCCTGCTAAAGCGGTTAACAGCCCCGATGTAACAAACGCACCAATCACATATTTACGTGAGGGAATACCGTTTAAGTCAGCCGCTCGTGGGTTTGCACCAATCGCATATAAGGTACGACCAATCGGCATATATTCCGTCACCAACCAAAGCACTATCGAAATGGCAATCACATAAAAAGCAGGCGCCGGAAGACCAAGAAAAAAAGAACTCGAAATAGCATAAAAGTCAGGATCTAACATGCCAATCACTTGACGGCCACCGGTGTACCAAAGTGCTACTGCATAAATCACAGTACCAGTACCTAACGTGGCAATAAAAGAATCAATTTTGGCCATTTCAACCAATAAACCATTCAATAAACCAAAACCCATACCGCACACTAAGACGATACCGACGGACGCCTGCCATGAAAAACCAAACTTCGTTTGTAGGCTAATCGCCAAAATATGCCAAAGCACAATGCCATAGCCAACCGTCAAATCTATCTTCCCAGTCAGCATAGGTACCATGGCTGCTAAGGCAAGAATTGCAATGATCGATTTATCACTTAAAATCGACCGCAGATTTAACATCGTTGGAAACGTATCTGGTAGTAAAACTGAAAACAACAGAATCAATAGCAAGGTTAAAATAGGTAAACCATACACAGGTAAAAAACGCCCAAACCGTGAGAAAATACCCAACTCTTTAGGGGTTTTATTATCATTATCTGGCTCTAACGCCGTTGATTTAATTGAAGTACTCATTGCAAATCCTTATACATTACCCGTATTTTGGTCAAAATTTTCTTCGCTTGGCGGCACGCTAGAATCTGCTGATGACGCTTTTAACATATTGGCAAAAGTAAGGTCTTTATTCGCCAGTTGTCTCAATATTTTACCTTTACTAAACACAAAGCAGCGATTACATATTGTTTCTATTTCTTCAAAATCTGTTGAAACTACTATGATACTGGTGCCTGACTGTACGGCTTGTTTTAATAATTCATAGATTTCAAATTTAGCCCCAACATCAACACCAGCGGTCGGCTCTTCTAGAATCAATACCGGCTTATTTAAATTGAGCCATCTCGCCATAATCACTTTTTGCTGATTACCGCCACTTAGATTTTCAATAATTTCATCCGGATTATTAGGGCGCACATCAAAGCGATCCACTAGTTTCTGTGCCGCATCATGTTCTTTATCTGGTCGATTAAACGTAAAAAAAGCAGGCTTTTTAAGTAGAGGGTTTAAAAACAAGTTTTCCGTAATGGACATCGACATTGCAAGATTTTCACTTCTTTCTCCTGCAACAAAACCAATCCCCGCTTTAATGGCATCGCCAGATGATCGTAAATTCAATACATTACCATTTAATAAAACTGAGCCAGATGACAAGGCTCGATCACCAAACAAAGCGCGACCTACCTCTTCTTGCCCACCACCACGTAATCCTATCAGCCCCAGAATTTCACCTCGCCTTAAGCTAAAAGAAACTGGGCCTACTTGTCCTGTTTCAAGATTACAAACGTCCAGTAACGATGATGCACTCTTTTCTACTTGAATAGCATGAAAATCTTGCTGAGCGCTGCCTACAATTAAGGCAACTAAATCATCTGCTGCGACGCCTTGGGTCTCTCTTTCAGCGACTAGATGGCCATCACGCATCACGACTAAGCGATCTGATATTTCCATGACTTCATCAAGACGATGAGACACATACACCATCCCAACGCCCTTTTTTCGCAAATTACGAATAACATGAAACAAACGCTCAACGTCTGCTGCAGGTAAACTCGCCGTTGGTTCATCTAATACCAACACTTTTGCATTGCAATACACAGCCCGAGCAATAGCCAGTAAGGACTGCTCAGAACGAGACAAATTAAAAACACGGGTGTTTGGGTCAATATCGGCATCGACTAAAGCGAGCGCTTCAGCCGCACGAGCATCTGTCGCTTTCCAATCAATAAAGCCAAATCTTTTGCAGTACCCCATAGACAAGGCCATATTTTCAGACACAGTCATCCAATCGACTAAGCCAAGATCTTGGTGAATAAAAGCAATATTACCCGCACTTAGATCTTTTTTATCAAGCGGCTGACCACAAAATAAAATATCCCCTTCTTCTTGCTGATAAATCCCGGCTAAAGTTTTAATTAATGTCGATTTACCGGCACCGTTTTCTCCAAGCAAGGCAACAACCGAATGAGAAAACACCTCGAAAGACACATTATCGACCGCAGTATTAGCGCCAAAACGCTTAGTAATATTTTCAAACCGTAATAATGAACGACGACTGCTCTGAATACTTTGCGTATTCATAGATTTATAACTCCCAGTTATTCTCTCTCATATTTACTGAAGGCATATACACTTCTAGTATGATGTAGCGCTATTAAATGTCTCATTTTATCGATGTAGTTTGTCACCATTATTTAGCGTCACCCATACTCTCAAATTTCTATAGTTTAATAACGTTAAAAATCTCTATCTGGTTCATAACCATCTACTTATTTCGAAATATAGCGCACGATTATATAGCTGACGCCATACTATTAAAGAGAATAAAAATTCATAACGTAAAGGTAGCACGCATGGTTATATCTGAATTTAGGTATAGACAATGACCACTGAAATCGTCCTGGTTTTCAGTGCATGACCGCAAAATATAACCCCAAATTAGGAAGAAATCTAAGTGCCTACGATCCTATAACAACCTCATCGTAAGTACTTAGAAATAGAGAAACACTGGGTGAAAGGAGTACGATACAATAGCCTCAATCGCAACACTCTGCTTATGCCGTTACTGATAATTTTTTTCAGCTTTGGTCACTTTTTCTAGATAATTCCGTGACTCTTCCCGTGGGTGGTTATACCTTAGCTGTTTATAAACATTACTAGGAGATGTTTGATTAATTTTCTCCATCGCCGTCGTTCTATTGGCATCGAATGTTTTTAATACATTTCCGGTACCGCCGTTGTAAGCAGAAATCATCGAATATTCCTGACTCTCCTTATTGGTCACCTTCACTAAATATCGAGTTTGTAAAATATACAAATAAGCACTGCCTATATCGATATTGTTTTCAGGTGAAAAGAGGATCTCTTTTGTCGGTTGGCCTGATTTCTTTTTTATCAGGTTATACACGTCTTTACCTGCTGTAGCAGGCACAACCTGCATCAGACCATAAGCATTTACAGGGCTGACGGCATAAGGGTTAAAGGCACTTTCCGTTTCAATAATCCCATAGATAAGTGAAGGAGATAAATTGTAACGCTTGGCTGCCGCAATAACATATTGACTGTATTTTTCTTCACGAAGATGCTCGTGTTGAGCCACTAAATTAAACTCAACCGCATAAATGGTCTTACCATTGCTGTTGGTTTTTTTCAGTTTATTCGTTACCAGATACTCTGAATAACGCTGTGCTCGCCATTGATATCGAACCGCCTTTCCATCGTTATCCAGTACTTGTGGGTATAAAAACGGAACGCCGTTAGTGTCTGGTACAGCACTAGAAAAAATATCTGTTTTCGTAGGATCAGAAGTCGTTAACAGAGTAGTCGTAACCGCCTCCTTTAATGCTGAATCAACACAAAGTACGCTTAAACATAGTCGACATTGATAATATTCCAGTGATAATAAGCCATTACCATCTACGATTTTTCACACTATTACTTCTGACTAAAGTGCACTACACCTCTTCCATTTTGAGCATTTTATCTCATATTAGGACAAAAATTATTAGTCCACTATGGTGGTTACAAGCTCATCATTCTCTACCCCTATTATTAGATGCCTAACGTAATAATAAATATTTATACATTGACAGGTACTCACCTAAAATAATAAGTTACACCTCTAAATGTATTGCGTCGTATAAAAAACAAACAATATAAAGTTAAGTCAACGACTTAGGCTACATTTCTTACACATTTAAACGCCGTAAAGTAGCCTTTAAATGCTGAAATTAACCATAAAAATACATCGGAAAAGCCTTTTTTTCAGAATTTATAAAGATGTATTAAAGGTGTCATTTGTAACTGTTTTTAATCTGAAAAATATTCACAATACGAATCACCATAGAGCTCTAAACAAAATATAATACTGGTAGATAATAATGAGTACACAAGAACCTAAAAAAGTAGCAATTGATCTTGCCTTACTTTTACCTTCAGCTTTAGTAATTTTATGTATTAGCATCCCTCTTCTTGTTAATCCAGAAGCCGCTAAAATAGTGGTGAATCAACTGCTCCTTTGGTGTACCGGAAATTTTGGCTGGCTTTATCTGTTAGCGGGTATCGGTAGCTTCTTATTTGTGATTTGGTTAGCGTTCGGCCCAATAGGTCGCATTAAACTCGGTAACCCAGAAGAAAAACCTGAATTCAGTAAATTACCTTGGGTTTCTATGCTGTTTTGCGCAGGGATTGGTATTTCAATTTGTAATTGGGCCTTTGTAGAACCTCTCTATTTTCTGTCTTCACCGCCAATGGGGATTCAAGCTAATACCACCCAAGCCGCAGAATGGGCTGCCATGTATCCAATGTTTCATTGGGGACTTATCCCTTGGGCTTTATATCTACTACCAGCATTGCCTATTGGGTATGCGCTGTATGTAAGAAAGGTCAATGTATTGCGTCTCAGTGAAGCTTGTCGTGGTGTGCTAGGTAACTTAGTCGATGGTCCTATCGGTAAAATCATTGATATTATTGTGATTTTCTCTATTGTTGGCGGCGTAGGAACCTCATTAGGACTTTCTGTTCCTTTAGTATCTAAATTATTCCAATCTATGTTTGGGCTACAAGATTCTTTTGGATTACAGATGGTTATTCTTGCAGCATGGATAGCCATGATTGCTTGGAGTGTTTATAACGGCCTTAATAAAGGCATTCAAACCCTTTCCAATATTAATGCCGCACTTGCCTTATTCCTGCTCGTTTTTGTTTTATTCGCCAGCTCTACTATTTTCATCTTAAATCTATGGTCTAACAGTTTTGGATTATTAATTACCAACTTTTTCCGAATCGCTTTTTGGACCGATCCAATCGCGAAAGGTGGCTTCCCTCAGAGCTGGACTATTTTCTATTGGGCTTGGTGGATCGCTTACGCACCAATGATGGGATTATTTGTGGCTAGAATCTCCCGTGGACGAACCATCAAGGACATTATTTTGAATGGTCCCTAAATTCAGATAATAAGTGCGACACTGCAAGTCAGGTGTAGAAGAAGCCAAC
>JBQEFB010000027.1:0-35497 GCA_052107635.1 Marinomonas sp. | reverse complement strand
AAGACTTTATGGTTTTTGGAAGGAATTACTATGTGGGGTTTAGCCGACGCTCACGATCAAATCAATTAGCGCTTCTTGGCCGAGAGGCTTTGTAGCGTAATTCGCTGGGCTAATACCACCAAGAGCCATCGCTGGTTTTTCCAGCCAAGCCGCGGCTTTATCTTTATCATTCCCAAAAAGTAAAAGTGCCACATCAAGCAAACGTGCTCCCATGTAAGCTTTCACTGCAGTGTCACCTACCCATCGCTTCCCTTGTTCATGTCGAACAATGGTAGCCCTATTAACACCAATGACCTTTCTAACTGTGCTAGGCGCAATTTTAGATTTGGTTATGATTCGACTGATAAAATCAGAATAGAAACCTACTCCAATTTGCGCCGCCGCGCTTGCTGGGTCTGCTGAAAGCGACAGTCCAGCCATTAAGCCGCGATCCTGCTTTACCTTTGATGGTTTGAATGTACGTATTGACATGAAGTCCCGCTCCTATGTTGCAACTGCATCAGTTTATTGTAGCGTTCGCAACAGAAAGAACAGGTAGGATGCGAATTACCTCACTCTTGCACTATTTCCTTTTCTGATATTTATGTTGTCAACATGGCGCCCATTTATCCTTTAAGTAGCAAAATAGTCGGTAATATTATTTTACTCTCCGCCTCTCGTCCCTTAATATCCTTTAAATAAGACCTCCTATCATTCGCCATATTTGTCGCTACCGGTAAGTTTAAAGTGAGTATTTATTTGAAGCTTTATTACTACGCTTCACCTAAATATCCGCGTAAGGAGTTCGCTAGAAGGGCTAACCGCAAGGTGCGGGGCGATCGATTCGGGTGCCTAGTTCCTATCCTTGGCATTCTCACATTCAGACACGTATAGAAGGATTTTCATGACAGACTTCAGCACAGAAAAGGCATCACATGATAAGGAGGACCCTCGATACGGTCTGAAACGCCTCCACCTGCACAATGCTCACGTACACAACAAGTCGTTTGTACTCAACGTTGATGGCCACACAAATATCCAAGGTGAAAACGGCTCTGGGAAAACGTCCCTCTTAACGCTCATCCCCGTGTTTTACGGGGCCATTCCTTCTCAAGTCGTGGAGAAAGACGCCAATAAGAGTGACTTTGTCAGCTACTTCCTGCATTCAGCCAGTTCATTCATTGCCTATGAATACAGTCGATTTGGCACGGATGTCACGGTATTAATGTACCGGTCTAGCGAACTCTTGGGCAAAGCAAAGACGCACTATCAATTCTTTGCTGGTGGCTTTGATCAAACCATTTATGCCGAGGACGTTGAGACGTTACGATTAAAGGGTGAGTCGGTACGAGACATCATTAAGGCCATCAAAGATCTGGGCGTGCCTGCCTCGAATCAAATTGTCGATCTTTGGCGGTATAAGGCGATACTTGAAAACGACGTTAACGAGATACGCAAGCGGAACAATGACCCTGCACTGATCAGTGCCGCCAAGCAATACTGCATGGGGGACAGCAAAACAAAGACACATCATTTAGGAAAAATGGCCGCATCGATACTAAAGCGAGCCAACCCATTCGAACGACTTCATGAAATGGTGGCCGACACCGCCTTTGCTGATATCGAGGTGGCCAACATAAAAGGCCCAGGCACAGGCAACATTGAAAGCGCTAAAATGCGCATTGAAGGCATTCGCGACATTACCGACATGCAACCGCGGCTAGAAAAAGCAAACGCCTTGATAGCACAGCTTCAGCAAGCCAAAGAGTCGATTCATAGCCGTGGTCAGTCAATAAATTGGATATTAAAAAGCACCCAGAAGGCATTGGCCTCGCATGAATCATTACTCGTTAATATGAGGGCTGAAAAAAGCGGTCTCGACGCCAAGTACGACGAAGAAAAGCGAGAAGCCAAAAACAATCTAGCTCAAAATAACGATCGTCTCATCGCCATCGATTCCCAGATCAGTAATTACATCAGCAAGCGCGACCAATTCACTGACATCGCAATCAAACGCGCAGAGTATAATTCACTGTCAGAAATGCGCCGTAATGTGATACAGCTGGAAGAAGAGTACCAAGACCTTACGGCAACAGTCCAAGGCTACCATGGTGAAATGGAGTCTAAGATATTTAAGCTTGAGAAGAGCAACGCGCAAGCAAACGATCGAATTAAGCGAATCATAGAGAGTAAGCGTGAAGAGCAGCACTCGATTGATCGTGATGCCAATCAGCGCAACCAAGACGCCTATGTGACCTACCAAGCCAATCTGGACGAATTGGACGGGGGGCATATTGATCAACAAATCGCGGTGATTAATGAGCAGCTGATCACTCAAAACCAATTAGCGACCGCAATAGGCATATCCGAAGAGGATCAATTAGAGTCGGATAAGCGCCAGTTCACGGTGGATGAGGCTCATGCACGCATCGCCAGTCTTTACGACGCGCTTAAGGCGCCTAACGAGAGCAAAAAAGAGATCAGCGCTCGGATAGAAAAGACTATTGGCCTCATAGAGGAAAAGACACGAGAAAAAGAACGGCTGAAACACCAGCTTGCCCGGGTCGAAAGCCTTGAAAAGCCCAACTCCCTTTTGTCCATGCTTAATAAAATATCTGGCGACCAGTGGCATGACTCCCTCGGTAAAGTGCTCCCCGAGTCATTTTATCAGCGAACCGATCTAAAGCCGGTCTTCGATGGGAATACCGGCTCCGGTGAGGATGTATTTGGGTGGACCTTTGATTTAGAGGTGCTGAGCACGAACAGCACCGTTCGTCAGGCGGCGACGCTCCATGAACAGCGTGACCAAATCGAAGAGGCACTAGAAAGCCTTAAGGTGACCTTCGAATCACTTAATGCTGAGCTCAATCAAGATAGAAAGTCACTGCGAAACGAAGAGGGCGTGCTGCAGGTTATCCAGCAAAAAACAGACACGGCACGAGATGACTTAAAGCTCGCGCAGGATTCCCTTGCGATGTTTGTCATCGAGGCGAAAGCCAGAGTATCCAAACGCAAGGAAGAGGCCGAAAAGCTGGCCAAAGCGCTCCAATCAGAGCTGGTGGCTCAAAGGGAAGCGAAAAAACAAAAGAAAGCAGAGTACAGCAAGCAGTACACCGAACTGAAAAACCAGTATGCCGCAGATGCCGCAGACAAAAAACAAGCGGTAGAAGAGGAAATTGAAACCTACAAAAATGAGCTGAGCTCTTTAGCTGCCTCCTTAAAGTCCAGCATTTCAGCCATCAAGCTCCAATTTGATGAAGAGTGTATTAAGAATGGGGTGCCGGCCAACATTCTTGGGGAAAAGCGCCAGAATATCGAGGCGCTAAAGGCCAAGATCAATCGCATAGTAGGCTTTAAGTCAGCACTTGATGACTACGATGACTTTGTGAAAACGCGAACCCCTCTTTATGAGCGTCAATTGGTTGAAGAGGCAGGGCTTAAAAATGCGATCTCAGCACTTAACACTGAAATGGAAGCCAGAAGACTGAACTATGCCCGAATGAGCGAAGACCTTAGCAACAAGCTAAACGACTGCAAAAGTGCGATTAGAAATCAGAAATCCGTCATTGAAGATCTAGCGGGAATTATCCAGAAAATGACGCATTTATTTGGTTCGGTCATTCACGGAGAAATGGAAACCGACGAGTCCTACGACGCACTGGCCACCAAGCTGCAGCGCGATATCGAAAGAGCCAAAAGCCTGTCGGATGAAACTAGTTCCATTTGTGGGAAGTTATGCAGCGAGCTCGATCGATTTACTGATGGGGAGTGGAGCGACGATTGGACACGATTTAAAGCCGAATGTGTGAATGTGGATGCGTATACGGACGATTTCTACCATCTCATTATTCCCAAAATGCACCACCAGGTATCGAATACGATCGATATACGTCGTCAGAACGTCCGCGAATCCTTTGAATTGACCTTTGAAGGTGTGAGGCTTGTTTACGACGGCCTTAACCGGATCAACAAAGAAGTTGGTCAAGTGGCTCGAAAAATCGCCGCCAAGGTGAACACCAATCAAAGGATAGCCAACCTATCCAATATTGAGATCCACATTCGGACCAAGACGGAACAATCTGAATGCTGGCCAACCCTAACGTCCTTCATGGAGTCATGGGCTCTCTGGTCTACGAAAAGTGAACACGACGTGTCTGCGATTCCACCAGCTAGCCTTATCAGTCAAATGCTGGAGGCGTACCGGAAACTCGAAAATGAGCCGTTCTATCGTAAAAACGAAGTGTCTATGATTGACCTCATATCGATTGAAATTGGGATTACGGAAAATGGTACCCCACGAACTATTAACAGCTCTCGGGAATTTAACAATATAAGCAGCAACGGTCTCTCAATGCTGGCTCTGATCGTCGTCTTTGTTGGGATAAGTCGTTATTTGTGCAGCAGTGAAGCTTTGAACCTGCATTGGTCTATTGATGAGGTTGGCGCCATAGATAACCACAATATGATCCGTCTATTGAAGATGCTTACTGACTCCAATATCAGCATTGTTTCAGCGCTTCCCAATGCCAACAAGCACATATTGAATGCGATGCAGAATTCTTATCAGGCCAAAAAAGGGATAGGGGTGCTGTCTGTGGTCAGTAGCACAACACAGAATGTAGGAATGGGTGGTTAATATGACGAACACAAAAGTACTCAAAGAGCAGGACGACATCAAAGCACTGAAAAGACTCTTAATTGATTTTGAGGTTATTTGTGCCGTGAAATACAGCGACCTTCACGCAAAACTGAAGGACGAGACCATTTACAAGCATGTGGCCAACTTTGCCCAAGAAGCCAATTTCGAGCTTATTTACTCTCTAACCGGTGACGCTTATTACTTTGTCGATTCCGATCGTTACATCATGGGGTCACAAGACCACGAAGCAAACTTTAGAAAGTCGATAGTCCGCTTATACAAAGGGGACTCCCTAAGCATTCGTCCGATGCTTCAGTTTCTTGTGTTCATGTCAGAGCTTGGGGCGTCGAGTTCCGTGATACAAGCTCACTCTGTCATTGATTTGTCTCTTATCATGAGCCGTATAGATGCCGACAGTGAAACCGTTATCGAACGCTTAGACATTATCGAATCTTTCCCGCTGTTCAAGAAGAACAAAGCCAAGAGCCCGTTTGACCGCATAACCAATAATTTAGGCATCTTGGTTTCAATGGGGTTCTTCATTAGTAACAAACAAGGCACGAAGTATACGGCCACTGGGAAAATGGGTTTGTACTGGGAGCTGGTGGATGTCGAGCTGGAAAGACTGGATTACGGCGACACACTGGAAGAGGAACACACAGAGCATGAAGCGACTCAGGAGTCATTACTATGAGTGACAAGCTCTCAGGTCTTGATGGATTGCGAAGAGCGTTTAGAGCCATCACAGACAATCTCTCAGTGTTGGAAAGCGCGGTGAGTCGATCCGGTACCGGTACAATCACCGCCACCGACCTTGATGATGACATGCAAAAACAACTTGCTCGACTGCAGGGGTTCGGCGTACTCGATCGCATTGATGACGAAGACGAATACATTATTGCGGAACCTCTTGTGTCATTGCTGATGATGCTTGATTCTCGCTCTAACTATTCGGGTAGTGCCGAAGAAATAGACGTGGTTCTCAACGCCATTAAAAAGGAAATTCTGTATTTTGGGGATGCGGTTAAAGCCAAGTCCTACGACCAGGTAAACAAGTCCAGAGGCAACATTAAACGATTGGTTTCTAAATTCTCCGGTGCCTGCATTGCGGTTAAAAAACACTTTGAATACACACTACGTGGCGAGTTTGCGACGATAACCGACCCCAATCTTAGGCTGGACAGAGCCAAGGCCATGCAAGCCGACATTCGCAAAGTTAGGATATCGATCAACAGTGTCACCAATGGTTACTTCGACGAAATAATCGACACCATTCGTTATGAGCCAGAACTGATGGCTTTGCTAAACATCAAGTTAAAAGTGCGTGTCTCTAAGATGGTTCGTGAGTGGTTGGAACTCAACGAGCGCTTTAGTAAATTTATGATGCACATAGAGCGAGAGGTCGCGTTACATAACAAGCAAATGACGTTGATGCAGGCCTACTCGGAACTAAGCGCCTCTGAGATTCGATTCAGCGAGGCACAGAGGGAGACATTGAATGTGGAGGCCAGCAGGCGACCGAAAGGGAAGAGTGGCGCCTATGAAGCCGCTGAAGCATTTGGCCGGCCACCGGTGGATTTGTCTTTGCGTTTGATCAATGCAAAAACCGAAGACGCCTATTTGCTCAATGTCATGACTGAAACGATGCAGAAAAGCTACGAATCGCATTTGAATGACCAGAAGAATAGGGAGCTAGCCAGCCTTCGGCAGGCAGAGCTTGATGCCTTACCAAAAGAGATGATCGACAGTGTAGAAGAACACATCCACGGTGATGATCTAGAGGATGAAGACGAGATATTTGAGATGGTCTGGAATGAAGCCATGGGCTTTGTTATTGATGGCTCTGAAGTGTCCTTAAGCGAACTCGGGTTGGATTCTGGCTTATCTCTTAGCGAGGCACGCGACTTCCTCATGTATTGTGCTGACCAGATAGACCTTGACCAAACTTACGAACATGAACAGGCCATGGCGATTAACTATGCTCATGAGGTTGTCGCATTACCCGAGGAGCGCGGGTTTAATGGGAACATCGTGATAACGGATATTAAGCTAAAACATAAGGAAGCGTGACATGGCGCTCTATTGGGACGCGAGAACAATCAATACTGTCGTTACTGCAGTGGACCAAAAGAAAGCCTCTGTGCTTTTGACAAAGACTTGGCTGGCCATACATGAAGACATGGACGTGGGCGTCATTAAAGGGACTCGGTTGAATCTGGCTCGCACTGACCGTGAAAGACTTAGAAAGCGGCTTGAGCTCTTTAATATGGAGTCAGGTCTAGGATCAGTCAAGACGCGTACGGAGCTGGCCGCAATAACAGGGAATGAGAAGCTCAATAGGACATCTGTGTTTAGCGATCGGATAAAGGTAGGTGTCTTGTCAGGTGGCAGCTTGCACTTAAAGCAAGGTCGCTGTGAGCTACCACAAGGCGTGTATGTTGAATGCGCCGCCAGTGACATCATGTTGGACACTCATGCGATCGTTTTTGTTGAAAATGGGGAGGTGCTGTATTCGTGGCAACCTAGTCATAAATTGGTTCAAGACATAGGAGAGGGTGCGCTGGTGGTTTACCGTGGCCACACGAACGCCGCCGCGATGGTTATTAGCCTATTGGAATCGGCTAAAAAAGCAGGATTGGAGTGTTATGGCTTTGTTGACTATGACGTGCCAGGCTTGAAGATACTCAGTGATTTGAGACACGTACTAACAAAGGCGGTTTTGCCAAATGAAGAGGGGCTTATTAGCCTATTTGCGCGGCGGCCATACCTCAACAAGTCGAGCGAAGTATCAACACAACTAAACCGGTACCCGAACCTGTTAAACTCTCTCCCCACGCCATTAAAGCCTTCATACACAACAATACTCAGCCATAAGTGGTCTGTTACGCAGGAATGCCTGATAGCCAATAACATTGAGCTTCAAATTTGTGCGCTTTCTTGAGGTTTTCCTTTCCCTAGCCCTAGTATGGTTTCTTATCTGAGCATTAAGAGGGGCACATAGATAACGCTCATCTTTATTCAATATGCAGTCCCTGACCGATTCTAGAGCTGACCTGAGCAAAGTAATTGTAGGGCGCTCTGTTGAGCGCTTAAAATTAGATTTGGTTTAAAAAATATCAAACTGTCTCTACCTCTTTTGTATGCCACATGACTTCACCGAGTAAAATTTGGCATCGATCTTAATAGATTTAATATCGTCCACTTGCTGACCCCATCAAATTTAACCGCTTTTCAAGCGCCAGTTCGCGGCCGCCAAAGTTGCTTAGGTCAGATATTTTATCGGGTTTGAATGGCCTCATAGCGGAGTATCGCTCTATGCGGTACTCCAAGTATCGCTCTATGCAGTACTCCAAGTATCGCTCTATGCGATACTCCGCGTATCTCAAGTAGGTTTTCGCTTTGCAAGTGACTGCCGGTATCTCATTGGGCGATACTTCTTAATTCTCATACAGCAATAGTCAGTCATAACTGGTCCGTTACGCGGGCGCATTTAATCCCAAGGCCATTCTGCCTTTAACTTTTTTGGGTGTTTAGTTCGGAAGGTCGCTCGCTGAAACATCCTGCCTGCTTAAGCCTATGATGTCCTTATCGACCATTAATAAGGCAGAGGCACTTTATGACACAAATTCAAGATTCCGTAGTAGATGACATTACACACCAAGCCTGTAGCGTCCTTGAAGCGTACGGAACTAAATTCACCGTCAACGATAAATATGAGTTGTCTGACATAATAGCGGAGTTCTTGCGATCTACTCTTGGTGTTGAAGTGGTTGAGTCCGAGCCAAAACTAGACTCTGACTATCTCGAAATCTCCTTTGATACTTCACAGAGTCGTACGACACAAAATATTTTTCTCATTAACGAGAACTATTCGCCCGAAGACATCAAGACCGGATTAGAGAGCGAAACATTAAAAACCACGCTCGATCACTCGCTTAATGAACCGGCTTTTATTGAGGTTTCGAAAACAGGAGAGCGTATCGCGTTAATACAAAGCCAGACTACCAAGGGGGCATTCGCAAGCTATGAATAAATTACCTCAAAACGTTCAAAATGATGTAGATAACGAGTTCATCATGACCGATGTCGATGACGGATTTCAACGGTGTCGAATAATCTCGGATACGGTGTTTGAGTATCGCTGTGAGGCTAGCGGACAGGAGATTAGAGAGATTATAGATATTGACGATATTGATCAGGAAGAGGCCGTGAGCGGATATTATGGCTCTGTAGAGGAAGTTCGGAAGGAGTACGGTAAGTCAGCCAACATGATTATTGCTGAGTGCGCCTTTGAGCATGGTCTCAAGTAAGAGTGAGATTAACTCATTTATGTAAATCAGCAACTAAAAGCCACCAGCGATTGAGTGGCTTTTAGTTGATGTGAATTGTCTCATGAGGAAGACTTAATCATATCTCACTTGATTTACACTTTAATAATAAGAAACAATTAGTTAAATATTCATATGGAGTCTTTTGGCTCTAACATATCACCCCCCTCAGAATGAGGGTATAACAACCAGCAGGAACGCTAAATGAAAAAATCACTCAAGCTATTAATTGCAATTGCAACGATCTCTCTAACCGGTTGCGCCACAACAATACAAGACCAGCATCAAAGTATTGAAAAACTGGAAGTCACAAGAGTATCGGTTAAACATCCCCTTTATGGATTACTTACAAAAACTCCAAGTGGCTACCGGTTTACCGAGTTCACAAATAAAGCTCCATACGGGCAGGAACCATGGGTTCATCTATCCACGCTATCTCCTTCATGGGAAGCCCCTCACCACGAGCGGTGTTACTCTCATACTTGCAGACCAAGTGAAATCCCTGAAAAGCTTTTCTATGAGGGTCAAGTCGATACAGACACGTCGTACTGGGCAGCTACAGCCTTAACGATGGGGCTTGGCCTAGCATTCATGCCTCACAGTTCAATATTTAACGCAGAAAAATACAACTCTGCAGTCACTGAGGCGGCCAAATACTTCAAAACAGCTAATGGGGTTGACCCATCACAATCGGCAAAACTATTCGATGAGCAGTACACTGCGTTTTTGAACGAACAGAACGAGATTAAGAATGATCTCACACCTATTTCGGCCATTAATTTTGACCAAAAAATAGTAGATAATTCAGGCTACTTTTCGGCATCAGAGGATTCGAAGAAGTTCAACATTAGTCGAAATTTCACAGCATCCGAAGTGACGCCCGCTAAGGTTCCATATTTAGTTCAGCATGGAGAGCACCTTGATACGTCAGAGTTCGTGAAAACCTTGAATTTGGCAAACCAAAAGTACCGAATGGCGCATAGAGCGTGGATTATGTCTCTTGAGAACAGTCCAAAAACTAGTTTCTCCTACGTAGTGGATGCACCTGAACATTTGTTAAAAGCTAAGCCGTTGTTTAAATATACCGTCACTGTGAATGCAATCACGTCTGTTAGCCCTGTTCCTACGCACTTTGTTGTTTCTGATAAGAACATAACAATCCGAAAATCCGGCAGAACCTATGAAGTCGATAATAAAACTAACGCATACATTCTCTTGAAAGGTATAGATGTATATGTAAACGGCGACATCATTAAATTCAAGCCATCTTCGAGCAACTCTGAATTGTCTCTTCCTCCTCAATCCGTTACTCAAATAGACAAACATTGGCGATTGGCGCTTGGACTCAGAGATTACTCACAGGTAACAAAAGCCAAAGCTGAAAAAACCAACGTTAATTTTGGCATTGCGGCGAGGTATCTGATTAACAACTTGTCTACTGAACAAACTTTAGTGCTCAATAAGAAGATGACGCTAGACGCTTTGATCTCCGCGAGATTGAAAGCTGGCGACAGTATTACTGGCCAATTGGATTAATTAACATTACGTTTGCGTGCCGTCTGTGACATTAAGTTCGGCACGCATTGGTAAGTTCACTAAGATACTAGGAGTCAGTAAAAGTGGATATTGATGGTCATGGTGGCGGGGAGGCAGAGAAGAGTTCACGTGAACTTTACCCCCAGCGACCCTG
The DNA here is from genome assembly GCA_052107635.1 of Marinomonas sp. Classification (GTDB taxonomy): domain Bacteria; phylum Pseudomonadota; class Gammaproteobacteria; order Pseudomonadales; family Marinomonadaceae; genus Marinomonas. The sequence goes on along the minus strand of JBQEFB010000027.1, from coordinate 24,861 downwards.
CCATGGAGGATGCGCTTTATGAAATCGCGTCTATGCGCTTGTTCGCTGGGTTATCGTTGGATGCTGCAATTCCTGATCACACCACAATTATGAGTTTTAGGCACTTACTGGAAAAGTATAAACTCTCTCGTCAGCCGTTCAAAGAAGTGAATCAATGGTTATAATTTATCTATTACCACGTATCAAATCTTCCTTTATGATATGTAATAACTGATCAATATTGCCTGATTTGAATTGGAATGATATGTTTTTATATATATAATTTATCAGATGATTCATTAAGGTATATCAAATGAGCTATGTAACAGAGCAGATATTAGAAAGCCTTCGAGAAGCTCGGGTACGTAAGGGGTTTAGCCAGAGAGAGTTAAGTGCTCGTTCGGGTGTGCCTCAAAGCCATATATCGAAAATCGAGTCTGGTGGCGTTGATTTAAGAATGTCCAGTTTGATAGCGCTTGCCCGTGTACTCGATCTAGAGTTATTTGTCGCACCAAAAAAGTCTGTACCCGCCATTAAGTCGATCATTCGAAGCAGCCAAGGGATCAGCGATGAAGGTGAGGCAATGTCGCCCGCATATCAGTTAGAGGAAGACGACGATGACTAAACATGTCTCTACGCTCAACGTGCTGCTCTATGGCGAACCCATCGCAACGATCACTAACGTGGGCAATGACAGAACGCTTTTTGCCTTTATGGATTCGTACATTAATGATGAATCACGGCCTGTTTTAGGGCTTGGCTTTAAAGATTCGTTCGGTAGTTTGCTGACAAACTTCAAACCTACTCAGACCAAGTTAACTCCGTTTTTCTCCAACCTTTTGCCAGAAGAAACCATGCGTAATTACTTGGCAGAACGTGCCGGTGTGAACCCTGCCCGGGAGTTTTTTCTATTGTGGGTATTAGGGCAGGATTTAGCAGGCGCGATCACGGTTGAACCGGCCGATGGTGAAGCGATGCCGCCTAATGTGCATCAAGACATTGACGATGAAACGAAAGTTGAAGTGCCTATGCGTTTTTCATTGGCGGGTGTGCAGTTAAAGTTTTCAGCCGTGCAACAGGCAAACGGTGGCTTGACGATTCCAGCGACAGGTAAGGGTGGTTCTTGGATTGTGAAATTGCCGTCGTCTCGATTTGACGCTGTGCCAGAAAATGAATATTCGATGATGGAGCTGGCGCGCAAGTTAGGTATGGATGTGCCAGAGACCCAGCTGATCCCCATTCACCAGATAGCTAATATCCCAGATGGCATTGGCAAATTTGGTGACAGTGCGTTTGTGATCAAGCGCTTTGACCGTGCAGATGGACAAGCCGTACACATTGAAGATTTTGCACAAGTGTTTGGTGTCTATCCTCAAGATAAATACAAAAAAGCCAGTATGCGGAATATTGCTCAGGTTATCGGTATCGAAGGTCAAGAGGAGGACATCGCAGAATTTACTCGTAGGTTAGTGTTCAATACTCTAATTGGTAATGCCGATATGCATTTGAAGAATTGGTCTGTGATCTACAAAGACAAGCGCACCGCATCCATTGCGCCTGCTTATGATTTTGTCTCAACCATTCCTTATATCTCGGATGATAGTGCGTCGCTAAAGGTGAGTCGTAGCAAAAAATTCAGTGATTTCACGCTGGATGAGTTATCACACTTAGCGGCTAAAACCATGCTACCAGAAAAGTTGGTGTTGGATACCGCCAAGCAAACAGTGGCTAGCTTTCATGAGGTATGGCAGAAAGAAAAAGCGCATTTACCGCTTACCAAATCAATGATTGAAGCAATTGAAACGCACTTACGAAAGATACCGCTACGTTAAAATGATAACCGCAGCCCCTAGAGGTCGAGATTGCCGAGTTATGGCGAATAGGCGGGAAGTAGGGGGCGTTCATCCACTTCCTGACTCCATTCTAAGAATCGCCTTTAGTCGGTCCACGATCAAATATAAAAGCATGATTGAAGGTGAGTGCGCTCAGACTCTAGGAGTCAGCAAAAGATAATATTGATGAGCTGAGACATTATAGTTTGATCTTTAATATCCAAAATATGACTACTTAACAGGCCTAGAGACATTATAGTTTGATACGGAATTGGCGTTGCGCTCTAACCTATACTCAGACACCACGGGGCTTTTAGGGTTTTTTATCAAACATTAATGTTTCTGATCAAACTATAATGTCGTTGATCATGAGCTGAATTTCTGGAAGGTTTTTACACCAGTTAACGTGGCATTTAAAGCATAAATTTAGCGTTAAAGATGGGCCATTGTGGCGTGGGTACACAGAGAAGAGTTCACGTGAACTTTACCCCTATGTGAGTTGCACCCATGGGGCACGGGTCACCGGCAGGTTCATTAAAAAGCTAGCGTTGCGTTGGGTTGCGCCCACGGAGTGTTGGTTAACCGGTGATGTCAGGAGGTTCGAAACGATTTTAGGTGTTGCACCCAAAAATCACAGGAATAACTATCATAAATTGAATGTTGATTACCAGTAACTATTATTAGCATTATCGGAATTAGTATAAAGGTGTGTTTTACGTTGACTACGTTATATTATTTCCACGTTATAGAATAAAATCGCTTGTCTTTGTATTACGTGGAATCAATATCTAATGAAAGTTAAGAAAAACATAAAGACCCCTCTTTTTTATAGCGCCTGCCATTGTGCCGTAAACGCTTGTATAACTTACCGCCTCGACGCTTGTCTTTTTGCACATAGCCATAAATACACTCATAACTGATAGGCAAGCCAATAAATTTACTAACGCCTGCGATTTGTTCAGGGCTCCACAAATACAGTATCGATACTTACTATTTTGTAAATAATCAGCAAGTTTCGTCGCAATAAATATTCAAAATACCTGCCATGTTAGCTCGAAACCTCCCATAAACCTCATTACGGCTCAGCACTTATCAATAGTTTGTTAAACACCCCATTCAAAACTCATCACGCGATTTTTATTCCTTACACAGCTCTAACACCTAAACCATATGGATGACCACTTTTTCGGCGATTTTTTCTTGTCTTATCTTTGCTCGCTGTCTTTTATGACGTCCTCTCATAGACAAAGGTAAGAAAATACAATAATGAGAATCATTACTGTATTGACCAGCAAAACAAACTCTGTATTATTTAACGCTAATGATATTCATTTGCATTAAATGGAGTTGATAATGTCACATACCAAAAATGAAAAAATTATTGAAAAACAAAGGGATAATGAATACTACTTAAATAGACAGGATGTATTTGAATCTAATGTTCGAAGTTATCCAAGAAAATCACCCCTCGCTATTGCCAAGGCCAAGGGAGTTTGGGTAACCGATGTGGAAGGCAAAGAATACCTAGATTGTCTTGCCGGTGCTGGAACGCTCGCTCTAGGTCATAACCATGATGATATTTTAGAAGCCTTAAACGCTTTCCTTATTTCCGGTATGCCAATGCAGACGCTGGATCTTACCACTCCGATTAAAGATCAATTCAGTGAAGCCTTGTTATCCATCCTACCAAACAAAGGCAAAGAGTATTGCCTACAGTTTTGTAGCCCATCTGGTGCTGATGCCGTAGAAGCGGCACTCAAACTGGCCAAAATCACAACAAAACGAAATACCATTATTAGCTTTACTGGCGGCTATCACGGCATGACACACGGCGCGTTAGCGGTAACCGGTAACAATGGCCCAAAAGAAAACCTAACCAATTTGATGCCTGGTGTTCAATTCTTTCCTTTTCCTCATGCTTATCGATGTCCTACCGGCATGGGTGGTGACAAAGGCGCAGACATACTCGCCAATCAATTCAAGAACTTTATTGAGGATGTGGAACGCGGCACCCCACTGCCTGCAGCGATTATTTTAGAAGTCGTTCAAGGCGAAGGCGGCGTTAATCCAGCGCCAACACGCTGGCTGCAAAAAATCAGAAAAGTCACTCAAGAACATGGCATTTTAATGATAGTCGATGAAGTACAAAGTGGATTTGGGCGTACTGGACGAATGTTTGCCTTTGAAGAAGCAGGTATTGAACCAGACATGATTGTCATGTCAAAAGCCATTGGTGGCGGGCTTCCTCTCGCTATTTTGGGCATCAAAAAGCAATTCGATGCCTGGCAGCCTGGCGCTCACTCCGGTACGTTTCGAGGCAATCAATTAGCCATGGCCACAGGCATTAGTACATTGAATGTGCTCAATGAGCCGAATTTTTTTGACTCTGTTATTCAGCGCGGTCACTGGCTAACCAGCCAACTTCAAATACTTCAGTCTCAATACCCTTGTCTAGCACAGGTGCGCGGACGTGGCTTAATGATTGGCATCGAAATTGTCGACGAGCATCTGCCTTCAGATTCATCAGGCGTCTATCTAGGTGACGGGTTACTGGCAGCAGAAATACAAAAGCAGTGTTTCCAGCAGGGACTCATCCTCGAACGAGGCGGTCGAAATGGCAATGTAATTCGTCTGCTCCCTCCTCTCATCATTACGGAAGATGAATGTTTTGAAGTGGTGCTTCGTTTTGAAGCCGCTCTTGAGCGAGCAATCAAACAAATGCGTAAAGCCTGATCTAAGAGGAAAATAGATATGAAACAGCCACAACGCATGATGGCAAAAATCGTCAGTGAACTTGCTATGACACATGCATTACTTAATTGCCTGATAAAAGAGTTTTCTCTACCCGAAAAAAAATTACGCCATAATTGGCCTGAAGACTTAACAGGCTTACAGCCCGAGAGTTGCCTTAATGGTATTCGCCTAAAGGCGTTGCCTATTCTTATCGAGTTGTCACCCAAACGAGAATTGTTTGTTCTGGTCGATCGGTATAATTCACTGGGCAGCCAACGCTATCTTTCTGATGTTTATGTGAAACACCAAGGAGCACCTTGGGCTATTTTGGAATTCGAGGCATTAGCGAAATTTGTTTTAGAAGGCTGTGTCGCTTCAACCGGTTCCTTTAACCTCGAGCTATTTGAACAGGTATTATCCAGCCAGCAACTTGTGAGCGATATTCTGTCTCACCAAGAAGACACACAACAAAGCGCCGCCTTTTCAAACTATATTACGAGTGAACAGAGCTTGTGGTTTGGTCATCCAAGCCACCCTGCTCCTAAAGCACGAATGTGGCCCGATGTTATTGCCCAGCAAGATGTCACACCAGAGTTTCAGGCGTCCGCCTTCCTGCATTGTTTTGAAGTGCCTGTCCAAGGGCTACAAACCCACTCCAACGGTGTCAAACAAACGGATATTTTAAACGCCATTGCTCCTCAAGGCTCTTTACAAGCCAGCACTCAAAAACAGCCCCAGCATGAAGAAGATTATGTACTGATTTCTATGCATCCGGTGCAAGCACAGCTCTTCATGCAAGATGACAGGGTGAAAAACCTTCTGCAGCAAAACATCATTCGTGACAAAGGACAAACCGGCTTTTATGCCCAGCCGACGGCGTCTATCCGAACTTGGTATATTGATAACAACGACTACTTTATTAAGGGGTCTCTAAACGTTCGTATTACCAACTGTGTCAGAAAGAACGCTTGGTATGAGTTAGAGAGCGCGCTGGCCGTGGACCATTTACTCAATCAGTTAGTTGTGTCATCCCCTAATACTTTCCAAGACGTCATCATTGCCAGAGAGCCTGCTACATTAAGCTGGAGCCCTTTAGACGCTAATAACGACGATCAACGTTGGTTCAGAGAGCAAACTGGCATTATCCTGCGTGAGAACTTTTGCAAAAAGCAACCGACTCAAGCATTCCTTCTCGCTGCCACGGCCTTTGCTCGAGATGACCATTTGCAACCCATGATCTGGAAATTATTGGGTGATGATGCTTCCAATGAAGCCCGCTTGAAGTGGCTTTCTCGCTACCAAAAAGCGTTATTACCACCAATTCTTAACCTCTTCTTTGATCACGGCATTGTGACAGAACCGCACTTACAAAATACCGTTTTCACACATGAGAAAGGGATTCCCCAGCATATTCTGCTAAGAGACTTTGAGGGCGTAAAACTAACGGACGATTTAGGTTGTCATTATCTAGACAGTCATTTTGAAAACCCCATACATCCAACCGTAAAAGCGTCTTTAATTTACTCTCGCGAAAAAGGCTGGAAACGCATTGCCTATTGCCTCTTTGTTAACAATCTGTCGGAAGCTATTTTAGCGTTAAGCTGGGATAGGCCTTATCTTGCGGATGCCATGTGGGCGGGCGTTGAAGAAACATTAGTGTCTGTTTTACAGTCACTTAGCCAACCGGCACCAGAGTTAAAAGCGTTACTGCAAACAGGTGAGATCGCCTGTAAATGCAACTTAAAAGTACGCCTAGCGGCGCAAGCGGATAAACAAGCCGATTACGTACAGCTAACAGCTCCTTGGTGTCAGGAGGTGACGTATGCATAACCTTCCTGACACAGTGAAAAGCGCTATTTTAGACCTGCGCGTTCACTCAGCTGACCCTATTTCTGCCTTCGTTTACGACTTAGAGGGACTACAAGCACATATTAAGCAAATCATGGCGGCTCTCCCCGAGAAAGTAGAACTGTTTTATGCCATTAAAGCCAATAGCGATACTGAGATTCTCGATACGCTCGCTCCTTGGGTAAATGGTTTTGAAATTTCGTCTGGTGGCGAAATCGAACGCATTGCTAGCTGCCAACAGACGCTGCCTTTTATCTTTTCAGGTCCTGGGAAATTAGATTCCGAGTTAGAAGAGGCAATTCAGAAGCAGGTGGCGGCCATTCATTTGGAAAGCATTAACGAAATTCATCGACTTCAATCGACTGCCAAAAAATTCAATCGTACGCAAGCCGTCTTTTTGCGCATTAACCCGACGCTTCCTGACACCTTGTGTAGCCGCTTAACCATGGCAGGTAGGGCCACGCCATTTGGTATTGATGAAATGGACTTGCAAGAGGCGATTAATGCCGTAGACAACTCCCCCAACCTGTTACTACAGGGATTTCATGTGCATGCAATGTCTCACCAAAAATCACTGAGCAAACATGAAATGCTCATCGATTTTTATCTAGAGCGCTGGCATCACTGGAAAGCCCTGTCCAATAAGCCCGATAGCATTACTCATATGAATGTTGGTGGTGGCATTGGCGTTAACTATAAGCAAGAAGCCTATACACAAGAAGCACAATTCGATTGGTCGGCGTTTTGCCACTATTTAGATCGCGCCCTAAAGAACGCCCCCGACGCGCCTATTCTTCGCTTTGAACCTGGCCGTTTTATTAGCGCGTTCTGCGGCTACTACGTCATGGAAGTGCTCGATAAGAAGACCAGCCACGGTGAATCTTTTGTTATCTGTCGTGGGGGAACGCATCAGTTTAGGCTACCTGTGGCACAAAGCCATGATCATCCGGTTATCCATCTTCCGTTGCACAATAATAAATCAGAAGACAATAGACCCGAAGACAAGCACCGCTGGACACTCGTGGGCCAGCTATGTACGCCAAAAGACATACTCAGCCGTTCCTGCGAGCTTAACCACTGCGAAATAGGTGACATTTTGGTGCTGCCTCTGGCAGGCGCATATGGCTATAACATTTCTCATGTGGCGTTTTTGTGTCACCCGAAACCCTTAATAGCATATCTGCCCGTTCAAACGCCCCTAGAGCATGGAAGTATGGCTCGAACAAAACACGGAGTTAATGAGGAGACAGCGTGCGTGGCGTCGTAGCGACTCATCCCGCTTGGGTCTTGTTTTGTGTGATTTTAGGTACGACGACAGTCAGCTTAAATAACAGCACCATTAACCCTGCTATCCCTGTCTTTATAGAGCGCTTTGATCTATCGCCCATGCTCGCCACTTGGATCATGGCTGCGTTTATGACGAGTATGGGCATCACTATGCCTTTGACTCACTACCTCAGTCAGAAACTAGGTCGTAAGTGTTTATATTTAACAGGGATTGGCATTTTCTTGATCGGTTCGGTCATTGGTGCTGGGGCGAGTTCTATCGAAGCGATTTTGACAGCTCGCGTGGTCCAAGGCATCGCCAGTGGATTGATCATTCCTCTGTCACTGGCATTGATCTATGCCATCTACCCTAAATCGGAGCGTGGTCGCATCACGGGGATTTGGGGCGCGGCAGTCATGCTATCACCGGCGGTTGGCCCGCTAATCGGCAGCCTTCTTATTGAGGCTTTCTCTTGGCCTGCTTTGTTTTTGATTAATTTGCCTTTTGCTTTTGTGGCTCTCGTCGTTGGCATCGTGGCTTTGCCAAAAGCAAAGCAGGAAAACTCTTCACCTTTTGACGGTGTTGGCTACTTATTAATCGCTTTTGGCATCGGGATTTTATTATTTGCAACCGGAAAAATCCGCTCTTTGGAAGACGTTAAACAGCTAAATAACCTCCTTTTTATGTGTGTTGGTATCAGCCTGCTAATAGGGTTTGTTATTTGGTCTTTGAAACATCCAAACCCACTGTTGGACTTAACACTTTTCAGCATAACGGGTTACCGCTATAGCACTATCATCGCGGTAGCCCAAGCCATTGCAATGTTTGAGACATTGTTTTTACTACCACTGCTGATTCAAATGGTGCTAGGTCTAAGCCCTATTGTTACTGGGCTGTTACTACTCACTACAGCGGTATGCGCCAGTTTGGCTGGACAATTTGCAGGAAAACAACTGGATAAAAACGGACCTCAATGTGTGGTGACTTGCGGATTACTCATTGGTGGTGGCGCTACCCTTGGCTTAGGTCTCATTCCAATTAACAGCCCATTGTGGCTGCTGTATTTGGTCTGCGCATTACGAGGAATCGGTGTCGGGCTGTCCTACATCCCCATTACCACCGCTGGCATTAATACCTTGCCTGACAAGATGGTGACGCAAGGGTCGGTGATGAACAACATATCTCGACGCCTTTGCTCATCTCTGATGCTCGTTCTAGGCGCTATATGGCTTGAACTCAGCCTCAACCAAACTGGCATGAGTTTATCGGAGCAATATGCCTCAGCCATTAGTGATTTATTTCTAGTGACTGGCTCGCTTATTTTGATCACTTTTCCGCTGGCTCTCTTTTTTCCAAAAGAACAAGAAAGTTTTTCAAAAGAGCATGGCATTCGCCCGCTCTCTTCTCTCTCTATCAATCATCAACCCTTATCAAACAAGGAAGATAAATTATGATACGTACACCATTCGTTGACACCGCATTAATCGATGCACCCTCACTCACTTGGTTTCATCTCGATAAGCAGGACATTATCCAAAAAGTGGAGCAAAGAGTGACGGGGCAATTACTGCAAACCCTACTCTATGAAGGCGTCATTCCCTTCACGATAGAGCAAGGATCTCCAGAAGAGTCATCTCAAAATAAACAATCTAACGCGCGATCTCTTTTTGTTGTGACAGGAAAAGATGCTCAAAATGAGGCGGTTGAGTATCGCTGCCATGGTTACAAAAGTACGAGTTTTGATTTAGTCCGCCTTGATTACCAAAGCTTAGAGCGCGTTGACCAGCAAGGTAATAAGACACCCGGATCATTTTATCAAGCCATTGATGAGCTTCTCTACGACACCCCAAAAAGCGACCACTATGCTCGTTTTATTAACGAACTTGAACAAACCTTTATTAAAGATGTTCAATCTCGCTGCCAAGATTATCAGCCAACCCAACCTGCCGTTGAGCTCTCGCCCGAAGCGCTGGAACAGCACTTTATGGACGCCCACAGTTACCATCCATGCTACAAATCTCGTATTGGCTTCTCTTTGACGGACAACGCGAAATTTGGCCCCGAGTTTGGCGAGCAAATTTCTCTTGTTTGGCTGGCCATATCAAAATCCTGTAGTACTTTTGGCCTCTCTGAAAAACTGTCTGCCAACCATTTTTTGAAAGACGAATTAGGCGAGGAAAACTGGCTTAAATACCAACAAGAGCTCAAAGAAAAAGGTAAAAATCCAGACGATTTCTGGCTTATCCCCGTGCACCCTTGGCAATGGGAACATACTATTTTGTCATCCTTTGCACAGGAATTAATTGCCGAGGAAATTATTCCTTTAAGCAGCACCTCAATAGAATACCAAGCTCAGCAGTCGCTACGTACCCTGCAAAATATGACAGACGTTTCTCGCCCATACGTCAAACTGTCGCTTAGTATGACGAATACGTCGAGCTCTCGCATTCTCGCCAAACATACGGTACTCAATGGTCCGATTATTACCGATTGGCTGCAAACACTGATCCGCACGAATGAGACAGCTAAATCATTAGACTTTGTCATTCTCGGAGAAATTGCGGGAGTCAGTTTTGTGCAAGATCATTTACCTGAAAGCCGTAAACCACAAACTTATGGCGCGCTTGGGACTATTTGGCGAGAAAGTATTCACAGCTATTTAACAGAAGGCGAAACTGCCGTGCCCTTTAATGGCTTAAGCCATTTGGACAATCAATACTCTGAGCTACCTGACACCCCTTTTATCGACCCATGGATTCAACAATATGGGCTGGAAGCTTGGACAAAACGCCTCTTAGACATTACCGTCCCGCCCATCATACATATGCTTTATGCAGAAGGTGTGGGGATGGAATCCCACGGACAAAACATCGTTCTGATCACCAAAAATGGTTGGCCACAACGCATTGCATTAAAAGACTTTCACGATGGTGTTCGTTACTCACCAACGCATCTTGCTCGACCAGAGCTGGCGCCAACATTAGCAGAAGTACCAGAAAGCCATAAAAAGTTGAACCGGAACTCCTTTATTGTTACGGATGATGTGGATGCCGTTCGTGATTTTTCATGTGACTGCTTTTTCTTTATCTGCCTATCCGATCTGTCTATTTTCCTTAAGCAGAACTATCAATTATCGGAATCTTTGTTTTGGGAACATGTGTCACAGGTTGTACTGGGCTATCAGGAACAACACCCTCAACATGCATCACGCTACAAACTGTTTGATCTTTTTGCGCCTTATTATGAGGTTGAAGAACTGACCAAACGCCGATTACTTGGGGATGCAGAACGCCGCTTTAAGAAAGTACCCAACCCACTGCATCGTTTTGGACCGACAGCATGTTAAGACAAAATCGCCTAAAGCAGTTAATTGCCTCTGGACAGCCTGCATACGGCCTATTCTGCTCGATACCCTCGCCCGCCATGATCGAGCTGATTGGCGAGGCTAACTATGACTTTGTCATCATAGATACTGAGCATGTGCTAATTAACCCGGAAACCATTGAGAACATGATTCGCACGGCAGAGAGTTACCAGCTCACGCCCTTAGTGCGAGTCGCAGATTCCGATCCTAAAGCCATGCTTCGCCTTCTTGATGGGGGCGCACAAGGCATTGTCTTACCCATGGTAGAAAACGCCGATCAGGTAAGACAAGCGCTTCAGTCATGTAAGTATCATCCCGAAGGCGTTCGCAGCTTAAATGCCGGCCGACCAGGTGCATTTGGCAAAGCGCCACTCACAGAGTACGTCACCCAAGCCAACAAGGAAATCATGCTGATCGCCATGATAGAAAGCCAACGTGGCGTAGAAAACATAGAAGACATCGTTGCGGTGCCTCACCTAGATATGATTCTGGAAGGCGCGGCGGACTTGTCTCAATCATTAGGCATGCCATGGCAGACATCTCATAGCGATGTACAAAATGCCTTGAACCACTGCCATCGAACAGCCAGCAAAGCAGACGTGCCTTATTGCGCCATCCCAAGAGCACCTGACGATCATGGTATTTGGCTAAGCAAAGGCGTCACTAGCTTTGTTTTGGGTGATGAACGAGGCACTGCCTTTCGCGCCCTGCAATCCAAAATTAACTCTGTAAAGAAAGGAATGAACAATGAATACAAAGACCGCATCCGAGCATGTCATGCAGGATTTGATTGACTGCTTGTTAGCTGAAGACTTTTTTGGTGATCTTAATTTAATGGATGTAAATGACTGGAGCTTGCAGCAGAGTCAGCCTTCTATGCCTGCACAGAAGCCATACTTCCAAGACACTCAGACCAATATGAGTAAAATCTGGCAGTGGCATTACGACCTTCCAGAACAAAGATCCATAGTGACACTGTTGCAACCGAGTATTACCCAAGCTTGGCAGCGCGTACCCAATAGCCCTGTCTTACTCTGTCAGTCTGACCAGTGTGTTGAACTGACACCCAGTGACTTTCTTCGATATGCATTAGAGGGTGTAAAAGAGCGTTATCGTGGCAATGAAAAAGGCTTAGCCCTTTTCCAAGAAGTATTGGACATCAGTGTTCACCAAACACAATTGTCACAAGATCATCGCGTTGAAAGCCGCCATTTATTGGAAAAAGACAATGCGGCTTTTTTTCTTGCGATGGAACAGTGGGCATCCTTAAGAGACAGACCCTACCACCCACTGGCTAAGGCAAAACACGGATTATCTGATCAAGAATACCGCGCTTATCAAGCAGAATTTAACCAGCCGGTGACGCTAAATTGGGTCGCTATTCGAAAAGATTGGCTACAAACCGGTGACGGTATTATGCAGCTTGACCGTCAACCGCCTTCACAATATTTGCTCCCTGATAAACAAGCAGAGGCATTATTAAAAGAGCTGACTCAGCTTGGTTTGCAAGAGAGCCATGTCGCCATTCCAGTGCACCCATGGCAATTTGATCATGTACTGGAAAAACAACTTGGTAACCAATTCGATGCAGGCCATTGTCAACGACTCGCTTTCACTTCCGGTAATTTCTATGCCTCATCATCACTAAGGTCCATGACACCTTGCTTTGATAGTAACGAGCATTTAAAGCTACCAATGGCTATTTACTCCCTTGGGGCATCTCGTTACCTCCCCGCCGTTAAAATGATAAACGGTGGCTACAGTGAAAAACTGTTACAGCAAAGCAAAACACTGGATCGTACACTTGAGGAAAAACTGTTCCTTTGTGAAGAAGATAAATGGTGGGCATTTATGCCACCTGAGGCAACCTTATTTGATGACGCGCCACGACATTTATCGGCGATGATCCGCACCTATCCTAACTCGCTGTTAAAAAATCCAGATATTCGCATTATGCCAATGGCGGCATTGGGAACACCACTTCACGACGCCAAAGATCATTTCTTTGATGAATGGTTATCCTATCGAAACCTTAGCCAAACAAAAGAGTCGGTTCTCATGCTTTTCAAAGAACTGGCCTCTTGCTTCTTTGATGTGAACCTACGTATGTTCCGAATAGGGATGCTTGGAGAAGCACATGGACAAAATGCTGTTTTCGTATGGAACAAAGGGCAAGCACACGGTCTGCTACTTCGCGATCATGATTCTTTAAGAATCTATGTGCCATGGTTGGAAGCTCATGGGATGACGGATCCCAATTATTGCATCAAGCCTGGGCATGCCAACACTCTCTATCATGACCGACCAGAAGACCTATTGTTTTGGCTACAAACACTCGCTATTCAAGTCAATATGCGCTCGATTATCGACACATTGAGCCTCACATATAATATTGAAAACAACAAACTTTGGCAGGTGATGGGCTCTGAGATTCAACAGCTTATCAAACAAATCGAGTTTTCTGATGACACTCGAAACATGTTAATTCATGAGCTATTTGAATGTGGAAGTTGGCCACAAAAACACCTCCTATCTCCCATGATTGATCGTGCAGGTGGGCCTGGCAGTATGCCGTTTGGCAAAGGAACCGTCGTTAATCCATTTAGACAAGCTTCCTAAATCCCTTCCCTAATGTGCGCCCTGATTGTTATCAAGAGGCGCACAATTTTCTTTTGGACTATCAGATGAAAGACGTATTTCACAACATTTCTACTTCGACATTAGGCCATTTAACTGACACTGGCTATTTGAGCGACATTAAATCACAAGTACCTAATCAAAAAATGGTAGGCCGCATTGTTACCGTAAGAATATACCCTCCTGACGCTGGCATACTCAGAGAAGCGCTCATCACTGCACAAGCTGGGGAAGTTCTTGCTATTGAGTGCGCGGTCAATGATCACTATGCCTGCTGGGGAGAACTGAGAAATTTGGCGGCACAAATTAAAAAACTTGCTGGCGTTATCATTGCTGGAAACATTACCGATATTGCGGCACTCAAATCTCAGCCCTTTCCAATCTTTGCCCAAGGTGTGAGTGCACTCACCACTCGTGCAAAAACAAATGCACAGCATGGGGAAATTAATATACCCATTACTCTTTCAGGCGTAACTGTGAAACCAGGCGATATTGCCATTGGCGATGACGATGGACTCTTCGTATTTTCTGAAGACTATGCACATAACATTCTTAGCGCAGCACAAGACAAAGAACAACGAGATGAAGAAATAAAAGATGCACTTTTATCTCAATTTATCTCAAAAGCTAACGAAATCGAGTCGACATAAAAGGAAATGTAAAAATCATGAATTGATAATGATTATCAAAAGCAATATCATTACTATAGTATGCATTAATTTACAAACAGAGGCGTTTTTATGTCAATCAGAACAAACCATAGAGCGGCACTTCTATTGCCCATCAGTTTTAGTCTTTCCGCACTCGCACTTGCGGATACGAAACAAGAATCAACAATGAGTCTAGATCCTCTTGTTATTGAGACAAGCCGAAGTAATACAAAAAAAGAAGACAGCCCTCAGGTGGTGACTATCATCACTCACAAACAAATAGAAGAGCAGCTTGCGATTAGTACAGACAGCTCACAAGCGTTATCTAACCTACTACCTGCCTACTCACCGAACACACAAAAATTAAACAACAGTAGCCAGACATTCCGTGGTCGCTCTGTTTTATACATGGTCGACGGTGTTCCACAATCCAATCCAATCCGAGAGGGTAGCCGTTCTGCGCACACCATTGACCTATCTATGGTAGAACGGATTGAAGTTATCCATGGTGCCACTGCTGTACACGGCTTAGGTGCCACCGGCGGTATCATTAACTTCATTACAAAATCGACTCGCTCTAATGATCTTAAACAGCATGTCGATGTACAAATGACCATGCCGACAAAAGATATCGATAGCGACACCTTAGGGTATAAAATTGGCTATCAGGCAGAAGGATCACAAGGCAATTTTGATTATCTTGTCGGTCTAACCAATGAGGTTCAAGGCGTATACCTTGACGCCGACGGCAACTACGTTGGCTCGGCAACGGTGCGTGGCGACATTATGGATTCAAAAAGCTACGATGGCTTCATCAAACTTGGCTACTGGCTTAGTGATGACAAAAGATTGGAGTTTGAAGTCAATAAATACCAAATGAAAGGACGGATGAATTTTACTGGCGTGGATGGTGATCGAGCAAATGGTGTCGCAACCAGCTCAATTAAAGGCACACCACCATATGGAGCGGCACCATATAATGACGTTCAAACCACTAGTTTGAACTATACCGACAGCGATCTTGATGGCATGAACTTTAAAGCCCAAGTCTTCCATCAGGATTTTGAGGGCCGTTATGGTGCCACAAATTCCGCTAGTTTCCAGGACACCAGCATTGCACCTAGCGGTACACTTTATGATCAGAGTCAAAACCAATCTGAGAAAATTGGTGCCAAGTTTAGCCTTACAAAGGATGATTTATTCCAGAATAAGCTAAGTGTGACAACAGGCTTAGACCTATTACAGGATAAAACGAGCCAAACGTTAATATTGACCAACCGCACTTATGTCCCAGAAACGCAATACACCAATTATGCCCCCTTTGTTCAGTTCGAATACAAGCCAATTGAGCGTTTAGTGCTGCAAGCGGGTGCACGTAATGAGCATGCTAAATTGGATGTAGATACCTACCAAACGGTAGCCGCTAATAACAGTGTTAGCGTTGACGGCGGTTCACCAAGCTTTAGTAAAACCGTTTACAACGCAGGAGCGGTTTTTAAAGTAACACCGTCCGTTAGTCTCTTTGCTAATTACTCTCAAGGTTTTGGTATGCCAGATGTGGGGCGAGTACTTCGAGGCATCAATACTCCAGGCCAAGACGTCGACTCACTGATTGATTTATCCCCCATTGTCACCGACAACTACGAAGTGGGCTTTCGTGTAAATCGCCACCCTTACGACTTTGAAATAAGCTACTACGAATCTAATTCTGACCTAGGTAGCCGCATTGTTGAAACAAATGGCCTCTATACTGTTAAACGTGAGAAAAAAGAGATTAGAGGGGCCGAAGCATCTTTGGGTATTCAGTTAAATAAAGAACATAGACTGCAAGCCAGTTACTCCTACATTGAAGGCAAGTCGGATACGAACGATGATGGAAAAGTCGATACAAAATTAACAGGCGCTGATATTCCGCCTAATCGTTTAGTCACATCTTGGACAGCCAACTGGAATGAAAAACTGTCTACTTTATTGCAGATAAACCATGCATTTAGCCGCTCTTTCGATAGTGATGACCTTAACTTTAATGGCTATACATTGGTCGACGCTTCCATGGGCTACAAACTGCCGGTTGGTAAACTCACTGTCTCTGCAGCCAACCTTCTGAACAAAGATTATTTCACCTACTATTCACAGGCCGCTTATGCAGACGACAGCTTTTACTTCAAAGGCCGTGGTCGTACAGTGACACTGGCTTATGGCTTAGACTTTTAACCTCCCAAGAACGAGAACAGTCTCCTCCCCTTATCTTCAAGGGGAGGATTAAGGTGGGGTTGTTCTCTTTTTCTTCAAAGGCAAAGGACACGAGCCGCAATACACTGGCGGCTCAGTGGCTTGGTAGTAAAAGCAACAAGTACGGCGCACTCGTACTGGCTTATCCGACAAGGCTGTCTGCTTCTTATCACGATAAAACGCAATCAACGGATTTTCATTCAAACCAAATAGCACGGTTGTATTTTTATCCAGCAAAAACGCATAATCTGCCTCAGCCTGTGTCCGCTTTTCATCTGGGATGGTCGTTAAAATACGCTGTTCATAGATGCTAAAAACACGCACCGCAATGTTTTCCCAAAGAATACGCTTAGACACTTTTGTTAAAGCATAAAACTGCTCGACCAATAAGGTTAAATTCTCAGCAAACACTTTTCTTAATAGCGCTTCTCGCCAAGTGTCTCGATCATCGGACCCGCTTGTAACAGACGTATTCTTTAACGGCATTTTTGATACCCACAATCTATTTTCAAGCGGGTATTCAAAAACACAGTTTGTTAATGAGCCATCTAACCCCTTATCAAAACTAGACATGGCATAAAGCACCGGCGCGAGTGTCAGGAAAGCCATGCGTTTCATCACTAGCGATGCCGTGACTTTAAGATTCGGCGCGCCAAGCTCTGGCATGATTTTGCATAGGGTTTCTAAACATTGGGTCTCATCCAGCAATTTACTGGAATCGATAGCGAGAGGTTCATCCTCTATATAAGATTTGAGTCCAAATGAGGCTAACTGCGACCACTCATCTGCCAGAAGCATTTGGTCTGGCTCATGAGACATGCTCTTGCCCCTTAGAATTCACCTTACGGCCTTTTCCATAGGGAATACACATTGGTGTGCCAAACAATGGGTCTTGGCTGATATGGCATTCCATATCAAATACGGCTTTCACCATATCATGATCAAGAATATCCTCTGGCGCTCCTTGGCAGAAAACAGCACCCTCTTTAATAGCGATCATCTTATGGGCATAACGCGCCGCGAGGTTTAAGTCATGCAACACCATCAAAATCGTCGTTTTATGAACAAGGTTCAGTTCAAACAATAAATCTAAGATTTCAATCTGATGAGTCAAATCCAAATAGGTCGTTGGCTCATCGAGCAATAAAATATTCGTATCTTGTGCTAAGGCCATGGCGATCCACGCCCGCTGACGCTGGCCGCCAGACAGTGCATCAATAGAACGAGACGCAAATTCTGTCATCTTGGTATCGACGAGCGCCTTGCTTACCAAGCGCTCATCGTCCTGCGTCCAACTTTGCAGCCAGTTTTGATGAGGATAACGCCCCTGCCGAACAAGCTGCTCTACCGTTAACCCTTCTGGCGCGACTGGCCCTTGAGGAAGAATAGCAAGCTTACGCGCTACCTCTTTGCCAGACAGTGTGTGAATATCCGCCCCATTCAATAAAATCTTCCCAGCCGAAGGCTTTAATAAACGGGCAAAAGACTTCAGTAATGTCGATTTACCACAACCATTGCCACCCACTAGCACCGTAATCTGGCTCGGTTCAATGTCCAAATCCAAAGACTTAATAATGGTCTTTTGCTCATAACCAAGCGTCAGTTCACGACTTTGTAATGGACGACTTTCTAACAAGTGACTTTCTAATAAATGACGGTCTGACAAACTCATCGTTAAATCCCAATCCCCACAATCAACCTTCTCCTAAAATCATTAGAAGCGCTGTCGATATAACAAATAAATAAAAAATGGCGCGCCAATGGCAGAAACAAACACCCCAGCAGGAATATCCAAAGGCTGGAACAGCAAGCGACCACAGAGATCGGCCAGCATCACTAAGCAGGCACCAACAAACGCAGAAACAGGTAATAAAAGAGCGAAACTACGAGACACAAACCGACGTGCAATGTGTGGTGCTATCATGCCGACAAACCCCACTGCTCCCGCATAAGCAATCGCGGGCGCCGCCATCATCACACTCAAAAAAAGCAACACAAGACGAAGCCGCTGCACAGGCACACCCAAACCGGTCGCCAATTGATCTCCCAACTCTTGTGCATTAACGCGACGAGCGAAGTACAAGGCCACAGGCCAAGAAACCAGTAGCCAAGGCAGTAACGCTTTTACCTCAGCCCAGCCCGCACCATACACGCTACCCGTTAGCCAGATATAAGCCGTAATACTGGTAGACAATGGGCTAGCCGCAATCACAAAGGTCGTCACGGCGCCCATGGCCGATGAAATACCAATACCGACCAACACAAGACGCATCGGTGTCACGCCACTGTTCCACGCCAAGGCATAAATGAACAATGCAGCCACCAAAGCACCGGCGATAGCAAATACAGGTAACCAAACAAGCCCTAGCGCAGCACTAAAGAACGATAAGAAACACACCGCCGCTGCGGATGCGCCACCCGTAATACCAATAATGTCAGGAGAGGCCAACGGGTTACGAATCATAGATTGCAGGACTAACCCTGAAGACGCCAAGGCCGCGCCAACCATAGCCGCCATCAAGACTCTTGGTAAGCGCAAAGTCTCGATAATAAAATGCGCACCTTGATCTTTGTCCCCCATAAGCACAGCGATGACTTTAACAGGAGACATCCCCTCGTCTCCCAAACATAACGACAGCAAAATAATCGCTAAAAAAGTGCCCATCGCGATACAACACGCCCCAATAGAGCGCCTAGGCACAGAAAACGAGAAGAATCGGTTGCGCACTGAAAAAGAGTTATCCACGCTTACTCCCCTTTCGAGCCAAATAAATAAAGAATGGCACACCTAAAATGGCCGTTGTCACACCAATGGGCACTTCTTCTGGCATGATCACAAAGCGACTGAGTAAGTCAGCACAAAGCAGTAAAACGGCGCCCCACAGCGCACTCAGTGGAGTCAGCCATTTATGATCGTGGCCAATCATGAATCGCGCCATATGAGGAACAATCAAACCGATAAAGCCAATGTTTCCTCCCAAGGCCACCGAACCACCAGCCAGCCCAATAATCAACACACTCAATAGAACTTTAATGACAATCGTGTTTTGGCCCAAGCCCTTAGCAACATCGTCCCCTGACAGCAAAATATTAATGTGTGGCGCCGCCAAAATAGCCAACACCATGCTCACTGCAAAAAAAGGCACTAGCGGCATAACCATGTCTAAAGAGCGCCCCGAAACGGACCCCGCCACCCAGAACAAAACGCTGTCTAATCCTTCTTGCCCAATGACCAACATACCTTGAGTAAAGGCCATAAAAAGAGCTGAGATCGCCGCGCCTGATAGCACGATACGCACAGGCGAAAGACCATCACGCCCCACACTGCCCAAGCCATAAACAAGACCACCCGCTATCGCTGCGCCCAAAAAAGCCAACCAGAGAAAGGAATTCAACGAGGTGACAGAAAAGAAAGTCGAAAACAACACGATAAAGAAGACAGCTCCCGCATTGACACCAAAAATAGACGGTGATGCCAACGAGTTCCGAGTCAATGCTTGCATCAACACGCCGGATACCGCCAATGCAGAACCCACTAAACAAGCCACAATGGCACGAGATAGACGCGTTGTCCTGATAATAACGTGGTCAATAGATTGAGGATCAAACGCCCAAAAAGCCGTCCAGACATGCTTTAGCGGAATGGCATATTGCCCAAAAGCAATGCTCGCCATGAACGCCATGACTAAACCAACCAAGGATAGGACAAGGACGCCCCACCGAAACGACATACTGCTAGAAAAAAGTGTCATAAAATGGATCAATCATCAGACATGGGTAAATGATAAATACGATACAATTGATCCAACATTTGATTCGCCCCCAGAATCCCACCTGACAGCAACCAAGCTACCTGATCAACTTCGTACACTTGCTTGTGCTTAGGTGCATTAAGCATTTTCCACAGAGGGTGAGACTGCCAAGCACGATAATTTTGCCTAACCGCTGGCTCGCCAGATTGTAAGATAATAAAAAAGACATCTGCATTCACACTAGGCAAGGCTTCTTTACTTTTAAGCTTCACGCCCCAACCCGTTTTATTCGGCAGCGGGAAAGTAAAACCGATTTCTTTTAATACCGTGCCAGGAAAGCTTTGTTGTAAGTACAAGCGCAAATGATCCGCTCGAATATTCAATATGGATGCCGTTTGCGGCCACTGCCCTGCACGCTTTTTGATGCCATTACGAAAGTCTTTGATGCGCTTTTGGAAATCCGCCCATATCTGCTTGCCTTTATCCACTTTGCCCAAGGCTTTCGCGGTTAAATCCAATGTCGCTTTAACGTCATAAACATTATCGGTCAACACAGTGGGCGCAATTTTGGACAACTGACTGTAAATTCTTTCGTGGCGAGAGGTCGCACCAATAATCAAATCTGGCTTCAATGCCAAAATAGCCTCTATATTTGGCTGCGTCTCTAGGCCCACATGCGTCACGCCTTTCAGTGCATGACGTAAGTAATCATAGGTTGGTTGTTGCGCCCAGGAATCCACGACACCAACGGGCGTCACGCCTAACGCTACCACAGAATCCGTTGCCCCTTGGAACAAAGTAACCACTCGTATCTCATGCTTGTTCTCTTGAACAGCATGACCGGCCGCTGGCGATTCACTCGCCACAGCATATGAAACTGGCATAACAATTGATAACAAAGCCAATAACCAAAAAACAAACAATCTAAACAGACTTATCACCTTGAGCAGCTTCCTTAAACTAACAGCGAACCTATACATCATAAAAGATAGGAACAGAATCATACGCAATAATAATTCTCATTACTATAAATGAAGAATATCAATGGTGGAACTGGCTTATGTAGTGATCCTTTAGAGACATAGATCGTTGAGATAGAGGTGCTTTTAAGGAATACTGATGGTTCAGCCTATAGAGGCTCTGAACCTGAGTTTTCGTTGGAACCGAAATATTGTCCAGACGATAATATACATAGACGTCGCTTAAAAAAGTCAAAAGTCGATCGAACATAGATAGGTGCTCTTTGCCTTAAAACCAATTGTAACGGTATAGTATGAAAGGCAATATGAAATCAAGTTAAAGAGCCTGTATACTTATTTGGAGACTATTCAGATATCCCCAGAAGTTCATTACTTTTTATATGTCAAAGTGTAGTGGTCAAGTAAAACTGGCCACGGTTTTATAGTTTTTCCAGTACAACTCTTCCGCTTTATTCGGTGGCAATATTCTATTGTGCTGATTTGGCTGTAGTATCCTACTATGTAATCCGTTACAGCCTGTTTTGCTTCTAAAAAAGTCCGGTAACCTAATTCAGGCATCCATTCTGTTTTGAAGCTTCTAAAGAAACGCTCCATCGGGGCATTATCCCAACAGTTTCCACGGCGACTCATACTTTGCTGGATTTGGTATCGCCACAGCAAACGACGATATTTTAAACTTGTGTACTGACTTCCTTGATCTGAATGAAACATTAACGCCTTCGGCTTTCCCCTTAACTCATAAGCCATAATAAGAGCCTTACGAATAAGCTCACTATCAGGGCTCAGAGACATCGCCCTGCCAACTGGTTTTCTAGCATATAAATCCATCACAACCGCTAAATAAGCCCAACGGCTTCCTGTCCAAACATAGGTAATGTCGCCACACCAAACCTTGTTAGGAGAGCTCACTTTGAACTGTCGAGCCAGAAGGTTCGGCGCAACTGAACTCTCTTGATTTGCCCGTTTATAGCGATGTTTAGGCTGTTGACAGCTAAGCAAAGCGAGTTCGCGTATTAAGTTACTTGCGACATACCGACTTAAGCTTGTACCACCCTGAGTGACAATGGCAGCGATCGTTCTCGCTCCCGCAGAGCCTTCACTCACTTTAAAAGCGGCTCGAACTTTTTCTTTGAGCATAATACGAGCAGGTGTTTCACCGACCGCTTTATCACGCCAATACCTGTAGCTACTTCTGTGAATATTGAATAACTGACAGAGATGATCAACGGGAAAGCTCTCTTGCAGTCGATGAATTAACGCAAGCCTTTCAGCTCGTCCGACATCAAGAGAGCAGAAGCCTTTTTTAAAATGTCTTTTTCCATTTCAAGGCGCTTAACTTGCTTTTCTAATTCACGAATTCGACGCTGTTCATCTGTCATTGGTGTTGCTTTGGGGGCTTCGCCACGGATCTCTGAGCGGAGTTGTCTCACCCATTTATCCATAGTGGATTTACCCACTCCCATCGCTTCAGCCGCTTCAGCGACACTATAATTTTGTTCTATAACAAGCTGTGCCGCTTCTAAACGGAATTCAGGGCTAAAATTAGGTTTTCTTGGTTTAGTCATTTGGCCACTATGCCACTACACCAACAGCTTGGAAGCGTGTCTGTTGAGACAATCAATACTTATCATTCCGCAAATGCACATCGCCGCTCGCTGATCCTCCCTAAGATCTGCCAGAAAAAATTTCTCTAAGCCTATCTCTCTGTTTGCACATCGAGTTAGAAAGAGAAACCAGCGTCTACCGGCGTTTATAAGTAATTAAATGCCTACCCAGTCTACTAAACATGGAAACATATCTGATAAATTAAGTAGATTTCGTCTACTGAATTCGAAACCATCCCTCAAAAAATCTAACAAATATGTAAAAACTCTACAAAAAACAAATTGAAATCTACTGAATATGAAATGGATCTACTGGACTTCCCAGCATTTGATAGTCATCAGTTTTTTGTGTGGATAGCTAGAAACCCCCACTCCAAAAAGTGACTATTCACTCTTTTACTACACCAATTATATGCAATTATATTTTTTCTTATAATTGGCCACTATTCCACCAGAATATTCAAATAAAATGCATAAAAATCAGTCACTTAAAGGAAATTTAAGGACACTAACTCAACTCCTTGACGATATAGCTATTTAAGATCTAACAACAGGGCTTCACAAGTTAGAAAAACTGAGATTTTCACTGTCTATTGCCGCCAGCATGCTTTGGAGTAGTGGCTGCGAGCGTGGAAGAAGCTCTGAGCCTAAAGGCTCAAGCTGAATTAATTAGTGAAGTCTTAAGCAATGTCATTGTACGGTATGAGGATCAGGCAGCAGAGTTTGATGATTTCAATAAACGACAGAGAGCTATCCATTCAGCGACAGCATAACTAAAAAACTTGATAAATCAGGGCATGGCTAATACAGATCAGACTTGAGCTAGTACGATTTAGAAGATAAAACCATGGTCAATTTTCCCCAAAAGATCACTTACCCGCTGAATTCCTTCTTTAGTCACCATTATTGACTCTGGCGATTCTCCTTCTAAAGCTATTGCTGGCTTTTTCATCCATGACTTGAACTTGGCTTCATTACCAAATACGTCCAGTCCCAACTGGTGAATTCTTACACCCATCTCATCCACCTCTGATGCTTCAACTGCTTCTAACATAACGGCATAGGTGTCAGCGGGGATACAGTAATATAAAGGGCTACCGGCTTTCAATACCGCAATAGGTGCACCTTTAGATTCACTCAATACCCGATCAATATTTTTCTCAACGTCATTGATATCAATGCTTTTAGTTACATGTTTTTCTCGCCTAGTACTCATATCTTTCCCCATACATGACTGTTAAGTACAATGATGATCTAATACCTAGGAAATTGGCTCCATACTTATAAGCATTTCTGACATGGCAATCGCTTCGTCACACATACTCTCCAAACTCCATTCTTCGAATCACTTGCCGCACAACTTCACGGCCAGCGTGTGAATCGAGCATGTTAACGGGAATCTCCCCTCCAAGAGCAGGAATAGACGAACGCATCCATTCTTTTGCTAAATCTAATGATTCATAAACTTTTGCAGCTTGAATATAAATTCGTAGCAGACCAATCAGATTATCCGTCGCAGTAGACGATAAGCGTTTGCTTTGATAACTCTTACTTAGATTTGAAGTGGTACCGATTGACCGAGCAATCAATTCTTTTTCACCAATCAAGCCCGCAATAGCTTTCAATTGCTTGCCACTTGCCCCTAATCGAACAATCGACAAATAACCTATTGCCGACATGATATCAACATCAGGAAACAGATCATTGATTGAGTCGAGTGAGAAATATTTCATAGTTCCAAGCAGTCTCATAGGCCATCAGCTATTGTTTTGATCATATTGAATATACTAGATCGCAGACTTTAATGAAAATGAGACTCTAAATAATTTTGTAATTTTTCTGCTACTAGGAATCGTTGCAAGTTTGAGAGACTCGACAATCAACGAGTCTACCAAACATAGATACAAGCAGTATAAAATGACTCGATTGGCTTAAATTCAGATAATAAGTGCGACACTGCTAATCAGGTGTAGAAGAAGCCAA
>JBQEFB010000026.1:0-35536 GCA_052107635.1 Marinomonas sp. | reverse complement strand
TATTAAAGTTAATTATAGGCTATAGGACCTTCCAAGATCATTAGACCATTACAGGTGTAAGCACACGAGTTTAAAAAGAGTGCGACTATGGCACACCCATAACCTTCTCTTAAGACCGGCCACAAAAAGCTCTCACGAATCACCTCAAATTGCGGCAAACCATAATAAATAATAAACATTTGCACGAGAATTGGTGTGCCGCGGAAAACATAAATATACGCTTGTGCCAATCCACTCAAATACCACTTTCCGCTCATGCGCATTAACAAAAGCGCCACCGCCAATATCATGCCAAAAAAGGCAGAAATAAAGAGCAACTGAAACGTCATACCAATCCCAGAAAGCATTGCGATCGTGCTATCGGTTATTAATGCTATCGATTCCATCATTTGGCCACCTTTAAATGCTGATTAGCGTACTTCTCAAGCCCCATCACCACCAAAGTAATGACAGTCGAAAAACCTAAATAAATAGCCCCTACTACGATATACATGGTGAAAGGTTTACCGGTTACGCTGGTCGCTTGCTTGGCAATATACAGAGTCTCATTTAAGCCAATTATTGAAATAAGCGAGGTGTCTTTTACCAGCGACAGCATATGGTTACCAAACGACGGTAAAGCAACGCGCCACATTTCTGGTATCTGTACATGAATTAATGTTTGAAATGTCGATAAGCCAAGTGCTCGGGCCGCTTCAACATTGCCGGAGTTCACCGCTAAAAACGCGCCCCGAAAAGTTTCTGTGGCGTAAGACCCCACAATAAAAGAGATGGCAAAAGTACCAGCCCAAAAGGGAGGAATATCAACAAATTTAATATCAGGATTAAATAACTGAACAATCGAGGTTAACGCAATCGCAGAACCAAAATAGAGCAGTAAAATAATTAGAATTTCTGGGGTGCCACGAAAAACAATGGTATACATCGAAGCCATTTTTTGGGCGAGTCTATTGTTTGAAAGCTTGGCCGTGGCGCCTATTAAGCCAAACAACACCATGAATCCAAGGGAAGCTATAAATATTTTTAGAACAACTACAGACGCCCAAAAATAATCATCCCACCAACCTGTTAAAGCCTCCAAAATGCAATCTCCTTTCTGATGCTTCAGTTCTAGTCACGAAGAATAGAGAAAAACAGGGCTCTAACAGCCCTGCCCATCAATAAAAAGAAGCTTTACAGCTTGCTCCACTCTTCGTTATGGATTGGGAAAGGGAAGATCTTAAGAGCGTACTCTGTCAGCTTGCCTTCTGTGATCAGTTTTTTGATGGCTGCATCAACACGGGCTTTAAGCTCAGGTTGACCTTTTCTCATACCGATACCAACACCAGGTCCAAAGTATTCCGCATCATCAATAACAGGGCTTTTGAATTCAAAACCCGCGCCATCTTCTTTGCTTAGAAATTTAAGATAAGCTTTCATCGGATTCGTCATGATCATATCAACACGTCCGTTAACGAGATCAAGGTAGCCCGTTTCATTGCCGTCATACATGACCACTTTTGCCTCAGGAAAAGTGCCTTTAAAGTAGTTTGCATAAACAGAGGCGCGCTCAATTCCGATGCGTACTTTCTTAAAGTTGTCCTTTATAGGCTGATCATTGTCATCAAATAACTTTATATCCACTTTCTTTGAGCCAACTAAGCGGCCTACGGATATGCGGTAAGGTGTGGAAAAATCAATTTTTTTCTCGCGACTGTTAGTAATCGACATAGAGGCAACAATCAGATCAAATTTATTTGCCAATAAAGCAGGAATCATACCGTTCCATTCTTGGCAAACAAACGTCACATCAGCCCCTAATATGTCGGTAACACCTTTAGCAACATCAACGTCATACCCTAATAAGGTTCCATTAGAATCCTTATAGTTAAAAGGGTAATAGTTACATTCCATACCAACACGTAAAGACTCTTGTGCATAAAGAGACCCTGCTGCCATCAGCGAAAACGCCCCTACTCCAACCACATTGACTAGCTTTTTGTTAAGTTTCATTACTTTCGCCCTATAAAAATATTTCACTATTTTGATTAGTCATAACAATTTATTTACTTAACGACACACCTTACTGAACAACACAACCTACTTGCTTGTGTTCTGTTTTAGCCATCTCAACCAACAATACATCGCGTAATTCAGAATAATCACAGACCAGCATTTTTTGAGTTTGGCATTTCATTTTCTCAATGGAGTTCTCTATCGCTTGGGTAGGAAGAGAATCATCAGGCTGCAATGCCTGACGCGTAACTTCTGGAAATTTCGCGGGATGAGCCGTCAACAAACTGATTATTGCTGTACTGCAACTAAGGTTTAAACTCAGCTTATTGGCTGCTGCAACAGCGACTGCGCCATGGGGATCGAGCAAATAATGAGCAGGCCCTTGATAAACACGGGCGATCGTTGACAGCGTCTCTTCATCCGATATTGCCGCTGATGTAACCCCTTGTTTCATACTCTTCATAGTCATATCATCAAACTCAACATAACCTTGCTCTAAATAGTCACCCATCCACTGAGTCACTCTCTTACTGTCCCGACCTGACACAAAATAAAGAAAACGCCAAAAATTATAAGGCTGGGTAATATCAATGGCACTGGAAGGTGTCTTCTGTAGAATGTGCTTCGACAACACAGCGTTTTCAAACACCTTATGTACCGCGCCATTACGGTTATTCGCACAAATAAAAGTCGCGATAGGGAGCCCCATTTCACGGGCTAAATAGCCAGCAAACAAATGACCAAACGCACCAGTCGGCACCGAAAAGATCACCCCCTCTCCTATCTTCTTTGCCACTTGAAAGTAGCCATAAAAATAGTGAATAGATTGAAACATCACCCGACACCAATTTATTGAATTTACGCTGGATAGTTTGAGATCTTTGACTAATTTAGGGTCCGAAAACAGCTGCGCAATAACAATATCAAGGTCATCTCCACCATTAGGGCAGTTTTCTACTGCGATAGGATGGACATTGTCCTCATCTAGGGTAGTCATTTGTCGAGTCTGTTCTTCTGAGATAAAACCACTAGGGTATAACGGCCAACAATCTATGGTTTTCTTACCACGAGAGGCATAGGCGGCGGCAGGACCAGTATCTCCGGTGGTTGCTAAGAGCAATGAAACTGATGCTCCTTTACGTTGTAAAAAATAATCCATGGTATTCATTAAAAATCCCATGGCGATATCTTTGAATGAAAGTGTAGGGCCATGAAATAGCTCCATGGCAAAATGATTCGTTTTACTGTCTAAAGTAACCACAGGCACGATATCAGGATGACTAAACGTCCCTGTACTGGTTTCAATCAGTTGCTTTAAATCCCCTTCTGGAATAATCGATACATCAATGTACAAAGACAAAATCTCAAACGCTAAATCGTTAAAAGAAAGCTCGGACCATTGAGATAACTGCGCTTTAGTAACCGTTGGGATATGCTCAGGAACAAACAATCCGCCATCCTCTGCAAAGCCTTGTAGTATCGCAGTTTCAAAATCAACCGCCGCAATACCTCCCTTGGTACTCACATAATTCAACATAGCAAAGCACTCTTCCAATTAAAGGGGTTGTGTCTCTAAAGAGTTCTGAATAGCGTGATACACCGCTTTAGTAATCTGAATATCTTGGACGGCAACGCCCGTAAGATCCGCCACGGTTAATTGATTCTCAGTCTTCCGGCCTAGTGTCGGATCTGCAATCACATGACCTAACTCAAGGATATTTTCCTTTAAGATGACACCCGCTTTCATGGCTTGATGAATTTCACCACGAGTCAGGCACTGCTCTATACTGTCAGCAACAAGAACATCGGCGTGTTGAAGAATTCGCTCGTCTATTTCCTGTTTGTCAGGTGTATCTGCCCCCAATGCCGTAATATGTGTGCCTACTAATAATTGTTCTATATTGATCAGTGGCGTCACACTGGGTGTCGCAGTAATAATAATATTGCTTTGCCGTGTAACAAC
Source organism: Marinomonas sp. (assembly GCA_052107635.1). GTDB lineage: Bacteria > Pseudomonadota > Gammaproteobacteria > Pseudomonadales > Marinomonadaceae > Marinomonas. The sequence continues at coordinate 31,578 of JBQEFB010000026.1, read as the reverse complement.
ATCAGCCTCTGTCGTTGTTTCGACGCAATAACCCTTTGCTTCCATATCCGCTTGATAAGACGCCAAGCTTGCTTTGCTTCGTCCCCAGACCACAATTTTTTTGCAATTGGTGACCGTTTTTAAATATTCAACTTGTAACCTTGCTTGTATGCCCGTACCAAAAACACCAATACAACGAATATTTTTTGGGGCCATATATTTAGCGACTATCTGACCAGCAATCGCGGTTCTAATATTTGTCAGATATCCCTCATCCATTAAAATACTGATTAATGCACCTGTTTTCTGAGAGAAAAGCAACACAACGCCAGAACTAGAAGGAAGGTTTACTTTATAATTTTCATAAAAACCCGACGCAATTTTGATAACAAAGTAATCATCCTCTTTGATAAATCCGTATTTTATATGTGTGTCACCTGGTGGATGTTCAAATACCATTTCGCCAACAGGAGGAACGACCACTCTACGATTAGAATAAGCAATAAAACCTTGCTCTAATTGTTCTGCTATATCTAAGGTGCTTACCACTTCTTTGATATGAGCGGCATAATATACTGAGGTCAAAATACGCTCTCTATAATGAAGAAATCTATTAATAGAAAAATAAATCGATTAATTTCTTATTCTCTATTGTGAAATTTAATAAAATATTTATTCGTTTAAAATCGATCTGACTTTTTATCACGGATCGATTTTAAGTCGTTATATATGGTTGCTCTAGAGACACCTATAATATCGGCGAGTTGTTCAATTGATTTTCGTGCATAAAAAAGATTTTTAGACTCTAGATTTTCAATCAGAATTTTCCTATATCGAACATTTATTCCATCAAAACTTAAGTTATGTTCATCAAGAAAATGCCTTATTTCAATTTTTATATTGTCTTTCCAATCATGCTGAAACAATACTTTAGGTGGCGCATCTAACGTCATCGGTCGTAAAAACCTTTCGAGCACATTAAGACTTGTTTCCATGACGGAAAAATCGGCGTTAATACACATCAGACCAACTGTTTTACCTTTCTCATTTTTTAAAGCGGACGAAATAGATCGCATTCGCTGACCTCTATTACCGGCATTCTCATAAGGCCCTTCAACAACCTCTCCATAAGGAAAACCATCGTCTTCATTCAAATACCCCAACTGAGAGGAATCTCCTATTTTTCGATCTGAATAAGCATTAGCAATATAAACAATTGAGTCTGTCTCTATATCGTGAATAACAACTTCAACATAAGGGCTGAAAAGTAGTGATATTGACTCTGCAATAGGAGTATATTTTTCTGCCCACTTTTTTTTTACTTTACTCATAATCAATAACCAGATATTAAAAATACATATTGTCTAATATAGATATATTGTCTAATCAACCGGTAATAAAAGGTGATTGGTTGTTATCATAATTTAAAAACATGACAGTAATAATTGAGTTTTATGACAAAAATATTTTTTTACTAAACAACATATTCAGTAAACAACATATTCAGTAAACAAAGAATGACAGATTGGAATACACACTTGGATATAAAATCGAATACCGAATCAAGAACAATACTAAGAAACACTAGAAATTGTGAAAATAACAAATGACAGTGGACGGTTATCAACCGCACAAGCATGGAACATTGGGAAATAGAAGAAAGTAGATACCGCACCGCGACACAGCAATGGGCCACTTTTTTTAGAAAAACTTTAAAGGGAAACAGACAACCACATAAGCCATAAAGCCTGATTGCATAGATTGGGAAGCCCAGCCTTCTACAATATTCATCAAGGACATAAGCATACTGTCCGCTTACACCTTAAACGTGTGACTCATTGGCATAGCGCATTTTTAAAAAGATAAAACCCAAGTTAGGTGTAATAATTGCATACATATCACAACATAAACCCTTCACCCATATAATTTGAGATGAATCATTGAAATCAATAACTTATATTCTCAAAATAGATTTTTCTATATGGACATTTTATCACTAGCCACTTTTTAATGAAGGCTTGGTGTTATTACTATAAATAGGTACTGTATGCTATTTTTTAACCAATCAAATACAACTATCACACTACTACAACACGTTATTAACGGACTTAATAGCAACGCTGCGGACATTAACGCAGACACACTTAATATCAAAAAAAGCTCCCCTATTTATCCTTTGCTTCATGATTTAAACCAATCCCTTATTCTGAAAAAATCCGACAAAACGCAGCTTATCAACCGTGCGCAATCGGCAGAATCTAATGCCGCGACGCTATCAGATGAAATTGCTGAATTAAAAAGTCAACTTGCCAGTACTCAACAACTCAATGAATCACTCAGCGAACAGGTTCAGCAGCTCAACGCAAACACCGTAGAGTTACAAAATGGCAAACACTTTCTTGAACAAAACCAAGCGGCTTGGCACCTCGCCCAAACGGTTATTTCTGAGGGTTATTGGGATTTAAAAGTAGCGGATAATGACCCAGATAGCCCAAACAGCTTAATTACTTGGTCAGATAAATTTAGAGAGCTTATTGGCTACACGAAAGAAGAATTTCCAGAAGGTTGGGACAGCTATTTTGCGGTTGCACACCCTGATGATCTAAACGCAACCATGGCGTCTTTTAATGATCTAATGGAAAGTGATGACCCAAACTTCCAATACGTTACCGAATATCGAATGAAACATAAAAACGGTGAATACATTTGGTTTCGAGAACACGGCGCCTGTTTGCGCGATGCGCAAGGCATCCTACTCAGAGTCGTAGGTGGCGCACGTAATATTTCTGATGAGAAAATGGCTGAAGCGGCACAAATCCAAAAAAATGAACAAGTACAAAGTAACTACAAACAAATTTCACATATTGTTGATGTGATTACCAACATCTCTAGTAATACTAATTTACTTGCTCTTAATGCCGCTATTGAAGCCGCTCGAGCCGGTGAAGTAGGTCGTGGGTTTGCAGTGGTCGCTAATGAAGTTAAGAACCTGGCCACTCAAACACAAGAAGCCACCTTGCAAATTCAAGCCATGGTTGATAACAATCAAAAACTCATTGATCAATAGTTAAATCTACGTAAAAGAGCATTAGCACTTAATTAGAAACACCGACTATTACTCTTCCCTGCACCTATGGTTAATCATCGATTTTGGTTTTTTTAGGTCGGTCAATCAATCGCTTATTAATATGTGTTATAGTACGCCATCTGGTTTACGAGTTGCCAGATGGTATATTCCCTTTGATAACTTCGAGCGCTCCCTTAAAGCGTTTCATCGGTGGCCCGTCCACCCTAGGTATTCTGTCTTTCACCATAGATGTTACCTTCATCATATTGTGCCATCGGTTAATCACCTTGGTGCATTCATAACATGAAATCTCAATGCTGATCGTTTACTAGTTCGGCAATATATTTTTCATTAAAAATCGACGCAGGACACTCTCGCCTGACGCACGATACATCTCTGTAAACAGGAGTCACTATGAGTTTTAGCGTTGCCATGCTCGGTACACAACCGTGCGGATTGGACCAATTACGTGTATTAGAAGCCTTACTCGACAACACCCTCCCCAGACAACAAAGAGAAACACTATGAGCCAGTCTAATGTAACCCCTACTCTAAATCAGGCTAAGTCTCGCTTCACCGCGAGTAGTATTCGCTGGGGATTCATGTGGGCCTTATGGGCTGCGGTACTATGGGGCGCTTGGTATGTGCCAGGCTCAGCAGTTTGGTTTGAAGAACCTTATGTCAATATGAGCTTTGATACGAATGCAGAGTTTCTGTTAGCTGCAGCAGTATTAACCACGTTTAACGCGGTTGCTGTGTTGTTTTTCCTGTTTGTTTGGAATGCCGTATTAGGCAAATTAGGAGAATACGTTCGCACTATTAAGCAAATGCGTCATATCTCTAAGTGGTTCTTCATTGGTGCCATTTTTGGCGGTCCAATGGCCATCTTTGGCTCATATTTAGCAATCGGCTTTATTGGCGGCGCCTTTGCTGCTATTGCCGCGCTTATGTATCCCATTATTGGGGCTACGTTAGCCAGACTATGGTACAAAGAAAAGATTACCCGTCGCGCTGCGGTCGGTATTTTTATTATTTTAGCGGGTGGTATCACTGTTTACGCACCCGGCATTATTGCTGAAATCACCGGCACTGGTGAAACGGGCTGGCTTGGTTATTTAGGTGGCGCTATGGCAGCCATTGGCTGGGGCGTTGAAGGTGCTATCGCAGGCCGTGGACTTGACGTTGCGGATCCTGATGTGGGCATTACAGTAAGATTCACTGCCGAAGTACTTTATTGGGTATTACTTATTTTACCTGCTATCTACTTCTTTACGGATCAGCCTGTTGTCGAGTTAGTTGTTGCCACTTTTAACTGGGCTGCAATTGGTTGGCTCATGCTGGCCGGTGTGACTTTCGCCTTCTGCTATGTCTCTTGGTACAAGTCATTTCCGTTAATTGGCGTTGGTCGTGGACAAGCTATCGCGGCACTATACGGGCTGTTTGCTGTCGTTTTCTTAGCGGCGTTTACCCTTAAATTCCCTGAATGGAACTTCCTTGCTGGCTTGTTTTTGTTTGTGGCGGGTGGATTTGTCATGTTTACAGAAAGCAACGAAGTACTCGAAGTGGTTCGCGCGGTCTCGACCGATAAAAAAACGACTTCTACCAGTACCGTTAAGCCGTAGTTATTGGAGCAAATTATGAAAAAATTACATATGAAGGGACGCATCCTCCAACTCATCAACGATAAACAACATATCGGTATTTGGGATTGGGAAATTAGCGAAGCCGTCATGTTGGAATATAGCCTTAAAGGCGCTTATTGGCGTGGCAACACTCGCGTCACACTGGCTGATTTATTCTCCAGCGGCATCATCGAAAGCATCGAAGAAAAAATCGATGATCAAGCGTATTTTGGTGCTGGACGCGTGTTATTTAAGTTCAGACTAAACGACTTTGGTCGTCAACGCATGCGCGATACGGCATTGATGTCATAACTGATTCCACTATTCACTTTTATTAAGGATATATTATGTCTGATTTCTGGGGCTTTCCGGGCGCCGATATACTCGCTGTCGGCGTTATTATCGCACTAAGCAGTTTTGCTCTGTACTTAGCTCGTGTCTTTGTCACCAAACTTTAAACACTAAATATAGGTTTACCTAATCGTGTTTTAATAAAAAAGCCCACAGACTTCGAATTTGAAGTCTGTGGGCTTTTTAGTTTATAAGATCCATGCACATCAACACTAGCTGTCTATTTACCCAGCGTATTCATTACTACACTGATAACCATCTATTTAAAATAACAAAAATCATACTTTGAATACGATTCCAAGTTGATTAACTTTTTCTGTTCATTCAGTTTGGTAATGGCTCAACTCTATTTCGCCCGAACTCTTTAGCAAGGTACAAGTTGGCGTCAGCCATTTCAAAAATCGACTTCTCGTCTGGTGCATTTTGTGAACATGAAACACCTAGAGAAATGGTCAAACACGTACTTACGGAGGAAGATTGATGAGGGATATTAAGAGATTCAACACCTTCTCTTAATTTTTCGGCAATGCTGCTTGCAACGTTTTTTAAATTATCGATGTCCCGTAATGATATAGGTGATTTCCTTGGCTTAACAGTAGAAACCATTAGCAGAACCATCACTCAATTCAAAGAACATGGCCTTATCAAAACACAAGGTAAACACATTTCAATAATAAATCTATCTGATGTATATCAACACTAAAATAGGGGGAATCGTTAAAATAGCACTTAACCTGACTCACTCACCTACCAACTCGAGCCTTCCATCAATATGGACTAGAGGCATAGTGAGGGAGTAAAATCAGTTATACCATGACACAAAGACAACTATCTTTAACAACAAATACAAAATACTTCATGGCTTTGTAGAACATCATACAAATTTTAACGTTACTCGATTTAGCTCTTTCTTACTTTATCCAGTTTTGTTACCCACATCGCTATAGCAGCACACACGTTACTGCTCACTAACATCTAACCATTGGGGTTACTTCTTACCATGAACGCTATTAATATTTTCAAGGCCTGCTTATGGATAACAGGTCTATGCTCTATTTCCTTTTTCTCTGGCGAACGCATATTCGGCAGACTCCTTGAGCCTCATACAATGACACTACACAGCTTACTTTACGTTCTAGGCTCAACAATTGCCTTGATGGCTATCGTTTGGTATGTCAAAGACGAATATGACGTTAAAACCTCCAATCGAACATTAGAGTCACTTTGCTGCCATACAACATTATTAGGACTTAGCCTCCGTATAATTACACTCTGCGCTACTAATCTAACAAGCTGGCATTACCCAGATGGCGCAGCTAGCTTTTTGAGTGTTCTCACCCAATCTGAACATATATTGTCAACCATAGGTGCAATAGTAGGCGGCATTGCTATGATCTACCTCACCTACATTGTTCAATCTAAACTGATTGTGTCACTAAAAACATTGGCGCTAAATAAAAACCACCTATAAGCGTAGGTAGCATCACAAGCATTAATACATTGGGCTACTTCATACCTTTGATACTAGCTCAATTTATTAATGTCGCCCTCATACTGATTTATTTGACAATACTCTATAAGCCTACTTTTGAAGCAAATCACACCGCTCTATTTTTCTCTCTACCCTCGTATTTTCGAAGAACATAACGCGAGGAACAATCCATAGAGAAAGAAATAAATACGCCTATATCGAGACACACAATTTAGGCTATCAATACCTCACGATACTTCTTCGATTTTCCGAACGACCACAAAATCACTTTTAATGCTTATTTTTGACATATAAATACAATATTGCACAAAAAACACCCAACACCTCTTTTTATGGTGCGTTTTATACTTATGTTATTTTACCCAAACGTTTGTGTATTTTTTTAAAATCTCTATCTGATTGAAAAACAACAATAAAAAATACAGCTAATTGAAACCGTTAATATTTTAAAAACATTGGTATGTGGTTTGCTTTACTCAATATTGTCCAACCTAATCAATGGAGAAAGTACTATGACAACGTCAGCTCTGTATCGCTCTATAAGCAAACTATCTTTAGCTTTACCACTTTGCTTAGCTATATCAAATGTCAATGCAAGTACCTTAAAAGTAGCTATGACTGCTGCTGATATTCCGCTTACTTTAGGACAACCTGACCAAGGCTATGAAGGTAACCGGTTTACGGGTATTACTCTGTACGATTCATTGATTGAATGGGATTTATCGCAAGGTGAAAAGCCCAGTGGACTAGTTCCAGGACTTGCGACCTCTTGGCACGTTGATAAAGATGACCATACGAAATGGATTATAAAACTACGCAGCAATGTGACATTTCATGATGGCACTCCTTTTAATGCTGATGCAGTCGTCTGGAATGTCAATAAGGTTTTAGATAAAGGCGCGATTCAATATGCACCAAACCAAGTTGGCAGTACTGTCTCACGTATGCCGACATTACGCTCTGCCAGAAAGATTGATGAGAACACAGTAGAGTTAACCACCTCAGTTCCAGATGCAGTATTGCCTTACAACATTACTAACTTATTTATCGTCTCTCCTTCTGCTTGGCAAAAAGATTATGATGAAGTAGACACCGCTATAACCGATATCAAAAAAAGAGCCAGTACAGCATGGACAATATTCGCTGCTAATGCGGTTGGTACAGGCCCTTTTAAAATGACCAAATTGGTACCTCATCAACAATTAGTTATGTCTAAAAACGCTAATTATTGGAACCCGCAGCGCATCCCACGTGTCGACAAGGTCATTCTAATCCCTTTGCCTGAAGCCAATGCTCGTACGGCTGCCCTACTCTCTGGTCAAGTCGACTGGATAGAAGCACCGTCACCTGAAGCTATGTCACAAATCAAAGCCAAAGGCTTTAAAATTTATGCAAATCAACAACCTCATTTATGGCCTTGGCAATTCTCCTTTGCAAAAGACTCTCCATGGTTGGATATTCGTGTACGAAAAGCCGCAAACTTATGTATAAATCGTGATGATTTAAAGGCCTATTTACATGGTTATATGTCTCCAGCAACAGGAACTTATGAAGAAGGTAGCCCGTGGCGCGGTAATCCAACGTTTAACATTAAATATGACCTTGAAACAGCCCGTAAGCTCATGAAAGAAGCAGGATATGGGCCTTCGAAAACATTGAGTGTCACCGTTCAAACCTCTGCATCGGGATCAGGCCAAATGCAACCTCTTCCAATGAATGAGTACATACAAGAAAGTCTTAAATCTTGTTATTTTGATGTTAACGTCGATGTTGCCGAATGGAATACCTTACTCACAAATTGGCGCTTAGGGGCAAAAGTACCACAACAAAAAGGCATCAATGCGATTAACGTAACCGCCGCTATCATGGACCCATTCTTCGGTATGATCCGCTTTTCAAGTAAAACATCCTTCCCGCCAACGTCAAATAATTGGGGCTATTTCACAACGCCTGAAATCGAAAAGCTCGTCAAGAAAATACAAAACTCTTTTGATCCAAAAGCCATGGACAAAGCCGCTGGTGAGTTAAATGCCGCCATGATTGATTCTGTGCCGTTCCTATACGTTGCGCATGATGTTGGTCCTCGGGCAATTTCACCAAAAGTGACAGGCGTTGTTCAACCACAAAGCTGGTTTATAGACCTTGCCATCGTAACCAAAAAATAGCGGGGAAATACTATGGTCTCTTATATAGTCAGACGTTTTTTGATGGCAATTCCTATCATGATTGGTGTCGCAGTACTCTGCTTCATGCTAGTACAGCTTGCTCCAGGAGATCCATTGGTATCAGTCATGCCTCCTGATGCTTCGGAACAGCTACGCCATGAACTAATAGCTGCCTATGGATTTGACCAACCTCTTCCTACTCAATTCGGTAAATGGTTTTGGCATGCCCTAAATGGTGATTTAGGCATGTCCATTGCTACCGGTCGGCCAGTCATGGAAGAAGTGCTGCATGCCGTTGCTTATTCTCTGCGCCTAGCGCTGCTCGCAGTACTCATTGGCTTTATTATGGGAAGCCTATTCGGCTTTGTAGCAGGATACTTCCAAAATAGTTGGATAGATCGTATAGCGTCCATGTTTTCAGTATTCGGGGTCAGTGTCCCACACTACTGGTTAGGTATGTTATTGGTTATTATTTTTTCGGTGGAGTTCAATATACTGCCCGCAACAGGCGGAGGACCACTAGAGGATATTGCTTGGTCATGGAACTGGGACCACATCAAATTCCTAATATTACCCGCTGTTACTTTATCCGTTATTCCAACGGGTATTATTGCGCGCACCGTGCGAGCACAAGTTGCAGACATATTATCCCAAGAGTTTGTCACCGCGTTACGAGCAAAAGGACTATCTGAGTTTGGGGTTTTCCGCCATGTCGTAAAAAACGCCGCACCGACAGCGTTAGCGGTAATGGGATTGCAAGTGGGCTACTTAATGGGGGGGTCTATCTTGGTAGAAACCGTCTTCTCATGGCCTGGAACGGGATTATTGCTTAATTCTGCTATTTTCCAGCGCGACCTACCTTTACTCCAAGGCACCATTTGGGTCCTGGCCCTATTCTTCGTATTGTTAAACCTTCTAGTTGATATCTTACAAGCATTACTAGATCCGCGCATAAAAAGGAGTTAAGTATGTCAATTTTCATTGCCAAAACACAGATTCCGACCCAAAACATAGACGTCTCTCAAGGTTATTGGAAGGAAGTTTTTAATAAGTTAATGCGTGATCCAGTCGCTCTTTGCGCTGGCACCATCATTTTGATATTACTCATAATGGCAATCGCAGGGCCCTATATTTCCTTAGGCGACCCTTATGCAACGTCCATGTTGAAACGGTTACGCGGGATAGGTAGTGAGGGGTTCCCATTGGGATCAGATGAGCTAGGGCGAAACATGATCTCACGTCTTATTATTGGCGCTCGATTATCTTTGTTTATGGGGATAACACCCGTGATATTTGCCTTTTTCATTGGTGGTGCAATAGGCATTATAGCGGGTTATGCCGGCGGCCTGACTAACACGGTTATCATGCGCACAGTGGATATTTTCTATGCTTTTCCTTCGGTATTACTCGCTATTGCCCTATCTGGGACCTTGGGGTCAGGAATTGGCAACGCGTTACTTTCATTGACGCTCGTTTTTATACCTCAGGTCGCAAGAATTTCAGAGAGTGTTACCACTCAAGTCCGTAATCGAGACTATATAGAAGCAGCTCGAGCATCTGGTGCCAACCCTTTCACCATTATCTATCGTCAAGTACTAGGCAATGTTCTCAGCCCTATTTTCGTTTTCTCTACCGGACTTATTTCTGTCTCAATGATTTTAGCCTCTGGTCTCTCTTTTCTTGGTCTCGGTGTCCGTCCGCCAGAGCCAGAATGGGGATTAATGCTTAACACACTACGAACCGCTATTTATACGCAACCCTGGGTAGCGGCATTACCAGGCCTTATGATTTTCATCACATCGATTTCATTTAACATATTAGCCGATCGCATGCGCTCTGCCATGGATTTAAGGAATTGATTATGACGACCTTTAAAAACCAAGACCTAGGCGGTCCAGCACAACCTTTACTTCAAATTCGCAACCTAGTAAAACATTTTTCCACTAAGAAAAGCTTACGTTCAACCACCACAGTACGAGCAGTGGATAATATTACCTTTGACGTATATAAAGGCGAAACTCTAGGTGTCGTGGGTGAATCAGGCTGTGGAAAATCCACGACTGCACGTGTATTAATGCAATTACTCGATCAAGATAGTGGAGATCTAATCTTCGATGCCGCCACGGTAGGTTCGAACAATTTACCGATAAAAGAGTTTCGACGTCAGGTTCAGATGGTATTTCAAGACAGCTACTCCTCTTTAAATCCACGAATGACGATCGAAGAATCCATTGCGTTTGGTCCCAAAGTGCACGGCATCAGCTCTTCTGTTTCATTAGCGCGTGCACACAGCTTACTGAGCCGTGTAGGCTTAGAGCCGGCTCGATTTGCAGGTCGCTACCCACATGAACTATCAGGAGGCCAGCGACAAAGGGTCAACATCGCTCGTTCGTTAGCAATGGAACCAAGACTCATCATTCTAGACGAAGCGGTTTCCGCCTTAGACAAATCGGTAGAGGCACAGGTATTAAACTTACTCCGTGATCTTAAAGAGAGCCTCGACTTAACCTATGTTTTTATCAGTCACGACCTTCATGTAGTCCGCTATATATCAGATCGCATCCTCGTCATGTATCTGGGAGAAATTGTCGAAATAGGCCCTGCTGAAACGCTCTTTACTGACGCTTGCCATCCCTACACACAAGCTTTATTAAGCTCGATGCCCTCATCAGACCCCAACCAACGTACAGAAAAATCTCCGCTAGCGGGTGATCCTCCCAGCCCTATCTCTCCACCTTCAGGTTGCCGATTTCACACACGTTGCTCCAAGGCAGAAGCAATATGTTCAACCGTTAAACCAATACTCGTTGAAACGAACCCTAGCCATTTCTCTGCCTGTTTAATCAATAGTCCAAACTCTGGTCACAGTTATGCCCATTCAATCATTGCCAAGGAGTCTTAAATGTCTAGCATTCCAATGGTAGAGATCAAAGATTTAAACGTGTGTTTTCATCAAAAAAAAACCAACATTAATGCTGTAAATGGCGTCAATCTTACGGTCAACAAAGGAGAGGTAGTCGCTTTACTTGGCGAATCAGGTTCTGGTAAAAGCGTGACATTACGAGCCTTGATGAGACTGCACTCAGAAAAAACAACAACATTAAGCGGTTCAATTTGCATTGATGGTCAAGAAATTATAGCAATGAATAATCGCCAGCTACAAAAGCTACGTGGCTCTAAAGTTGCCATGATATTTCAAGAGCCACTTCTCGCTTTTGACCCAGTTTATACGATAGGGCAACAAATCACCGAAGCCATACGAAAACATCAGGGACTTTCTCGAAAGCAGTCTAGAGATCACGCCTTAGAAGCATTGCGCAGTGTTCATATCCCTAGCCCTGAGGAACGCCTCGATTCATTTCCTCACGAAATGTCCGGTGGTATGCGCCAACGAGCAATGATCGCTCAAGCACTTGCCTGTAACCCTGAGCTATTACTCGCCGATGAGCCCACTACGGCACTGGATGCCACAGTACAGATACAAATACTTATTTTATTACGTAATCTACAGCGTAAGCTTGGCTTATCTATCATATTTGTCACCCATGACATAGGCGCTGCAATCGAAGTCGCTGACCGAGTGGCAGTCATGTATGGCGGTAAAATTGTTGAGCAAGCACCATTAGCTCAACTACTAAAAGCGCCTCGACATCCCTATTCTCAAGCCCTATTAGCCAGTCGTCCAGCAGGAGGACTCAAGCCTGGTATGACGTTAGCCAGTATTCAAGGATCTCCTCCTGATTTATCCAATCTACCAGCAGGATGCGCATTTGCCCCTCGCTGCGTACATGCATCTCCTATTTGTCAGCAAACTATTCCGATTACAGAACAGATAGACAAACAACACAGTATTGATTGCCATAATTGGCACAATCTAATAACCGAAGCATAGACTTAATAGCTAACAAATAAGTCTATCTAAATGAGGAATTTATAATGTATAACGCCCATGCAATGATGCCGTACCCAGCCGTGAAATTACCGTATCAAGCTGATGGCCCTCTGGCAGGCCTAACTTTTGCGGTCAAAGATTTATTTGATGTAGCAGGCTACCCAACCAGCGGCGGGAACCCTCAAATATTGGCAATGTCAGGAATAAAAACTCAAACAGCCCCGATTGTTCAACAGCTTTTAGATGCAGGGGCCCGATGTATTGGCAAGACACAAACCAATGAAATGGCATTCTCTATGAGTGGTCATAATGCTCACTTTGGAACCCCTATCAATGGTGCCGCTCCTGATAGAATCCCTGGTGGATCATCCTCTGGATCTGCCTCTGCCGTCTCAAATCAATTATGTGATTTCGCCCTCGGCACTGATACAGGCGGATCAATACGCACTCCCGCAAGTTACTGTAATCTTTTTGGGCTGCGCCCGACTCATGGAAGATTATCGCTAGAAAATTGCCAACCCCTATGTCCTAGCATGGACACTTGTGGCTTCTTTGCGAAAGACCCTGCTATTTTTACACGGGTTGGTCAGGTGTTACTCGGCCAAGACAATAAAACAGTCAATACAGACTCATTACTATTGGCAAAACCATTATTTGACTTGCTATCCCCTGAATCACAAGAGGCTTTTCAACCTGCGATCAATCAAATAAGACAAACAGTAAATAAAGTCATTACCTTAGAAACACTATTACCAGACATAGAACAGGCCTATTGGGATTTTCGCTATATACAGGGCTATGAAGCATGGCAAGCACAAGGCCGTAACATTACAAAAAACCATTTAATATTAGGCCCTGATGTTGCTTCACGTTTTCACTGGAGTAGTAAAATATCAGAAGCGCGTTATTTAGAAAGCTGCGCCAATAGAAAGATCTTTCGCGATCAATGGCAGCAACTTCTACAGTCTCGTATTCTCATCTTACCTACTGTGCCAAATGCCGCACCACTGCTCAATTCAGATGATGAAAAAATTGAAGAAGAGCGTCAAATAGCACATCGCATCTTGGACATTGCGGTACTGTGCCAATGGCCGCAGGTCAATATTCCTCTCGCCTCTATTGATGGCGCCCCGCTTGGCATTTCCTTAATGGGACCAGCGGGAAGCGACCTTACATTGATTAAACTTGCAGAAAAGATTTACTCAACCAATAAAGTGTAACGTTTCCATAGTAATAGCCATGATGTTGTTAGCAATGAAGCTAGGAGAACCCTAGTTCATTGCTAATTTTAACAGCACACCTAACGCTCACCAGAACGTCTAATATAGGCGTACACACTCATCATAAAAAGGCGCACCAAGAACGTTATTTATTGGCATAAAATAACTACTTCCGCTGAAAATTACTACTATCTCGTATGTGTAATTGTGGCGATACTAGATAATTCTGAGGCGTTTCTCCTGCGATCTTCTGCAACAACATTTCTACCGCTTTCTGCCCTTGCAACTCCATATCCGAACTAATGCTCGTCAGCGCTGGGGTTATTTGAGAGGCTAAAGAGGTATTATTATAACCAATGACGGCGACATCTTTCCCAGGCTCTAATCCTTCTTCACGTAATGAGGCCATAGCGCCCACCGCCAATAAATCATTTACTGCAAAAAGAGCACTAAACTCTATGCCCGTTTGCAATATCTCTTTCGTTTGTTGTCGACCCGTTATGATATCGAAAAGACCTGTTCGGATAAGCGTTGGTCGTATAGGCAGACCTTTTTCACTAAAGTAGGATAAAAAACCACGACTTCTGTCTGCTCCTGTACTACTTAATAAATCTCCTCCAAGCAACGCTACTTGCCGATGTCCTTGCTTCCAGAGATGTTCTGCTGCCATCCTCCCTCCTAAATAATCATCGCAGGTCACCGCAACATGCTCTCCTCGACTCCGTACAACCAACACATAAGGTATATTGTAATCACTGAGTTTCTCAAGCCAATCCGCTGCGGGGTCTAAGACTGAATCTGCAATAATAATTCCCCCTACTGATCGAGCAACTGCTCGCTCGCCAAATTCACGTTGGCGCTCGAAGTCACCAAAGGTATTTGAGACAAACGCCGTATAGCCACTTTGATCGGCCGCAATATCAATACTCTCATACACAGTAGCCATAACCGGATCAGATAATCGAGGCACTAACACTGCGATCTCGCGACTCTGCTGAGTACGCAACGTAATAGCATGAGGGTTTGGTTGATAGCCCTTTTCTTTCGCTAAATTGTATATACGCTCAACGGTTGCAGCCGAAGCCGCCTTACGAACACCACCTGCACTCCCATTTAATACTCTAGAAACAGTCGATACATGAATGCCTAACTGTCGCGCAATATCTTCTAAAGTTACTGAGTTACGTGCCATTTTAATATCCTCGTAACATGTTCATTAGCATCGACCATACGATTAAAATCACCCTCTACACTAGATAATGCGTCTAAATTCAGATTAATAGCATCAATCTTACTATCATCAAAATAACATTGGATCATTCAAAATGAGAGCACTACTTTCGCACAGAGACTAAATGTTATGTATGCCGTTAACAGGAGCTCACTCTCAACAAAGCATTATCTAATCCATCACTGTTACTCTCTAATTATTTTTTCCTGAAAAGTATGCCGCTGATTCTTGCCTATACCTATTAGGGGATAGTGACTTTGATTGCCAAGTCAGGTTAGGGTAATTTGCGTCACAAGCATTCAGTTTCACAAAAAATGGAGGTTACATTCACTTTTTATTAAGTTATTAATCACTCAATAAATGATTTTTTAAAAACTAACTATCTTAGGAAAAGTCTCTCAACAATACTATTTGACTATAACAACAAGCATAAAAAGTACGAAAAACAGACTCTTTTCTCACCACGTTTTTGAGGGTATAACCAGATGAAAATCGGTATTCTTGCGGCAGGTATCACACCTGATGCACTGCGAACACAGTACCCAACCTATGCAGAAATGTTCGTTCAACAACTAACAGCGATAGATCCAACATTAGAGTTTGAAATATACGATGTGCGCTTAAACAACTTTCCAGAAAATACAACGTCTTGTGATAGTTGGCTAATTACAGGATCAAAATGCAATGCTTACGATGATGACGTTTGGATCTTACGCTTATGTGATTTCATTCGAGCAGTAGACAAAACACAACAAGCATTGGTTGGCATTTGCTTTGGCCATCAAATTATTGCCCGTGCACTGGGTGGTACAGTCGAAAAATCAACGTCTGGCTGGGGAGTGGGCATTCATCATTACCAAGTGATAAGCAAGATCCCTACTCTTCCTGGTATAACAGACATTGCCTTTTGCGCATTCCATCAAGATCAAGTCATCCAAAAACCAGAAAAACTGGATGTCTTCTTAACATCCGAGTTCTGTGAGTTTGCAGGGTTGATTTACCAAGATCGCATTCTTACTTTTCAGGGTCATCCAGAGTTCTCGAAAGCATATGAAAATGAACTTGTAGAATTATACGATGGCGTGATGCTAACACCAGAAATGGCAGACAAGGCACGCCAAACGATACAAGAAGACAACATTCAGAATAAGCCACTCATGTCTTGGGTTGCTCGATTTCTGAACGCGTAAGGTGACTCAATACTGCTAATCTTGATGTGAAGAAATAGCTGAAAAGAACACATCTTCTAGTACATTAGTCATAACAAAGATTAAAGACTTTGATAGAGCATGGGAAAAGCATGGACTCTAGATCTCTGTAATAAGCGATACCCGCTTGCCTAGTAAAACCTCGTTCAGACTTAGATAATTTAAAGCCTTTCTAGGTCGGATGTAAATTAAAAGTTACGCACGTTTTATTTTTTAGGGAGTGATTCTATCGTCATACCTTTTGGGGAAACACTCCACAATAGCCCATTGGTATTTTCATTTAAACCTTGTCATCAAGAGTGATAAGGTTTTGCGAAATACGTATCACATTTGAGATTTTTTTTGATGTTTAAATGCTCGGACAACTTGATTTAAAATGTCCTCAGAATTTTCTGAATCGTAAGAGCACCTTCGTTTTGACTCAACATATAAGCAAGGTCTTTATCACTCGCTCTACTAAGGTTACAAGATAACGATATTGGCAATACACGGCACATAGAGCTCCCATGACCATGCGAATATGGCCTTTAAAGCTAAGAACCACTACGCCTTTTTTTGAATTTGATTACTACTTATAGCTGAATAAAATAAGCACAATCAATCAATCAACTTATTATTTTCATCAAAAAAGGGAAACGGCCCAACTATATCATCTTTCGATATTATGTAACTTATATGACCTGTAACACTGTCCGGTTTGAGTTTGAATAGTTGAATAGCCGGTGGCTCTAGAGAAAAGCTTGATGGTGCATTAGGGTTTAAATCTAAAGTAACAGCATGACTATGAGACGGTCCGACCCAAACAGGCAAGCCATGCCATGTTGCGCAAATAGAACGATGCAAATGCCCTGCAACGAGGCCTGTGACCTGCGTATGATATTTGACAATTTGCCATAACGCCTCATCGTTTAGAAGTTTTTGTACATCCATATGATCTATTCCCACTTCCATAGGCGGGTGATGAAGAAAAATAAGCGTCGGTAACTCAGTATGAGCCAAAAGCTGCTCTGACAACCAACGTAAAGACTCAGGCGCTAATTGTCCATAAGGTTTTCCAAGTACTGATGTATCCAAACCAAGCAGATGATAGCCCTCAGAAATTTGTGAAAAGTGACAAAATTCTGAATGATCAAAACTCGCTAACCCATCAAAAGCAACGCGAAGATGATCTCTATGGTCATGGTTACCTGGCACAACTTTGATTGGAGCCTTCAGCTTTTTCAGCTCTGGGACCAACACGTCATATTCCTCAGGTGTACCAAAATCCCCTAAATCGCCCGTCACAATAACCCAATCTGGTTGAGGTGATAGATTATTAATATGAATTACCGCATTTTTTAGGCACTGCAAGGTATCGACTTTTTGGTATGCGATTTCACCCTGTTTCTTTATATGTAAATCTGTTAGTTGTGCAATTAACATACTGCTCTCTCACCTTGTTGAGTTGGTAATAACACAAGGCGAGAAGATGGAATAATCAACCCCACCCGATCACCTTTGACATAGCGTTTTCGTTCAAAACAGTCCACATGAATTAAATTATTCTGCCCTTCTACTTCAACTAATACTCGGGTTCTGTCTCCCAAAAAAATACTTTGAGATACGGCACCTTTTATACAGGCATCATCAAACGTCATTAAACGAATATCTTCTGGACGTGACATGCAACGAAGTCGCTCTCCTTCTGAATGCTGTTCATAAAGCGCTGCAGGCAAAGGGAGAGAATGCGTCCCAAACAACAAATTCTGACCTTGTAACTGACCATCAAAATGATTCATCTGACCAATGAAATTCGCCACGAATTCACTTTTTGGAGACAAGTAAATGTCTTCGGCCGTACCAATTTGAACAATTTCACCATGATCTAATATGGCGATACGGTCACCCATTGCCATTGCCTCTTCCTGGTCGTGAGTTACATATACAGCGGTAATACCTAAACGCTTTAACAAGGCATTGATGTCAGTACGCAAGCGCTTTTTCAACAAAGCATCTAAGGCAGATAAAGGCTCATCAAGCAACAAAACCTCAGGCTCGGTAATAATTGCGCGAGCCAACGCTACACGCTGGCGCTGACCACCAGATAATTGCTCAATACTGCGATGGGCATAAGCTTGCAAATCGAACATATCGAGCATCTCTTGAACTTTTTTATCTTTGTTCACCTTGCTTTCACCACGCACTCGCAAGCCATAAGCAATGTTGTCGCTAACATTCATATTGGGAAACAGTGCGTAGGATTGAAAGACCATACCGACTCTGCGTTGCTCAATAGAAATTTGTGTCACATTACGTTCACCAAAGTGAATTTCACCACCTTGGTCGCAAAATTCTAAGCCCGCAATCAATCGTAAGGTAGTCGTTTTACCGCAGCCAGATGGTCCAAGTAGCACCAAAATCTCACCTTTCTCGATATGTAGATCAAGAGGCTTAAGCGCCAACGTGCCATCCGAAAAAGTCTTCTGTACCTGCTTTAAGATAATTCCCACACTCGTCGATACATTTTTCATGTTAGTGCCTACTTTATTCATTTATAGATGCCCTTAGTCCGAACTAAACCGAACGCTTAGGTTTGCGATTAAGCCATTGTGCAGCGATCAGTAAAGGCAAAATCATGCCCAGGAAAATCAATGTATATGCTGAACTCACTTCCAAACGCATTGAAGCATAAGAGTCCGCTAAACCAACCGGTAAAGTTTTAGTAATTGGAGTATGTAGCATCCACGTCAAATTAAATTCTCCTGCAGATAACGTCAGCGTCATTAAGATGCCGCTAACAATGCCCGTTTTGCAATTTGGCACAATCACATGAAAAAAACGTTGCCAAAAACTTGCCCCTAAACTGGCAGCACCTTCTTCTAACAAGCGAAAGTTGATGCTTTGCAACACAGCCAGCACCGACTTAACCATAAATGGTAAAGTGAAAATCACATGTCCCACCAAGATAAATAACCAGCTCATACGAAAATCACTAACGCCGCCGTATAGCGAAATTAGACCAAGAGCAATCGCCATGCCCGGAATGGCAATCGGTAAGGTCAAACATTCATCCAAAAACGCAGAGAACTTACTCCGGGTTCGTGCGAGATAATAAGCACAAGGCACGCCCACACAGAGGTTAATCAAAGTAGTTACCAAGGCTATCTTAATGGTCAACCAAATCGTATCTGAGTAGAGCCCCCAAACCTGAATTATCCAGCGAAAAGTAAAACCACTCTTAATTCCCACGAAATAATTGTTCGTCAGTCCTGCCGTAATAGACATAAAAACAGGCACAATCAAAAATGCACAAACCAATAAGGTAAAAGTAAGTTGCAGATAAAAACACCCTCCCTTTTTCATATTAACCTCCCATTTCCAACGACGAACCACCTTGGCGACGAGCGATGGTCAAACAAAGCCAAGTGATAAACCCAAGAATCAAACTCAATGCGGCAGCCATGGCAAAATTCGCATTAAGCGTAAATTCGGAATAGATCGTCATTGGTAACACATTAAGATTCGTCGCCAGGGTAAAAGCTGTACCGAAGGCCCCCATGGAGGTGGCAAAACAAATAGAGCCAGAAGAAATTAAGCCTGGAGTCAGCGCCGGCAAAGTCACATCTCGCAGCAATTGCCAACGATTTGCCCCTAAAGAACGGCCAGCTTCAATCAGGTTATAATCTAATTTTTCGGCCGCCCCCATAACCGTCAGCACCACGCGAGGAATAGAGAAATATAAATAGCCAATAAAGAGGCCAGAAATGGAATAAGCCAAGGTCCAGCGCTCGCCAACAATAGCGAGCCCAAGTTCGGCAAATAAACCTTGCCGCCCTGCCAACATGATCACAAAAAAACCAATCACTACGCCTGGAAACACCAAAGGGAAACTCAACATGGCAACCAATAAAGATTTGCCTCTAAACGCATAACACGTCAAAAACAACCCCACAATAGTGGCGATAACTAAACTGGCGACGGTCACTACGAAAGACAATAAAAACGTCGATAAAAGACTTTTTAGGTACATGGGTTTCGTTAAAATATACCAATAACTGATGCCATTCTGTTCCGCCAATGACAGCCACAACAACTTAACCATTGGCAGTAAAAAAAAGGCTACACAAATAATCACAACAGGGATGATTAATAAATAATATTGCTTGTTTTGCTTCATATTCTCTTCGCCACAATATCTTTTTGACAAGGCTTTTTATTCGTTAGAGTCCTCATAAGACAAAGAACAAAATCTCGCTCTTTGCCTTATGATCCCTAGTTAATTAACGAACTTCATTCAAATAACGCTGAGCAAAACCGCTTTGCGCCTCAGCCATTTTGGCAAAGTTAACCGTTTTTGCTCGTTGGTAATCTGACGCTGGTAAGAATTTCGCTTCAATTTCAGGCGTCATAGCAGAGGAGATGACAGGTCGAAGATAGGCTTCCGCCCATACGACTTGACCTTTATCCGACAGAACAAAATCTAATATCTTGTGGCCATTTTTAGGGTTTGGTGAATTCTTCACCGCGCTCATTACGTAAGGCACAACAACAGAACCTTCTTTAGGAATCACAAAAGCAACGTTAACACCGTCTTTGTATTTGGCACGGTAAGCATTGAAATCGTAATCAAGAAGAATAGGGATTTCACCCGAGATGACACGAGCGTAAGCCGTTTGCTTAGGTACGATTGGGCGATTCTCAACGAGTTTTTTAAAGTAATTAATGGCTGGCGTGAAATCATTCATATCGCCACCAAACGATTGGTTAATCGCTACCGCTCCAGCGTAACCAACAAATGCACTAGTCGGATCAAGATAGGCGACCATTCCCTTGTATTCCGGTTTTAAAAGGTCATCCCATGATTGCGGCACTGGGCGGCCATCAAGCGCATCTTTATTGACAAAAAATCCAATGGTGCCAGAGTGAATCGCAAACCATTTACCATCAGGGTCTTTCAGGCCTGTTGGGATTTTATCCCAGTTTTTCGGTTTATAAGCGTCTACCACACCTATTTCAGCGGCCTTAATACCGAAAGACACACCGTAATACGCAACATCGGCTACAGGGCTATTTTTTTCAGCCACCAGCTGTGACAAAGTTTGACCTGAATTTTTATTATCCATCGGAATGGAAATACCCAAGTCTTTTTTAATTAACTCAAGCTGCCCACCCCAATTCGCCCACTCTGGTGGACAGTTATAACAAATCGCATCCGCTGCGTAAGACGCTCCTGCGCTGAGCCCTAGCGATAGAACGGCCAGCTTAGTTACCTTTTTAAAGACACTCATTAAACTATCTCCTGCTATTTTTAAAGAACACGTCGCATTGTTGGCGGCTGACACTCAGCCATGGTTCCCACAAAGTGGGGTTGATAATCTAACTGCTTAGTTAAGGGAAGCGTTGTTTTGTGCTTGCTGTTGAACAATAAATCCACCGCATACAACCCCATCGTGTGATGAGGAACTTGAATCGTAGCAAGAGGTGGGTAAAGAATTTGTCCGAGCGCCATACCATCAAAGCCTACGACTGATACCATTTCTGGAATAGCAATGCCTTGCGCTTTAAGGTGATTCACCAGCTTCAAGGCCAACAAGTCATTACTGCAAAACCATGCTGTTGGCGCTGAAAGCGAATCAAAGAAAGAGTCTTGAGTTTGGTCAAATGGTGTGAGCGCATACTGATCAATTTCAACCAACTGCATAGGAGGCAAGTGTGTTTCTTGTTTGAGACGTTCGGTAAAACCTAAGTAACGCTGCTTAGCTCTATCGGACGACTGAAAGCGTCCTGCAACCATGCCCGTTTTTTGATGGCCTAAAGCCAGTAATTGATCAGCAACATCCCACCCAGCTTGATAGTTGTCCACATACACGCATGGCTCATCTAGGGATTGGTTATGAACAAGACAAAAAGGAAAATGGAATTCACGCAGTAAGGATAAAGCTTCGTTGTTTTCTACAGAGGCAGTGGTGAGAATAACGCCCTCGACACGTTGTCGAATCAGATCAATAATCGCTTGCCTCTCTCGGCTTAGCTCATATTGAGTGTCTACAACAATCACAGAATAGCCAAAGTGACGAGCCCGTTGTTGAATACCAGCCACTATTTCTGAAAAAACAGGGTTAAGCAAACTTGGAATCATCACACCAATAGTAGGGTTATGATTCCAATCCACGTGTTTAGAAGCTTGATTGGCATCGTAACCTGTCAAGGCAACGACTTTTTCAATACGAGTTCGTGTTTCGCTACTTAATGGTCCTCTATTATTCAAACACCTTGAGACTGTCGCAGGAGAAACTCCTGCTAACGCTGCTACATCTTTAATATTCATAACTGCTAACCTTCCGCTCCGATACCACTCTCAGATGCAGAAAAGTATAGAAAAATCACGTGACGAATTTATGACAGAAAAAACAATTAGCAGTAAGATAGAAGAAAATAACCGTAACTTATCGAATTTTTCCTGAATTTTAACCACTGAAACGTAATTGTTTCATACGAAAATCAAATAATAAAAAAGCAAAAAAAAAACACTAAAATGCCTATAAAGGTAAGGCCATACCAAAAACTCATGACTATTTGGACTAACTATGATTTTATTGTCTTAGTTTCGTAGCATGTTTCGTAGCATTTTTCCGCACTCTAAGATTTATCATATTTGCCACAAAGACAAACAAACCAATTCATGACCGTACTTGACGTAACTGTGGCTCTTTTTTAGTAGTGTTCAGATATTTTGTAGGAGAGAAGTTCACGATTGTGTATCCCTTTTTCCTCCAAGCTGGTAGCAACGCACAAAATACATAGCATCGTGCTCTGCGGCAATTTTGGAGCGCAACGGGAAAATCTTCTGACAGCAGCACTTTGTTATGCTCTTTTTGTAGCATCTAATAATTCAATCACTTCAAGAGTACTTTTAAAAAAGCTGGCGACTCATAACCTTTAAAACTGTGTATTGTCGATATCTTTAAGACACTACTATTCAGGTTAAATCCATACTTTTTATTTTTTAATTTCTCTGTAAGCGTCCGGGCATCACTACCTAGGCAAACTTAAATTCTTATCTATCACTTTTTTCAACTTCTGATTGGCGTAACACGAAAGTGGATTTAGGGTTATAGATAGACAGAGAGCAAGGGATTCTTCTTCCAGGATGATTCCATGCAGCAAGGAGGCTCACTTACCCCCGATTAATGTTCCACGGCAGTAATCTATAGATCTCATGATGGTTACTTGCATCGTTTAATAATGGCAGCCTCTCAAACAGCGTGGTCAATTAATCGTATGGGATTAATCCATTCGCTTTGACCGTTTCGATGGCTTTTAACTGAGCGAGAAGAAGCTCTAATTTCGCAGAGGTATCGTGGGGGTTAACCAACACTATAGATAGAACCAATAACATCAATTACTGCTATCCAGTGCTTTGGTGGTGAAATAAAACAGCTTAATCCGATTTCAATTTTAACCCCGTCGATTTCTACAAGTTTAAAACTGGGATTATGGAATTATTCCCACACTCCTAATCATTGTTCCCAGTTGCCACCAATCACTTCCTCTACATTTTCCAGGCTCTTATTGTAGACATAAATCATAATTGGCCCCCAACGAGAGATAATACAGATTCGTTTATAAAGGCTATTTTCTAGATCATCTTCCTTATAATCCTCTAACTCATCCAGATCAGCTAACGTCTCCGCTTCAACTTCGTAGATCTCTACAAAAATCTTATCGTTAGGAGAACGAATACTCGCTGGAAATAGCTCTAGATCGAACATTTTAAATCCAGAAATAAAACCAGAATCTATATGCGTTGAGCAACCCAACAACTCATGATTAAAAAAACCTTGCTTCAAGGATCCGTAGACGGCAACACGACATGTATTTTTCATTTCAAAACCTAACGACATTCACTTACCCCTAAATTAAGATAATAAGTGCGACACTGAAAACTAGGTATAAAAGAAGCCAACTGCTGAAGTTGGTACACTTCTTTTCACCACAAAACTAAGCAGTACCAACATGAATTATCAGTAGTTGACCGAAGGCAAAAGATACCAGATTTCCGCTCTTTTAGAGCAAGAAATATCAGTGTCTAAGATTGCACGAACACTGAATTGCCATAAAGCGACGATGTATCGTGAGTTAAATCGGAATAAAAAGTGTCGCACTTCGGAGTTGAATGCGGGAGTAACAAAGATTAAAGACTTTGATAGAGCATGGAAAAAGCATTGATTACCATAAAATTAAATATGATGCTTAATGATCGACTCCACGAATAAAATACATCTCTCGTTAGAAGACACCAAAACCCCATTTTGCATAACGATACAAAATGGGGTTAATCAGTAGTCTAGAGCACACAAAATAGTCTCTAAAAAAATCAAGAACCTAACACCACTGGCGTTACTTCATTAACCTTCGGCTTAGTACTCATTTTACTAATCACAACAAAAATGAAAGCATTAATAATTAAGCTAAAGAAACCACCATTCCATGCCCAAGGAACACTTAATTCACTTAGCTGGAAAGTTAATGTTAATGCAGAGCCAACCGCTAACCCAGTAACTGCTGCAGTTGTTGTCGCTTGCTTCCACCAAAGTGCACCGATCAACATAGGAAACAACTGAACAATAATACCGTAAGCGCCTAATAACAAAGCCACTAACGACGTTGGTTTAGAGAGTGCCAATGCATAAGCCGCTAATGAAACCACAACAACACCGATTTTAGTCACCAGAAGTAACTGCTTGTCAGTCATTTTTGACCCTACAGGTAACCGATAAATAATATCGCGGGTTAATATACTTGCACTAGAGTGTGCTAAATTAGCTGCTGTTGACATCGCAGCCGCTAACGCCCCTGATAACACGATCCCTATTACCCATGGGGAAAATATATCTTGATCCACTACAATCTTCAGTAACACTTCATCTGCTTTTGCTAAAGGTTCTCCTTGAAATATTAAGACACCAGCAAAACCGATAAACAAAACAGGTACCAATATGTAAGCGTATAATGGGTAAAAAACAAACACTCGTTTCAATGTTTTAGCACTATCCGCACTATAAAACTTCATAAAAATATGTGGCCACATGACAATACCCAAAGTACTCACCAATATGGCCGTAGAGAAGCTTCCCCACTTCATATTTTGAGCACCAGGCATGGTCAAATACTCTGGCGCTTGCTCTTTAAGCTGCCCAAACATTTCACCAACACCACCAAAGAAGTGATCTGTTATCGTCAGCCCAAGATACCAAGCAATACAAATCATCATCAGACCTTGCATTAAATTGGTCCAACCAATTCCACTTAAACCGCTCACATAGACATAGATGGTAACGACCGCTGTTGCCGCTAATGCACCAGCCCAAAATGGAACCTCACCTCCTGTCGCACTTTGAAAAAGCAACCCTGCTCCAGAAATTTGAATCGTCAAATATGGAATCATCGCGCCCAAACTTACAATTCCAATTACGACAGTTAAAATTTTACTAGGGTAACGATCACTAAGATATTCAGCTTGCGTTAAAAATCCCTTTTTACGCCCTGCATCTGAAATACTCGGTGCCATTAACCACCAAATGATCACACCAAGTGTTAAATAACTCAGAATATATAATGCAGGTACACCTTTACTATAAGACCAACCCGGCGCACCTAAGAAAGCAAATGCTGAGAAAATTTCTGCTCCGAAGATAAAAAACAACACTAAAAAACCCATATGACGACCACCTGTCACATAATTTTCTAACGTAGACTTTTGTCCTCGTTTAGCACAAATACCAACCAATAAAACCAACACCAAGTACCCGACAGTAATGGCGGTAATCAACATAGAAGATGAAGTCATTTTGTTTCTCCTTCTTCTGTTTTATAACAAATCACTAGCCCAATAAAACAAATAAAGAACCAAGCCAAATACCAAAAAATCATAAAGGGCAACCCTAAAATGATAGGGTCAATTCGGTTTGCGATCGTGGCTCCAGGCCAAATTAATGCCAAGGTACAAATAATAAAATAGATCATCATTACTGGGTGCATAGGTTTACTTGGTTTCATAATGTTCCCCTAATTAAAATTAGATTTTTAATTTTTTTGTGATAGTGCTAAACAGATATCATCTCAGTCTTCGCTGAGTATTTTTAACCCAATAGAAGCCAACAGTTTGGCACCTATAGGAATGACATCATCATTAAAATCGAAATATGGACTGTGTAATGGCTCTGAATCTACTCCTTTACCACTGCCTAAAAAGAGATAAGCACCAGGGCAAGCGTTGAGCATAAATGAGAAGTCTTCGCCAGCCATAGAAGGCTTCACCGTATCATCAAGGGTATTTTTAGGAAAAACCTCCTGGATAACCTTTCGAGCAAATTGAGCTTTTTCTACATTATTCACCGTGGCAGGAAAAATAGGCTGGTAATCAACTGTAATTTGAGCGTCAAAACTGGTCGCTAAGCCAGCACAAATACGTTCAACAGCAGCCTGAATTTTATTGCGAACGTCTTTAGAAAAAGTCCGCACTGTTCCGCTAATCTGTGCCGTATCAGGAATAACATTAAATGCTGAAATCTGGCCAGCTTGAATAGAACATAAACTCAATACTGCTGGTTCTTGAGGGTCAATTTCTCGGCTAATAATGGAATGTAATGCAGGAATAAGCGTACCCGCAATACGAATAGGGTCTTTTGTTAAATGAGGTGTCGCACCGCCATGACCACCTACCCCTTTAATTTCTAGCTCAAGAATATCAACAGATGACATTGCAGGCCCCTCTAAGACGGCTATTTTCCCAGCCTCTATATAAGGCCAATTATGTAGGCCAAAAATAGCGTCCATTGGAAACTGCTCAAACAGTCCATCTTTTACCATCTCATTACCGCCACCACCTCGCTCTTCTGCGGGTTGAAAAATTAAGTAAATCACTCCAGCGAAGTTACGATGTGCAGCAAGATACTTAGCAACAGCAATTAACATAGTAGTATGACCATCATGGCCACAAGCATGCATACAACCTTCTGTTTCGGAACAATGGTCATGATTTGATTTTTCATGCATAGGTAGAGCATCCATATCCGCTCTTAATCCTACTCGCTTACCATTGTCTGCTAATGCCCCTTTAACAGTCGCGACAATACCCGTTACTCCTAAGCCACTAACAAAAGGTAGATCTAATAATGTTAAAACCTCTTTTACTTTGGAGGCAGTTCGATTTTCTTTAAAACCCAACTCAGGGTTCTTATGTAAATCATGCCGGAACGATTTAAACTCATCTAAATGGTCAGAAAAAAATGCTTCCATAAAAGTACCTGTAATATCAAAAAAATTATTTATACATAATTAAAACTCATAATTGCCATTTCAATTTATCACCAGTTAAGTTATGTTTGAAATATCAATTTTAAACATACTCCATAACAAAAAAGCATAGCTTATAAAGGTGAATATGGATTTAAAACAACTGCGCTACTTTATTTCAGTCGTGGATGAAAAATCATTTTCTGAAGCTGCTCGACAAATCCACATTGCGCAGCCTGCATTAACACGACAAGTAAAAGCATTAGAAGAAGAGTTAGGTGTAACTTTATTATTACGACTATCAAGAGGAGTAAAATTAACGACTGCAGGAGAAGCATTTTATGAAGATGCACAAAAGATATTAGAACAAATATTACGAGCAGAACAAAAAGTACGATTAATTAATAACGGTCATACTGGAGAATTAATTATTGGAATAACTGTAATGCATTTATGGATAGAGGAAATATCAGAGTTTCTAAAAACATTCCGTGAAAATTTTCCAAAAGTTATGTTGAAAATAAATACTATATTATCAGGGCCACAGATAGACTTATTACAACGTGGTCAACAGGATTTGGGGGTTATGTATTTCCCATCATCAGACTCTAGATTTGATTCGATTAAATTATACACAGACAAATTAGTGCTGGTGACACAAACAGGGTCCGATCTATCCAAAGAAAACCCTAAAAAACTCATTGATATTGGCCATAGTCGCTTTGTTTGGTTTGATCGAAAAGATACGATTAATTATCATGACAACCTAATCAGTCACTTTTCCCAAAATGATTTTTTTCCAAATATTGTTGAACGAGGTAGTGACAACGGTGCAATGCTTTCCTTGGTCGCTTCGGGCGTAGGATGTACTATTGTCCCTAAAGCAACAACACTTAACCTTCCTCCAAGTTTGACTGTCATCGAATTAGAAGACTTAGATTTATCTCTAGAAATGATGCTAGTATGGCGACAAGATTTAATTACACCGACAGTCCAAAATTTTATCAATGTTGCGAAAGAGTATTTGTTGAATAAAAACTCGTTATAACATAATGAAAATATTTCTATCTTTAAAAAAGATAGAAAATAACTCTATACTTAAATATAAATAAGTCTTTAAGAGTTTTAAGAAAAATGACTCTCTGTATAAAATACAATAATTTTTTACTAAAAAAACAGCGCACCAAAAAACATCAGAATCTAATTTTAGATAAAATTTTGGTGCAACACTTACGAAACCATATAAAGATTCTTAAATAATAAAAATTATTGTTATAATTTTCGTTTTTTTAGCACCAAAAAAAAGCACCTTAGTTTTTATAGAAATAAATCAGTCTATTTTAAAGCGATAAATGATATGTAATAACATTACTTTTATTCCTTGTTAACATTTATAACAATCAAAATATTAATATTAATTATACGATAAACATCAAGATATAAAATTTAAAAAAAACATCTATTATAATAAATCACTTTTAACCCTAAAAGTAAAAGAGCCCTAATATTTTAACAGCAATCATAATACTAACGTCATTTTATTACATCTAATAATTTAAATTCATCATATTATCAATACCTTTCGACTTTACAATACCTATCCTAATTTATATCCTAAACTGTAATTACCTGTGAATATTAAAACTTACTAATATTTTATTAAAACCTAATATCTATACCAACATAAAATTACACGTCACCCGCAATTTCTCCGTCATTACGAGTAGACTCTGCGGTATTCCTCTGTTTTTTACGCTTATCGAAGACGACAGAAGGCGAAAGTTCTCAGATTACTTTATGGCGCAATCTGAGAGCAGCATTAAGATCTCTTAACTTCTGACAGAAAACTAAACGTTACCCCAAAAAGCTCAAAAGAGAAGCG
This sequence comes from Marinomonas sp., assembly GCA_052107635.1. Lineage (GTDB taxonomy): Bacteria > Pseudomonadota > Gammaproteobacteria > Pseudomonadales > Marinomonadaceae > Marinomonas. Next base: position 2,192 of record JBQEFB010000026.1, on the reverse strand, counting down.
ATTAATAGAATCTAGCTGCTCTATTGCAGACACCTCTCCACGACCATCTACAGTTTATGCCCTTGAAGCAAAAAGTTTGCTTTACTTCGCCTGTGCCAGTTTTTCTTTCACGCCATAGCGTAATAAGCGATAGACCTCTTTATTAACATCATAAAGCTTTTTACCCTCACCCAAGGCAGTAGCGGTATCTAAGCGACGAATCGATTTTTCGACCAGCACAGGCTCAACACCACGCGACAACAACCACTGTCGCAGGTATTCTGGCTCGATGTTTTTATTGCCTTCGCGGTCTTGCCAATCACCAAGATAGTCATAACCCAGTTCTGTCTAAAAAACTAACAACTCTGTTCTGGGTGATTCTTTCCCTTTGGCCTACGTTACTCATGGTTTATTCCTTTTTACACACCCAGTATGACGAGACATACTAACTAATTATAAAGAGCCTACTTAAAAGGCGATAAAGGGACTAGCGGTCTTGTACAGCAGCCTAATTAACCCGTTTTAATACGACTATTTAATGCTCTTCTAACTAGGAGAAACGCAATGACTAGCAGACCAAAGAAAAAAGTAGCTAAATCTAAGCTAATTCGCGCTGCAGCAAGCTCAAGTGCGATAGAAACAGGCGTTCCTACCAAAATAATTGAAGCTAAATTGAACAGCCAAAGTGGCAAGTTCAAACATTTATCTCTAGCTTCTGCATAACAAAACACATGCGCTTACTTCAAAACATCTCGAACTAAGCGCTCAATATGCTGATAATCCCCTGAGACGCCCGCTTGAATCGACTTGAAATAAAATTCTTTATTGTCATACCAAAGTTCATAATCCAGTACATCAAAGCCCGCCTGAACAGCACACACATCCATAAATAAACGAGAGAGCCGCCCATTTCCTTCTCTGTATAGGTATATCAAAATAAACTCAACATGGCTTTGTGCCAAAAAAAGAAATAACCGCTTCTTCGTCAAGCTGCGAAAGACACTCAAATTGAGAAAGAAAGTCACTTTCAAACTGTTGCAGCAATTTGGGGATTTGCTTGGCGGCGGCAAAGTGAAAGCCACCTTTACTCATATTGACAGAGCGGTACTCACCTGCCCACTCATAAAGGTTTCCGAGCCACATCCTGTGCCAATTTGTAATGTCTACTGCCGTTAGTGCTGAATGGTCCGTCTCACTCAAAATATATTCATACAATTGAATAAGCAGCTCAGTTTCAGCCTCATTAATATCATCGACCGTTATAATACCTAGCTTATTCTTTAATACCGCTTCATTTGAACCAGGTTCAAACTCACCTTCAGTAGTGGTTACTTCGTACTTAACTATTACACTAAGCCTCTGTGAATTTAGTCAATTATAACGTAAAGCGTGCGTTCATCCGTAACATCCTTGTTTGTAAAACACTCGATTAATACGATCGTTTATTTCTCAACTCTTTCTACCAACAGTTTTCTATAACTCAGCATCTATGTTTAGATTAAGATTATCTGCCAAAACTTTAAACATTTGAGCTTCATGCTCTTGAATAGTAATCGCCGATTCCTCTGCAGATTTGCTCCAAACATCTGCCTGCTCAAGCATTAATTCCAACTTCAAACTTAAAGGCGCCATGATTTTACGCCTTGCGTTGAGTATTTTGGCTTTCTGTTCAGCCCCATCATTGCTCAGTGATGAATTATCGCTGCTCGCTAATAATAAGAGATTACCAAAACTGTGTAAGGCGTTCGTGTTCAGCCGCTCATTCGCCTTTGGTGTTTGTAGCGAAAAGTGCTCAATTGACTTATTTGCACTAAATCTAAAGTCCGTTTGATTCGCCTTCTTCAACGCTGAACCTTTCCAAAGACAATAATCTACATAGTTAAAGGAAAAATCTCTAATCCTGCCATAAGATAACATTTCACTTAGAAATTCAGATGTAAAGGTGATGTTATTACTGAGCTTTTCTACGCTATTATAAATAAAATATTCATATTCATATTCTATTGGCGTGTTGGCTAGATGCACCTTAACAAAGAAGCTACGTATCTTGATTAAAAATCAAACCCACGACACAAGGGATTAGCAAGATAAGATTGGTTGCAGGAGCTACATCTCTTGATTAAAGAGTGAACCAACGATGCAAGGGATTAGAAATATAAGATTGGTTGCAGGAGCTACGTCTCTTGATTAAAGAGTGAACCAACGATGCAAGG
>JBQEFB010000025.1:0-36008 GCA_052107635.1 Marinomonas sp. | reverse complement strand
AGAATTACAAAAAGTGGCTTAGAAGACCTACAGGATTACTTGACCATTACACATTGTACGATTCAGGCAATGGAAGAGAATCGCGTTATTTATTTAGGAGGACGTGAAACCCCTTACCAATGTTCAATTTCTTCTAGTTGTAAATTGGGGTCGGTGTTGGTTATTCCCTTGCGAGCGGGTAAGAAAGTGGTAGGGACTATTAAATTATACGAACCTAAGCGGAAGTTATTATCCAATATTAATCGTTCTATGGGGGAGGGTATTGCTCAGTTATTGTCTAGTCAGATTCTTTATGGTGATTTTCAACAGCAGCAAACCTTATTGGCGCAAGCTGAGATTAAATTGCTGCATGCACAGGTGAACCCACACTTCTTATTTAATGCGCTGAATACTATTAGTGCGGTGATTCGACGAAATCCGAATAAGGCGAGAGAGCTCATTCAGCATCTTTCCCATTTCTTTCGAAGCAATTTAAAGCAAAATATCGATACGGTGGCTTTTAAAGATGAGCTTGCCCATGTGAATGCGTATTTAAAAATTGAAAAAGCCCGTTTTACCGACCGTTTAGATGTGGATATTGATGTCGATGAGGCGTTGATGGATAAATCCTTGCCGAGTTTTACCTTGCAGCCATTGGTTGAAAATGCCATTAAGCACGGAGTGAGTACTATGTTGCAAGGTGGTAAAGTGCGTATTTACAGCCGTCATCATGATTTTGGTTACACTGTGGTGGTTGAAGATAATGCAGGTACTTTCATTGCGCCTGCTGATGGATATGAAGGGCTTGGTATGCAGATCGTAGAAAAACGTTTAGTGCATTATTTTGGTGATAAAGCGGAATTACATGTGGAATGCCTACCGAATACTTTTACCAGGATGAGTTTTTTTATCCCGCATTAGCCGAGATGTTTACGCTAAAGAGAAAGACATAATACAAAAACAATAAGTAGTGCAAAGGTAAAGTATGTTAACTGCAATAGTGATTGATGATGAGCAATTCGCTCGTGAAGATTTGATTGAGTTGGTTCAAGAAACTTTAGAGGTCGAGGTGATTGGCCAAGCAAGTAATGCGATAGAAGGGCTTAAGTTAATTAATGCTTTAAAGCCCGATGCGGTATTTTTAGACATTCAAATGCCTCAGGTAACTGGTATAGAGCTATTGGGTATGTTAGATCCTGATACCATGCCGCACGTTATTTTTGTGACGGCGTTTGATCAATATGCGATTCAGGCTTTTGAGGATAATGCTTTTGATTACTTATTGAAGCCTGTAGACCCTAAGCGCTTACAGAAGAGTGTTTCACGTTTATTGAAGGCGCGACAAAATCAAGAGGTGCTACGTACACAAGCGCATATTGATACCTTGACGCCAAAGCAGTTACAGCAGGTGCCTTGTGTTGGGCATAACCGCATTATGATCATCCCGATTCAGGATATTGAAATGGCGTTTAGCGATATGAGTGGGGTGCATATTCAATCGACCAAGCAGCGAGCCAGTAGTCAGCTAACCTTAAAAACCTTAGAAGAAAAAACCGCATTACTGCGTTGTCATCGTCAATATCTTATTAATACTCAAGCCATCAAAGAAATTCGCTTGCTCGATAATGGCCTTGCTGAAGTGATTACCCACAGTGGTAATATGGCACCAGTCAGTCGGCGCTACTTAAAGCCGTTAAAAGAGATCCTAGGGATACAGTAACGTCAGAATTGCACTGTTTTTAAAGTATGTGGTTTTTGGCGGTATGATTCTTCAAGAGGCGAGATTGGCGTGTTGTTATTGCTTTCAATTAAGCAGCGCCTTGACGCTGTTCTGGTATTCCCTTCCTCCTTTTGAGGTGCGTGTTGGTTTGTTTCGTCAGTTTTTTGTGAATTACTAGCGGATAGGTCAATAAAATCTTCATTTTCTCACCTTATTGTTATTTTTTGCCTTAACCGTTATCCGCTTACTTCTCCGTATGACCATTCAACTTGATATGTTGCCACTAAAGTAATGGTTGCATGATTGTTTTCAAGAGTGGATTTATTGTATTAGCTGAATTTATAAAACCATCTCTCGATAGGATAATAATAATTATGATGATGTTTCTATTCTGTGTAGCAGTATTGATTGCTGGCTACTTCATTTACGGCACTTTTGTAGAAAAAGTGTTTGGTATCAAAGAAAATCGTACGACGCCTGCCTTCTCGAAAGGAGATGGTGTGGATTTTGTACCTATGTCCAATAAGAAGATCTATTTAGTGCAGCTGTTGAATATTGCCGGTGTGGGTCCTATTTTTGGTCCCATCATGGGGGCGCTTTATGGGCCTGCTGCTATGTTGTGGATTGTCCTAGGCTGTATTTTTGCTGGTGGTGTTCATGATTACTTCTCAGGCATGCTTTCTATTCGTAATGGTGGCGCTTCTGTTCCGACTATCAGTGGTCGTTATTTGGGGAAAAACGCCAAGCATTTTATGAATGTGTTTGCGATTGTTCTTTTGTTATTAGTGGGTGTGGTGTTTGTTTCTGCTCCGGCAAGCATGATCACTAGCCTAGTGAATGAACAAACCAGTGCGACTGTGTCTATGGGTGCTATGGTCGCAATTATTTTTGCTTATTACGTCTTAGCGACGATTGTGCCGATCGATAAAATCATTGGGCGTTTTTACCCTTTCTTTGGTGCCTTGTTGATTTTTATGTCAGTGGGGTTGATTGGTGCAATTGCGGTGTCGAGTGAACATACAATTTTGTCGAATTATGAGTTTAGTGATTTATTCACTAATATGAACCCAAATAATTTACCTTTATGGCCTGCTTTATTTATCACCATTGCGTGTGGTGCAGTATCGGGATTCCATGCGACGCAGTCTCCTTTAATGGCGCGTTGTTTGGAAAATGAAAAGAATGGTCGCTTTGTTTTTTTTGGTGCCATGATTGGAGAAGGCGTTATTGCTCTAATTTGGTGTGCGATTGCGTTGTCGTTTTTTGGCTCTATGGGGGCTCTAGGAAATGCTATTGATGATGGCGGACCTGGTAATGTTGTGTACGCTTCTTCGTTCGGTTTATTAGGCACTTTTGGTGGCATTATTGCTTTTCTTGGGGTTGTTATTTTGCCGATCACATCGGGCGATACCGCTTTTCGTTCTAGTCGTTTGATTCTGGCTGAATATTTTAATATGGAGCAAAAGACATTAAAAAACCGTCTTTTGATGGCCATGCCTTTATTTGTAATGGGTGGAGTATTGACTCAGGTCGACTTTGCAGTGATCTGGCGCTACTTTGGTTTTGCGAATCAAATGACTGCGGTGATGATGTTGTGGACCGCCTCTGCTTATCTGTTACGTTTTAATAAATTGCATTGGATTTCTACTGTACCTGCGATGTTCATGACCATGGTGTGTGTTACGTTTATTCTGAATAATAGTAGGTTAGGGTTCGGCTTGCCGATGCAGGTATCTACTATTATTGGTATGTTGGTTATGTTCTTTGTCACGGCTTACGTGATTAAAATCTCAAAAGGCAAAGGTGATCCAGAGTTTGATCAAGCAGCAGAAGATAAGCTTAATCTTGCTTCTGAAGCTCAATAAAATGACTTATCGATGTTTTTAGAGCGGGGCTGAATTTAACCCTGAAATGTATAACTCTGGTCTATAAAGAAAAGCGGATTTCTGTATTGGTGATCCGCTTTTTTTGTGTGTTTTTGGTGGCTTAGCATCTTATTGCTAAGCCATTTTTTTAGGTTATCGATTAGTCCTCTCTGATGTTTTGTGTTCGTTAATTATGACGGTGTTTTATTGAGTGGACTGTCATAAACGCTGAACTGGATCTATGCAGTTATTGAGCTTCTTTTACACTGTTACCCTTTAATACAGATGAATAATAGTAAGGGTAATTGATGGATATCGTTTCTTTATCAACTGAAAGTCTCATATGGCTGTCTCTGGCGATTGCCATTGCGTCTGCTATTACCTCGATTACAGGAATGGCAGGTGGCGTGCTTATGTTTTCTGCTATGAGTGTATTTATGCCGGTTAAGCCGCTGATTACGATCCCATGTGCGCTGGGGTATGTGTATTTCTTTTGGCTTTGGTACGGCAATAGGGGCGGCGATTACGACTTTTTTTATTGTTCGATATGTAGGGCAGTTTTTTCCTTTATTGATCTTGGTGTTATTGATTTTTTATACGTTATTTAAACCAAAGCGTATGCCGCATTTTAATGTTAACGATAGAAACTTTTTTTGGGTTGGTATGGCGACTGGCTGTATGAGGTATTTTCGTGACATCTCTACTTTTGGTGGTTGTACTGCTGGCCCAGCGGCGGCATTAGTGAATATGCAAATTATTGAAGATGAGAATTTACTTGAGAATACATAAGTACAAGGAGCTTATCTTTTTAACAAGTTGTCTGAGTTGATGGTCAAGCATTCCGTGATTGGTGATGTTTTACTGGCAGTATACGCCAAATAATAAAGGTAGTTTTGAGGGGTGGCACTAGAGGCTAAAGAAGGTGGTGCTCGGCTGAATGGAAACTATCCCGCTGTATTTGGTTATGCAGCGGGATCGTTTATGATTAGCTTTTATTGTAAAAAGAGGTGCTTACATTTTTATCAACACTGTAAATTGTCCAGCGTTGTGTCTCTATTTTTTCTTTGGCAAAAACATTAGCGACAACACGACGATTGTTTTCGCGACCATCTTCAGTTTCATTGTTACCAATAGGATGTTCTTCGCCATAACCAATTGCTTTGACTCGATATTTGGATATTTTAAAAACATCCGTTAATACATTGGCAATGGCATCAGCACGTTTTTGAGAAAGCACCTGATTAAATTCATCTGAACCTACATTATCGGTATAGCCTTCGATAACGATCGTGCTCGCTTCATGCTCTTTCAGAAAATCTGCCAGCTTCATTACTTCTGAGTAAAATTTAGGCTTAACAGCGGATTCGCCAGAATCAAATAGGATTTTTAGATTAACGGATAATAATTTTGAAGATTCTTTACTGCAGCCATTATTGTCTATGGCCGAGTTGGCTGGAGTGTTAGGGCAGCGGTCACGAGCATTAATGACACCATCTTTGTCGGTATCCATAAGGCTGGCGCGCGCGTCATCGGTAAATAGGCTTGTTGCATAGCTACCATTGCTTAATATAACTAATAGGCTTACGATGCAGATTTTTCTAAAGACTGTGTTCATGGTAAATGGCCTTAGATAGTGTGGTTTAGTTATTATAAAAAGTCGACGCCAATAGAGCGATGACAGTTTTGTAATTTTTAGTTGCTAAAAAATGTTTACCAACTACCGGTATTTTCCATAGAGCACCAAGGTTCTGCCTTTTCAAGCTTATTGCCTTTCTGTAGTAGCTCAATAGAAATGTTATTTGGGTCTTTTACGAAGGCCATATGGCCGTCACGAGGTGGGCGAAGTATGGTGACACCAATAGATTGCAATTTTTCGCAGACTTGATAGATGTTGTCGACTTCATAAGCTAGGTGGCCGAACTGATCGCCATTAGTATAAGCTCGATCGTCCCAGTTGTGAGTAAGTTCCACCTCTGGTTCACCTTGTGAGGTCGCGTAATAAATAAGAGAAAATTTACCTTCTTCGCTGTCATAGCGTCGTGTTTGAATAAGCCCTAGACCTTCACAGTAAAAGGTATGACTTTCTTCTGGCTTATCTGTTCTTATCATTGCATGCAAATAACGAAGTGACATTAAATATCCTTATAAGTATTTACGTTATGTTGATCTTAATCAGTGTATATTAAACATACTATACATTATTGGATATAGATATGGACAATTATGCATCATTCTTCCCATATCCATCGTAAAGGTTCCCCAAAGTCATCGTAAATAATTTTCTTTTTTGGTTTTTTTGTCGTTTTGGGAGGTGGGCTAGGGGTGTTGCGATGCTGGATGGCTGCCACGACATGATTGAGTGGCGTGCGTTCTTTTTTTGGTTCACTAAAGCCCATGTGTGACGTGTTATACTTTCCGTCAATAAGGCCTGATTCACCCATATCGACTTGCTGGATCTCTCCTTTAGCCTTGATAAACTCTTCTACTAAAGAATCAATTTCGCTTCGCGTCTCTTTTTTTGTGGTCTTTGGTTTGATCATGGCTCAGCTATAAAGGGTTGAATGGACCTCGTGTGAGGTTTGGTCACAATTTATTCATATTAAACGTAAGAGGTTGCTGGTGTCTATTACCAACTTGATTGTGCATGAAATACAAAAGCATGAAGGTGAGCGCAAAGCGATATTAATTGCCCGCCCAAATGAAAACCCGATTGACGGACAAGCTGACGTGCTTTCTGAACAAGTGACGAATTTATTTAATCGATCAGGGATGACAACAGGGCGCTTTACGAACCCTCAAGGTAGTGAAGAAGGTTCTCAGCTCCCTACTTTATTAAGTAAGCATTTTAAAAATGAGCAATTTGATGATTTTGCTGGTTTTTCAAAAGATTGTGCGGCTGAATATTTGAAATTTTTAGAGCCGGTGGAAGAGGCGGAAGGTGGGCTGCTATGGTTTAACCATTATGAGCTGCATGGCACTCATTTTTTATACATTGTTATGTTAAAGCGTAAGCAAGGTATTGGTTTGGGGGCTGATCTTAGTTTGTCTCAGGTTGAGCAAATTGAAATGGAAAAGCTACACATGGCATTACGCATTAACCTGAATGCTTGGTTGTCAGGTGATGAGGGGCGTTATATTGCGTTCCGTTTTGGTCGTGCACCTAAAGTTGAGAGTGAATATTTTACTCAGTTTATTGGTTGCGATGAGCCAAAGGTCGCGGCGAAAGAAACACGAAAGCTTGTTGAATTAACATCGGCTTTTTGTCAGTCAGAAAGAGTGCCTGCAAAGCAAGCAAATGATTTTAAACGTATTGTTGCAGAGCAATGCCAATCTAAAGCGGAAGAGCGTGAGCCACTTGCTATTCAACAGATTGCTAATGAAGTTGAATCTCGATTTTCTGTAGAACAGGCCAATAAATTTTTAGAAATAGCAGAATCTGAGAGCTTTCAAATGGAAAAAGAAATTTTCATTGAGAAAGCCGCATTAAAAAAATTGACGCGATTGTCTGGAAGTTCCCGCGCTCTTACTTTGAGTTTTAATAGCGACTTATTAGGTGATTCTATTGTGTTTAATGCTGACACTGGAGCCTTAACCATAAAAGATTTGCCAAAAAGCCTCCTCAAACAGCTCACTTCACTTTAATGTTGTTAGTCAGCCCAGTGCTTCTGGGCTTTTACTAACTATAACCCTAACAAGATTTCTAATTCTTGCATTGTTTTAAAGCAGGCACTTGCCCCAGCGGCCGTTTGTGTTGTCGCATCGAGTGTTTCGCTAAAAGCGAGTACGCGCATGCCGGCAGCTCGTCCTGCGGTAATGCCAGCAATAGAGTCTTCAATAACAAGGCAGTCTTTTGGGGTCATATTTAATGCGGCGGCGGCTTTTAAGTAAAGGTCTGGAGCGGGTTTTGCGTTCTCGACATCTTCGGAGCAGAAGCGTGTAGAAAAGGTCTCCATAAGTTGGATTTTATTGAGTTTAACGTTCATTTCTTTGCGTCGAGAATTGGTTGCCATTGCTATAGGAGTCGTGATTTTTTTCAATAAGTCACGCACCCCATCAATAGGTTCTAAATGGTTGCTAATAGCGATGTTGAATCTCTGTCTATAATTTTCCTCGAAGTCGTCTGGTAATGCTCTTCCTAGTAAAGAAGCGATTGTTTTTAGGTTTTTCTGATGGGTAAAGCCGGTGAGTTGTTCGTGAAGTAGCTTGTCATCCACGTTTAGTCCTTCTGCAGAAAGTAATGCTTTTAAGATGTTGTTGGCAATATTTTCTGTGTCAACAATAACGCCGTCACAATCAAAAATGATGGCTTTGTAAGAATAAGGCATATAAAAGATATTTTTATGAGTGGATTTAGATAGTAACGAATTATTTGCGAGGAAAGAAATAGATTGGCGAGATCTTTTTCTCCCCTTTAAAATGCCTAGTTACGTTATACTTGGCGTTATTATTTGGTGCGTTACTATCTTAAATTAGTGTAGTGCTGATGGTGGCTTTTATTTGTAGTGGCCTGCTAGTGACGTGTGATTGTTTTTATATTTTCTTTTTAGAATAGGAATTTATGGCGTATCAATTACTAGAAAACTTTTCCAAAAGTTGGATTTTTAAACGAGATGACCCAAAAGTTGAAGCAGAGGATTTAGCGCAAATTCATTGGCTAGATGAGACTGGTGCAGGTGGAGTGTGGCGTGATTATATTAGTGATGCACAAATTCACCCTGATCATTTTACCGATGATGATTGGATTAAAAAGCAGAGCGCATTAAAAATAAAGTGGGAGTCTATTTGGGAGTCCGATTCGCCTGATTTACCAGAAGAGCTTTTGGGGCATGTTGCGCCATGGGGTGATGATACGCGGGTGTTTTTTTGTTGTCACAATGAACTTGTTTTTGAAATGCCTTGGGCTGTTTTTAAACGTAGCTGGAAGGCTTTTTTGTTTCTTGATAATGGGCCGCTTTTGGTGGCTAAGAAAAAGAAGCAAGCAGTGCAGTTTCATTCTAATGGTATGGCGTCGTTATTAACGAGGCTTTAAGTCGGTTATTCTTTTGTGTTGCCTCGTTTTCTGCTGGCGAGGCAGCTCTGATTAAAAAGTTGATAATAATGGAGTAGGTGCTCTGCTTGCTCGTTATTATCTAGCGCGTCTAATAGCAGAGAAACCACTTCTGCTGTTGCAAATTGCATATCATGTCCTGAATGTCTTACTAAAAAAGAACGTTGAGCTTGGCTGCTTATTTCAAGATGTGGGGTGTTTTTTAGCCATTCGCTTTGATGGAACATTTTACTGGCTTGCTTCCAGGTCCCATCTAAAATGATGAAGGTATGCTTTTCATTATTATCTAATGTTGGTAGTGGGAGTGTTCTGGTTTGTCTTTGTTGTTTTTGCGCAGTTTCTGTATTAGGGAATAGTACTGTGCATTTCCCTTGTCTTTCGCGTAATAGTGTTTTTAATTCATCATCCGGTTGTGTTCTATTCCATAAAAAGGCGGTGGTGTTCTCTGGGAATAAATCTGCAATAAGTCGACCACTATTAGTGGGTTTGTATATTTCATCGCTATGGAATAACAAAATAAAATCAATGGCCGATCTAGCGGTTTTTCTGTGTAGGCAAAAACATGCAAATTCAGCCATCATGCAAGAAGGACAACGTATAGCATTTGAGCCTCTGGCTAAAAAAGGTCTTTTAGCATTTTCTTTGCATTGCTTTCGCAGCGCATCAACGCAATGAGATGAGTGTTTTTGAATCATAGTTTTTGAATCATAAAAGCGACTTTAGCCTAGGATGAAATGAAAAGCTGATAGAGGGGGAATAATATGAAAATTAATAGTAATCGAGAGCCAAAAATATAGGCGATGTATTATGCCTCAAGAATGGGTGCTTTTGGTATTTATAAAAGAGAAAAGAACTGTGTTTTCAGTGTCTTTTTGAAATGCTTACTGAAAGTATGCAAATAGTGAGGAATCAAGACCAAAGCACGACGAGACTTCTGTTCGTGAGTCTCGTGTCAGGCTAAGGTGTTGATATCAAGATGGCATGAGTAATCTATGAGTCGTTATATATCTCCTGTGCTTTACATTCTACTAATGTTAGTAGGGTGTGCCGCTTTTATCTCAATAGCAGGTGTAAGAGTTGGACTGTTTGAACCGATAACAGGTTTTACTCTGCTAAAACAAAGTGTCTTCGGCGCTTTGGTGTTGTCTGTTTTAGCGGCCATTTCTATTCTTCTTTGTCGTAAAGAAGGGAATGTTTCTAGTCAGCGTTTTTTTAGCCTAGTGCTAATTGTGTCGCTTGTTTATAGCTTCATGTGGATTGTTTTTTACATGCAGCGCAGCGGTCTGCCAAATATCAATGATATTACGACGGATACTGATACGCCGCCTGCTTTTATGAACGTAGATTTCCTGAGAAAGTCGGGTGATAACAGTTTGTATTATAATACGGATTTCGCATCAATTCAGAAGGCAAACTACCGCAACTTAAATCCTGTGTTTACAGATAAGGATGTTGAAGTTGCCTACCTTAAAGTACTGAGTTTGGTGAAAGAAAGAGGCTGGCAGCTCGATGCAACGTATCCTAAGGTTGGTTTAATAGAGGCAACAGCAAGAACCCCTATCTTTGGTTTTAGAGATGATATTGTGCTGCGTGTTGTCTCTCAGGGGGATAAGGTGCGCATTGATATGAGGTCAAGTTCTCGTGTAGGGCAGCGTGATTTTGGTATGAATGCGAGGCGGATTGTTCGTTTCATGTCTGACTTGGATCGTCGTTTAAATAACTCACCTTTTGAGCGAGTGCAATATTTAAATTAGGCTGTTATTGGTATATGTGCTCGCTTTCGAGCCTTATCACCCGATAAGGCTTTTTTGCCGTTTTATATGGTTTAGGTTGGTTGTTACTAAGTGAGACTGTTTGCTTTACGGTAAGGTCCTTGGTAGTCAAATAGCTTCTCTGTTATTTTCCAGTGGTTCTTTTGTTTTTTGGCAATAATAAAATCAGGTGCTGCTAAATAGGGCTCGAACTTTAGAATGTCATTGGCGTGTTCGAAGGCGATTGGATGGGTGCTATTGGCGACGCGCCTACCAAAGCTATCATTGAATTTTTGTTTGGATTTTTTCTGCTCAAAATAAAAGGACTCGCTTAACTCGGTACCATCTTCATCGTGATAGGTTATTTTAAGGCTATCATCACTAGGGTGGATGGCTAATGTCATACCTGAGCAGCGTAATACTTTATTATTTTTTAGATTGAGTGCATTTCTTAACTGGTCATCTGGGTCAATTAATTTCTCTGCGCAGTGCTGGCATTGTCTGGCGGCGATGTCGTTTTCTTCATTGCAGTGTGGGCAGCGTTTAAAACAAAAGCGATAGTGGCATTGCTCTTCGCCATGAGGCGTTTCCATTAGGCCATGGCAGCGGCGACCAAAGTGCTCAATGACATTTCCTGCTGTGTCTTTTCTTCCCCAAAATGTATTAGCGAAGTCGCACTCAGGGCAGTGTACTTGGACGACTTCTGAGTCGTTTGTTGGTTTTTTTTCACCGACTTCGGGTTGGAATATGTCATAACCATTGTTGGTGTAGTCTAATATTAAGCAGTCTTTTTTATCTGGGCTAAGGCGTAATCCGCGACCAACGATTTGTTGGAATAAGCTGATGGATTGAGTTGGCCTAAGAATAGCAATGACGTCTACATGTGGGGCGTCAAATCCAGTGGTTAAAACGGAAACGTTGACTAAATATTTGAGTTGTTTTGCCTTGAATTGTTGGATCAGTCGATCGCGTTCTTTGTTGTGTGTATGGCCTGTTATTAATGCGGATTCATCGCTTGGTAAATAGCCGATTATTTCTTGTGCATGATCAATGGTAGAAGCAAATATCATTACGCCTTGGCGTTTTTCGCTTAGTTGTATAATTTGTTCTGTTACTGCACGAGTGACTCTGGGGTGTTTATGGATGAGCTCGTTGAGAGCAATCGCGTCGCTATCTTGTTCTCCATCTAAGCTTTCTGTCAGCAGGCTAAAGTCATAATGAGCGACTGCTGCATCATAATGAATAGGTGGCGTTAAATACCCATTTTTCACCATGTATCGCAATGGTAGTTCAAAAATACATTTCTTAAAAAAACAGTTGTTTTCAGGACGGGCAAAGCCATAGTAATGGTGTTGATAAATCCAGCCTGTTCCTAGTCGAAAAGGGGTGGCGGTTAGGCCTAGTATTTTTGTATTTGGGTTGAGTGTTAAAAAATGCTGAATAGTTTTTTGATACTGGCTGTCTTCATTGCTTTCTACGCGGTGGCATTCATCGATAATGATAAGGCTTACTGGTGCAGTGAAGTCTTGTGTGTTGGCGGCAAGTGATTGAATGCTGGCAAAGGTGGTTTTTGCTGTGCTGATTTTTTGGTTTAGCCCTGCAGAATAGAGTCCGGCAGAGTTGCCTGTTGCTAGGTATTTTTCATGATTTTGCTCTACAAGCTCTTTTACGTGTGCCAAACATAAGACGCGACCTTTTGCTAAGCGACTTAACTCCGCTATGACTAGGCTTTTTCCTGCTCCTGTGGGTAGCACAATAACGGCAGAGTCATTCGATCGTCGAAAATGCTCTAACGTTGCCTCCACAGCTTGAGTTTGGTAGTCGCGTAGAATAAAAGATTGGGTCATGGTTCAGCGTTGCGTATAAAGAATAAGTAGTGTGTCGGCACGAGTGCTACAGTATCATAAATAATTGGGCAATAATGCCGCTTAATATGTGAACCCTCTTCTATGACCACTGACAGTACTGTTCTTAATCGTCTTTTGCCTGTGAACTTGCCTGAAACGCTATTGCCAGCATTTAGTCGCCTTGAGCCTTTTGCGCTCTTGTTGAGTGATTTAAAAACCAAAGGATGGAGTGTTCAAGACGATTTTTTTTCAGATGCTTTTACTGAACAACTAATGATAGAAATTCAAAGTATTGATAGTGCGGCTATGGTGCAAGCTGGTGTTGGCCGTAATGTGACTCACCAAGTGATACTTGATGCGCGACGTGATTTTATCCAGTGGATTGATCCTGTGACACCAACTCGTAAAACATTTCTGGATGAGATGGAAGCATTGCGTATCGTATTGAATCGTCAGTTTTTTTTAGGTTTGTTTGATTTTGAAGCGCACTTTGCACGTTATCAAGAAGGCGCTTTTTACGAAAAACATTTAGACTCGTTTAAAGGACAAACTAATCGAGTGTTGTCGACGGTATTGTATCTTAATGATGATTGGCAGGCGGGAGATGGGGGAGAGCTTATTATTTATGATGAGCATTATCCCGAACAAGAGTTAGGGCGTTTTTTTCCTAAAAAAGGTCGGTTGGCGGTTTTTCTCAGTGAAAGCTTTTATCATGAGGTCAGTATCGCTAAGCGAACGCGTCACAGTATCGCTGGCTGGTTTCGTGTTAACAATACAACGGCGAAGACGCTTGATCCTGATCAATAGTTATTCATCAAATTTTAGTGTCTGATAGGCTCGAATTTTAGTGTCAAAAACTCTATAATGCGCGCCTTGTTTAATTGCTCTGGTTTTACGTTCCAGACCGCATAGGAGATAGAAATTGTCTAACGTTGTTGTGTGTGCCCTATACAAATTTGTTGAACTTCCTCACTTTGAGTCTCTTCGTGAACCGCTACAGGCTATTTTAGAAGAAAATGCCATTCGCGGAACCTTGCTATTAGCAAGTGAAGGGATTAATGGTACCGTCGCGGGGCCACGAGAAGGAATTGATGCTATGTTCTCATGGTTGGATAAACAGCCAGGTTTGGATCATATTGTTAATAAAGAATCCTACGATGAAAATATGCCTTTTTACCGTACTAAGGTAAAATTGAAGAAAGAAATCGTGACTATGGGTATTGAAGGAATAGACCCAAAACGTGTGGTTGGGACTTATGTAAAACCAGCGCAATGGAATGAATTAATTTCTGATCCCGATGTGGTTTTGATTGATACGCGCAATGACTACGAATATCAAATCGGTACGTTCAAGAATGCGGTTAACCCAAAAACAGAGACGTTTCGTCAATTTCCCAGTTATGTAGAAGAAAACCTTGATCCAGAAAAACATAAGAAAGTTGCCATGTTTTGTACTGGTGGTATTCGTTGTGAAAAATCTACTGCCTTCTTAAAAGGGCAGGGTTTTGACGAAGTGTATCATTTGGAAGGTGGTATTCTTAAGTATTTGGAAGAAGTGCCGCAAGAAGAGTCTATGTGGGAAGGTGATTGTTTTGTGTTTGATAATCGTGTTTCTGTGAATCATAATTTGGAAAAAGGTGAGTATGATCAGTGTCATGCTTGTCGCATGCCAATCACTGAAGACGAGAAGTTAGACGAGCGTTATCAGCAAGGTGTTAGTTGTGTGCATTGCTTTGATAAGTATACTGATGAGCAGCGTCAGCGTTTTATCGAGCGTGAACGTCAAGTGCAGCTGGCACGCGCTCGTGGGGAAGAGCACATAGGTGCAGAGGTGTCAGACGCGGTTGAAAAGCATCGTTTAGAAAAAACGTTAGAAAAACAGCGTCAGCGTAAAATCCGCGAACAAAAAGTCAATTCGTAACACCATAACGATTTCGCTCAGCCAGTCTGAGCGAAATATAAACTATTGATCTAAAAAGCGAAAAAAATCATTTTTAGTGGGCTTTCCAGCTTGCATAGTAGTATGAATGGTTTCGAAATCCATTAGACTGCCGTACAATGAAAAATCGCTTTTTATTAGCCAGTATCTATCATGAGTTATCAAGTTTTAGCACGCAAATGGCGGCCACAAACATTCCTTGAAATGGCAGGGCAGGACCATGTTTTACAAGCCTTGGTCAATGCGCTTCGTCAACAACGTTTGCATCATGCTTATTTGTTTAGCGGAACACGCGGGGTTGGTAAAACGACTATCGCTCGTATCTTTGCGAAATGCCTAAACTGCGAAACCAACGGTATATCTCCTGAGCCTTGTGGGCACTGTGATAGTTGCGTTGAAATCGCCGAAGGTCGCTTTATTGATTTGATTGAGGTCGATGCGGCCTCTCGAACAAAAGTGGAAGATACCCGCGAATTATTAGAAAACGTTCAATATGCTCCAACCCGTGGACGTTTCAAGGTCTATTTAATTGATGAAGTCCATATGCTTTCTACGCATTCCTTTAATGCGCTCTTGAAAACATTGGAGGAACCGCCCGCTCATGTAAAATTCTTGCTGGCGACGACCGATCCACAAAAACTTCCTGTTACTATTTTGTCCCGTTGTCTGCAGTTTAATCTTAAGAATATGACGCCACAACGTGTGGTGGATTATTTGCAAACAGTATTGACAACAGAGCAGGTCGCGTTTGACCAGCCTGCACTTTGGCAAATAGGCCAAGCTGCAAACGGCAGTATGCGTGATGCGTTAAGTTTGACGGATCAGGCCATTGCATTTGGTAATGGCACGATTTCTGAAACGGGCGTTACCGCCATGTTAGGGTTGGTTAATCAAGCGCAGATCCTGAGTTTGTTAGAAAGCATCGCCAGTAAAAATGCCGCTCAAGTGTTACAGAAAATTGAAGCGTTGGCAGATTATCAGCCAGATTTTTCGGCCATTTGTGGCAGTTTACTTGATACCTTGCATCGTGTCGCAGTGGAGCAACAGGTGCCTGGCGCATTACTTGATCAGCAAGGAGATTTGGCGCAGATTAAGCATATTGCAGCGACTGTCAGTTCGGAAGAAATTCAGTTGATGTATCAAAGTTTGTTGATTGGTCGTCGAGATTTGCATTTATCACATACCGCGCGTTCTGGCTTTGAAATGCTGATGTTGCGTTTAATTGCTTTTAGGCCGACTGCACCAATGGCAGTGAGTTATACCGAACCACCGAAGGTAGACCCTGCGCCTGCTATGTCGACAGATGTTCAAGTCGCTACAAAACATCCAGAATTAGATGGCAGCGATCAGCTTAAAACACCAAAGACTGAAGTGCCTGAGGGGAAAGCGTCAGATATTGCTGGTGGCGTAGTTGAAAATATACAAACACCACCAGTTGCTGAATCAGAGCGTCCGCCATGGGAAGAAGCGCCTGAATTAGAGAAGCCGGACTTAGATGATGTCCTAGACAGTGATGAGCAAGATGCTGTTGAGATGAGCTTGCCTGAAGCGGTTGCTTCTGATTTGGTGGAGTCTGATTTATATAGTACTGCCTCTGAAGCGCAGATAGAAAGTGACGAAACAGTTTTACCTACTCTGTCATTGGGCGATGATGAGTGTAATGACGCAGAGTTGCGAAAGTCAGAGTCCATTGTCCCTGATGTAAAAAACGGTGTAGTAGCAAAAACGGCGCCTGAAAAGGCATCGATAACGAATGCGCCAACGGAAAAAAATAACACATCTGACAATGTGGTGCTGCCAACTGCAGAGTCTTTGTCATTCGAAGAGGATGAAGAAGACGAAGAGGAGGCAGAAGAGCGCGCTATTGCGGATGTGTCTGATCCCTTTAATCCTGCAGCAGAATTAGTTCAAGCATTAGGTGCTGAACCAGTAGAGTCTGAGATTAAGCAGGATGAAGAGCAGACAAGCAAACCTAGAGTGTTTGACTCGGTCGCTCAGCCTGCCTTAGGGATGCCATTACCTGAGATGAGTCATTTTAGTGAACTGACCATGAAGTTATGGTGGTTGGTTGCGCCAAGGTTGCCTTTAACAGGTTTGGTGCAAAATATTTTAATGAATTCCAGTTTAGTATCTGCCAGTGAGCAGGGGATTAAGCTTGAAGTGCCGCTTGAGTATGGTCATATGTTGAACCAGACAAGGTACGAACAAATTCAAGGCGCGTTAAGTGACTTCTTTAGCCTTAGTGTGCCGCTAATTATAGATACGGTTGAAGATACAAGCGGTGTTACGGCAGAAGAGTTTGCTGCCAGTAAGCGTGCCGAGGCGTTGCAGGTGGCTATTGATCATCTAAATTCACATCCAGTTGTTCAAGCGCTGACAAGTACTATGGGCGCGCAACTGGTTTACGATACGGTTAAAGTTAAAATCTAATTGGAGAGAGTTATGTTTAAAGGTGGAATGGGCAACATGATGCGCCAAGCGCAGAAAATGCAGGAAAATGTAAAACAAGCCCAAGAAGAAGTGGCCAGTTTGGAAGTAGAAGGTCAGTCTGGTGCTGGTCTAGTGAAAATCCTGATGACAGGTCGTCACGATGTGAAACGTGTTTCGATTGATGATTCTTTGTTTGCAGATGACAAAGAAATGCTTGAAGACTTGATTGCTGCTGCGGTAAATGATGCTGTTCGCAATATTGAAGTGACCCAGAAAGAGAAGATGGATGCTGCAACGGCAGGTATGTCTTTACCACCTGGTTTTAAAATGCCTTTCTAGGAGTTCGGCTTGTTTAGTCCCTTAATTAAAGAGCTTATCGAATCGTTACGTTGTCTTCCTGGCGTTGGCCCAAAGTCAGCTCAGAAAATGGCACTATATCTTCTGGAGCGAGAGCATAAAGGGGCTGATAGGTTGGCTAATGCACTGCGTGAAGCGTTAGATAAAGTAGGCCGTTGCTCTAGTTGTCGAACGTTAACGGAAGAGTCAGAATGCAGTATTTGTGCAGATGTAGAACGTGACCCTACGCACTTGTGTATTGTTGAAACACCAGCGGATGTACTTGCTATTGAATCGGCAGGTACGTTTACTGGACGTTACTTTGTTTTATTAGGTCACCTTTCTCCCATCGATGGCATTGGTCCTGAAGAGCTGGGTTTGGATCATTTAGAAAATCTAGTGGTTCATAATCAAGTGGAAGAAGCCATTATAGCAACGAATTCAACGGTAGAAGGTGAAGCGACATGTCACTATATCGCTGAGAAATTAAAATCCAAAAACATTAATGTTAGTCGCATTGCTCATGGTGTTCCCATGGGTGGTGAACTGGAATACGTTGATGGCAACACTCTGGCGTTAGCGCTAGAGGGACGGAAAATACTCTAGAATGGAAAATCAAGATCAAGCACTAAATATTATATGGGTCGCGGATAATGAATCGTTAGCAACTTGGTGTGACTATTGGGCAGATTTGCCTGTTATCGCGGTTGATACTGAATTTATTCGTCGTACGACGTACTTTCCTATTACTGGTTTGATTCAAATTAGCGAAGGCGAAAAAGCGGTATTGATTGATCCGTTAACGATTGATCAATGGGAACCGCTGCGTGCTTTGATGATTAATCCGTCAGTGATGAAAGTGTTTCATGCCTGTTCAGAAGATTTGGATGTGTTTGATCGTCTATTGGGAGTATTACCAGCGCCATTCTACGATACTCAAATAGGTGAGGCTTATGCTGGTGCTCAATGGTCTTTGAGTTACGTAAAATTGGTTGCCGCTTATTTAAATATAGAGGTGGCCAAAGACGAAACTCGTTCTGATTGGGTGCAGCGTCCGTTGACCGATGCGCAAAAGCGTTACGCCGCATTAGATGTGGTGTATTTGGCTCAACTTTATCCTATGCAGGTTGCAAAACTTGAAGAGAAAAAGATACTCGATTGGGTGCTTGAGGATTGTGAAACACTAAAATGGCAACACCAAGTAAATGCAGACCCAGAGCAAAACTGGGCTGGAGTGAAAACGGCTTGGCGTCTTTCTCCTGAAGGATTAACGCTGTTGCGTTTGTTGTTTATTTGGCGTGATGAGCAAGCTCGTAAAGAAGATGTGCCAAAAGGGCAGATTCTTAAAGATCGTACTTTATGGGCCTTGGGTAAAACCTTGCCAGATCATCATAAGGCGATTGCAGGAACAGAAGAGTTAACAGGTAAACAGCATCGCTTATATGGCGATGAAATTTTAAAGACAGTAGCCTTGGTAAAAAGTTTATCGCCAGATGAGCTTCAAACGCCGTTAGAAATGCCACTGCCATCACAAGCAGGTGATCTTACAAAGGCCATCAAAGCTTATAGTCGTGAGCGAGCACAGGCATTAGAAATAGCACCAGAAGCCATGTTGAAACGTAAGTTGTTAGAGCCGTTGGTTCATCATTTGTTTGATGGCTCTGCTATCGATTGGCAAAATCCTGCGATGACAGGTTGGCGCCGTAATATCATTATTGAGCCTATACTTGAGCGTTTTAAAAAGTCGTAATAGACCCTTGAGAAACCAGCAACCGCAGAAAGTAGCACATTGAGAAAACTATGAAGCAGCATTTAATTGTCGAAATTTTTCGTTCATCTAAGCACGATGGTATGTACTTATATGTAGAGAAAAAAAATGGATTAAAAGAAATACCTGAAGCATTAATGGCTCGATTTGGTGCGGGTATTAGCGCCATGACGATGTTGTTAACAAAAGATCAAAAGCTTGCCATGGCGGATACCGAAAAAGTGATTAAAGGTATTCGTGAAGTAGGCTTTTATTTACAGCTTCCTCCTGTGAAAGAGGAGTATTTACTGGATCTGTATAAAACGCCAACCGAGGCGGTTTACTAATTATGATTGCGAAGCGTTACGAGCCATTTTGGAAGACGACAGCAATGGATCAGATGAGTGCTCCAGAATGGGAGTCGCTTTGTGATGGCTGTGGCAAATGTTGCCTGCAAAAGCTAGAAGATGAAGATTCCGCGGATGTGTATTACACAAACTTAGCGTGTGAACAGCTAGATGTTAGCGCTTGTCAGTGCAAGGTGTACGACACTCGCCAATCAAAAGTAGCTTCTTGTATTACCTTGACGCCAGATCAAATACAGACATTTGATTGGCTACCAGACACTTGTGGCTATCGAGTGTTGCATGAAACAGGAGAACTTCCGAATTGGCATCCACTAGTGGTTGGTAGTAATAAAGAAATGATACGCCAAGGGTTGAGTGTGCGAGATTATGCGGTGCCGGAAACGCGAGTAGATGAGGAAGATTGGGAAACGCATATCATTAAATGGGTTCATGGTTTACCGGAACCTTATGACTTTGGTGAATGCTAAATGGATATTGCATTGAGTCAACGATAATAATGCTAAGAGGTGGTCGTTAGTGAAACAGTTAAAGATAGGTGTGGTACTTTGTTTTGTTTTTCTTTCTTGGTGGTCTCCTCTTAGTCAAGCGGACACGCAATTTCGAATTATTGTGGATGCCTCAGGTAGTATGCAGGCGAGTGATCCGAATAAAATTACAGCGCAAGCACTACGTTTAATTGCCGACCTAGCGCCTGAAAATAAAGCCACATTAGGTGTTTGGTTATTTGGTGAAAAGTCGAGGGTACTTTTTCCAGAAACACTTATAACGCCAGCTTCTAAAGCAACCTTAACGAAGTATGTTAATGGTTATGTGACAGAAGACGTAAAAACAGATCTTGAGTCTATTCTGACTTTGCTGCTTGATACGCCTGATGCGTCAGGGTTGACCCCTGGATACCGTCGCGATTGGATTCTAGTCTCTGATGGAATGGTCGATATTAGTTTGGATCCGCAGGTGAATGCGCTTTCTCGCCAACGTATTTGGAGCGATCTCACATTACGGTTAGAAGAAAAAGGTATACACCTACATACCGTATCGT
Source organism: Marinomonas sp. (assembly GCA_052107635.1). GTDB lineage: Bacteria > Pseudomonadota > Gammaproteobacteria > Pseudomonadales > Marinomonadaceae > Marinomonas. The sequence goes on along the minus strand of JBQEFB010000025.1, from coordinate 15,940 downwards.
TAACCGATTATACGGACAAGGCGTTATTGGATCACTTATCTTCACGTACTAATGGCACACATACTCAAGTAGCAGTGCCAGAAGACTTATTGGGTACTTTTGATCGTATTTACAGTCAAGTAGCTCCTTCCGCAGAATTACCTTTGATTGAAGGCGGTTTTGATGTGGATTCAAGCAGTCGAGAAATTACTTTTGAGGTACTGCATGAAGTGGGTGAATTGCCCAATATTATTCAGCCTAATGGTAATAGTCTGCCTTTAGTCGATCGACCGGGTGTGCATATTTCTGATGCGCCATATTTTACATTAGTGACGGTGACTCATCCTACTGCAGGGCGGTGGCATGTTGAGAATGTAGATCTTAAGCGGGTCCATGTGCGTGTCTTATCGGATCTAGAAGCGACTGCGAGCAAAATACCTTCTTTACTTTTTAGTCAGCAAAATATTGACTCGAAAGTCGCTCTGTTTCGTAATCAACGGTCTATCAATGATCCCGATCTGTTATCCACCATTGATGCTAAACAAACTTTGTCTCTTGTTGTCGGAGGACAGGAAAATACCGTATTAACCTTGGATATGAGTCGAGATGGTGACCAGTTTAAGAGTCGTATAGAGGGTGTTAGTCAGCCAGGTTTGTATGCATTGACGAGTGTTGTGCGAGGTGCGACGTTTGCTCGTCAGGTGCGACAATATTTTACGATTCAACCAGCAGTAAGTTTTGATGTTAAAAACAGTGGTGCGAATTTAGTAACTTTTTCAGCTAGCCCTACCAATGGAAAATTAACGACTTCTCTTTCTAGTATGACGTTAAAGCTAAATTATGCTGATGGTACTCAGCAGCAAGAAAGAATGCCTTTCATTGCACAAGGGCATTGGGAGAAGGTGGTCCCAATTGCGTCTGAGCGATTGGTTAAAGTAAGTGCGATCTTGAATGGTGTGACTAAAGCAGGTGAAAAGCTTGTATACAGCACACCTATTTGGACAGTAGCACATCCTAAAAACAGCCGAATTGTTATTCAACTGGGTGATCAGAATACATCGTTAAGTAGCTTAGAAAATAGTAAAAAACAAGCGACGAACCAGACGGTGAAAGCGTTAGCGGTTTCACCGGATTTAGAGGTAATAAGTGATGGCGTTGCGGAAGATAACAACGCGGTAGCAACCTCGACACAGGATACTACGAGTCATAATGTTATGGTGCAGGTGAGGCAAGAAATAACCTCTATTACGCAAGCGAGTTGGTTTGTGTATGCACTGATTGGGGTCGTCGCTTTTATTCTTATTTTATTAGTGTTTATTTTTTCACGACGCTCAAAACCGGGTAGTCGTTATCACAGTGAAGAGTCAGACGATGTGTGAGTTGTTGGGTATGAGTGCAAATGTTCCGACAGACATTTGTTTTAGTTTTTCGGGATTAAGAGCTCGTGGTGGCAGAACTGGCCCTCATCGAGATGGGTGGGGAATGGCGATGTATCGCGATGGTCATGTGTGGACAATGCACGATCCGCGGCCAAGTTGTGATTCAGATCTAGCGGAAGTGATGAGTAAAACCTCATTAAAATGCGATATAGTGATTAGTCATATTCGCCAAGCAAATGTGGGGGCGGTTAGTCTACCTAATACTCATCCATTCAGTCGTATTCTTTGGGGTAAAACCTGGACTTATGCCCATAATGGACAATTAGAGGGTGCTGAGTTGTTACCGGTAGGTTTGCATCAGCCGCTAGGTACGACGGATTCTGAACGCGCTTTTTGTTGGATTATACAGCAACTTTCCTTGCGTTTTTGCGACCAAGAGCCAGAGCTTACTGTTTTGTCTGAAGCGATTACAGAGCTAGCATTGCAGCTTAAAGAAAAAGGCGTGTTTAATATGATGTTGTCTGATGGGGCGGTGTTGTATTGTTTTTGTACGACAAAGTTACACTGGATTGTCAGGCGGGCGCCTTTTAAGCAGGCTACATTATCTGATGAAGACATCAGTGTCGACTTTCAAGAAGTTACTAGCGATAAAGATGTGGTAACGGTTATTGCGACACGACCACTGACAAATAATGAAGAATGGGAAGAAATGATGCCTGGCGAGTTATGTGCTTTTCAGGGTGGAGAAGTGATATTCCAGAAAAAGCCAAACGAATAAGAGCTTTTTAATGGCATGTACTTAGTTATAGGTACTTAGTTGTAGGTACTTAGCCGCAATAATAAAAACCAGATAAACTCTTGCTAATACAGGGGTTGATCTGGTTTTTTATGACTTATAGTCAGTAATTTTAGTTAAGTACTACTGAATCAATTCGTTATCGCTGAACTCACCGCTAAACAAATCGGTTGATAAGTAGCGTTCACCGGAGTCTGGAAGAATAACCACAATTTTCTTAGCTTGGAACTCTGGCATATTATTTAGCTTTTCTGCTGCAACGACAGCCGCCCCGCAAGAAATTCCGCATAAAATACCTTCTTTTTGCATTAGGCGTTTGGCCATTATAATCGCATCATCGTTAGTGACTTGTTCAACCCTATCTATGATCGAAAGGTCTAAGTTCTTTGGTATGAACCCAGCACCTATTCCTTGTATTTTATGGGGCCCTGGTGTTGGAACTTCACCATTAAGGGTTTGGGTAATTACTGGAGAGCTCGCTGGTTCGACAGCGACACTCATAATGGCTTTTGCTTGAGTGTTTTTGATATAACGGCTAATGCCAGTAATAGTGCCGCCAGTGCCGACCCCAGAGATTAAGATGTCGATTTCACCATTGGTATCTTGCCAAATTTCAGGCCCCGTCGTTTTTTCATGAATCTCAGGGTTGGCTGGATTATCAAATTGTTGTAACAAAACAAAGCGGTCATCTTGGGCAATTTCTTGTGCCTTTTCGATCGCGCCTTTCATGCCTTTTGCAGGCTCTGTTAACACTATGGTTGCACCTAATGCTTTCATTACTTGGCGGCGCTCTACACTCATGCTAGATGGCATGGTAATGGTGATTGGATAGCCGCGTGATGCCGCGACAAAGCACAATGCGATACCAGTATTCCCACTAGATGGTTCGACGAGAGATTTGCCTTTTGTTAATAGGCCTTTTTTTTCTGCATCCCACACCATATTGGCCCCGATGCGACATTTTACAGAGAAAGCTGGGTTACGAGATTCTATTTTGGCCCAAATATTACCGTTGCCAATGTTGTTGAGGCGAACGAGTGGGGTGTTCCCAATGGTAAGGGAGTTGTCGTCAAATACTTGATGAGACATGCCGATTCCTTGTTTGTTGGTCCATTAATGATTTCTACAGCGTAAAAGTTGTGTAGCAGATTGCGTTCACTATAACGCCTTGATGGGGATTAATGTTAGAATTTCCAATTATATAGATAGAAACGGTGCGCTTTTTCTCAGTTTTTACATACCACTTATTAGCACCAATTGATTAGGATATTTGTTTACTTACTATGCCAATTACCGATGTGATGACGCGAGATCGTTATTTTATAACTCGTAAACAAGAGCAATTAACTAAACGTAAAAAAGACGGTTTACCCTATGACCGTATGGTATCTGAATTAGACGCCATGATTGAAAAATCTGCCGCTTTATATCAGGCTAGAATTAGCCGTTTGCCGAAGATTGGTTATGATGAAAGTCTACCGGTTGCGGCGCGCGCTGAAGAAATCATAAAAGCGATTCAAGAAAATCAAGTCATCATTATTGCCGGCGAAACTGGCTCTGGTAAAACGACGCAATTACCCAAAATGTGTTTGCAGGCCGGTCGAGGTATCGCTGGTGTTATTGGCCATACACAGCCGAGGCGAATTGCTGCCCGCAGTGTTGCTGAGCGTATCAGTGATGAGATGCAAGTTAAATTGGGTGAGCAAGTGGGTTTTCAAGTGCGTTTCAGCGATGAAAGTACTGAAGAAACACTGATTAAATTGATGACCGACGGTATCTTGTTGGCCGAAATTCAGCAAGATAAGCTCTTATATAAATACGATACAATCATTATTGATGAGGCTCATGAGCGGAGTCTGAATATTGATTTCTTGTTAGGCTATTTAAAACGCGTGTTGGTCGCGCGCCCTGATTTGAAAGTGATTGTTACCTCTGCAACGATTGACGTCGCGCGTTTTTCTGCGCATTTTGACGATGCTCCTGTCATTGAAGTATCCGGTCGTACTTATCCGGTGGAAGTACGTTATCAGCCCCTACTGAGTAAGTCTGATTCAGAAGCACTAGATGAAGATCAAAGCATGGAGCAAGGGATTCTAGATGCGGTTGAATTATTAATTCAAGAAGAAAAGCAAACCGGTTACCGAGGGGCAGGCGATATTTTAGTTTTTTTAGCCGGTGAGCGAGAGATTCGTGAAACCGCCGAGATACTTCGTCGAGCAGAGCTTAGAAACACCGAAGTATTGCCTTTGTACGCTCGTTTAAGCACGAGCGAGCAGCGTCGAATTTTTAAGTCTCATTCTGGGCGGCGAATTGTACTCTCAACCAACGTCGCTGAAACATCGTTAACCGTGCCTGGTATTCGTTATGTAATCGATCCTGGTTTAGCTCGAATGAGCCGCTACAGTGTGCGCTCTAAAGTTCAGCAGTTACCAATCGAGAAAATCAGTCAAGCCAGTGCCAATCAACGAGCAGGTCGCTGTGGTCGTGTTGCCGCAGGTGTGTGTATTCGTCTTTATGATGAAGCAGATTTTACAGCACGGGCAGAATTTACTGATCCAGAGATTTTTCGTACTAATTTAGCCTCGGTTATCTTGCAGATGGCAAATTTGCGTTTAGGTGCCGTAGAGAAGTTTCCTTTTGTGGAAATGCCTGAGAAACGCATGATTAACGATGGTTATCGTGCACTTACAGAGCTTGGGGCTTTAAAAGGAGAGCAGCTAACACCGATCGGTCGTCAGCTAGCAAAATTGCCAATTGACCCGAAATTAGGTCGAATCTTAATTGCTGCGGAGAAGCAGTCGGTCCTGAAAGAAGTGGCGGTGATCGTGAGTGCTTTGTCGATTCCAGATCCACGAGAGCGCCCACAGGACAAGAAAACGCAATCCGATCAAGCTCACGCCCAAGATAAAGATGAAGACTCTGACTTTGTTGTTTTCTTAAACTTGTGGGAGCGTTTTGAAGAGCAGCGTCAAGCCTTATCGCAAAATCAGTTGCGCCAATACTGCCGTAAACAATTTTTAAACTTTATGCGGATGCGAGAATGGCGTGATATTCATCGTCAGATCTTGATTGCGTGTAAACAGTTAGGGTTCAAGGAAATTGCTCATGAGAGCCGTAATTACGAAGCGATTCATCGCTCATTGTTAGCAGGTTTGTTTACACAAGTGGCGAATAAAATGGAGGACAGCAAAGAAATGCTAGGTTGTCGTTCTCGCAAGGTGTCTATTTTTCCTGGCTCTATGTTATTCAAAAAGCCACCGCAGTGGATTATGGCCGCTGAATTGGTTGAGACCAGTAAGCTATATGCTCGTGTTGCTGCGCGAGTAGACCCTGAGTGGATTGAAGAGTTTGCCGCTCCTTTTGTCAAACGCCAATATTTCGATCCACATTTTGAGTGTAATCAAGGGCGTGTTATGGCACAAGAGCAAGTGTCCTTGTATGGCCTTATTATTGTGGCGAACCGCCGTACCGATTATGGGAAAATTGAACCAGCCGACACTCGTGAAATCTTGATTAGAAGTGGTTTGGTTGAAAATCAGATGCGGACTAAGCAGTCTTTTTATCGAAAGAATAAAGCCCTTGTTGAGCAACTTGAAACACAAGAGGCGAAGCTGCGTACGCGTGACATTTTGGTGGATGATGAAGCGGTATTTTCTTTTTATAATCAACGTCTTCCGCAGGATATTCTAAATCAAAAAAGTCTTGAATATTTTGCAAAAAAATCACCTGATGCGTTAGTTATGACGCGGGATGATTTGATTAATCAAGATGTGAGTGTGGACGATCTTGCTTTTCCTGATTCTTATGGCCTAAATGGCGTTGCCTTGCCCATCGATTATCGTTTTGAACCAGGGAAAGAAACAGATGGTGCGACACTAAAAGTGCCGGTCGGCTTACTTCGCCAGCTTAGTCTTGAAGATTTAGGTTGGGCAGTGCCTGGCTTTATTAAAGACCGTTGTGAGGCATTATTACGTGCTTTGCCTAAGGTGCTGCGTCGTCGATTTGTGCCTATCCCTCAGTTTGTAGATCGTGTTTATCCGAATCTATCTAAACAAAAAGGCGATTTACTTGAACAGTTAAGTCTACAAATTAAGCGTGAGACTTTAATTGATATTCCTTTGAATGAATGGACGCCGGATAAATTAGAAACGCATTTGACGCTTACTTTAGAAGTAGTCGATGAACGGGGTAAGGTGCTTGGTGCAGGTAAAGACTTAGCGAAACTGCAAACTCAATTCAGTGATATGGTAGAAGAGAGCTTTGCTAGATTTGGGACTAAAGAACACGAGCAAGAAAATTTAAACGAGTGGCCGGATCAAGATATCCCTGAACGACAAGAAATCAAACAAGCAGGCATTAAAGTAACGGCGTTCCCTGCTTTAGTTGCGATAGGTTCATCGGTTTCATTAAAAATGTTTGATGATCAACATACCGCGCAGGAGTCGCATCGTAAAGGAGTGATTAGTTTACTGAAAATTGCGCTGCAAAAGGATATGCGTTACTTGCAGAAGAATTTACCGCATCTTAAAGAGTCGATGTTGATTTTTGCGCCACTAGGTAAGAAAGAAGTGTTGCTTGAGGATTTATTAAACGCCATTTTAGATAAGGTATTTCTAGATGGTCGACCACTGCCACGTAGTAAGACTGAGTTTGAACAATGTCTTATCGCTCATAAAACACAATTAATTAATATTGCGAATGAAATGGCGAACCAATTATATCGGGTGTTGTCTTCTTACCAATGTGTGGCAAAAAGAATGAAAGGCCGTATTTCTTTGCCTTGGGCTCGTGTTTACGGAGATATTAATGTACAGTTAGACAATTTGATCTATCCGGGGTTTGTTGGCAGTACGCCGTTGTTTTGGTTAGGCCAGTTACCACGATACTTTAAAGGGATCGAAGTGCGTTTAGAGCGTTTTCAAAACCATTTGAATAAAGAAAACAGTTATGTCACTCAGTTAGAAGGGTTATGGCAAGCCTATTTACGACAGAAAGCTGCACATGATGAAAAATCTCTTTATGATCCAGAGTTGGTAAAATATCGTTGGATGTTAGAAGAGTATAGAATTTCGCTTTTTGCGCAATCAGTCGGTACCTTGGAGCCCATTTCAGATAAGCGGCTGAATAAGCAATGGCAGGGTGTGAAAAAGCTTATTTAGGATGTATTAATGAAAAAAAAAAATCACCCGTATATGGGCAGCTTGCTTTTTGAGTTTACTGTTCGGTTTATCTCTTAGCTCGTGCGCGAGTAAGTCGCCAACTACTTCTAATGTAGAAGGGGCTGTTAAGCAAGAGAAGACTGTGCCGAATGATGCTACTGGCGGGTCATGGGCGGAGGACGATGGCTCGTTAACGGATCCGGCCGACCCTTGGGAGGGGTTTAATCGGTCAATGTTCTCTTTTAATGATACCGTTGATGCTTATTTTTTAAAACCAATTGCTAAAGGTTATAAATCAGTTACTCCTACAGTGGTGCAGTCGGGAGTGAGCAATTTTTTCTCTAACCTCGGTGAAATTTCGAATATCACTAACAACGGTTTACAGGCAAAGAAAAATGGTTTTGTTGCTTCAACATGGCGTTTTTTGATTAATTCTACTGTGGGTGTATTTGGTTTGTTTGATGTTGCATCTTCTCTGGGTATCCGAAAATACGATGAAGATTTTGGACAAACATTAGGGTACTGGGGCGTATCATCAGGGCCTTATCTTGTGTTGCCTTTTTTGGGGCCTTCAACCCTACGTGATGCTGGCGGTACTGCAGTGGATTACTTTAATTATGATCCTATTGACGAGCTAGATTTAAATGATGAGCAGCGAATTGCTCGTTGGGCTATCTATGCGGTTCAAAAACGAGCGAGTTTTCTGTCTGCTGAATCGCTTATTGTTGGTGATCGTTATAGTTTTATTCGAGATGTGTATTTACAAAATCGCGTTAATGAAGTGTATGACGGGCATCCGCCACAGCCAGCTAAACAAACATCATCTGATCGCGCAGATAGTTGGGGAAATGATGATGGAGGAGATAGCTGGGGAGATGATACTGATAGCTGGGGAGACGACAGTGCGTCTGATAGTTGGGGGGATTCAAACACTACCGACAGCTGGGGCGACAGTGATGATACGGCATCAGCGCCAACTACTAATTCAGTTTCCTCAGTCAGTCAGGATGCACAGGTGATAGTAGGACAAAAAGCGTCAGAGAATGCTGTGAAAGAGATTGTGTCAGATGAGGTTGCTGATGAGATTAAGCTTAAGGCGACTAGCGGCTCATCTGAGTAGCTTTCTATAATGCTGAGAATAAAAGGCCTAGGTTTTTTATAGATATATATGATGTACTTCGATTTGAAGTCTATCTTAGCCGCTAATATAGCGTTCGTTGGCGGATACATTTCGTGTTACTACTGCGTTGGCCGCTATGATGGCGTTGTCGCCTATTGTTATACCGGGGAGTATCTTTGCACCGCCGCCAATCCATACTTTATTTCCGATAGAGATAGGCTTGGCATAGCATTTTCCTGACGCTCTTTCGTTGGCATCACGCGGATGATCCACTGTGTAAAAATGCACCCCGGGGCCAATTAGAACATCATCACCAAGAGTAATATTGGCGCTGTCTAGGAAGACGCAATTAAAATTAATATAGCAGCGTTCACCGATGCGAATTTGCGTGCCATAATCACACTGAAAGCCTGGCTCAATGACGAGACTACCGAATTTTTCAAAAAGACGAGTGATGTGGCGTAAGTTACCTTTACTGGGGTGTGCGTTATATTTTCCGCATGCTAGGCGCGCGGCCTCACGTCTTAATCTTAGGTCGATGTCGATACCATTGAATGTTTGTCCTTGACGCATTTTGTCAAACTCTGTCATGTTATTGCCCAATCTGTTTTTTCGATGGTGTCGTCTTTCGCGTATTAAAAAACGCGACCTAGGTCGCGTTTCAGAGTGTCTACTTGTTGCTAAGCGATTAGTCTATTACAACATAGAAGCCAAGGTGGTTTCTAATTTACGTTGGTCAGCAGCAAAGTTACGAATACCTTCCGCCAATTTTTCAGTTGCCATCGCGTCTTCGTTCATTGCCCAACGAAAAGCTTGTTCAGAAATAGCTTCTGGTGCAGGTTTTATGTCCGTTGTTGGGATTAATTTACGCTCTAGTGGGCTTTCGTCTTTTTTCAGTTCTTCAAGTAATACTGGGCTGATAGTCAAGCGATCACAACCAGCAAGTTGCTCGATTTCACCGATATTACGGAAGCTCGCACCCATTACTACAGTATTATAGCCATGCTCTTTGTAGTAGTTGTAGATTTCAGTAACGGATACCACGCCAGGGTCTGTTTCTGCTGTGTATTCTTCGCCTGTTGATTTTTTGTACCAATCTAGAATGCGACCAACAAACGGAGAGATAAGAAATACACCTGCTTCTGCACACGCTTGTGCTTGAGCGAAAGAGAAAAGCAGAGTCAGATTACAGTTGATGCCATCTTTTTCTAGCTGCTCAGCGGCTTTAATACCTTCCCAAGTCGATGCTGCTTTAATCAAGATGCGCTCACGAGTCACGCCAGCTTCTTCGTAAAGCTTGATTAAACGATGTGCTTTTTCGATGGTACCTTGAGTATCGTATGATAGACGGGCGTCTACTTCAGTAGAGATTCTACCTGGTACGTATTTAAGAATCTCTGTGCCAACGATAACCGCTAGCTTGTCACTTGCATCGATTAATTGCTGCTCTTTGTCGCTACTTTGTTCTTTTGCCCAAGCAATCGCTTGCTCTAGAAAAGGGGCATATTCTGGGATTTTTGAAGCTTTTAGCATCAAAGAAGGGTTTGTGGTCGCATCTTCTGGCAAAAACTGTTTGATTGCCGTGATATCACCGGTGTCAGCCACAATGGTAGTGAACTCTTTTAATTGAGATAACTTGTTGCTCATTGCTCTTATCCTTTACGTTGATGATTTTGGACTAACTCAATAGCCTCTAATAGTACGTCTAGCTTTGCGTCAGCTTTATGACCTTTCTCGGAAAGGTAGCGACGAAATTGCTTGCCGCCATATTCGCCTTGGAAAATACCTAAAATATGGCGAGTAAGATGTGATAGGCGAACCCCTTCAGCCATTCTACCTTCCATATGACATACAAATTTTTCGAGCGCTTCAAAACGGTTGGTAACTAATGCTTGTCCGCCAAAAATTTGCTCATCGACCTGACTTAATATCCAAGGGTTGTGGTAGGCCTCTCGACCGACCATCACGCCATCTACGTGTTTTAATTGTTCTTGGCATTCCGCTATTGTCTTAATGCCACCATTTATAATGATTTCAAGGTCTGGGAAATCTTGTTTTAACTGGTGTACATAATGGTATTTCAGTGGAGGTACATCACGATTTTCTTTTGGACTTAACCCTTGAAGAATCGCTTTACGGGCATGAACAATGAAAGTGTTTGTACCTGTGGTTGCTATTTCACCAACAAAGTCTCGTACTACACTGTATTCTTCTTGTTCATCAATACCAATGCGGTGTTTGATGGTAACGGGAATGCTACAAGCGTCTTGCATAGCCCGCATGGCGTCTTTAACCTTGTCTGGGTGTGCCATTAAACAGGCACCAATCATGTTGTTTTGTACGCGATCGCTGGGGCAACCTACGTTTAAATTTACTTCAGCAAAACCCGCTTGCTCGGCTTTCTTTGCACATTTTGATAAATCTTCAGGGTTAGAGCCGCCAAGCTGTAAGGCAACAGGGTGTTCGCATTCATCATGAAATAAAAAACGCTCAGGATTATTACCGTATAAAATCGCACCGGTTGTCACCATCTCGGTATACAACAAAGTGTTTTTGGTCATAGTTCTGGCGAATACTCTGTAATCGGAAACGGTCCAATCCAGCATGGGTGCAATAGAGAAACGTCTATCAAGCTTAGTGTTTGATGTTAAAGCTGTTTCGCTGTTAGTGATGGTGTCTGTAGCAGTCATTAATTTAGTCTTTCATAATCGAAAATAGATGATTTTAGTGGCTTAGTGCTAAAGAAGTGCTAAATAATTTTATTCAGCACTTAGGTATAAGTGCACTGGATTATCTCATGTAGCGATTATGTCATAAAATTACAGGTTTCTAAATTAATATGGCAACTTTAGGGATAAGAGCGAAGTAGGGCGGATTTCAAGAGTTCTTTCTAGGTCGATTGGTGTAAATATTAAGGAGAGTAAAGTCAGGTTCTTGAATTAGTCAATTTATGAACGTACTGTTTTGCACGCAATATATGAATAACTATAGATTTTTTATAAAGGATTGTTTTATGTTTAAGAAAATATTAATTGTTGCAATTTCAACCGCTTCTTTTGCGGCGCTAGCGGCACCTCAGGCTATGAACAGCCGTCATGCTGCTATTCAATATAATTCAGACTTACATTGTGTGTATGATGATGATCTATACGGTATTGGCGCTTTGATCGAAGAAGATGATCGATTCCAAGAATGTAAGGCTCCTGCTAGCTCAACGATAAACACGGCTCACTGGCAGTCAGTAGCGAACTAAGTCTGCTAAAAGTAAAACTTACTTTCTTATAAAGTAAGGCCAAAGAAATCATTGCTTAATGGTTTCTTTGATACTTTAAAAATATTCATTTCTTGTATTTACTCTTTTCTTTTATATTCCTATTACGGATGTTATCCGACTTATCCTGTCTTCTTAAGAGAAAGGTGCTTTAGTATTTAGATGGTCTCTTTTAGGTTAAATATGAGAAGGGTCTGATAAGGTATTTCTAGTAACGAGTTTTGATTAATTATCGCCTTCATGTAGATTGTTTCTCTTAAGTGTTTCGTTAGATCTAAAGGCCTAAATTCAGATAATAAATGCGACATCTCATTGCTTTGTGTCTAGCGATCGCTGTTCATGCATAGACGTCAGTCAGTTAATTAATGTCTAAGGCATTGTAATAATGAGTCGAATAGCAGATGTATTTATTTTTTTATAATCGCTTTATTTTTATCGGGTTGTGTCACTAATTCTGTGCAGATGTATGGGCGTGCTAACGTTCCTGTCAAAGTATCATGAGTTCTGTTGGCTGAGCACTACTTGCGAGTAAAAGTGTGCAGATAATTGGTAAGCTTATTGCCGATGATTAAGAATATTTGAGTAAGAGATAGTGTGAGTGTAAAGTTTTGGTGGTCATGAGGTTTTTTACTCTAAAAGACACTTTTTTTGCCAATTTTTGTTAGGTGATTTCTATTCTCAGGCAGTAAACTGTGTATGTATACAGTCTGGAATGTTTTTATGCGTGTTTCCTATCTTGGTGTTTCCAAATCCGCTTCTTTTATTTCTAAAAATAGCGTTCAAATTCCTCTTTATGATGGGGCTGAATCGACTGTTTTTCCTTCGGTGGATCAGGGCGCTAGTCAGCCAATCGTTGATTTAAATACATTATCAATACAGTATCCAGGGTCGACTTTTTTTGTCAGAGCTCATGGGGATTCTATGATTGAATCAGGTATTTTTTCAGGTGATGTGTTAGTGGCTGATAAGTCTCTTAGCGCTCGTGATGGTGATATCGTGATTGTATCAGTGCACGGCGAAATGACGGTTAAAATTTTACAATTGAAGCCTGATGTTGTCCTTCGTCCTAAAAACAAAGCCTACGTTGCGACGTCCATATCGGAAGAGCCTAGTTTAGAGATCTTTGGTGTTGTAACGAATGTTATTCGCGAAGTAGCACGAGACAAGTAACTTCTTATGTCTTGATAAACACTCTATACGCGAGATGGTTTTTAGAATATAGAGTGTCCTTCCTGTTAGTCACATACGGTTTCAGATTGTTTTAGCAGAGTAGCGCTGTATCGACAATGATAAATTCTATCTCGTACTGATGCCATGAATTGAACATCTTCACCTTCTACTTTTTTATTGGTGATGACGATGTTGTCTGGATTGGCATTAATGACCCCACTGGCTTTAAGTTGTAATGCTTCTTCTGTTGTAAGTCTGTTACTCACGGAAGAGCAGGCAGTAAGCATGGTTGTAGCCATTATGATTGCTGCAGTCGTAAACAATTTCATTGTATGACGTGTCCTGTGGTTGGTGTGCTGCTAGGCATTCTGCTAATGCCTATTCTATAGATGTTTAATATAGAGGGGGATTATAAGGATTTTGAACGTACTTTGAGACGATTTACGAGGACTTTACTTTACTTTATTTTTGATTGGTTATTAAAAACGATAACAAAACACAAAGGGTATTGTGTTTTGTTATGTCAAAAAACCTTTAGATGTCATCAATACTAACGGTACTAATGACTTTTGAGGTTATCGTCGTTTGATTTTTTATCGGAGTGGTTGTTGGCTTCTGTGAGACCGGATTCTCGTTGAACTGCTGCTAGAACGCCTCGTAATATACCTAATTCTTGTTTTTCTGGACGTGAACGGTTGAAAAAACGATGCAGTTTATCAAGTACTTTTCCAGGGTGGTTACGAACAATAAAATTGATTCCGTAGAGGGTGTCTTCCAAATGTTCGTAAAACAGATCCATGTCTTTTTTACGCGGATATTCGGCCACACTTTTAGCGTAGATCGATTGATCCTGATTGGCCATCCAGATTTCATACGCGACGATTTGTACTGCTTGTGAAATATTGAGTACTGGGTATTCGTCATTTGCATCAATGTACACTTGACGGTGGCACTGAGCTATTTCTTCATTTAATAGGCCGGTCGTTTCGCGTCCGAATACAATAGCAACATGGTGGTCTTTTGATTCTGGAATGACGGTTTGGGCGCATTCTCTCGCATTCATAAGAGGTAGTTGAAAAGTACGGTGGCGTGCGCTAGTGCCTACTACTAGACTGCAGTCGCTAATAGCGTCTGCTAAAGTGGAGACGATGGTTGCATTTTCTAATAGGTCAACAGCACCAGCCGCGCGGCTGGTGGCTTCTTCTGATGGATAGTCATTTGGGTCTACTAAATATAAATTGGTCAGTCCCATGTTCTTCATGGCACGGGCAATAGCACCGACATTTCCAGGGTGGAAGGTGTTGATTAAAACAATCCGAATGTTACTCAGCATGGGCGATTAATTACTCAGTGTTTGATCGTCTTGACGTTTAGGTTGTAGCGTAAGCGATTGCTCTATGCTGCCAAACTCGACGGAATTTAAGACGATTTGGTTGGTGTCGTTGAATAGAAATTGATTGCAAGCGTTATGATACAGGGATCCGGTCTCCAACACCAATTGATAGCGACCCACGGGAACGAAGTTGGCCGCATAGGATTGGCCAGCTTTTAAATAGATAGAGAAGGGGGCTAATCCATCATGAGATTGAAAGCTAAGAATACTGGCTTGGTGTAGTTGATTAAGGATTCGCAGCCGACTTTTACCGTTGGCATTGCCGATACGTTGCCCATGTCTCGGAGCGATACCGGGCTGTCCTATGCAGCCAGTTTCTACGGCATGTTGTGCAGACCCAAACCCCATGTCTTTTGCGGGCACCCAACCACTGATTCCTTGGTAACGCACTGTTAGCCAATCTCCTTGAGCTTTGAGACTTTGAACATCGACTAGAGCAGGGATAGTAATGAGCTGTTGCGTATTCGTATCTGGTTCTGCATACAGTTTAGTGTCTGATAATGTGTAGTTGGTTCCCGTTCTATACTGTGGGTATAAGCCCGCAATATAGATATTAGAGGCCGGTTTTGTTGCTTGGGTATGTGTGTTTTGCCAATACAGCGTGCTGTATATCCCGGCTGCAAAGCAAGCAAGGTACGTGACTGTGCGAAACGCTGCTTTGGCAGCATGCAGGCGTATTGGTTGACTCATAGAGGATGTTGAGGGTTGTTCCGGTTCATCAACAAAAGAATGATAGGGAGGAATATTGAATTCGTTGGCGTAGCTATCACTACTTTCTGAGGTGTTAGTATGGTCTGATCTGTCATCATCCGGTGTGCTGTAGCCTTGCGATGTGAACCCTTTAGATGCTTTGAATGCTTCCTCGTAAAGTGCTTTCACGCGTTTTTCATTGAGCGTATTTCTAGCAGATTTTATAGCCTCTTCACGACTTTTTTCGTGGAGTGCATTATTACGGCGCATTTCATCGTAGGCGCGTTGTCGTTCTTTGACAAAGGCTTTTTGTTCTTTGTCTGTGGTATTAGAGTAGCTAGAATATTTAGGGTTATTAGTGTGAGAAAACTCATAAGGCTTCCAATTAGACGCTGCCGAGCCTTGTTTTATAGCATCGGAAATATTTTGATAGGCAGCCTGAAGTCGTTGAAAGTGTTCTGTGGTATCGCTCCCAGGATTTTTATCAGGATGATAGAGCCTTGCTAAACGCCGAAAAGCATTTTTAGCCTCTTGCGCATCAGCGTGAGTAGGAATCTCTAAGAGTCGATAATCGTCTATAAGGCTCATGCTATCCTAAATAATAAGCAGTTAAGCTAGGTAATGTAATCGCCCAACATTATGCATTATTTATTGCTTTCAACAAAGTCACAATTTAGGGGCTTAATAAGGAAAAATGGTCATCATAAAGCCTAACAAGGAAAGATATTCCCCTTACATTTATTAATGATGTTGATAGGGTTATTGTCTAGCGGGTAATAGGTAATAGGGTGGCTTTTATCTATAATGCAATGGGAGTAATCGCAAGGTAAAAAAAGAGAGCTGGGTAGTAATATGATTCCCCTATATTATTTAAAGACTATGTTATAAAACGCTTGTATAAAGTTGCCTGCTTCAGTGGCTAATTCCCTTGGGAAGATGCGAATAAGTCCTTTCCATGAGACAATTCATTTTTAACCTTCGAG
>JBQEFB010000024.1:0-36641 GCA_052107635.1 Marinomonas sp. | reverse complement strand
AAATCAGGCCTTGGTAGCCGCTTAGAAATGAGTCCAACTTTATGGGGTCACTTCAGATCGATCGCTATCATGGTTTTTTCTGCGCTTATTCACTTAAGTATTACTTAAGTGAATAAAACAACTGATTGGCTATCCTGAATAAACTAGTTTTGATTGATAAAGTAGTTTATTACGTAAGCAGGAAGCTCCGCCGCAGGTACAACGATTTGCTCCATAGTATCACGGTCACGAACGGTTACTGGCGCACCGTCTTTTTCGATTGAATCAAAATCGACTGTCACACAAATAGGCGTTCCGACTTCGTCATGACGACGGTAGCCTTTACCAACGTTACCCGTGTTTTCATAAAGAATTCGTCCCAAGCCCAATTTTTGAAGCTTGTTTTTCAACTCTTTTGCAAGAGCGACAATTTCAGGTTTGTTCTTTTTAAGAGGCATAATAGCGACTTTGATCGGCGCTAGATGAGGCTTAAATTTAAGAACGGTACGAGTTGTGCCATTTGGAAGCTCTTCTTCTGTATACGCTTCTGTCATCACAGCCAATAGACCACGCTCTAAACCAGCAGAAGGTTCAATACAGAAAGGTACTTCCCACTTGCCAGCATCCAAATCTCGAATCGCTAGTTTCGTTGTTGAATGCTCGTTCTTTTTCACTTTCGCATAAAGATCAAACTCTTCTTGCGCTTTCGTATGAGAACCTAGGTCATAATCAGTACGGTTAGCAACACCTTCTAACTCTTCAAAACCATGTGGGAACTTATATAAAATATCCACAGTAGATTTGGAGTAATGTGCTAAGTCATCACCTGTCACGTATTCAAATTCAATATTTTCAGCAGCTAGGCCTTGATCCAACCACCACTGTTTACGCGTTTTGACCCAAAAGTCATGCCACTTTTCATCTTCACCTGGCTTACAGAAAAACTCTAATTCCATTTGCTCAAATTCACGAACACGGAAGATAAAGTTACGTGGCGTAATTTCGTTGCGGAAAGATTTACCAATCTGTGCGATACCAAATGGCAAAGTACGAGAAGTAGAATCAACTACGTTTTTGAAATTGGTAAAAATACCTTGTGCCGTTTCTGGACGTAGGTAAGTGTAAGACTCTTCGTTTACCATTGGGCCAACGTTGGTTTTGAACATCAAGTTAAAATCACGAGGTTCAGTAACATTAGTCGAACCACAATTATCACAGACTTTAATGTCTTTCATGTGATCAGCACGCATACGAGACTTACACTCGTGGCAATCTACCATCGGATCGGTGAAAGTATCTTCATGTCCTGAGTATTTATAAACATTTTTGTTTTGAATGATGGCAGCATCTAAGCCTTCTACATCATCACGTTCGTAAACCATTGAACGCCACCAAGCCGCTTTAAGATTGTTTTTTAATTCAATACCTAACGGACCGTAATCGTAAGCACCTTGCATACCACCGTAGATTTCACTGCCTTGGAAAATAAATCCGCGACGTTTACACAGGGAAACGAGTTCATCCATTGTTTTAGCTGGCATTTCTAAACACACCTTAAGCAAATTCGTTAATAGAAAAGACGCTCACTATTAAGAGAGAGCGCATATCAAAGAAAGTTATCGTGCCGCATTGTACTCTGTGGCCGAATTTCGCTCAATGGCGATTACTCTAGAAAATAATATGACATAAACAAACCACATAAATAAAAATAATTCTCACTCCTAGCAAAAAACTCTAACAAATCATAGAAATACTAAAAAAGGACATAAAAATACATATTTAACGACGATTTAGGCGTGTTATTGCACAAATTTTGTAAGATAATCCGTTTTAATTACACAATTTAGCCGTGATTAGGATTATCCATGCGCATTTCATCCTCTGTTTCTGTATTTTTATTTAGCTTTTTTAGCCTACTGCCCTTCATGGTCTGGACAATCGTTGCAATGACAAACAGCAGCATTCTTGGTTACTCAGGAGTTCAGCTCTTTGCAAGTTATGCTGCGATTATGTTGAGTTTTCTAAATGGCATTATTAGCGGGCAAATTTTAAACCGACCTCCAAAACGGTACAGTCGTCGAATTATGGCAGGCTGTCATACTATTACTCTATTCGCCTGGATAACCATATTAATGGGAGTGCCAACATTGGCTGTTCTCATCTTATTACTCGGCTATATCTCAGCATTTTGGCTAGAAGCTCGCTTTCTTAAATTATTATTTTCAACTACATCAGGCCATTCAAAGATCCATTTCTCATTAGTTACCGTAATATGTGTTTTACATGTCATAGTGATTTTCCCCCAATATTAACAAAGGGAACGTCATTATTTTGGAGTGATGAGATGCTGACGATTTTTTATGACGGATACTGCCCACTTTGCAAAGCAGAAATGACAGCGTTAAAACAATACGACCATAACAACCAATTACAACTCGAAAACATCCATGACGAGACATTTACTACTCGCTTCCCAAAAATCAATCCTGTTAATGCAGATAAAATATTACATGGACAATTAGATGATGGCCGTTTGATTTTTGGCTTAGAAGTGAGTTGTCTAGCATGGAAACTGGTCAACAAGCATCCTTGGATACAGGTCTTACGCTGGCCTGTAATTAAGCAGATAGCAAATGTAGGATACCTAGTATTTGCCCGTTATAGACATTCTATTGCGGCCCTTGTATCAGGTAAGAAAGCTTGTCAGCGGTGTAATAAGTAAGCCGTTTAATATTATTAAGGATAATACAATGTCTTTTAACGCCCTTGTCATTGGAGCAAGCAGCGCAATTGCCCAAGCCGCAATTGCCCTGTTAGTCAATAACCCAGAGTGCTTGCGCGTTTTTACCGCTAGTCGGCATCCGACCAATGTTTTTTCGAGTAAAGTAACGCCTCTGTTATGTGATTACAGTGAACGTTCGATAGAAGACGTATGTCAGACATTAGCGCTCTATGCAGGTAGTATAACGAGAGTGTTGCTCTGTAATGGTATATTACATACTACGAACACCATGCCAGAAAAAAAACTGGAAAACATTCACGCAGAACAAATGGCGCATCTCTATCACTGCAATACGATTATTCCTATGTTGTGGATTAGCCGTTTACTTCCTCTTCTGATAAGCGAACAAGCCGTGAAAATGGCGGTATTTAGCGCTCGAATCGGTAGTATCTCAGATAATAGAATGGGAGGGTGGTACAGTTATCGATCATCTAAAGCAGCTCTTAATATGCTAGTGCAAACCAGTGCGATTGAATACGCTAGACGAGCTCCTAATGTAAAACTTATTGCCTTTCATCCGGGAACAACAGATACACCACTTTCTAAGCCCTTCCAACGAACGGTACCAAAAGACAAGTTGTTTACACCTGAGTTTGTGGCAAGCAGGGTATTATCCATTTTGGATGATGCGAAAACAGATCAACAAGCCTCGTATTTAGATTGGGATAACACCCCTATAAACTGGTAATAAAATCTAAGCTTTTTGAATTACCAGTTTATCTCACTAACAGCAGGACTCACTTTGGTCATTATTTCAAAAGTGGGTCATCTTTAGGAAGGTGCTTTTGAATCCATAAAGCCAATTTATGCTTCATATTAGGTAAGTCTTCTTTATCCACTGGCAATGGCACAATCAATTTATCCAACACTAATAGGCGATAAATCGCTTCTGCTTTCTCATTAGCAGACATGGTGGCAGAAAAACCTTCATAACCGCGTTTCAGTGCGTAATTTTCACCAACTTGAATTGCTTTTTTACTAAGGGCGACTTCATTCTTAATCTTTTTCATATTGTTCCTGACCTATTTATTTATCAACATAGCGACTCACTTATTTAATGAGTCGATATATTGAAAGAAATCGTGATTGGAGAAGTACCTCTGACTCTAGCAGTTTTTTGCTGCCCTGCCACACCTTTCATCTGAATAAAACAGGAAAAAACCCTTCAAAAACACTGCAGTTAGTAGATGCAAGACAAGTACTTGGCATTGGCGTTCCCCAATGCTCACAGTATGATAGTAAGACTTAAAGGAGATTTTATGTATTCATCTGACAACCACCGCCACTGTTTTCTATTAAAAGGATCTGTTCCTGAGGTGTTGTCGGATTTTTTAAAGCTCTGTGCGCATCTTGCTACGCCGCTTATTTGCGCTCATGACGCAATCCCGTTTCAACAACTTGCGCCTTTACAAACAATCCCCTTTCGCACCGCCACATTTAAACAAGCACACCAAGAACTCGGCCATACTCATGACGCAATTTTAGTCGATTTAACCCATGGGGTGTCGGCCAGCGCATTGGCTATTTTAGCGGGGACAGTTCGCGGCAACGGCATATTTGCCATTGCCTTACCGCAGGGAGATTGGCTATCTATTGTCGACCAAGATTTACCACGTTATTTGCCATGGCCTTATGAAAGCAAACACATTGATTCTAATTTTAAGCGGCGCTTACTAAAAAATCTGTACAGTGATATGTCTCCTTTTACGGTTATTCCTTCCTATTCTGGTTCTATTAAGCTAAAAGCTTTGCCGGCACTTGCCGCTAATACAGAAAACGTATCATTAACCGAAAAACAACGTCTGGCTCAATCCTACTTGTTTGCTCAACAAGCTAGGTCTTATGTACTGATAGCACCTCGTGGTCGAGGTAAATCCACCTTACTCGGTGACACGCTTGCTAAGATGTTAATGGCAGGAAAAAAAGTGGCTTTAACCGCTCCTAATCAAGCGGCTATCATGACCCTTAAAGCACGCTTTGATTCTCTATTAAAAGCTGAGAACCCAGCCATAGAGCTTCCCTTCTATGCTCCTGATACCTTACTTGCTAAGCAAACTCATTGGGATTTTTTATTTATAGATGAAGCCTCTAGCATTCCTATTCCTCTGCTCACCGCGCTAAATCAAAAAGCCGATCATTGCTTGTTTAGTACGACTGACTATGGCTATGAAGGGGCAGGAAAAGGGTTTGGTATTCGCTTTTGCCGCTATCTCGAAACACAATCTACCTCTAATACCCCATCAGTAGATCAAGTAAAATTACAACGCCTTGCACTATCCTTACCTATCCGATGGGGGGAAAATGACCCACTAGAGAATTGGATCAATGATTGCTTCTTTTTAACACCTAATAATGCGCTAGCCTCTCCCCTTGTTGATTCTAATAACATCGAGTCTATTAGCACTTACACCCCCATGAAAGGGCAAGAATGGCTAACGAATCCTGACTTACTATCACGCACCTTTCAGTTACTAGTAAGTGCTCACTATCAAACTTCGCCTGACAATTTACGCTGGATATTAGACGACCCTTCTGTCACTACTTATCTTTCTTTACAAGGTTCTTATGTTAATAGCGTCGCTATTATTACCGAAGAAGGTCCATTACCAGATGAACTCAGCTTAGCCGTATTGCAAGGAACTCGACGCCCACGCGGACACTTAATACCCCAGTCATTATTGGCTCATGAAGGAATAGAAAACGCTGGGGAATATCGCTATTGGCGCATTAGCCGCATCGCGACACAAGCATATGAGCAACACAAAGGAGTGGCCAGTCAACTACTCGATTACATAGAAACAGTTGCCCGAGCAGAAACCGCCACACAAAAGTGTGATTTTCTTTGTACCAGTTTTGCAGCAACACCTGATGTCGTGTCATTTTGGTTAAAAAATGGTTTCATCCCAGTGCGGCTTGGCACAGCTAAAGATCAAGCCAGCGGCTGCTATTCGTTAATGATGGTAAAACCACTGAATCATCACGCACAACAGCAAGCATCACTGTGGCATTACGCCTATTTAGCCAACCTATCAATCAATTTAACACGGGACTATCCTGACATAGATACTGATTTAGCCGATCTTATCAATGGTGCCTTGTTACACAGTGCACTAGTAAAACAAGAAGTATCACAAGTAACAGAACACAACGACACTGTCTTCGAAAAGGACAAAAAAGATCTCTTCTTATTTGCCTATCATCACCGCCCTTATCTCACAATACGAGCGCAGCTCACTCGTCTAGTGAACGACAAACTAAATTGTCATCAACTGACAACAACATCGCCACATTATTCATTGTTAACAACGGTTATCAGCCAACCTACGAATAAAATAGACTTTTCTTTGTTTGGTTTAAACACAAAGAAACAAATAGAAAAAGCGCTTAAATTAGCCGTAATAACGCTGCTATAACCCTCCTGTCATCATAAATTGACAAAATCATTCATTAATATGAGTGGATTCCCACCCATCAACAAAATATTTGTGTGTGTAATCTCACCCATTATCATTTTATCGTCAGTAAAAAAACGTTGAAGATGTCTTTTTAAAATACAAAAAAACCAATAAATTCAATGAGTTAAATTATAAAAATAAAATTGGCATAAAATGTGTAATAAGTTGTATAGCAAGGTTATTTGTTAACTTTGTTATCCGTTTAACAAAGATTAAACGAGAAACAATAATAATGACTTAGTTTTGGAGTCCAATAATAATGAAAAAACTCAGCTTAGCCCTAACCTCTCTTGCACTCACTTTTGCAGCAGGCAGCGCTTTTGCAGCATCCCCTTCTGGTTGTGATGCTGGCGAACGTATCGTCAAATTCAGCCATGTTACAGGTGGAACTACACACCCTAAAGTGGTGGCGGCCAATGCTTTTGCAGCGCGTGTAAACAAAGAGATGGACGGAAAATTGTGTGTTGTGGTTTACCCAAACTCTACGTTATTCGGCGACTCCAAAGAACTTGAAGCATTACTACTTGGTGATGTGCAATTACTTGCCCCCTCTTTGTCTAAGTTTGGTTCTTATTCTCCTAAATACGGTGTCTTCGATTTACCATTTATTTTTAAAGACATGGATCATGCGATTCGCTTCACCAAAACACCTGAAGGTAAGAAATTACTCATGGCAATGGAAGACAATGCAGGATTCGTTGGTTTAGGTTACTGGATGTCAGGGATGAAATACTTCTCAGCAGACAAAACGCTAACTGTTCCATCCGATGCGAAGGGCATGAAATTCCGCGTGCAAACATCTGATGTTGCAAAATCAATGATCTCAGCAATGGGGGCATCACCACAAGCTATGGCATTTTCGGAAGTCTATGGCGCATTACAAACTGGCGTTGTCGATGGTCAAGAAAACACCTGGTCTAACATCTACACGAAAAAATTCTACGAAGTGCAAGACAGTATCACTGAAACAAACCACCAGCTATTAGCGTATTTGTTTATGACATCTGAAGACTTCCTAGACAGCCTTTCTTCTGCTGACCGTAAACAGTTCATGGCAATTGCTGATGAAGTGACTCAAGAGGCAAACGAATCGGTAAAAGCCAAAGAAGCCGCTAACCGAGCAAACATTATAAAAGCCGGCGGAACTATCAACACCTTAACTGAAGAACAACGTCAAATATGGGTTGATACTATGAAACCGGTTTGGAAAAAGTTTGAAAGAGATATCGGTAAAGACGTTATTGATGCCGCAGCAGGTGCGTAATTTATAACGTAACAAACCATAAGAGCTGGCCTATTTAGGCTGGCTTTTATTCAATGAGTGACTCGCTTTATTTTATCCTCTGTATAAAGAATTAAGCTTCTCCCACTTTAATCAACTAACTGGCGACACTAGATATACTCGTTCAGGAGACACCAATGGCATATTGGCCACATATTTATTTATTAATTTTTATTTTCGTACTTTGGGCATTAGAAAAATGCTTTCCTAAAGTCATGGAGCGTGCTGAAGAAAACCTACTTATTATTGTAATTTCATCGATTATGGTGGTTTCATTTGGGCAGGTCATTGCACGATATGGTTTCAACACTGGTTGGGATGCGGCATTAGAATTTAATACCATAGCCTTCTCCTGGTTGATCCTTCTAGGCATGAGTTATGGCATCAAAACGAGCATCCATCTTGGTGTCGATATCGTACTTAATGCCGTGCCTAAACGAGTATCAAGAGCCTTGTCTTTAGTCGGTGCCTTTTCCGCTATTATGTACGGTCTCATTCTACTTGATTCTACCTGGTTAGCCTTACTCGGTATCGATGTACGAGGTGGTGCCATCGAATATTGGGCGAAGATGTTCAAAATAGGTATTGGTACTGAAGAGCTTCGTTACCCTATCTTTATACAAGATATGTTTGATTTGCGCCCACGCGTTCAACGCTGGTTAGTGCTGGTTATTCTGCCGCTTAGTTTGGCAATGCTCTCCCTCCGCTCTTTGCAGGCCTTTATTGATATTGCACGTGGTAAACGTGACATGTTAATCAGTGGTCATGAAGCACAAGATCTTGTCAATGAACATAAAGACGCCTTAAAAGACTAGCTGAGTTAGGAGCTTACTGTGGAAGCCATTATTTTATTTGTACTAGTACTAGCGATGCTGTTTATCGGTATTCCTGTTGGTATTTCGTTGGGCTTATCGTCCATTCTATTTATTACCTTTTTCTCCCATGACTCTTTGTCATCGGTAGCAATATCACTGTTCGGAGCCGGTCAGCATTACACCTTATTAGCGATTCCATTTTTCATTCTTGCCTCGTCTTACATGTCGACAGGCGGTGTGGCAAAACGCTTGATCAACTTCGCTATCGCCAGTGTTGGACACTTTCGTGGTGGCTTGGCCATGGCATCGGTATTGGCTTGTATGATGTTTGCGGCATTGTCAGGTTCCTCTCCAGCTACTGTGGTAGCCATTGGTAGTATTGCGATCGTTGGGATGCAGCAAGTTGGTTACTCCAAAGAATTTGCTGCAGGCATTATCGCTAACGCAGGCACATTGGGTATTTTGATTCCACCTTCTATCGTGATGGTGGTATACGCTGCTGCTACGGATGTTTCGGTTGGCCGTATGTTCTTAGCAGGCGTCATTCCTGGCCTCATGGCTGGTGGTATGTTGATGCTAGCAATATACGTTGTAGCTCGTATCAAAAACCTTCCTGCTGAAGAATGGAAAGGATTTGGTAATTTAGTTCGTGGTGGTAAAGAAGCTGGCTGGGGCTTGTTCCTAGTCGTGATCATCATGGGCGGGATTTACGGCGGTGTATTTACCCCAACAGAAGCAGCGGTAGTTGCAGCGATTTACTCCATTTTTGTCGCGCTGTTTATCTATCGAGATATGGGGCCATTAAAAGGAGAAACGTGGACGAAAGACAGCGATACAGCTCACTCACGCGTTGGCTTTAACGGTACCGTTTATGGCGTATCCTTTTTCCTTGTTTGGGAAATTATGTCGTTCTTTGCCTTAGCGGATAGCGAAACCATCACAGGCGGTGACCGTGCTCTTTGGGGTGCGATCATGTCCATTGCTTTAGCGGTGTTCTATGTTTATAAACGGGCATCAAAACTAGAGCAATCTATTGGTACTTGTTTGGTCGCAGGCTTACCGATTTGGGGACGTAACCTTTCTCTCATGATACGTGGCTTCTTCCCTGCGTTGTTTGGTGACGAATCTCGTAAAGTAATGTTGGAAGGTACTAAAACCACCATCATGCTAATGTTTATCATCGCCAATGCGTTGCTGTTTGCTCATACTTTATCGTCTGAACGCATTCCGCAAATGATTACTGAGTGGATGCTAGGGGCTGGATTCAACTGGTTCACTTTCTTAGTGGCCGTGAATATCTTGTTGTTGATTGGTGGTCAGTTTATGGAGCCATCAGGCTTATTGGTCATCGTCGCTCCAGTCGTTTTCCCGATTGCGATGAAACTCGGTGTGGATCCTATCCACCTAGGTATCATCATGGTGGTAAACATGGAAATCGGCATGATCACTCCGCCAATTGGTTTGAATCTCTTTGTTACGTCAGGCATTACTGGAATGAGCTTAGCACGCGTCGTAAAAGCAGCTATGCCATTCGTTCTTGTGTTAATGGTCTTCTTGATCTTAGTAACTTATATTCCAGCGCTATCGACTATGTTGCCGTACAGCATAATGGGGCCAGAGATTGTTCATTAAGTCATAAATACCGTTATATTTTATTTTTAGCGTCCTTCGGGGCGCTTTTTTTTGAACAAAAAAAGGACGTATAACGTACGTCCCTTTTTATTCTATGTAAGCAGCTATTAACTGTTTAACAGTCCATCTACTAGTTGTGGTATTAACAAGGGGTTCGTATCTTGTATCGATTCAGGTAATAAGGATGGAGGGAAATCTTGATAACAAACCGGCCTTAAAAATCGATCAATTGCCGCACTGCCAACGGAGGTAGTACGACTGTCTGAGGTCGCAGGAAAAGGCCCACCATGCACCATCGAATCACACACTTCAACACCCGTGGGGTAACCGTTACACAATATTCTCCCTACTTTTCTTTCTAAAATCGGCAACAAGGGTCTCACCGCCTCAATGTCACTATCAAGCATTTGAATAGTGGCGGTTAATTGGCCTTCTAATGCCTCTGTGACCGTCATCGCTTCCGTTAAACTCTTACACTTAATAATCAAAGAAGAAGACCCAAACACTTCTTTTCCCATAGACGAATCCGCTAAGAAAGACGCGGCATCCGTGACAAATAAATGCGCTTGGCATTGATTCACTTGCTCACTACGCTGACCACTGGCTAATTGAGTAACATGTGGATTATCCACTAGTCTTTTCACTCCATCATAGTAAGCGGCACAAATATCAGGGGTTAGCATTGTTTGGCTATTGAGCATGCTGATATCGATACTTGCCTTCTGCAAAAATGCTTCTAAACCCGCCCCTTCACACACGAATACAAGGCCAGGATTCGTACAAAATTGCCCTGCTCCCATTGCCAGCGAGGCCACAAGACCTGACGCGACAGAATTCGCGTCGTTTGCCAGTTTATTTGGCATAATAAAAACAGGGTTAATACTGCTCATCTCGGCATAAACAGGAATCGGTTCTGGGCGTTGTGTTGCTAGTTTTAATAGTGCCAAACCACCTTGTCTCGATCCAGTAAAGCCAACCGCCTTGATCAATGGATGAGAAACTAAAGCGGCCCCCATCGCATTATCAGCACCATATAAAAGAGAGAACACGCCTTCTGGTAAGTGGCATTTTTTAACCGCTTTCTGGATCGCTGTACCGATTAACTCAGACGTACCTGGATGAGCCGGATGGGCTTTTACAATCACTGGACAACCAGCAGCTAAAGCGGATGCAGTATCACCACCAGCAACCGAAAAAGCTAAAGGAAAGTTACTCGCGCCAAATACCGCCACAGGCCCTAAAGGCACTTTTTGTAAACGTAAATCTGCTCGTGGCAACGGTGACCTTTCTGGTAACGCGGAATCAATACGTGCATCAAAACACTGACCAAAACGTATTGTCTTCGCAAACATACGCAATTGCCCTACTGTTCGGCCTCGTTCACCTTCAATACGGCCTCGTGGCAGGCCACTTTCAGCTACAGCTCGCTCAACTAACACATCACCTAATGCCAAAACCTCATCGGCAATAGTCTCTAAAAAAACAGCTCGATCATCAATACTAGCCCCTCGATAAGCATCAAAAGCGTGCCACGCTAAACCAACCGCTTGATCTATTTGCGCTTGGCTTGCCCCTCCATAGGACGGTGATAGTTTTTTATTTGTTACTGGATTAATCGCTGAAAGAGAGATCTCTTGTCCCACTACTGAAGTTTGACCAATCAACATATTTCCTGAAAGTGACGCATTTTCTGAACTTGACATCAAGCATTCTCCTTCGATAATAAATTAGTCTTCAACATACCCTACAGCGAAAAGCACGTCCTATTGAGAACATATAACAAGATGATCGAAGCTGACCTGTTCATCTTAAAGATAAGCATTATTGGTAAGGTATCATGCTGTAGGTTTCATTCTATTCACCTACTCAACTAATACAATTATTAGGCCAAGAATGTGGTTTTTTATCTTTTAAGACGGTTTGATATTTATTACTGATAGAACTACCAGAAGACAATATGGTGACATAAACATTGGCCACCTTATAAAATGCGTAAAAAATAGCCACGACAGGTCGTGGCTTAGTCAATATTTCAAATATCTATTATAAAACGCTGGTAAAACCTTCAAATTTTGGTGGTCCAAGATAGACGCCTTTAGATGAGCCCGCTTTAGCATGAGCTTTTTTAAAGGCTTCGGATTGTGTCCAATCACGAAAGGCTTGCTCACTTTCCCAAATAGTATGAGAAGCGAATAAAGTACACTCCTCGTCTGTTTCCCCTTTTAACAAATGAAAGGATTGAAAACCAGATACGTCTTTTAAGTGGGTATCACGATTACGCCAAATATCAGTAAACTCTTCTTCGCGACCTAACGCGATCCGAAAACGGTTTAAAGCAATATACATAGTGTCTCCTAAAACAATGGTGAACAACGAGAACGTATAAATAACAACTTCCTGGAAGGGAGTAAAACAGATACTAACAAATGAATAGTACCCTCCCAAACATTACCTTTTATCGATATCCTATAATGACGCTACAACGTCGATTAATCCATAAAGATATAAACTCTGACAAGCAAGGTAATAACGATGCAGATCCAAAGCGAAAAAATCTAGTACGCAGTGATGACTCGACTGTCATCGTCATATACAACGTCCTTACTGATCAGGCATTTTAAATGCGTTTACAATGATCCACTATTGATTTATTCCTATCACAATGAAGGAAAAAATAACCAGAATAGTATTTTTACAATATTTTATACTGTTATGTTATAACGTATTAATCTAGAATATGCGCTTTACATATTCTCAGGCCAGTCACTGACCTATCACTATATAGGGCATTATATGAACGAACAGCAATCCCATAAGACACCCGTCAAGAAACTCCCCGTTACTGTCCTATCTGGTTTTTTGGGAGCGGGTAAAACTACCTTGTTAAATCATATTCTTAATAATCGTGAAGGCAGACGCGTTGCCGTGATCGTAAATGATATGAGCGAAGTGAATATTGATGCTGCCCTTGTTAGAGAAGGCGGGGCTGAACTATCCAGAACCGATGAGAAATTGGTAGAAATGAGTAATGGCTGCATTTGCTGCACCTTACGAGAAGATCTTCTACTGGAAGTAGAACGACTTGCTAATGAAGGTAAATTTGATCAGCTCATCATTGAATCAACAGGCATATCTGAACCCTTACCCGTGGCTGAAACTTTTACCTTTGAGGGCGAAGATGGCCGCTGCCTAAATGAAGTTGCACAGCTTGATACTATGGTTACTGTGATCGATGCACTTAACTTCCTTAACGATTACAGCTCCCAGGATGATTTACAAGAAAGAGGCGAATCCTTAGGTGAAGAGGATGATAGAACCGTCGTTGACCTACTGATTGAACAAGTTGAATTTTGTGATGTGATGATTATCAACAAAATAGACTTAGTCAGCGAAGGAGAGCGTAATCAACTAATCGCGATTTTACGCAGTTTAAATCCCAGAGCCAAAATTGAAATATCCCAATTTGGCAAAGTACCACTCGATCGCGTATTAAATACGGGCCTATTCGACTTTGAACAAGCCTCTCTAGCGCCTGCTTGGCTGCAAGAAATTCGCGGTAGTCACACTCCCGAAACCGAAGAATATGGCATTAGTAGCTTTATTTATTCTGCACGTCGCCCCTTTCATCCTGATCGTTTTTATCAACTAATTAATCAAGATTGGCCTGGTGTTGTTCGCTCAAAAGGGTATTTTTGGCTCGCTTGCTCGCCGAAACAAGCAGGTACTTGGTCGCAAGCAGGCTCCGCCGCAAGACATGGTCCAGCAGGCTATTGGTGGGTTTCTATGCCTCGAGAACATTGGCCTACAGACGATGAAAATATCGCTTGGATCAATGAAAAATGGGATGAAAAAGTAGGTGATGCACGCCAAGAATTAGTTTTAATCGGGATGAATATGGATGAAGCGGCATTACGTGCGAAGTTTGATGCTTGCCTATTAAATGATGATGAAATGGCACAACGACCTGCGGTATGGGAAACCTGGGCAAACCCTTTTCCAGAATGGGCCTAATTCAAAAATGCCTAATACGAACCCACTTGACGAAGTTCCAGCCAAGGAATCTAGACCATGAATGAAGTACTTCCTGATGTCTCTATTAGTGACCTTGCTGCCCATCAACGACCTTTAGAATGGGTGGGTATGCAAGGGATAGATTTGCCTATTGTCATCGCCGAAAAACAGTATCAAAAAGAGCTTCATGCTCGTGTGGATATGCAAGTTAACTTACCTGCTGCCCATATAAAAGGCATTCATATGTCTCGCTTATATAGGCTCTTGGGAGCGTTAACAGAAGGAGAGGCACTCTGCCCCTCTCGTCTTAAAACCCTGTTAGAAGACATGCTAGACACTCATCAAGATTGTCATACTGACAGTGCTCGGTTACGTTTCCAGTTTAATCTATTGGTGAATCGCCCCGCGCTCATCACCGAAGATGTCGGTGGTTGGAAATCTTATCCGGTCTGTATTGATGCGCATATTATTAATAACCGTTGCCGTATCCGTGCCACCGTTACTGTGGAGTATTCTTCTACTTGTCCTTGCTCCGCCGCGCTTTCTAGACAACTAATAGCTCAAGGTTTCTTAGCAAAATTTTCAGAAGACACGTCACTGTCAAAAGAAGATGTCGCGTTATGGCTTCGTGAAAATGCCACCTTAGCCACACCTCATAGCCAACGTAGTGAGGCTGATGTCTGCATTGATCTTGCTAGTGATAGTACTAACTTCTCTCTTCTAGCACTGATTGATAGCGTAGAAAATGCATTAAAAACCCCACTACAAACCGCAGTTAAAAGAGCCGATGAACAAGCGTTCGCTTCTCTTAATGGGCAAAATTTGATGTTTGTTGAAGATGCCGTACGTCGTATTCAAGCGGCACTTGATGGTTCATTTAACCAACCTAAAGCCCATGTTCGACATTTGGAAAGCCTGCATCCTCATAATGCTGTTGCCTGGTCTCATCCGATGGATGTCTAAGTACTCACAATAGCTGATTAAGCGCTTTATATTTTCAAAAGAGGTTACTCATCATGATCCGTAAAAACCCACGAGGTGACTTACCCAGGGTTCACCCCAGTGCATTTGTGGACCCGACTGCTATTTTATGTGGCTTAGTCATCATCGAAGAAAATGTTTTTATTGGTCCTTATGCCGTAATTCGAGCAGACGAAATGAACACTGATGGAAACATAGATCCGATTATTATTGGCGCTCATTCCAACATTCAAGATGGGGTGATTATTCACTCCAAGTCAGGTGAGAAAGTGGTTATTGGTCAACGTACTTCGATCGCTCATCGCGCTATTATTCATGCCCCCTGCACTATTGGTAATGGCGTTTTTATTGGCTTTAATAGTGTCTTATTTAACTGCACTGTCGATGATGGCTGCGTGGTTCGTTATAACGCGGTCGTAGATGGTTGCCATTTGCCTTCTGGGTTTTATGTCTGCTCTACTGAACGTATTGACGCAGATACTGACATAGCGTCCATGCCGCAGGTATCAGTGTATGCCAGCGAATTTTCTGAAGATGTAGCACGCACCAACAATGAACTTGTTGCTGGTTATAAACGTATTCAAAACGAGTTTTAGTCAATCGCAAAGCACCAATTGCAATAATAAGACTCAATTAAAGAAAGGCCGCAAGACCTTTTTATACTAAGGCAGCAACGACTTATTTCATCCTATGACCTGAGTCGCTGACTGACCTCTGCATTAAGAACATAAGTACCATGCTATTTAACTCTGTGACAATAATCACTTCACCTTAGCGTTACGACTCTAGACTCATTCCTGTGGATAAATTATGCCTTTAACAACACCCGTGGTTACACCAAACACCATTAATATTACCTTGCCAGATGGCAGTATACGCTATTTTCCCTCTCCTATTAGCGTGATGCAGATAGCCCAATCTATTGGCTCAGGACTCGCTAAAAACACCTTAGCGGGGAGAGTAAATGGTCAACTAGTCGACGCTTGTGAGCTTATTGAACAAGATGCTCTCGTACAGATTATCACCCCTAAAGACGACGCTGGTCTCGACATTATTCGCCACTCTTGCGCCCATCTACTTGGTCATGCGGTAAAGCAACTTTACCCCACCGCCCAGATGGTCATAGGCCCTGTGATAGACAACGGGTTTTATTACGACATTGCTTATGGGCGCCCTTTTACACCAGAAGACGTAAAGGCGATTGAGCAACGTATGGCTGCCTTGATAAAAACCCACTATAACGTGATTAAAACGGTAATGTCTCGTGAAAAAGCAGTAGCTCTATTCAACGAGCGTAATGAGACCTATAAGCTACGTCTTATCGATGACATGGCTTCAGAGATTAGCGAACTCGGCTTATATCAGCATCAAGAATATGTCGATATGTGCCGTGGCCCACACGTTCCTAATACTCGATTTTTAAAAGCGTTTACACTAACTAAGCTGGCGGGAGCTTATTGGCGAGGGGATGCTAATAACGAGCAATTACAACGAATTTACGGCACAGCTTGGGCTGATAATAAACAATTGAAAGCCTATTTAACCCAACTAGAAGAAGCTGAAAAACGTGATCATCGTAAGCTCGGCCGTGAATTAGACTTATTTCACTTTCAAGAAGATGCTCCCGGAGCCGTCTTTTGGCATGCTCGCGGCTGGACAATATTACAAGAACTCATTGCTTATATGCGTCGTCGACAACACGATGCCAATTACGAAGAAGTAAATTCTCCAGACGTTATGGATCGAAAACTGTGGGAAATATCGGGACATTGGCAAAACTATCGTGACCATATGTTTACCACTGAAACAGAAGACAAACGTTCTCTTGCTCTTAAACCAATGAACTGTCCTGGCAGTGTTTTACTCTACCGCCATGGACTAAAAAGTTTTCGTGATTTGCCTATTCGTATGGGAGAGTTTGGCAAGGTCCACCGCTATGAACCATCAGGGTCTTTGCACGGCCTAATGCGCGTTAGACACTTTACCCAAGACGATGCGCACATTTACTGTACTCCTGAACAAATGCATGCAGAATGTATGGATGTAGTAGCACTAGTCTTAGATATCTATCATCAATTTGGCTTTGATGATGTACGTATCAAGTTCTCTACTCGACCTGAAAATCGCATGGGAGACGATGCCACTTGGGATATTCTTGAAAACACACTCAGCACAGTGCTAAAAGACATGGCCTTGGATTATCAAATTAACCCAGGCGAAGGGGCCTTTTATGGGCCTAAATTAGAGTTTGTGTTAAGAGACGCCATTGGTCGAGACTGGCAATGTGGAACACTGCAGGTAGATATGAATTTGCCTGAACGCTTTGCCATCGACTATATCGACAAAGATGGGCAACGTAAACAGCCAGTAATGCTTCATCGAGCGCTGTTCGGCTCATTAGAACGTTTTACCGGAATATTAATAGAACATTACGCGGGAAAGCTACCAACATGGTTAGCCCCTGTACAAGCTATTGTTATGTCTATCAGTGAAGACAATAATGCCTATGTCAAAGACGTGGCACAGCTATTAAAAGGCGCTGGATTTCGTGTAGAGACCGATATCAGTAACGAAAAAATCGGTTATAAAGTTCGTAAACAAACCTTGCAGCGGATCCCTTACTTATTCATTGTCGGAGTGAAAGAAGAACAGTCGGGATGTGTCGCAGTACGTAGCCAGAGCGGCGAAGACCTTGGTGTATTATCGCTAAATGACGCTCTTTCGTTATTGCAAAAACAAGCACAAGCACCAGATGCAGCGAAACAACTCGCGGCACAAAATGCCTTAATGGAAAAATTAGCGAGACCTGTTTCAAGCGATTTTTAAAGCGTTTTTCTGATATAACCTGCGCCATCTTAGTTTGGTTGCGCAGGTTATGTCCTCTTTATTCTATTTGAAAATATCTTTGTCTAAATCGTACTTTCTCATTTTGTCATAAAGTGTTTTTCGAGGCAGCCCTAGCGCATCCATGGTGTCTTTTATGGACCCTTTTTGACGTAATAACTCTTGTTCTAACAGCGTTTTTTCAAAACGTTCCATTTGCTCTGGTAACGTCATAACACCTGGGTTATTTTCATTAGTAATAATGTCATCAAATTCAAACGAGCCCGCCTCTCCCATTAATACATAGCGCTCAGCTAAGTTTCGCAACTCACGCACATTACCAGGCCAATCATAGCTCAGTAAACTGTGCATACGTGCTGCAGAAAGTGGCTCAGATTCACGTTTATACTGGGCGGTCGCAATTAAGCTAAAGTGCTGCCATAGCAAAGAAATATCATCTTTTCGTTCGCGCAATGGCGGAATATCAATACGCACTACATTTAATCGATAGTAGAGATCTTCACGAAAGGTGCCACTTTCAGTTAGCAGTTTAAGATCTACCTTAGTGGCTGCTAAAATGCGTAAATCCAAATCGATACTAACATTGGAACCCAGTCGCTCTAAACGACGCTCTTCCAATACACGCAGTAAACGAATTTGCATGGACATAGGCATGCTTTCGATTTCATCTAAAAACAAAGTACCGCCATTGGCGTGCTCTAACTTACCAATACGTTGGTTTTTCGCATCGGTAAACGCCCCTTTCTCATGGCCAAATAACTCGGATTCCATAATAGAGTCTGGTACCGCACCACAGTTAATCGCCACGAAAGAATGATTACGCCGCAAACTATGTTCATGAAGAAAACGCGCCACTAACTCTTTACCGGTCCCGGTTTCTCCTTGAACTAAAATATCTGCCCCCGTATCTGCCACATGTAATAGCGCTTGTCGTAACCGATGGACACTCGGGGTATTACCTATAATTCGTGGACCAGGAGCACTTTGTGCGGCCAACTCCAAACGTAAACGTCGGTTTTCCAAACTAAGTTGACGCTTTTCACTGGCTCGACGCACAACCTCTAAAAAATCTTCGTTCGAAAAGGGTTTCGCAATAAAATCGTAAGCACCATCTCTAATTGCATTCACCGCCATACTGATATCCCCATGACCAGTAATCAGAATAAAGGGGATTTCAGCATCAATTTTCTTAACCTCTTCAAACAGCTCTAAACCACTTTTTCCAGGCAGATTAATATCACTAATAATCACCCCAGACCAGTCAATCGACAAGCGATCCACGACACCTTGAGCACTGGCATATTCAATAACATTGAAGTCTTCTAATTGCAGTGTTTGAGAAATGGCCATTAACACGGCTTTTTCATCATCAATCAAAATAACCTGATTGCTGTCTGACATTAAGACTCCCCTTTGCGATTTAACGATGCTTGATAACGCGGTAGCGTAACACAAAATTCTGCGCCACCTGTCGGCTGGTTATTAGCTTGAATTTGACCACCCATCGCCTCCACAATACGCTGACTAATTGACAGGCCTAAGCCCAGGCCTACCCCAGTTGGTTTTGATGTGAAAAAGGGTTCGAACAAATGCTTAATGGCTTCTTCACTGAGGCCATTTCCTGAATCTTTCACACAAATAGACACCTGTTCTGCCGTAGCCGTTTGCTGAATAGTAACCTGCCTTGCACTGTGCTCATTCTCTACAATAGCATCCGCTGCATTGGCCAGTAAATTCACTAATACTTGCTCTAAAAATACCATATCGCCATGAACAATCAGACCTTCATCATGGCTCGGTAGCAGTGCTATTCCCACTTCTTTATAGCGGGTTTCCATAATCCGAAAAGCCCCTTTAATGGCCGTAAAAACAGCAATGGGCGCGTAATGAACATCGCCTTTACGAGCAAATACTTTAAAGCGAGCGATGATATCGCCCATGTGATGTCCAAGTTGACTAATGTGTTGTAAATTAGCCTGTACTTGTGGGTAATTCTCTCGATCTAGAAATTTCAACCCATTTTCAGCAAATGCTCTAATAGCGGTCAAAGGCTGATTCAATTCATGATTAATACCCGCACTAAGCTGACCTAAAACCGCTAATTTTGCGGTCTGTATGAGCTCTCTCTGTGTCCCTTCATGCTCTTCAATTTCTTGACGTAACAACACATTGGCGTTTTCTAACTCAGAGGTCCTTTCTCGTACTCGCTCTTCTAAGGCATTGCGAGCGTCGGTAATCGCTTGCTCATAACGTTTACGTTCTGTCATATCGTGGAACGTGACTAAATAGCTACGACGGTTTGGCAATCGCATTTCACACAACGCCATTTCTACGGCAATAGGCTCACTCTGGGAGTAACATAGGGTACCTTCCATAGTCAGGATATTAACCCCTAGTTCATCCGTTGCCAGCGACATATTTGGCTGCTGCGTTAGCTCATTAGCCTCTTTATTTAAAGGTTTAAAAAGTACATGTAACGGTTCACCAACTAAGGGGGAAAGAGGCTTCCCCATTAAATGTTCAATAGCAGGATTAAACGATTCAATTCGATATGCAGAATCCAACGTCACCAAACCCGCTTGTGTATTTTGAATCACCTCTCTGATGTAAGCTTGATTATGTCGCGTCATCTCATTAGCGTCTGAACGCTCCCGTAACATCCGCGTACGCAGCATCGCTAAGCCAAACAACAATATGGTGATAGTCACACCACCAGCAAAAATTGCACGCCATAGTGCAATCTCTTCATTAATGGTTTTTAACGGCGCTAAAATAGACACTTGGAAATTAAGCAGTTGAATAGGCTGCGTCATTTGTAAGTAAGAATGGCGATGTAACGAGGTTTGGCTATTTGGCTTAATCGAGTCTTCTAGAATATCTACTATACGCGACGTTTGGTTCAATGATTTACTATACGCAATCGCCAGTTTTTGTATCTCTTTGCCATTATAACGCTGACTGGCGGTGATTCTCTGTAGCTCTTCATGAGAAAGCTCGCCTAATAAATGATACAGCCAATTAGAGCGAGAACTACTAAACACGATACTGTCAGGATCAATTAATAAAAACTCATAACTTTGATTATTAAAACGCTGTTCAAACTGTGTTAAATCTACCTTAACAACAGCAACCCCAATGACGTTACCTTCATCGTATACTGGATATGAGAAATAATAACCTCGACGCTTAGAAGCCAACCCTAAGGCATAATATCGTCCGGGATTCCCTTCCATAGCCGCTTTAAAATAAGGGCGAAATGAAAAGTTATTCCCCACAAAACTGATCGGTTTTTTATAGTTAGAAGCAGCAATAGTTAAACCATCTGCATTAATAATATAGCTATCAGAAGCTTCCGTAATACGGTTGATTTGCTCAAGCTCTCGATCAAGCTGATGAATATCTGTCGGAGTTCCATCTCGCAGTGCTTTTTTTACCCTATCATTAGATGCTAATAGAGTTGGCATGTTTTGATATTTTACAATGGCATTTTCAAGCACCTTGGTTAATTGCTCCAATTGGATTTGTGTATCCGACTGCAAGCTATTAATTTGCTGTGTTCGCAGTATACCTCCTCCCTTCCAAATAGCTAATAAAGAAAGCAGTAGAACAACAAGGTAAAACCACACCAGTGTCTTGCGTGTAATATTAAATCTTGAAGAAAAAATAGTATTTTTTATTTTTTCGCTCAATGTAACCTCTAAAGAAAATGAGTGACTGAAGTCTCTTGGTGATAGTAATCAGCATGCATTTCTGCACGAAAAATAAGATCAAACGCACAAAAAAATTATCCACACTCGACGATTAAAATATCGAATGTGAATATAAGCACATATTATCAACAGAGTTATACTTGATCAGCTTGACGATAAACAACGCCCAGCACTATGAAGCGCAATAATGATTACGCTCTATGATGCGCAAACGGTAATACTTCTTCTATGTGTGTCTTTTGGCACAACAGCATCAATAAGCGATCAACGCCCAACGCCACACCTGAACAATCAGACAACCCTTCTTTGAGTGCACTAATTAGCCTGCCATCGTATTGCCGAACACTCAAACCAAGAGACTCTCGTGTTTGTGCGTCGTTGGTAAAACGTCGTTGCTGCTCTTCCGCATCCGTTAATTCATAATAACCGTTAGCCAACTCCATACCTTGCCAATACAACTCAAATCGAGCAGCCACTCGCTCACCATTTTCATCAAAATGGGTTCGGGCTAAAGCCGCTTGGCTAGCAGGATAATCATAAATAAAGCACGGGACATTTTGAGCGAGTTTGGGCTCTATCACACTGGAAAATATTAATTCCAGTAAGGTATCTCTATCCTCTTCCTCCAAACCATATTCAGTGTGGTTATTAGCACAGTGTTGTAATGCGGGCAACGTTGTAGAAAAAGGATCAATACCAGTATGTTGTAAAAATGCCTCCTGATAGCTAGATCGTTCACATTGCAAATCATCAAGCTTCAACAACCTAGCTAATAATTGCTCAATTTCATTAATCAATTGCCAATGATCAAAGCCAACGCGATACCATTCAAGTAAGGTAAATTCAATACTATGACGACGTCCTATTTCTTCTGCTCGAAACACCTTACCCAACTGATAAATAGAACCTGATCCTGCACACAATAAACGTTTCATTGCATATTCAGGTGAGGTTTGCAAGTAATACGTCAAGTCTTTCCCAAGTGAACGGGTTTCACTGGTTAACACTTCGATATGAGGATCGGTGATACTGCCTAATGATAAACAAGGTGTATCTACCTCCATTACATTCCTTTCATCAAAAAAAGTACGAATGGTTTTAAAAAGATAAGCTCGCTTTTGCAAAATAGCGATATCGGCACTGGGCTGCCACAAAGAAGCGTCGTACATAAAAAAGCTCTGAAAAATAAAACACATCATACAGTGCTCACCGCAAAAGGTGAGAAAACATCATAAATTATGTTTAACGCACTATCTCAGCTCTTCTGGTATATCTCGTACATCAGATTCTGACACATCCCTAGTCTCCATTTCTGTTACTACTCGATTACGTCCTCGTGCTTTAGCAAAATACATACAACGGTCTGCTCTTCTGACAATATCAGAGAAGGATTCTTGAGAATGACTGACAGCCACACCGGCACTGATCGTAATATGAAAGCTTTCATTGTCTGAATAATAAAAACAATGCTGAGCAATGGACACTCTCACTTTTTCTGCCAAATTTCTACTCACTAATTCTGAAGCATAAAGTAAAACAATGAGTTCTTCGCCGCCATAACGAAACACATTTTTATGTGGTAATAATTCTTTTTGAATAATACTGCTAATAGCGGCTAAAACATCATCCCCACATCGATGTCCATATTGATCATTTACTTTCTTAAAAAAATCGATATCAAAAAATATCACCGCTAGCGGAATATCTTTCTGCTTTTTCAACATACGAGGCCCCTGTTCATCTAAATATCCTCGAGTATAAAGACGAGTTACAGCATCATAAATCGCCTTGCGATGAAATTCTGTTAGATAATTTTTTGATAAATAAAAAGAAAGAGAAATACTTAATAAAAAAAGAATAGAAATTAAAAACAATCCAGTAATATTTTCACGGATTATTTGATAATTAAGAGTATCAATATATACTCCAGACCCAATTATCCAGCCCCAAGGTTTAAACATCTCAACATAACCTAGCTTTTCTGTTAATCGACTATCTGTAGATTTTAACCATTTATAATAAATAAACCCACCACCTTCAGCAGCAGACTGTATAATATTATTAATTAAATTATAATTATCTATGGATTTTTCTTTTATTAACAGATCTCTTAATATTTTTTTCTTATAAGGATTAGTTAATATCATTCCATCTGTTTTCATCATCCAAAAATAGCCATTTTTTGAATATTTCAATTTATCCGTATAATTGATAAACATGTCTTTAGCTTCTTTCTCAGACAGTGTGTTATCAAGAGTTTCTTCATAAAGAACTTCGGCTAAACTCATCATAGTTGATACTTGGGAGTGGATTAGATCTTTTTTCTCTTTCAATATAGAACTGTGTAAGTACCATATAATAACAAGTAATAAAACCAACATACCAATAAAACTAACAAGAAAAAGTTTTAACATATGCTTTTTAAAATTACAGTTAGTCATAAAAAATAAACCATGCAAAATATCAAACAATTCTAATCAGAAAATTGTTTGATTATATTTATCATTTAAAATAATATTTTTCAGACAACAAAACTAAAAAACATCCAATATCACTTTTAACAACACCGTCCTTGGGCGGCCGTTACAGCTTTTTTGATCACTCACCTTACTTTTTCTACATAATTACAATATGGTCACCAAAAAAATAAAAATGCAAGAAAAACTCAACTTCCTTTTACTGCTATTTTTTACATCAATATTCATTCGTCTACATTTTCATTAAACTACGAATATGACTAAAAGCCGCCCTCCCTAATACATCCAGTTCATAGCCGCCCTCTAATACGGAGACGATACGTCCATAACAGTGCCTTTCAGCCAGCTCAACGAGCTGCTCGGTAATCCATTGGAAATCTTTGTTTTCTAAACGTAGCTGCCCCATAGAATCGTATTTATGAGCATCAAAACCCGCCGAGATGATCAATAATTCAGGTTGAAAAGCATTCAATCGAGGTAACAAAACATCAGTAATAACAGAGCGAAATGCATCACCTCCAGAACCTGCTGAGAGTGGCATATGCACGACATTATCGTGCGATTTCCCTGGGTCTGCATAGGGGTAAAAAGGATGCTGATAACTTGACGCATAAAGCACCTTTGAAGAGTCCTGAAAAATGGCTTCTGTGCCATTACCGTGGTGCACATCAAAATCGACGATAGCAACTCGCTTTAACCCATACTTCTGCAGTGCATACTGAGCACCTACAGCAACATTATTAAAAAAGCAAAAGCCCATTGAACGATCTATTTCTGCATGATGACCTGGTGGCCTTACCGCACAAAATGCATTATCTATTGTATTCCCCATGACCAAGTCCACACCATGTACCACAGCACCAGCCGCATGGATAGCCGCATCGATCGTATAGGGCATTAACAAAGTTTCTGGTTCTATTTCAATATGACCTTCCTTTGGCGTCTTAGAAAAAATGGAATTCACATAGTCTTCGTCATGAACAGCGATTAATTGTTCTTTTGTGGCGGGCAACGCTTCTGTGTAACGAAGGTAGTCAAATAATTGTCCAGCAATAAGACGATCACGAATCACGTCTAGACGTCTTGGTGATTCAGGATGCTCTTCCCCCATATTGTGCTTTTCACAATAACTGTGGGTAATGTACGCTGTGGTCATATTAACTCCATTTGTTATTCTTATTTTATCACGTGATGTTTCGCATTCTTCTGAGGTAAATCAAAACACAATAGACATTAAATGTACTATCCTACTATGGTCTACCTGCCCCATTTTGGTGTGCGGATTAAAGGAGATTCACTTTGTCATTACATACTCTGCAACCTCTTTTAGCGCCTTCTTCAATAGTCGTATTGACTGGAGAAGATGCCAGTGATGCTACCCTCACAGCCCTATTACAAGCTTTGAGTACTGGTAAAGCGGATCTCACCTTAGTCGGCGTTACTCCACAATGGAAAGGCCAAGACGTTGTTTTCACACAATTTTCAACCATTGACCAACTCAGCAAGCGTTATGATTTAGCCATTCTCACAGGAAGAACGACTCAACCCATGAGTAACATTATTGCAGCCTGCGGTAAAGCAGGCATCCATTCGCTACTAATGCTCTCATGGACAGGTGAAATCACCAGCGATATTCAACAACACCTAAGACAACATAAAGTTCGTCTATTAGGGCCAAACAGCTTTGGTATTTGTCGCCCCAAAAAAGGCGTATTTGCTTGGTTGGGGCTCACTCATCCTATTCCTGGTAGACTCGCTCTAATGTCTCAATCGGGTACCGTCGCTAGCGCTTTAGTCGATTGGGCTAGCTGGCAAAGCATCGGGTTTTCCCAAGTGGTCACCATGGGGGAACCGATTGATGTAATGCCATCACAAATTCTTGATTACCTATCAAACGATTTTGAAAGCCAAGCCATCTTGATGTATTTGCACAGTATTGGCCAACCGACACGGTTTCTGAGCAGCTTGCGAGCAGCAAGTCGTAGTAAACCTGTAGCGGTCGTCACAGAACACGACCTTGGTGCAGACCCACGAGTGCTCGATGCCGCTCTAAACCGAACTGGGGCTGTTCGCGGTCGCCGTTTGAATGATTTGATTGGTGCCGCAGCAGTAATGACCAACGCTCGCCGTATTCGAGAAGGCGCCTTAATGATCATAGGGAATGGTTCGGGGCCTGGAGAGTTAGCGGCTCAGCGTGCAACCGAGTTAAATCTGACGCTACTCGAACCCAGCCAAACCTTACGTAACAAGATGGAAAACATCATGGATCATCGTGGCCATATTGGTTCGGTGAGTACCGTATGGGCTAGCTGCCCTAGTAACGTATTTATCGATCTTGCGCAGACGGCATTGGCGAACGCCTCTTGTGGTGCTGTACTGCTGATGTTGAGTCCAACGGCGTTAATCGATTTATCTTCTTTCTGTGATCAAGTCATCAAACTTCATCAACAACAGAAAAAAATTATCATGGTGTGCTTACTTGGCGGTGGCGATATTATCGACATGCGCACTCGTCTTATTGAAGTCGGTATTCCTACCTTTCGCACACCAGAAACGGCTATTGAAGGGTTTCAATTTTTAGAGCAATTCCAACGAAATCAGCAATTGGCCAAACAGTCTCCTGACAGTAATGCCGCCAGCGAACAAGTCAATATAGAACAAGCCCGAGAGCAAATTAATGCGTTTTTGCGACAGGGTAAGAAGCAACTTAATGCGACGTATTTAGAGCCTATTCTAGCGCTATTCCATCTTGAATTTACGACATTCCATCGCACTAAAAGCGTTATTAGTGCGGCCTTACATGTACGCCTTTTTCGTGACCCTGTATTTGGTGCTGCTATTGGCGTTGCCTTGGGTGGGTCCGATCAAGGAGCACCACAAAAAAGCGAAGTAGTCGGCTTACCACCCTTAAATACACTCTTAACACGAGATATTATTTCTCAACTTTTACCGCCAGGAAATTATCCACAAATTGAAAATTTACTACTCAACCTTTCCAGCTTGGCGTGTGAATTACCCGAATGCCACAGCCTGCAACTGAGTAAACTGTATATAAACAAAGAATACTGTCTCAATGGAGAAGTGTTAGCAACGCTATCTCCCTGCACTAATGTACGACGCTATGACCATCTCGCTATTCAACCTTATCCACGCCAATGGGTTAGCACAGTGAAATTACGCAGTGGTGAAGATATTAGCGTGCGTCCAGTACGACCAGAAGATTCTCCGATGATTGCAGATTTTGTGCGTAGCATGTCTAAAGAAACCCGTTACTTACGCTTTATTTCTAACTTTGAAGAGCTGACTCCACGCATGCTATCGAGCATGTCTCATATTGATTACGATCGAGAAATGGCCTTTATGGCGGTTGAAACAATAGAAGGGAAAGAGCGCTTAATTGGCACCTCACGCTATATCGACAACTTCGATGACCAAAGCTGTGAGTTTGCTGTCGTATTAAACGACGCCTACCAAAGCCAAGGTTTGGCTTCTTATTTAATGAAACAGCTCTTTTTAGTCGCTGCCGATAAAGGTATTCGTATTATGAAGGGAATTGTATTAGCTGAAAATAAACGCATGATTCGTTTTTGTCAGTACTTAGGATTTACCATCAAAAGAGACCCTGATGATATTAGTCAAGTGATCGCCACCCTAACCTTAACAGACGATTTTTTAGTGAAAGTAAAAGCACTATAAACACACACTAAAACGATATTAACTTTCTACCACAGTGCATCGATAACTGCCTTCGTCTTCTGCGGGGTGCTTTATACCTTCCGAATTATCTCCGTTACTACCAATACAAGCGGCATATTCATAGGCTTCTATATTATTTAACGACGTCGATTTTTCATCAAAAGGGTTAATGTTAGCCGTTTCTGTATAGTAGGTATTATTTATACCTTCTCCACAACCTTTGTCACTGTCTTTAAGATCTCCGCACCACACTACAAATACTTTATAACTACATCTATTCTGAAACAGCAGATTATTTGACTCATTGGTATTGGTCGATACGTTTAGACAACTCATTGCGCTGTGCCCAGGATTGCCTGTGTGCCCATTCATACTAACCAAAAAAGTGCCAACCGCAATCATCATTGCGACCAAATACCCTTTCATATTACTCTCCCAATAAACCATTCTGTTAAAAATCAATCTATTAATTAACTGTCTGTATCAGTTAAATTTTACAGTGCGGACTATATACTATTTCTTTGCACCTTAAATTCATTAATTTTCTAATTGTTAAATAAAAAGCAAAAAAAGTCATTCTATAGAATATGGCAGAAAATACTGACTGGAAACAGACAATGTGTAGGATGAAGTAAAAGCCAGTAATAAATTATTTACAGGCAATAGGCATGGATAGAAAAGTGCAAGGATTGGCTATCAAGAGTAAGACGAGATGGAGGCCATCTCGTCTTTTCTCTATCACTATAATTAATAAGGGATTGAGTAATCGACCTTAGAAGTTATATTGAGCACTCAAGTCAATTTGATCAGTGGCACTACTATAAGATAGGGAATCAACAGCAGTACCATCATAAGAGTAGCCTGTATCCCCATTATTATGGCGTAATTCTAACCATACAAGCGCATTGGAAGTAAGGTTATATTCAGTACCAAAAACAAAAGTACGTACAGAAGTATAAGACTCAGCAAGAGTACTACCAGAGCGATGCTGTTCGCCATAACCACCATAGAGGCGGAATTGATCAATCGTATACGAACCCGCTATATTGTATGAGTCAGTATTCGTTTTAGAGTGAGATGAGTTACCATTGTCCGCTCGCGCACCTAAGTAGACAAACGCTAGATAGAAATTATCAATAGTA
The DNA here is from genome assembly GCA_052107635.1 of Marinomonas sp. Taxonomy (GTDB): domain Bacteria; phylum Pseudomonadota; class Gammaproteobacteria; order Pseudomonadales; family Marinomonadaceae; genus Marinomonas. The sequence goes on along the minus strand of JBQEFB010000024.1, from coordinate 7,835 downwards.
TAATCAGCGCCAGCACCATAGGTATTAATATCACCACCTGAACCGTAATCTTGATGTGCATACGCCAAACGCAGGTTTAACCCCACTCCAGTATCCAACACACCGACCCCGGAGAAAGCCTGATTTTGATCATAGGTGTCAGAGTCTATACCGATCGAATCATAAGTATCTTCATCATTAAACTGATAATCTGTTTCAATACTAAAGGGACCAAAGTTATTCGAGTAGACAATTAGACCATCAACACGCGATTCACCATATAAGCCATCTTGTGCTTCCATACCCCATTGCTCGAAGATATCGACGGTACTCACTAAGCTGTTATACATTGCCGTATACTGGTGACCGAAAGAGATTTTACCGCCAGCACCAAAATCTGCCCCTACATACATATAGCGGGCTTGTATCTCATCCTGAGTAGAATCTTCACCGGTCAAATCCCATTCCGCTAGACCGAAAAGAGAAACATCTTCATTAACCTTGGTGGTTCCTTCCAAACCAATTCGAGCTTTACCTGTCATATCTCCCGATGAACCGGATGACTTAATAGCATTTATCTCTATACGACCGAGCACATCTAATGAATTGCCATCCTCACTATAAACGTTCTGAGCGTAGGCCGGCGCAAGCATAATGCTCGCTGTAGGTATAGCAAGCGCTAAAATTATCTTTCTCATTTGGAACGTTCCTTTGGTTAACTTTTTATATTTTTTTATAAGGTCTTTACTATAAACAGGGACGTCCTTTTTTTATGTAGTAAAAAAGAGGAAGATCAAAGCAAAAATATAGCAAAACATTATATTTGTTACTAATGTCGCTAAAAATCATTAAAAATACACTAAAAACACCATTTACACTCTGTAACATACATAAATATATCTATAACTTATCATAAATACAATTTATCTATTATGAATATGTAGCTATAAGTCTTTTTTAATGAAACTTTTAATAAAAAAAGAACCAAAAATATATATTTTTACTATATTTGATATCTATAATTTATCTTTTATAAAAAATTAACAGTAAAAACAAATCGATGATAATTTACGAAAATACCTATTTTCAAATAAAACTCCTTAAAATATACCTTCTAGAATAAAAAAAGCCCCCAGTGCGCAAGCATTGAGGGCTATATAAGGAGCTACTTACACGTTATCTGTGCAATTATTTACCGGTAGCACGTGATACGTATTCACCAGTACGAGTGTCAACCCGTAGCATTTCACCAATATTGATAAATAGCGGTACACGCACCATAGCGCCGGTTATCAAGTAAGCCGGTTTAGAACCGCCGTTCGCGGTATCACCTTTCACACCTGGATCCGTTTCTTTCACTTCTAACTCGATAAAGTTAGGAGGCGTAACCACAAGAGGCGCACCGTTATACAAAGTTACTACGTACTTCTCTTGCTCTTTCAGCCATTTAATCGTGTCGCTTACTGCGTTTGCATCGGCGGCATGCTGCTCGAAAGAACCATCTGTTACCATGAAGTGCCAGAATTCACCGTCGGTGTACAAGTACTCCATATCGGTTTCCATTACATCTGCCGCTTCTAGTGTATCGCCAGATTTAAAGGTACGTTCCCAAACGCGCCCAGTACGAAGGTTACGCAATTTTAGGCGGTTAAACGCTTGGCCTTTACCCGGTTTAACATGTTCGTTATCCAATATCGTACATGGATCACCATCAACCATTACCTTAGAACCACTGCGCATTTCGCTGGTAGAAATATTAGCCATACATCCTCACCGTGTATTTTTTAGAGAAAAGACTCTAACTGACGTATTATGTCAGCCTGACGATCTCAGCAAACATCTTTTTCGTTTTAGTAAAAGAACGTTTGCGAAAATCTCAGAGAGCCCAAGGCCTAGACGGCCAGAAATAAGTTGGCGCCAATCATAACCCAAATCCACTCTATTTTGCAGATATTTGACGTGATACCGATTGAAACAGACAGTACTTTAACGTGGTCGCAACACCTTTCTAAGGCGTTAACCAGCTTACCTGAACTCATTCAGCACCTAAACTTGCCTGACACTATGATAAAAGACGGGGTTAACGCACAACAAACTTTTAAGTTATTAGTGCCTCGACCGTATTTATCTCGTATTGAAATGGGCAACCCAACCGACCCGATTTTGTTGCAAATACTCCCTAGCGCGGCCGAAATGCAATTGGTGCCTGGTTACACAACAGACCCACTAGAAGAAGCCGATCACACGCCACAAAAAGCCATCGTACATAAATACAAACGCCGTTTACTGGTGATTGCTGCTGGCACTTGTGCGGTAAATTGTCGTTATTGCTTTCGCCGTCATTTTCCCTATGGAGAAAATCAACTAGCGCAAGCCGAATGGCAATCTGTGATTGAGTACTTAAAACAACACCCAGAAGTTAACGAGGTAATCCTAAGTGGTGGAGACCCTTTGATGATGAAGGATGCCTTACTCGCCGATAAAGTCCGTAAACTCGAAGCACTACCGCAAATTAAACGTTTGCGCATCCATTCACGTTTACCCGTCGTGATTCCACAACGAGTGTGTGACGATATGCTCGCTTGGATCAACAGCAGTCGCTTAGATATTATTATGGTGTGGCACATTAATCATGGTAATGAAGTCGATGAGCAGGTTATTCAGGCTGCTCAGCAGTTAAAGCAAGCGGGAGTAACCTTGTTGAATCAAGGCGTATTGTTAAAAGGCGTTAATGACACAGTAGCGGCTCAGGTTAATCTCAGTGAAGCAGTATTTAACGCCGGCTTAATGCCATATTACATGTTTACACTAGACCCTGTAGAAGGAGCAGCTCACTTTGATATCAGCGTTGAGCAAGCACAACGCCTAATGGGTAAAGTCGCGGCTGAGCTTCCAGGTTATTTAGTCCCTAGACTTGCCAAAGAAATCCCCGGCAAGCTGGCAAAAACAGTCTTTGCGCCCATTTTTGATTAACTTCAAAACTGAGCGCTAAAGCAGGAAATGTTATCTACCGCGCCAATGCGATACGTGCCGTTTTTACTACTTGTCGTCGTACACAGATCTGTGGTGCGATCTGATACAAATCGCCATTTCGACCAATCAATTGAGTTGGCACATGGCTCAGCTTAGCCACCTGAGCATTGGCAGCCAAATGTTCTGCTTCACCATGACAAGGTACGGCGATTTCAGGCTGAACCAAAGTGTACAACTGGTTTAGCTCGTCTCGACAAGGATGTCCGCTCACATGAATCGTTAAATCTGTATCTTGCTGCTGCAAGGTACGAATTTTACGGCCTTTAAATTGCTCTACTAAACGCATAATGGCGGTTTCATTTCCGGGAATCATCATGGCGCTAAAAATAACCAAATCGTCCGCATCAAGGCTTAAATCAAAACAGGTATCCGATGCTAATCGATTTAAGGTTGCTCTTGGCTCTCCTTGACTCCCAGTCACAACCGCCAACACCTCTTCTCTCGGCAAATAACCTAAATGGGCTGACTCAATTACAGGCAGATCCTCTGGCCAGTAACCAGTTGCTTTCGCCGCTCCCACCATATTAATTAATGAACGACCGATCAGTGCTAAATAGCGCCCCGTTTCTTTGGCAACACGACCCAAGGCCACTAAGCGCGCAACATTACTGCTAAAACATCCTACTACCACGCGGCCCTTTTCTGGCGCAATGGCGGCCAATAAACCCTCATAACAGGTCGTTTCAGATAAAGAATGTCCATCTCGCAACGCATTAGTCGAATCACACACCATAGCCAGAACATTTTCTTTGGCAAGCGCTTGAAAACGAACAGGAGAAAAGCCTTCTCCAATAATAGGTTGTTTATCTATCTTCCAATCACCAGTATGAAAAATACGTCCTGCTGGCGTGTCTATCGTCATCCCAAAAGGCTCAGGAATAGAGTGCGTTAGCGCTAACCAAGACACGGTAAATACACCGATTTTTTGTGTCTCATTTTCGTTAACAATAATGATTGGCACCTCTTCTAGCAAACCAACCTGACTCAACTTACGACGCAATACTTCTGCAGTAAAAGCGGTGGTATAAACAGGGCATTTAAAACGACGCCATAAAAACGGTAAAGCCCCTACGTGGTCTTCATGGGCATGAGTAATGACAATGCCTGCCAATCGTTCTTTTTGCGCAGCAATAAAAGTAGGGTCGGCTGACACAACATCGACGGTTTGACTGTCATCAGGCATGAGAGGTTCATTAAATGAAACGCCACAATCCACCATTAACCACTGGCCGTTATGGCCATAAAGGTTCATGTTCATGCCGATTTCACCTGTTCCACCCAAAGGTAAAAACCACAAATCCTGTTGTGCTGGTATCAATGAAGAAATAAAACACTCCCGTTGACGATAAAAATTAGACTTAAAACGTTTTGTCTATGTAACGTTATTTCTTATAAAATCCCACTTTACGTGAGGTAAGTACACTAAATTAAATGTACACAAGGTGTGGAGAACACGCAATTTTCGCTTACCTGATACGCACATCCACAGAGGCTTATATGCATCACTCCGGTCAGTCGCATCAAAAACACTCTAGTCGTATCCTCTCAATTGCTATTATTAGCTTGTTGATTGTGGTGTCTCTTTTTGTCGCTTTAAAATACATTGGCAGCCGTTATGCGACACAAATCATTGATCAACAAATCCAACAGGCTGGCCTTACCTCACTGATTCACTATCAAAAAATCAGTTTTAATCCTTTGACCTTAACTCCCACAATGCATCTGGTATCACTCGGTAATCAGCGAGCGCCTTGGTTAAGATTTTCACAAGTCTCACTCAACTTTCTACCGGTAATCTATCCGAAATTAGACCTCGAATTTCAACTGGACGCCAATCAGCCTCTTGCCAATGACACAAAACAACTCATCTCACGTGTAGGGCTTACTCAATTATCCGGTCACGGACGTTTCATATCCCACCCTAAAATGGACAATATTGATTCCACTTTAACACTGCATATTGATCAAATGGGCGACCTCTTCTTTAACAGTAATCTGGATATTTTAAACCCTGAATTTTCATTGCATGAACTACGCTCTGATCTATTCGCTTCAATGGCAATGGGGCAACTAAGCGCAATGCCTATTATTTATGGCGATAGCATTGCCTTTCACTCCATCACACTGCGCTTTAAAGACCAAGGTGTTATTAAGCGCTGCTGGCCTACGCATCATACTTTAACTAATCTAAATACAAACAATGCTCAAAACGCATTACTGCTTTTTAACACGCTCGCAGACTCTCTTGGCCTCGCCCCTTACCACTCAGTACAAAACCAACATATTAGCGGTCAACTCATCAACTTTTTCGCAAATCCCAATGGTCTGTCCTTTAGTATGGAGCCGCAACACCCATTAACATTAGCGACGCTGATGCAATTTATGCAGCGTAAATCACTCTATGAAAAATCAGGTATGACTCTCTCAGCACGATAAGAAAACCGTAAGACATGACCGAAAATAGACCTAGAGGCTAGTATTTACTCTATTTTCTTGTCCGCCCGTTTAAACTACTCTATCGTGAACAACCTTTTTAACCAATCAACCATAGAGCGACGAATGACTAACGTCACCATTTTAGTAGATGTTCAAAATATTTATTACACAACTCGTCAGGCCTACGGTCGCCGATTTGACTACAATGCTTTTTGGAAGGAAATAACCCAAGACAGAAATGTTATTAAAGCCATCGCTTATGCCGTCGACAGAGGTGATGAAAAACAACGTCAATTTCAAAACATTCTCAGAGCGATTGGCTTCGAAGTAAAATTAAAACCTTATATACAACGAGCAGATGGCTCTAGTAAAGGAGACTGGGATGTCGGCATCACGTTAGATGCTATGGAATATGGCCCAGAAAGTGATGTTTTAGTATTAGCATCTGGCGATGGGGACTTTGATTTACTGGCTAAAAAATTAGATGATAAACATCAAGTACGCGTTGAAGTTTATGGTGTTCCTGCGCTAACCGCCAATTCATTAGTGAATGCAGCCACTCGATTTTTTCCTATTAAGGACGAGCTGCTACTCAACTGACAAGGCAATGCATCAAGGAGTAGTTTAAGTAATTCTTGATATGACTAGAGAGTAGATTTATTCATGGACTTCGAAAAACCGTCGGAACAGCAACGCCGCCTGTCGTTACAAAAAGGACTGAGCCTGCTCGTCGGGATGCTCATGGCTATTTATAGCCCGCTCAATGTTTTCTATCTTAAGGCCCCAATTATTGGCTCATTTGAAGCCTTGATTGGTATTTTTGCCTTTTATTGTTTGTGGCGAGCGATTATTGGTAAGGCAAAAAAACACCAATACTACATTTTAGTCGCCTGTACGACCTTACTCATATACTCGCTTGCATATACCGCTGATATGCGAGCTATGCCCATTTTATGGGGCCTCTCATTACCGATTATTTATTACATTATGTTTGGCGCCCGCCAAGGCTTTATTTTTACTTTACTCATATTGCTACCAAGTTTATTTATTATTTTTCATCACTCTCCGGATGTTCACTTTATCCCTTATCGAGCCATGGCTAACTATGGCTTAGCACACTTATTTATCTGGTCCTTATGCCATCTCTATGAACGCCAACATGACAAGGATAGAGACAAGCTAAAAACCATGGCGCTCTATGATGCGTTAACCGGTATTTATAACCGTCATGCGTTTGAAAACTACTTCACGCAATTAGGCAACAAACCAACCCAATGTCACATGCTTTTAATAGACATAGATTTTTTCAAGAAGGTGAATGACCAATATGGGCACGGGATTGGTGACTTCGTACTAATGGAAACCGCTCTGTGTTTGAGAAAGTGCGCCAACAGCGATGACATATACCGCTTAGGTGGTGAAGAGTTTGTTATTTTGCTAGAAAATCACAGTGATCAACTAGCCCTTGAGCACGCAGAAGACATTCGACAAGCCATAGAAAAACACGCTTTTCATAATCAAGACACCCAGTTCAAAATCACAGTCAGCATCGGCATAGCAAAACGCATGCTAGGACAGTCTACTAGAGACTTTTTACTTTGCGCAGACAAAAAGCTGTATGCTGCTAAAAATAAAGGCCGCAATTGCGTTTGTATTTAGTCACCATCAATATTACGCAAACACCTCAAGATAAAGCGCTTCAACCTTATCTCTTGCCCATGGCGTTTTACGTAAAAATTTGAGACTAGACTTAACAGACGGATCACTTTTAAAACAATTAATATTGATTCTAATCGCCAGTTCTTCCCAGCCAAAGTGCGTCACTAAATCGGTGACTATTTTCTCTAATTTCAAGCCATGTAACGGATTATTTACTTGTGCTGTCATTACTCATTCACTCTAATAAAATTATAGCGGTATTATACCTTATCTAATGAGGTATCTTATGCAGAGAATAAAATGATTTTCATGCGGTAAAATAGAAACAGAATACTATTTGACTAATAGACAAAATCCTCGAAAATAGCACTAAGTTACACACAGTAGATCACAACATAGGAGAGTAACAATGGGCATTTTATCCGGACTGAAAGGTCTATTTTCTGGTGGCGAAAGCGCCCCACTGCCAGCAGAAGAAATGGTGGAATATAAAGGTTTTGAAATCGTCCCTGCTCCAATTTCAGAAGGCGGTCAATATCGAGTTGCGGCAACCATCACCAAAGGTGAAGGTGACGAACAGCAAACACACAGATTCATTCGCTCAGACCTTATCCCAAACCGCAACGAATGCATTGACATTACTATGCGTAAAACCAAACTCACTATAGATCAACTAGGGAAACTACGATTAAGAAGTCGCAAAACACTCAACCTCTCTCTTTCGAATA
>JBQEFB010000023.1:0-41137 GCA_052107635.1 Marinomonas sp. | reverse complement strand
GGCGTATATTAAGGATCTACAGATTTAGTGCAACCCCTTTTTAACAAAAAGGCGGCTTTATCTCGATTAATTTAATAGAACGGTTAAATTGCTCAATTAACCAACAAAAAATGGGGGTTTGATTATGTTATGACCATAACATTGAACTCAACTCAACTTTACCCCTCTGATAATTACCTACCAATAGGTAAATCACCAGTACTGCACTAACAAATCCACCTCCCATGCTAATACTCATCCCTTACGAATCATAAAAGGCATACAAGAGTAGCTTCATAGCTACAAAAAAGCCGGCTAATTAGCCGGCCTTTTTAAACAAGATAATCTAATGTATTAAAACAACAATCGAGCTTTTACAGTTCCATCTACTTGTTTTAATTTTTCAAGAGCCATCTCTCCAGCTTCCGCCGATACATCCATTACCATGTAACCTAATTTTTCCGTAGTACGTAGGTACTGCCCTGTGATGTTAATATTATTGTCTGAAAAGATTGCATTAATCTTAGACAATACACCCGGACGGTTTTCATGAATGTGCAGAATACGATAATTATCCGCTTGAGATGGCAAAGCCACTTCCGGAAAGTTAACGGCAGCTATAGTAGTACCAACGTCAGAGTATTTAATAAGCTTTTCAGCCACTTCAACACCAATGTTTTCTTGAGCTTCCATGGTGCTACCACCAATATGCGGTGTCAAAATAACATTATCTAGACCACGTAGAGGAGAGACAAACTCTTCTGTATTACTCTTTGGCTCCACAGGGAACACGTCAACAGCGGCGCCACTCAAGTTACCAGCTTTAATCGCTTCCGCAACCGCGCCTAAATCTGCTACCGAACCACGTGATGCATTAATAAAGATTGCACCCTTTTTCATTTTCGCAACTTCATTAGCGCCAAACATCATTTTAGTTGAGTTTGTTTCAGGTACATGCAAACTAATCACATCACATGTTGCCAACAACTCGTTTAAGCTCTTAATTTGACGAGCATTACCTAGTGGTAGTTTTGTCACAATATCGTAGAAACAAACTTCCATACCAAGCGATTCTGCCAACACACTAAGCTGCGTACCAATACTACCGTAGCCGATAATACCTAGGCGCTTACCTCGAGTTTCAAACGAACCTACTGCAGATTTCATCCAGCCACCACGGTGAGATACCGCATTTTTCTCTGGAATACCGCGTAACAATAAAATCGACTGAGCAATAACCAATTCAGCCACACTACGAGTATTTGAGAAAGGTGCGTTAAACACAACAATCCCTTTCTCACTAGCCGCATCCAAGTTAACTTGATTCGTACCAATACAAAAACAACCAACAGCTACCAACTTATTGGCATGAGAAAGGACTTTATCTGTCAGCTGTGTACGAGAACGGATACCAATAAAATGAGCATCAGAGATCTTTTCAATAAGATCTTCTTCAGCTAATGCTGTTTTATGGTACTCAATATTTGTATATCCAGCAGATTGCAATGCATCCAATGCTGATTGATGCACGCCTTCTAACAATAAAATTTTGATTTTGTCTTTGTCTAGTGAGGTGTTGCTCATGGCTCGTTCGACTTCTCTATTATGGTGGTGGGGGGAAATTCACCCAAATATGTTACCACAGAACATTCTATGCCGTATTAAAGATAGCGGAATGTCTTTCATTATAATAAGAGCGATACTCATACAAACAATCGTTTGCATTTTTTATGCGCATTCTCTAGCTCATAAATAGAATATGAGTCTATTAGCAATAAAAAGGGGATACTGATTATGCCCCCTTTTTTTGAACGCTCATAATTATATACGCTCTAAAAAAACACCTGTTTCAACATGATGGGTATAAGGAAACTGATCAAACATCGCATATCGAACCACTTTATGCGTGCTTGCTAATGATTCTAGGTTGGCTTTTAACGTTTCAGGGTTACAAGAAACATACAGAATTCGATCGACCTTTCGAATTAATTCAACCGTTGCATCGTCTAACCCAGCACGTGGCGGATCAACTAAAACAACCGATGGTGATAATGCATCCACGCCCGCTTGCAATAACGTTTTTGGCAATTCGACTTCACCATTTAACGCAGCCGATACATCCTCACTTGCCATTTTCACAACCTGGACATTGTTCATGCCGTTGATGGCAATATTCAACTGGGCGGAATTAACAGACACCTTTGATATTTCTGTCGCTACAACACGATCAAAGCGACGTGCTAAAGGGATAGAAAAGTTACCATTACCACAGTACATTTCAAGCAAATCACCAGACAGGCCTGTTGTTACATCTAACGCCCATTCCAGCATTTTTTCACTAATACCCGCATTTGGTTGAGTAAAACTATTTTCAACCTGCTGATAATGAAATTTTTGACCATGTACGGTTAACGTCTCCATCACAAAATCACGAGTCAATATTTGCTTTTTCTTACGGCTACGACCAATAAAATGACAAGCCGGAAAAGCATCACTCATTAAACGCGCAGCACTATTCCATTCCTCATCAATCGGCTTATGGTACAGCAGACTAATTAAGGCCTCACCAGTGGTAGTCGTTAGAAAATCCACCTGAAAAAGCTTATAACGCAATATCGGAATATCTCTCACAGCATCAATAAGAGCAGGCATCAACTCATTAATCATTACTGATGCAGCTAAAAATTGATCTGTTCGAATAGGTGTTCTTGGGTCAGCCGAATCAAACATGGCGTAATATAAATCATCGCCTTCATGCCAAATACGGAATTCTGCTCTCATTCGATAGTGAGTTGGCTCACTAGCAAACACTTCCAACTCGGGCAATGACATATCAGCCATTAAGCGAGTTAGTTCAGAGTGCTTTTCTTCAAGCTGTTTTTCATATAGTTCAGGTTGTATTTGATCCGGTCTCATGACACATTCTCTTAAAAACGATGGAAACTCACTACATTAGGCGCGGCATTATACGAGTTCCAACCAGACAAATCTAATCACCTATCTTTATCGCATCACTAGAATTTACTAGCACTCTAAATTAGCCTCAAAGAAACGTATTAAATAAAGCACTAGTAAAAAAGCGACAAAGGCTCGCACTCTTCAATAAGCTATCAAGTGACTTCAAACCACGAACCACTTTAAAAGATAATACTCTTTGAGACAGGCAAGTATTACGTAACGCTTAGCATCTCAAACAAAGAGGATCTCGTATTAACCTGCTTTTAGCATCTGCTGAATCATCAATGATGAGTTTTCTGCTGCTACTTTTAAATATTCTTCAAAACTTTGAGAAGACTCTTTTCCAGCAATATCAGATAACGAGCGAACAACAACAAAAGGGGTTTGGAATTTATGGCATACCTGCGCGACAGCAGCTGCTTCCATCTCAGCAGCAACCATTTCTGGAAACATCGCCCTAACCGCTTCCACTCGTACTGGGTCATTCATAAAACTATCTCCCGTTCCAATCAAACCCACTTTCGCTTTTACACGATTTACTGCAGTCACTGCAGCCTGTGCTTTTTTAATCAAGTCAGTATCCGATGCATAAGTTGCAGGCATATTTGGCACTTGTCCCATTGCATAGCCAAACGCAGTAACATCAACATCATGGTGAACGACCTGATCTGAAATCACTACATCGCCCACATTTAATTCTGCAGCGAAACCGCCTGCGGAACCTATATTGATCACATATTCCGGTGCAAATTTTGATAGTAATAAAGTGGTTGATAATGCGGCATTCACTTTACCAATACCAGATTGTAATAAAACAACATCATTACCTTCGAACTGACCAATAAAGAAATCACAACCTGCAATGCTTTCTTTGCAAACACCACTCATCCAAGATTTAATAACAGCCACTTCTTCATCCATGGCACCAATTAAACCGATCACCTTACTCATTCATTTCTCCTAAAGCGTTATTTTGCATTGAACAAATTCTTTCAACGCACTTATTTGCTCACCTGAATAGGGGAGCGTCATTTCAAAAACTGAGACATTAGCAGGACAGCTAGGCCATTCTTGCACTGCAACTAGCGACACTTGCGGATAATCACTCTGGATACGAGTCAATAAAGTCTTTGAGTGAGGCTCTAAAAGTACAACGACTGCGGCCGGGTGATAAGACAACACCTCTCTATAATCCGATAAATCAGCTAACCACTGGGATGCAATGTATTGTTGCTCTAGCTCCGTATACCAAATAGCCCTCATCACTCTGGTACCACCAACAACAACCCAAAAAGCCTCTTGTTCTGCCTGCTGAGTAGGGATAATTGCTAGTCGCTTAGTCGCCAATAAAATGGCTTGATGTAGACTATAGTCAAAAACACAGCCACAGACAGACAGAACATCAAACTCTATCGCTTTCTCAAGATACGTATTTAACCAAATAATAGGTAAATCCGTACGATGATAATGCGCCTCTAAGTCTTTTGTCATACGACACTGATCATCTAACTCTTTATCACAACCAATAATCACAGCATCAAAATGCGCCGTAGAACTCGCCTGCATAAAAAAACTGTCGCTCGAGAAATACACATCAACTTGTATACCTAATCGCTCTAAACTAGTTTGAATTTTATCAGGATCAGGATAGTCATTAACCACCCAAGCAACCACCAAATCATTCGATAAAGACACTCTTTCTTTGGAATACATCTCAAAAGGAATTTGAATACGCAGTGCTTTAGTCCCGCTGTGCACCTGTCCGCCTGGCTGTTTCATCACTAACATGGAGATCCAGTGAAAAAATGGTCGAAGCGCCATATCATTACTAACAATTATCTCTAACACACCGCCATCAAAACGTATCGAAATACTTTTCTCGGGCATAGCATCTGCGACTGCCATCATTAAAGTTAAGCGTAACAAACTTGTTAAATAGATATCAGCAGAAATCACTGTAGCACCAGAAGAAACAGGACAATCAATACTCATGTCAGCAATATTGAACCCCAGCCTATTCATAACATAGACACTTTCTCGGTGGAGAATGTTACCAATAGTCTCTAATTCCACTGTATTTACTTTCGTTTGCATTTCTTCTAATGTCACCAATATTAGACCGAGCCAACCTTGTAGGTAACCTTGAGGGTAATGAGTAGGCAATTTCGACAAAAAAGCCATTTCACCCAGTAAAACATCGATATCTAAACGCTGACTCAAGTCCAAAGAAGAAGGCTTAAGCTGCTCCAGCTGCCAGGACAAGCGACGCTCTTGCGTAACATCACGACCAATCAAGACAATACTTCTAAACGCATTTTCATTAGTAAATGAATATATTTGCCAATCGTAAATTCTATTAATATGTGAAATAGTCAATTCAAATGTAATACCCACCCCACCTTTTAAAGCATCTTGAATCGCTTGATGACAAGTAATCGGCATAAAATCAAAAACGGTTCGGGTATGTTCATAACGAGGAAAAAGGCGCATGGCCTCACGATTAATTTTTTTCACATCCGCCATTTCATTACAAAAGATAATGGCTGAATATGTCGACTCTAGTAACAACTGAAAACGGCTCTCTTTCGCATTCAAATAACTTCGGTACTGTAGGCTCTTAGCTTGAATTGGCTGCAATTCACTAAATACCACCTGCTCACTTTCAGGATACTGAGCGATTATATTAAGAGGTGTAAAAATAAGGCGCTTCATCAAGAGCACTAACGCCACATATAAGCCAATGAGCATAAAAAAGCTAAACAGCAATACACGTATCCAAGCCGACACCATAGAATCAGATATTGGCATCCGTTTGGTAATATTAAGCAGTAATTGACTACCATACACGTGCGTCACAAGATCACTGGAAATCGATACGACACTATCAGATGCGTCAAAATCTACCCGACTCTCCTTGAGCAATACACGTCCTAGATGCTTATCATACAAGCTCACTAAATCTGCATTAGCACCATCTAACAATTCACTAGACAAGGCTAAATTGTTATTTAATGATACGAAGCCGTAGAGATAACCTTGAAGGATACGTCCCTTAGAGACCAACTTTTTTTTATACATCAAAAGAATGGCATCATCCTTCGTAACCACTTTAACCCAGCGATTAATTTGCCCAATAGACAATAGCTCAGGCAACGATTCTTGTGTATAAATCCGCGCCCTTGGGTCTGTTGCACTCGACCTATGAGACCAATCAATGTAAAAAAAATCTAAACCACCAAAAAAAAGCACTTCATGATGGGAAAAAAGCATCTCTAACTCATTCCCTGGTTGATAATCTCCTAATACTAAGTCTTGACTAATGTAGCCCATTTCATATTCAGCTCGCGTCAAGTAATCGTTAAATACTTGCTCTACTACTTGGGTACGTACCTGCAAATTTCTCTTCGCATCATGACGAGTTTCATCTCTAATTGCCAAAATAGAAGCGAGTGCAATCACAATAAATATGAGTACAAACAACCATATTATCTTATAAAAAGCTCGACTCTGTAGACTAACGGACTCTTTCACAAAGTCACCGCTGAATAATGGAAGGCTTGCTCCATCATGAGGTTTAAGCTTTCAGCATCAAGCTCCGTAGACATCAATGACGCCCTAGCTATATACAATTTGGGCATAATCTCCCCTTCTATGTCGCCTTTGATCCCTTCGGCAACAGCAATTGCCAAGTCATCCCATATAAATAACGCACTAACTAGCACACGATGGTCAATTACATTAGCCACTTCATTATCAGATTGCCCCCAACTATTGGTCTTAGTCTCTACAGAAGGCCTACTACTCTTCAGTGCAGCAACAACACCATCAGAAATATTTTGCGTACAACTAAAGACAAAGTCGATGGACTTGCTCTTAAGTAAAGCCTGTGTCGCCTTAAAAGCACTTTCTTTATTATTTGGCATCGTTTTTACAAACTGAATTGTCCGATTCTCATTAGCCATCGCATCTAGAAATGCATTACAGCGACTATCACCTAAATCTCCCGAATCTAAAATAAAAGCGGCAATATTCGCCTTCATTGGCAATTGACGGTGCAAATAGCTCGCTAATGTATCGATGATTTTTATCTGATCGAAGCCTATATACATAAAAGGAGAATGGTTCTGCCAATGCAATAATGGTGTCGCTAAGCCATAAAAAATAATTTTAGGGGAGCCACCTCGTAATATTTTTTCGATATAGCGGCTCTGAACGAGATCTAAACCTGTCAGAATTAAATAATCTGCTTTAGGGCTCTGTAGTTGTTCATAAGTTTTGGCATCAAAATAAGCATGTTTGCTATAAAAAACATCTAATCGATAATCAATTTTAAGCTCCGCCATGCGACGCTTAAAAGCATTTAATAATGAATAATTACGCGGCGATGTAGACGGACTAAAAAGTAACATACTGACCCGTACAGGACGAGATTGAGGCGCAACAGTAGGCGCTGGAGGTGAATGCACTGTAGCAGAAAATCGCTCACTCAGAGGCCGTTGCTCTGGGTGTAAGTCGTAAAAATGGTTTGTTTCCATGATAAACGACTGCACATTAGTCGCATAAATTGGCATGATCCAGCTAATAATAGCGATCACAAACAGCTTAATGACAAGAAATCGTGACATTATTTGATCCGCGAGAGCCTCTGTTTAGAAGCCGTATTAAAAGTAAGCAATAAAAAAGATAAGCTGTATGACAAAGCAACACAAGCTCTAGCCAAATAAAATACGAACAGATCGTCGAATCGACAAATTTTAGACATAAAAAAAGCCGACATAAAGTCAGCTTTTTTTAAATTTGGTGCGGAAGGAGAGACTCGAACTCTCACGCCGTGAAGCACTGGAACCTAAATCCAGCGTGTCTACCAATTCCACCACTCCCGCAAGGAATGGCGAGCATTATAGGGAATCCATTTTTGTGGTCAATACTTTTTTTGATTTTTTTATATGAAAATCAAAAAAACTCAAAAAAACCTATTCTGCTCGCCTTAATATTACTGTTTAAAAGTTACGAACACCGTTGTATTCACCGCGCTCGTAACGCACTGCCATTTCTTCTAGATTAATAGTTTGAATGCGCGATGCTTGTCCAGCAGAACCAAAAGCTTCATATCGATCAATACAAACTGCTTTCATCGCTTTGATGCTCTCTGTTAAGTATTTACGAGGATCAAAGTTACCCTTATGTTCGGCAAGACTACGACGGATTGCTCCCGTAGCAGCGAGGCGTAAATCTGTATCTATGTTTACTTTACGCACACCGTAGCGAATGGCTTTTACAATTTCTTCAACTGGCACACCGTAGGTTTCTGGAATCTCACCACCAAACTGATTGATGATTTCTAACCAGTCCTGAGGCACCGAAGAAGAACCGTGCAAAACAATATGAGTGTTAGGCAATAACTCCACAATCTTCGCAATACGCTCGATATCTAGAATGTCACCTGTAGGCGGTCGAGTAAACTTATACGCACCATGACTTGTACCAATGGCAACGGCTAACGCATCAATGCCTGTTGCATTAACAAAATCAACGGCTTCCTGTGGGTCTGTTAGCATTTGATCCATCGTCAATACACCTGCAGCACCTACACCATCTTCTTCACCAGCTTCCCCTGTTTCTAGTGAGCCAAGCACACCTAACTCACCCTCAACAGACACACCACAAGCATGGGCAAATTCAACGGTACGACGAGTAACATCAACATTGTAATCATAACTTGCAGGCGTCTTACCATCTGCCATTAAAGACCCATCCATCATAACGGATGAAAAACCTAATTGGATGGATCGTTGACAAATCGCTGGAGATGTCCCGTGATCCTGATGCATAACAACAGGAATATGCGGAAAATCTTCAATAGCCGCCGCGATAAGATGACGAAGGAAGTGAGAACCTGCGTATTTACCAGCCCCAGCAGAGGCTTGCATAATAACAGGAGAATTCACTTCATTCGCGGCTTCCATAATCGCCTTAACCTGCTCCATGTTATTCACATTAAAAGCAGGAAGGCCGTAGCTGTTTTCAGCGGCATGATCTAACAATTGACGCATACTAATTAAAGGCATTAAGGTTTTCCTCTGACAATAGCCCCCTATGAACATCATAGAGGACGGAGTTATGGCAAACTCTCTGGTTATTTATTTTTCATATTCGCTATTACTACGTAGCGACGTATGGCTTACACCTTATCGTTATTGTCATCCTCGATACACGTATCGAGCTGGTCACTCTAGTTTTTATTATCCGCTAACTCATTATCACAAGGATAGGTCAGCGTGATTGGCTTTACGCCTTTATTATAACAACGCTATTTTGACGTCGTGTGGTACTAATTTTGCGCGCGACTCTCCAACATCGCAACCGCTGGAAGCACTTTTCCTTCAACAAATTCAAGAAATGCACCGCCGCCTGTGGAAATATAAGACACATGATCAGTAATATCATACTTATCAACGGCAGCTAACGTATCGCCACCGCCAGCAATAGAGAAGCCTTTACTCTTAGCAATCGCCATCGCTAACGCTTTCGTACCATTACCAAATTGGTCGAATTCAAAAACACCCACTGGACCATTCCAAATAATCGTTTGTGCACTTTCCAACAAAGCAGCAAACGCAATAGATGCTTTTGGCCCAATGTCTAAAATCATATCATCTGGACCAACATCTTTAGAGTTTTTGATGATCGCTTCTGCATCTGGCGCAAAGGCTGTTGCCACTACCACATCTTCAGGAAGAGGAATGCTGGTTTTTTCCATCAACGCTTTAGCTTGCGGAATAAGGTCTTCTTCATATAAAGATTTGCCAACCGGAAAGCCCGCTGCAGCAAGAAAAGTATTCGCAATACCACCACCGACAATCAGCTGATCCACTTTATCAGACAAGGATTCAAGCACGGTCAATTTAGTCGAGACCTTAGAGCCACCTACAATAGCCGCCATTGGATGAGCAGGCTTAGCAAGAGCTTTTTCTAATGCTTCTAACTCAGCCGAAAGTAAAGGTCCAGCACACGCTACAGGTGCAAATTTAGCAACGCCATGAGTCGATGCTTGTGCACGATGAGCAGTACCAAAAGCATCCATTACAAAAACATCACACAAAGCCGCCATTTTTTTAGATAAAGCTTCGTCATCTTTTTTCTCACCTTTATTGAAACGTACGTTTTCAACTAAGACTAATTGGCCAGCTTCGACATCAACACCATCTAACCAATCTTTTACTAAAGGAACATCTTGCCCCAATAAAGAAGACAAATGATTTGCAACAGGTAATAAAGAGTATTCAGCTGCGTACTCTCCTTCTGTAGGACGCCCTAAATGAGACATCACCATGACTTTTGCGCCAGCGGCTAAAGCTAACTTTAATGTCGGTAGCGCAGCTCGAATACGCGCATCACTGGTTACTTTTCCATCTTTTACTGGCACATTAAGATCTTCACGAATCAATACTCGCTTATTCGCTAAATCTACTTCTTTCATTTTAATTACAGTCATGCACGCTTTCCTCATTGTTTTTATAGAATTCTACACAGCGAACCCTAGAAGCATTACCTGATGATGTCATCAGCCCAATATTTGGCCACATCCAACATACGGTTGGCATAGCCCCATTCATTATCAAACCAACACAATAGTTTAACCATACGACCATCAATCACTTGTGTTTGCGTACCATCTACGATGACGGAACGAGGGTCATGATTAAAATCAACCGAAGCATGAGGTTCATTCGTAAACCCAAGTAACCCAGCATACTTTAAGGTCGCTGCTTGCTGCAGCCTTTGATTCACCTCTTCCTTTGTCACTACTTTTTCTGTACGTAAAACCAAATCAATAACCGATACATTTAAGGTTGGTACTCGCACAGCATTACACCCTAATTTACCTTCTAGATCAGGCATTAATCGCGTAATACCTTTGGCTAACCCAGTATTAACAGGAATAATAGAGCTAAGCGCAGAACGCGTCAGTCGTAAATCTTTGGGGTTATAACCGTCGATAACTGGTTGGTCATTCATAGCAGAATGGATAGTTTGCGCAGTACCATGCTCAATACCCGCAAATTCTTTAATCGTATCTAAGACAGGAATGACGCAATTCGTAGTACAGGATGCTGCCGAGACGATTTGTTGATCTCTATTAACTTGATGTTGATTAAAACCAAAAACAATCGTGGCATCCACATCAGAAGCGGCGGGCTGAGATAAAAGTAGGCGCGGAATACCGGCATCTAAATAATTTTGAGCGCCATTACGCCCAGAAAAACTACCAGAGCACTCCAACACTATATCGATATTCAACGATGCCCAATCGAGTAGATCCGGTGTTTCACAATGAAAACAACGAATTTCATCATCACCAATTATGAGTGCGTTATTGCTAATATCAACAGGCTTAGGAAATCGTCCATGTGTTGTGTCATAGCGTGTGAGATAACTGATTGTCTCGATGTCAGACAATTCATTAATTGCCACCACCTGAAGATGGTCGCGATAGCCGTTTTCATATAGAGCACGAAGCACCGAGCGCCCTATCCGACCATAACCATTGATCGCAACTCGTAACATAGTCTTACTTCATCACAATAAAGAATCTTTCAATAGATTCCTCACAAAAAGAAGAAATAGACGCGCGAGCTGCGCGCCTATTTTATTAGGTTTACCGCTTAAGCAGATAACACCTGCTCTGCCGTCGCAACAACGTTATCGACGGTAAAGCCGAAGTATTTCAGTAGATCAGCACCAGGGGCTGATTCACCAAACGTTGTCATACCAACTGTTGCACCGTCAAAACCAACATATTTGCACCAAAAGTCAACATGCGCGGCTTCAATTGCTATACGCTTCGTAACATTACTTGGCAGCACAGACGCCTTATAATCCGCATCTTGCGCATCAAAAACAGTCGTTGAAGGCATAGAAACAACACGTACTTTTGTGCCTTTCGCTGTTAATGTTTCTGCAGAAGACATAGCTAGACCCACTTCTGAACCTGTCGCGATCAAGATCAAATCTGGCGTGCCAGCGCAATCTTGTAGAACATAACCACCTTTTGCAACGTTGGCTAGTTGCTCCGCAGTACGAGACTGAGCAGGTAATCCTTGACGAGAGAAGATCAAAGAAGTTGGTCCATCACGACGCTCAATCGCCGCTTTCCAAGACACTGCTGTTTCTGCTGCATCACATGGACGCCACACAGACATATTTGGCGTCATTCGTAAATTAGCCAACTGCTCAACAGGTTGATGCGTTGGTCCATCTTCACCTTGACCAATAGAATCATGAGTGTAAACAAATACGTTCTGAATACCCATCAAAGCAGACATACGCACCGCATTACGGGCGTATTCCATAAACATCATAAAGGTCGCACCGTAGTTGATAAAACCACCGTGAAGCGACGCACCATTCATGATGCCGCTCATACCAAACTCACGAACGCCGTAGTAAATATAATTACCAGCAGCATCGTCTTGAATCCCTTTAGAGCCAGACCACAGCGTTAGGTTCGATCCTGCTAGGTCAGCAGAGCCGCCCAGTAATTCAGGCAAAATCGCACCAAATGCTCCTATCGAATTTTGTGACGCTTTACGACTCGCGATATTTTCGCCTTTGTCCTGACATTCTTGAATAAAGGCTTGGGCTTTTTCTTCAAAATCAGCAGGTAGATCACCCTTTAATACACGACGATCAAACTCAGCAGCTAACTCAGGGTATGCTGCTTGGTACGCATCAAAAGACGCCTCCCATTTCGTTTGAGCAAGCGCGCCTTTTTCTTTAGCGTCCCAGCCTGCATAAACATCAGTAGGGATTTCAAACGGTGCATGCTTCCAACCAAGGAACTCACGAGCTGCGGCAATCTCTTCATCACCAAGCGGCGCACCATGACAATCATGACTGCCCGATTTATTAGGCGAACCAAAGCCGATGATCGTTTTACAACAAATTAATGTTGGCTTCGTTGTTTCAGCTTTCGCCGCTTCAATAGCCGCTTTGATTGCTTCTGGATCATGTCCATCTACGTCTGCAATGACGTGCCAGCCGTAAGACTCAAAGCGCTTAGGCGTATCGTCTGTGAACCAACCTTCTACGTGGCCATCAATCGAAATACCATTGTCATCCCAAAACGCAACCAATTTACCAAGGCCCAAAGTTCCTGCTAGAGAACATGCTTCATGGGAAATACCTTCCATTAAGCAACCATCACCCAAGAAGCAATAAGTATTGTGATCAACAATAGCGTGACCTTCACGGTTAAATTGAGCCGCTAAGGTTTTCTCAGCAATCGCCATACCTACAGCATTACTGATGCCGGCGCCTAATGGGCCAGTCGTTGTCTCAACGCCATCGGTATAACCGTATTCAGGGTGCCCAGGTGTCTTAGAGTGCAACTGACGAAACTGTTTAAGCTCTGCCATTGGTAAGTTGTAACCAGAAAGATGCAATAAAGAATAGATCAACATAGACCCGTGACCATTAGACAATATAAAGCGGTCACGATCCGCCCATTTAGAATTATTTGGATTATGCTTCAGAAAATCGTTCCATAACACTTCTGCAATATCAGCCATGCCCATTGGCGCACCAGGGTGGCCAGATTTAGCTTTTTGTACTGCATCCATACTAAGCGCACGTATAGCGTTAGCAAGTTCTTTACGAGACGGCATTGTTATTCCACTCCTGATAGCTCAACGAATAATAAAATAATATTTTCCATGCTATGACTCAGTCTTGCAATCTCCCTACGTCGATAACGCACTGAAAATGCGCAAGCAAAATGAAATAGCATGTTATCCGACCCATCCTAGCAAAAAAGAACACTATTTACTCATTAATATAGTGAGGTTAACTTGAATTTTTTGCCTAGGTAGTAGATCATTTATCGCACTTACAGCGTCGATTTGTTTCGGCTTGCGGACGCTATATAAAAGCAGCTAAACAGATTCAGTATCACCTGTTTAGTTGTGCTCAATGCTAAGCGGGTTTTTTTATACCTGTTTAACGCTTATCCATCATTTTTGATAGAGGCCCTAAACATGTCAGAATATTCTTTATTTACCTCAGAATCTGTTTCTGAAGGTCACCCAGATAAAATTGCAGACCAAGTGTCTGACGCCATCCTTGATGCCATCCTTGAAAAAGATCCCGAAGCACGCGTTGCTTGTGAAACACTAGTCAAAACGGGTATGGTACTTGTCGCCGGAGAAGTGCGAACAAATGCATGGGTTGATATTGAAGACATCGCTCGTGGTGTCATTCGAGATATAGGTTACAACAGCTCTGATATGGGATTCGATTGGGAATCTTGCGCGGTAATGAACGCTATTGGCAAACAATCTGCTGATATCGCCGTCGGTGTTGATGAAGCCAACGAAAAAGAATTAGGTGCCGGAGACCAAGGTCTCATGTTTGGTTTTGCAACCAACGAAACAGACGTGCTAATGCCTGCTCCTATTACCTACGCACATCGTTTGGTTCAGCGCCAAGCTGAAGTGCGTAAAAACGGCACCTTAGACTTCTTGCGCCCAGACGCAAAAAGCCAAGTGACTTTCCGCTATGATGCAGCAGGTAAACCTTGTGCAATAGATGCTGTTGTCTTATCGACCCAACACAGCGCGGCAATTAAACAAGCCGATCTTCGCGAAGCAGTAATGGAAGAAATCATCAAACCCGTTCTTCCTGCAGAATGGCTGTCTAAAGATACTAAGTATTTTATCAATCCAACGGGACAATTCATCATTGGTGGTCCAGTCGGTGATTGTGGATTAACAGGTCGTAAAATCATTGTTGATACTTACGGTGGCATGGCTCGTCATGGTGGTGGGGCATTCTCTGGTAAAGACCCATCCAAAGTAGACCGCTCTGCTGCATACGCTGGTCGTTATGTAGCGAAAAATATTGTTGCCGCAGGACTTGCTGATAAATGTGAAATACAAATTTCATACGCTATTGGTGTTGCTGAGCCAACATCAATCAGTATCAATACATTCGGTACTGGTAAAGTAAGCGATGACGTTATTTCTCTATTGGTACGTGAGCACTTTGACTTACGCCCTGCTGGCCTAATAAAAATGCTTGATCTAAAACGACCAATTTACCTTCCAACAGCGGCTTATGGTCACTTTGGTCGTACTGGTGACAACTTCACCTGGGAAAAAACAGACAAAGCAGACATATTACGTCACGCTGCTAGTTTATAATTCTTAGCTTTTCCGCTATAAAGCCCTCTATATAATAGAGGGCTTTTTTTTATGTCGATTTTTATTGGCTGTTTTAAACACGGAGTATAAGAATAAATATGCGAATTCCACGAATTTTTGTTGATATAACATTAGCAGAAAACACCAAGGTAGCATTACCTGACTCTGCGTTTCAGCATGTTTGCAAAGTACTACGCTTGAAAAATGGCAACCCCATGCGCCTATTTAACGGTGAGGGGGGTCAGTATCATGGTGAGCTATGTGATGTAGAAAAACGCTCAGCTAATGTGCAGCTAATGTCATTTGAAGCACTCCACAATGAATCCCCTCTTAAAGTCACTATTGGACAAACCTTATCGCGTGGCGAACGTATGGATTACGCGATCCAAAAAGCGGTAGAATCTGGCGTTTATCAGATCCAACCTCTTTTCAGCGAACGCTGTGAAGTGAAGCTACAAGACGAACGATTAGAAAAGCGTCTACTACATTGGCAACAAGTTGCTATCAGCGCAGCTGAGCAATGTGGGCGCGGAATTGTGCCAACCATAAAAAAACCAATAAACATTGTTGATTGGGTGATTAATTGTAACGAAATGTTAAAACTCACTCTTCACCATCATAGCGCTAAACCTATTGCTCAGTATGAACAGCCCAATAACAACCAAATAGCCCTATTAATTGGGCCAGAAGGCGGATTAACTGAACAAGAAGTCGCCTATGCGAAAGAACACGGTTTTAACGCTATCGCCTTAGGCCCTCGCGTTCTTAGAACAGAAACCGCTCCGATTGTCGCACTTACCGCCCTAAATTTATTATGGGGAGATATATAAGTACTTTAAAGTCTTTTATCTCAAAAGCAATAACTGGTAATGTAACAAAATAGATACAGACGATTGGATAAAATAGATCTAGCATCAGCATATAATAGATTAAGGGAGTAACTACAGATGTCATTACGAATTCTTTTACTACGATCGGCCTGTTTAGGAGCAATCCTTTCTTCTGCAAATTTGTATGCAATTACGTTAGAAGAAGCTACTTATACCGCTATCGACAATAGCCCTACAGTTCGACAAGCTATTGCTAAATGGCGTGAAAACTTACAGAACAAAGATATATCTTACAGTGCCGGCTGGAAACCAAGTATTGATCTTGCCGCTGGGATAGGTAAAGAAAGGACATATGCTGATCAAGGTATAAGTGAAGATACCACACTCACAAGACAAGAACTTTCGCTGTCCCTCACTCAACCTCTCTATGATGGTTTTTCAACCACTTATGATGTCGCTCGTTTAAGTAACGAAGCAGAAGCAGACCGATGGGAAGCGCTTGTTTCGGTTGAAAACACAGCACTTGATGTGGCTCAAGTATACGCCAATGTACTTCGCTACCGAGAGCTAGTGACTCTAGCGGATAGTAACCTAGACGCACACACACGTATTCACAGTCAGATCAAATTGAAAAGTGACACCGGCATCGGTAGACAATCTGACTTAAGCCAAATTAATGCCCGTGTATCTAAAGCATATGCTAACCGCTTTGCTGCGGTGAATAATCTGCGTGATGCAGAAAGTAACTATAAAAACACCGTTGGTGAACTCCCTCCTGAAGAGATGATCTACCCTGTTCCTGATAAAGCATTACTCCCTGATACACTAGAGGAAGCTATTTCAGAATCGCTTGCTAAGAACCCTAATATTGAAGGTTCAAAGTGGGATGTGAAAGCAACAGAGAACTACAAAAAATCCTTAAGAAGTGAAAATGCACCCTCTATTTATTTTGTTGTGGAGCGCACTTGGAACGATAATATAGATGGTTCAGAAGGCAAAGATGCTGATCTACAAGCTATGTTTAGGTTAAATTATAACTTATACAATGGTGGTAATTACAAACGTAGAAAAGAAATAGCAACACAACAAAACGTGCAAGCTTCTGAAATTCGTCGACAAACGATTCGAGACACAGAGCTTTCTGTTCGTCTTGCCTGGGGTGCTTATGTTGCTACAACAGGGCAAAAAGAAAACATAAAAGAATACGTTATCGCAACCAAAGAATCGCAAGTTGCCTATGCGAAACAATTCCGCTTAGGTCGTCGAACTCTGCTTGATTTACTTGATAGTGAAAATGAATTATTTCAAGCGCGACAAGATTATGTGAATGCAGATTACGATGAGCTATTTTCAGAGTTTCGATTATTCAATGGTAAAGGTGAATTAATGAGAGCCTTTAGGATTCATCGCCCTCCCCTACTTGGCTTCCCAGATGAATTTGATATAGGTCAAACTGCTCCTACTGGTCCTTCACCAAGTGAAGCGTTACAACAAGCTGAGTCGACAGCACAAACTACTGTAGAAGATTCTGCTGCGGTTAAAGTGCCGAAATCACCAGCAAGTACTAGCACTGAAGATACGTCAACAACAAGCGTTAAAGAACAGCGTGGAACAGTCGACATTGAAGTACAAAGTGCGACAACAGATGATGATCAAACGCTTGAAAAAGAACTCTTTCTAGAATCGAAAAAACAAGAAGGAGGCTGGCAATAAACTTACATCGAGTTGCCTTATTCATTCTATGCAGCTGCAGCATTCCGCTGCATGCTGCAGAACGCACATCACTTTACGGTGATAAAACAATCCAAATTCAAGCCTTACAAGATGATGACCATGATGGCGTCATAAATACTCGAGACCTTTGCCCTAATACTCCAGCAGCGTCTTTAGTAACGATCCAAGGCTGTACTAAGATTAAACAATCCATTCTCTCGATGGAGCTAAAAGTACTTTTCCAATCGAACAAATATAATGTCCG
The DNA here is from genome assembly GCA_052107635.1 of Marinomonas sp. Lineage (GTDB taxonomy): Bacteria > Pseudomonadota > Gammaproteobacteria > Pseudomonadales > Marinomonadaceae > Marinomonas. The sequence continues at coordinate 23,192 of JBQEFB010000023.1, read as the reverse complement.
ACCTCAGTTTTATGGCCAAATAAAGCAACTGGCTGACTTTCTCAAAACCCACCCTGATACTAGGGTTAGCATTGAAGGGTATACCGATAACACCGGTAATAAAGAAAGTAATCTCGCTTTATCAAAACAACGTGCGAAAGCAATATCTTCTATTCTGACGAATAAATTTAAAATAGAGGCACCGCGAGTGGAAGCATTTGGTTATGGCGACACGATACCAATCGCCGATAATAATACGGCTACAGGACGAGAAAAAAATCGTAGAGTCGTTGCTGAAGTTTTTTCCACAAAACAACAGCACGTGGAAAAATGGACGATATACAGTGTAGATAAAAACGCCAAATAATACTTTTGTATTTAAAGGTTATTGTTTTTCCTTCTCAGAGCCCCAATATTTCTATAGCATCGACTGTAAATCAATAAGTCTATTACGACGTCTTTTCTCGTTTCAGGAAACTACTAATGACAATAAAACTTGGTATTGTAATGGATCCAATTGGAACCAGTAATTACAAAAAAGATACGTCTCTCGCTATGCTTTGGGCTGCTGCTGATAAAGGCTGGCAACTTATTTATATGGAGCAAAAGGATCTTTTTCTAGACAATGGAAAAGCCTACGCCATGGCTCGTTCCCTACAGGTTCATAAAAATCCTGAGCATTTTTTTGACTTAGGTGAAGAAAGTAGAATGGCGTTAGGTGATTTAGACGTTATATTGATGCGTAAAGATCCGCCATTTAACGGCGAGTTTGTTTATAGCACAATGATCCTCGAACAAGCTCAACGTGATGGCGTAATGGTCGTTAATGATCCAAAAAGTCTTCGTGATTGTAATGAAAAGCTGTTTGCGACGCAATTTCCAGAATGCTGTCCTCCTGTTCTAGTAACACGTCGACCAGATCTACTTAAAGCGTTCCATAAAGAGCATGGCGATGTGATTTTCAAACCACTTGATGGTATGGGTGGCAGCTCTATTTTTCGCCTTAAAGCGGATGACTCGAACGTAAGTGTGATTATTGAAACTCTTACGAATATGGGTGCAGAACAAATAATGGCACAAAAGTTTATTCCTGAAATCAAACAGGGCGACAAGCGCATATTAGTTGTTGATGGTAAACCTATCCCTTACGCACTAGCTCGTATTCCTGCTGCAGGTGAAACGCGAGGAAATCTTGCTGCTGGTGGACGGGGTGAAGGTCAAGCACTAACTGACCGAGACCGTTGGATTTGTGAACAGATAATCCCATCATTAAAAGAAAAAGGACTTATGTTTGTTGGTCTCGACGTTATTGGAGATTATTTAACTGAAATAAATGTCACTAGCCCTACATGTGTCCGCGAGCTAGACACGCAGTTTGGCTTAAACATCGCTATGGTATTAATGGATGCAATAGAAGCCCGTTTAGCTTCCTAATACAGTATGCGGGCAACTGATAGATTTACTATTTCTCTTTTCATTGCCATTAGCGCTCATGTGTTAATGGCAATGTGTGTTGGGTTCAACTTTTCCCCACCTAGTCCTAAAGCAAAAACACTTGAAATAACCTTAGTACAACATACTTCAAAAGCCCCTCAAGAAGCAGACTTTATCGCTCAAGCGAACCAGCAAGCCAGCGGTACAGAGCTTCGTAAACACAAATTAACAACAACAGAAACCGCACGCTTTTTATCAGATAATATTCAAGATATTACACCGCCAGTTCAACCTCAAGTTGCCTCAAATCTTTCAGAAAAAGAGAAACAACTGCTAGTTACTAATAGCCAAAATACTGTCTTTAAAGTAAATAAAGTACTTAAACATCAGCAAAAAACATTAGAAGAACGCTTCAAAGGAGAAACCTATATTCCTGATCACCTGTCTTCTGATATATCTACATTAGAAGCGTTACTAGACAGGCAACGTCAAGCCTATGCAAAACGCCCAAGAGTCCGCCGCTTAACTTCCGTCTCGGCAAAGGCGGCTATTGATGCTCAATATCTTGATAACTGGCGGAAGCGCATTGAGCAAGTAGGAAACTCACATTACCCTGCAGAAGCAAAGCGTCATCATCTTTATGGAGAGCTGCGGTTGGCGGTTATGTTATTGCCGAATGGCTCTGTAGATAATATAGAAGTATTACATTCCTCAGGGACACGAGTATTAGATGATGCGGCGATGCGCATCGTACGACTAGCTGAGCCTTTTGCGATCTTTCCTGAAGCACTCAAAAAAGACGTCGATAAATTAGAAATCATTCGTACCTGGAAATTCTTGCCAGGGAATGAACTACAAAGTCAGTAACCTTTTTTATAGGCACAAAAAAGCCCTCGTATAAGAGGGCTTTTAACGTCATCGAGACTAGAGACAACAGTAATCAGCTAAACTGACCATCTCCCATCGCAATGCGAATTTTCTTCATTGCATTCTTTTCTAATTGACGGATACGTTCTGCAGAAACGCCGTATTCATCAGCTAACTCGTGTAATGTCGATTTACTATCGGATAACCAACGCTGTACCAAAATATTACGGCTACGCTCATCTAAATCGGACATAGCTGATTCTAATCGGCTATTTGAGTCCGCTTCCCAGTTACCATTTTCTAATAAAGTAGCAGGGTTATGGGCGTGATCTTCCAAATACTGAGAAGGTGCCTGAAATGCACTTTCATCGTCATCATCAGCTGATGCATCAAATGCCATATCTGAAGAACTTAAACGGCCTTCCATTTGGCGTACAACTGCTGGTGTAACACCCAAATCACTAGCAACCGACTCTACTTCGGAATTACTAAACCAAGACAATGTTTTTTTAGCACTGCGAAGGTTGAAGAACATTTTGCGTTGAGCTTTTGTGGTCGCTACTTTCACTATGCGCCAGTTCTTAAGTATAAACTCGTGTATCTCTGCTTTAATCCAATGCACAGCAAAAGAAACAAGACGAACGCCTACTTCTGGGTTGAAGCGCTTCACAGCCTTCATCAAGCCCACATTACCTTCTTGAATCAAGTCACCTTGTGCTAAACCATAACCTGAATAACTTTTCGCGATATGCACCACAAATCTTAGGTGAGACATAACTAATGTTCGTGCAGACTCAAGGTCTTCTTTATAGTAAAGACTTTCTGCTAATGTTTTTTCTTCATCGGCTGTCAAAATTGGAATTCTGCTGACGGCCTGTATATAGGACTCTAGGTTCTGACCTGGAATCATCAAATCCGTAGGCTGGAGAGCTTTACCCATCTCAATTTCCACCTTTTAAGTTCATATTTTTTCTATGAATCGATAGTAACAAGTTAATTTCTGTTGTATGTGGCACAAATGTGAATAAAACGTATGGCTTGTATAAAAATCAAACAGCCATGATTTGTGTCACTGTAACTCTATGTTGCTAATATGGCGATTAACGGCAACACAAGCCCCTAATATGCCAATCAATGAGCTTATAGTTAAACACAAAACAATCTCATCTGCATTAAAAGTCTGTAACCGAAAGCCGCCATGATATAGGTCTATAAGTCGTTCTGCAGGCGCACTAACCCACCAACTCAATAGAAGAATACAGAGGGTGGCAAAAACACCGCCCAACACACCAAACCAAAAACCCATGTAAAGAAATGGACGACGAATATAACTATCGGTCGCTCCCACTAGCTTCATCACTAATACTTCATCACGCCGACTTTCCACTGCCATACGAATAGTATTACCGACAATTAGCAAGACCGCTAAAATCAATAATATAGATAAGGCGTATACAAAACGCTGAGCAAAACTTAGGATATTGGCAAGCCGCTGTAACCATTGAGCATCTAGCTCTGCATATTCAACGCTGCTTTGGGCAGAAAGCTGATCTCGTAACGCTTGCAGGTTAGCAAGAGACTGTAGGTTAACCGCTTCTTTTGGTACTACTCTTAACACAATAGGTAACGGGTTCTCAGGCAAGGAGGAAAGAATTTGTTCGTAGCCACTGGAACGCTCGAAATAACGAAGCCCTTCTTCTTTCGAAACATATTCAACAGAAGCAACATCCGCTCGAGCTGAGAGACTATGGGATAATGACAGCGCTTTGGTATCATCCACCTGAGGGAATAAATACAAAGTAATAACTGTCTGTTGCTCCCAATTGTCTGTAACAGACTGCACATTCTTCAAGACAATATACAAACCGCCTGGCAACGACAAAGCAATAGCAATTACCATAACAGTCATGACACTTGCCAAAGGGTAATTGACCAGCCTCATAAAACTCTCAGCTAATGTTCCTTGGTGTTGTCGTAAATACTGTTTAACATCAAAAGATGGTCGAATAGGCCAATTGTGTTTGGTTGCTTTAATAGACTGACGAGTCGCGCCACGACGAGAAGGTTTTTGAGTCATTAACCAAACCCTCCATCATTCACCATTCGCCCTTGATTAAGGGTCAATACTCGGTGCCTCATACGTGCCACCAACGCTAAATCATGGCTGGCAATTAACACCGTCACTCCTACGTTATTGAATTCTTGAAATAAATTCATGATTTCGGCAGATAGTCTTGGATCTAAATTCCCAGTCGGCTCATCAGCTAACAAAAGCTGAGGCTTATTAACCACCGCTCTCGCAATACCAATTCGCTGCTGCTCACCACCAGATAACGCCATTGGATTATATTTCTCTTTGCCTAATAAGCCGACTTTATCGAGTGCTGCTCGTACTCGTTTAGCGACCTGCTCATGATCTGCGCCACTCACTTGCAAAGGTAAAGCAACATTGTGAAAAACACTACGATCGAATAACAGCTGATGATTTTGAAATACAACACCAACCCGACGACGATGCTGTGGAATCGCGCGACGACTTAACGTGCGTAAATCGACACCGTCCACCAGTATCTGTCCTGATGTTTGTCGCTCAATCATCATCATAAGCTTCATTAGGGTACTTTTACCTGCACCTGAATGACCGGTTAGAAACGCCATTTCACCCTGCTGCAAATGAAAACTCACTTGTGATAGAGCTTCTTGTCCGCTGTCGTATTTCTTTCCAACTCGCTGAAATTCAATTTCCACGCTGTTACAACATCCTTAAATTTATTAGCAAATTATCAGTGATTACTTTGACTCTACTCTTACTCACTATCAAACAAGGCGTCAATAAATTCTTTCGCAACAAAAGGTCGTAGATCATCGATCTGCTCCCCCACGCCGATGTAACGAATTGGCAAAGCAAATTGCTTAGCAATAGCAAAAATAATCCCGCCTTTCGCCGTACCGTCTAATTTCGTCAAGGATATACCGCTAACACCAACTGTCTCAGTAAATAGTTTGGCCTGACTTAATGCGTTTTGTCCGGTACCAGCATCAAGTACTAACATCACTTCATGAGGTGCGTTTACATCTAACTTTTTCATTACACGAACGACTTTCGATAGCTCATTCATTAAGTTAGCTTTATTCTGCAAACGTCCTGCGGTATCAGCGATCACCACATCTATTCCTTTCGCTTTAGCAGACTCAATCGCATCATAAATAACGGAGGCTGAATCTGCCCCTGTATGTTGAGCAACAACAGGAACATTATTACGTTCGCCCCAAACTTGTAGTTGCTCTACGGCAGCAGCACGGAAAGTGTCGCCAGCTGCCAACATGACACTTTTGCCTTCTTCTTGGTATTTTTTCGCCAATTTACCAATAGTTGTAGTCTTACCAACACCGTTTACACCAACCATCAAAATGACAAAAGGTCCCTCTTTGCTAACAGGTTCAAGGGCTTTTTGCGAACCAATAAGAATGTCGCTCATCTGTGTTTTTAAGCTTTCCAAGAGCGCACTAGCATCCTTTAATTTTTCATGCTTAATTTTTTCACGCAGCTCATTGATCAACGCTTGGGTCGCAACAACCCCAACATCCGCCATTAATAACTGTGTTTCTAGTTCTTCTAATAAATCTTCATCAACTTTTTTACCACCAGCGATGATAGAAGATAATCCATGACCCAATCCATTGCGCGTACGAGATAATCCAGACTTAATACGCTGAGACCACGAAAGCGTTGGTGTTTTTTGCTCTACTTCAACAGCAGTATTCTGTAAAGGTGTTGCCTCAACATCACTAGAATCAACTGAAGAAACAAGCTCTTGCGAACTATCATGAGATTGATCATCTGTTGGTTCAGAAGCCAACAAAGTTTCTGCTACCTGCTCTTCTTCTGAGATTGTATCCTTGTTTTTGGCAGACTTGATATCTGCACCTAACCCTTTTACAACACGGCGCTTAATAAAAATGGCTAAAATAGCCAACAGGGTGCCAATCGCAATCGGGGCATATCGAGCATACTCACCAAGATACGGCGTTAATAAAGTAATGAGCTGGTTAACAAATTCCATCAAGTCGGTCTCTTATGTCTAGACTGGTGCTGTTTACACCAGTGAAATGCTATTATTCACTACAGCAGTTACTATAGTTGGCACTGAAAGCGGTGATTTTATCATCATTCCTATTGGCAAACAGGTCTAGTTTTGTGGAAAAACCACATCGTGCCTGCCTTTATCGTGGTTCGATATGTTTAACAATAAAAAACCTCTTTTTAGTCGACCCGCTTTAGCTGCTCTCATGGTGCTGTCTACCCTCGTTATCTGGGTATTAAATTTAACTGCCCCTACTAATCCTTTTCCTACGATGAACGTCACTACTTGGAACACCACATCGGGTATTCCAGTCATCTGGTTATCTCAAGAGAGCTGGCAAAACACCAATAAATTAGAGCTTCGCTTTTCATTCAACAACAACTCTCAAGATACGGCTCTAACCAAAGCGACACTCGCGCTACTAATGAGCGACGCTTTACCATTAAGCACATCTACAATTAACCAGAGGTTAGCGCCACTGTCCGCCAAGGTAAGCAGCTATTATGACCTTGAAAGCCAAACAATTGGCCTCACATTAAACAGTGAACCTAACTATTTATCACCCACTCTCGACATCCTAAAACAATGGTTACCTTCACCAATATTTAAACCTCGCACCTTTGATCGCTGGAGTAGACAGGAAAAAATATCTACTACTCAATTGGGGCCTGCTAAAACATTATTCCCCTATACTCAGAGTAAAAAAAACACACCGCCTGCAACGATTACCTTAGATGCGGTCAACCAGTATTATGCGAGTTTACAACAGAATACTGCCGCCATTTTTATTATAGGTAATATGACTGAACCGACTAAAACAGCCATCAAAACAACATTAGATACTCTTAGTAAGCACTTCTTATTAACAACAAATCATTCAGAAACAGCACCTGAGAGACAAATCAATAATACAACGCGACCTAGCCTTAATACGTCCTTGATAAAACCTCAGATAATTGCTTTAACGCCACTGTCTTCCGTTAAAGAATGGATTAGCTTACAAATTTGGGCAACCGACTTGGTTAATACCCTTAATAATCAAACCTCTATTGATGACACAAAACTAAACTTAACGCTCTCTGCAAAACACCCGTGGGCACAATGGAAGATACAATATGCAGATCAACAACAGAGCGTTAATAAAAATACACACTCAATGGCTGACATAACGATAAAAAGCTTCATCGATCCAAGCAAAATCCCATCAGTAAATGACAAGAAGCGATTTACGCTATTATTAGCCAATGTAAAAAAGCAACTTAAACAAAACGCACTAGATCCAAGTTGGTGGAGTAAACTTGCCGCAACAAGTACACAAGAAGGCAGCCGCCTTACGCTCGAGCAATTTGCTAAGCACTATCAGGATGCTATTAACACCTTTAACCAAGATGAATATAAAGCAGCACTAAAAACGCTGTTCATTACCTCGTCCTACCAAGAAATCCAGGCCAACTAATGAAAAAGAAAATAACTGCTCACTCATCCACAAAATCCAAAGAAAGAGCGACTAAACTGCGTATTATTTCTGGCGAATGGCGTTCAAGACAACTGCCTATCCCTAAGATAGAGGGGCTAAGACCGACACCAGATAGAGTCCGAGAAACGCTGTTTAACTGGATCAATAATGAAATCCCCGGTGCCGCCTGTGCCGATCTATTTTGTGGCTCTGGCGCACTTGGACTAGAGGCTCTATCTCGAGGAGCGAAAAGTGCTTTATTTGTCGATAATTCACGTATTGTCGAACAACAAATGAAAGACAATCTTATCACTTTAAAAGCGGAGAATTACCAAGTCGTTCAGCAGAATGCAGCAGAGTTTTTAGCGACAGCGCCACCTCAAGCTCTTGATATTATCTTTCTTGACCCACCATTTCGTAAAAACTGGTTGGCGCAAATTGTGCCATTATTAGAAAAAGGTTGGTTAGCACCTAACGCATTGGTTTATATAGAAATGGAAAAAGAAACACCGTTACCTACCCTGCCAGCCTCTTGGACATTGTTTAAAGAAAAAAATGCTGGTCAATTGGTTTATCGACTCTTCGAAGTAACGGCAGTGAGTTAATATTCTGCCACTTTAGTGTGCATGACAACGAGGGGAAGCCACTGTCATGCACCGACATAACATATTGTTATAGAAACTTTTCTGTTAAACCTTACTCAACCTGCTCTCACGTCTTTTGTGCACAATGTTTGCATAGATCACCACTGCAACCTTATCTCTCTACCTTATGACGTATAAAAGGGCATTATGTTGGCAAATTTATCATTTCGAACAAAATTATTCTTATTACTGGTCACTGCAGTATTAGGATTCGCCATTGTTACCTTTATGGCTATGCAGAGCCTGTCTTCTCAACAGGAAGAAAACACTAAACTTAGAACACTCTCAACCATCCAAAATACCAGCAATCAACTCAGTATTAAGCTACTCGAAATGGCCGATGGCTTACGTGAGATTACCGATGAAAAATATAACCTATACCTTACAAACTTAAATAAGCAAATTGAAGACAACACCAATGTCATCAGTACAAATATTGCAAAAACAAATTCGCCCAAATTAAAAAGCATCCTTGAAGAGAGCCAGAGCCAATTAAATAATTACAGTATGGCGCTCATCACCTTAGTAAAAGAACGTCATGTTATTGGTTTTGGTGCAACCTCCGGCTTACATGGCACCATTAATACGCTTGGTGACACTCTAAGCACAGACCTCAAATCTCTTAGCTTATTAAAACGTGAATTCACGAACGTACAAAAAGCAGAATCAAGTTACTTATTTGCCCCGACATCAAAAAATTTAGAAACATTCAAAGCAAACTTTCAACGCTTAAATATTCGTATTGAAAATTTCGGCTTCCAAGAAACCCATGGTAAGGTCGCAAACGCTTACTATGCTGCCGTCATTAAATATGGCGATGAGTACTTGTCCTTGATGAATAAAGAGAAGGCCTTTACCAAGGAGAAGGCTCTATTTAACACCGGTCAACTGAACGCGAATAACTTCATCAATCAGATGATCAATACCGCAGAAACAGAGGCGGCAAGCAACTCTCAACAATCAAATATCATTTTACTGGCCACCAGCGCGCTCGTCACCATCATCGCCGCCCTACTAATGTTTGGTATTAGTCGTAATGTTAATCACACTCTCCAGCGTATTATCGGTGATTTAAATAAAGTAAAAGCCGGTGATATGACCGCCAAAGCATCAGTCAACAAACAGCGCCTTGATGAGTTCGACTCTCTCGCGGCCTCACTTAATGAAATGACTAGTGGCCTAGATAACGTTTTAAAAGATGTCGTATCAACCACGAAAGATGTTAACCACATGTCCGTTGATTTAGACGGAGCCATCGATAGTCTTTCAGATAGTAATGTCACTATTAACCAGCGCACCAGTTCTATTGCAACCGCTACCGATGATATTTCAAGCCGCATCAACCAACTTTCTGAAACGACAGACTTGCTACAATTTCACTCTAACGAAACCTATCAATCAGCAAAAACGGGCTCACAAACGATTCGCCTAGTACTGGATAACTTGAAAGACACCGTCAATGTGGTCAACACTACCAGCAATCAATTAAATAAATTGGGCCAGCTGTCTACGGATATTGATAATGTTATTGGCATGATTAACGATCTTGCTAGCCAAACGAATTTATTGGCTCTGAACGCGGCCATTGAAGCGGCACGAGCAGGTGAAGCAGGTCGAGGTTTCTCTGTAGTAGCAGATGAAGTACGCTCTTTGGCAGAAAAAACCGTCGATGCCACCTCTAAAATCACTGACATTGTTAATATTATCCAATCCTCTACTTCTAGCGCTATTAGCACGATGGAAAGTGGGCAACAAAGCTTAGAAGTCATTCAAGAAAATGGCGGTAAAGCGGAAACAGCGATACATACTATTGAAGAGAATGCGATGACGAGCTCAAAATCAGCAGACGCTATCGCCGATGCAATTCAAGATGTCGCCAGTACCGCCGTGCAAATCAGTGCAGAAATGGACGGAATTGCGCAACAACTAAAAGGAGACACTGGGTCAATTAGCATTTTAGCGGACAAGACAAAATCCATTAAAAGCTCAGCACAACAACTCTCTGATAAAACCCGAGTATTTACACTCACCTAACAGCACAGAGTAAAGGTACAACACGTGTTTGTTTGAAGGCTCTTGTTAATTAAATCATTTACGTTGCACAGGCATTTCTCTTCGCCTCTCTTGATGAGGCCTGCTGCAACCGCTAGACTGTGCACCAATATTCATATCGCCAGTCTACTCTTCACATACAGAGGGCTTACTGGCTTTTATTAGGACATCTAAAACCTATGCCGGACGCTATTCCAGTCGATTCTGTTGGTATCGTAGAACCTCAAATTGCACAGTTCGAGACTCCTCTCGCCCTGTCTTGTGGCCAAGATTTACTAACCTATCAACTTGTTTACGAAACCTATGGAACACTTAATTCAAGTGCTTCTAATGCTATTTTGATTTGTCACGCCCTCAGCGGTGATCATCATGCAGCCGGTTACCACTCGATGTCGGATAAAAAACCCGGCTGGTGGGATAGCGCCATTGGTCCAGGGAAAGCCATCGACACAAATCACTTTTTTGTCATTAGTCTAAACAACCTAGGTGGCTGCTCAGGCAGTACAGGCCCCACAACGATTAACCCTGAAAATGGTAAAATTTGGGGCGCGGATTTTCCACTTGTCACGGTAGAAGACTGGGTAGAAAGCCAAGCGCGCTTAGCTGATCATTTAGGGATTGAAACATTTGCTGCTATCGTCGGTGGCAGTCTTGGTGGTATGCAAGTCATCGAATGGAGCATTCGCTTTCCAGATCGCTTAAAAGGTGCTGTTGTGATTGCCTCTGCTCCGAATTTGTCGACCCAAAATATCGCGTTTAATGAAGTTGCACGTCAATCTATTCGTCGTGACCCTGACTTCCATAACGGACATTATTTACAAGAGCAGTCTGTGCCAACCAATGGCCTTGGTTTAGCTCGGATGCTCGGGCATATTACCTATTTATCCGATGGCGCTATGGGTGCTAAATTTGGTCGCCAAATGCGCAATGATGACTATCAATATAACTATGACATTGAATTCGAAGTAGAAAGTTACTTACGTTATCAGGGTAACGCTTTCACCAAACGCTTCGATGCTAATACTTATATGTTAATGACCAAGGCATTAGATTATTTCGACCCTGCAGCCAACACAAATGGCGACCTTTCTGCCGCGTTAAGCCCTGCCCAGTGTAAGTTTTTATTAGTATCTTTTACGACGGATTGGCGCTTTTCTCCACAGAGAAGTGAAGAAATAGTCAACGCCCTAATAAAAGCAGGCAAACACGTCTCTTACGCGAAAATTACCGCAACCGAAGGTCATGATGCTTTTTTATTCCCGATCCCACGTTATATGGCTACGTTAGACAGCTTTTTAACTCGTATCGACAATCGCACCTCGACGGAGGTCATATAAATGCGTTCTGACTTAGAAATAATTGATGAGTGGATCCAGCCAAACCTGCATGTTTTGGATTTAGCTTGTGGTCCTGGTGAATTACTTCATCACTTAATGAATCACAAAAAGATCACTGGCTATGGATTAGAAATTGAGCCTAACGACTTAAATACCTGCCTTCAAAAAGGCATTCCGGTATTAGAGCAAAATATCGATGAAGGTTTACAAAATTTCGAAGACCACAGCTTTGACTTAGTATTAATGACTCACGCTCTTCAGCAATTTCGCCGACCTGACTTACTGATCGACGAAATGCTACGTATTGGTAAAGAATGCATTATTACCTTTCCAAACTTTGGCCATTGGCGTAGTCGGCTTCACTTGGCATTAAAAGGTCGGATGCCTGTGTCTGATTTCTTACCTTATAACTGGTATGACACACCCAATATCCACTTTTTTACCTTTCAAGATTTTGAACGTTTATGCCAAGAAAAAGGTATTAAAGTATTACGTTGGGCGGCAGTTGATGGGCATTTAAAAGACCATTGGTGGATTCGTAGCATGCCAAATATGTTCAGTGAAACCGCCATTTTTCACATCACTCGCTAATCTCATTCGCGAGCAGTTATACACAAAAGGCGACAAGGCAGTCGCCTTTTTACGTCACACAGCATAATTTACTGTAGAGGAAACACGATGCGCCAAACCATCGTCTTAGCCAGCAATAACACCGGCAAAATAAATGAATTTAACGCACTTTTAAGCGACCTAGGGGTTGATGTTAAGCCACAAAACGACTTCGGCGTGCCGGAAGCGGATGAAACGGGGCTGACGTTTATCGAAAATGCTATCCTAAAAGCACGTAATGCCTGCGCTCATACTAACTTACCTGCACTAGCGGATGATTCAGGCATTGAAGTGGATTTCTTAAACGGTGCTCCTGGTATTTATTCCGCTCGCTTTGCAGGAGATCACGGTAACAATGCAGCCAATAACGCCCTGTTACTTAAAAGGCTAGAAGGCGTTGATGAATCACTCCGTACGGCTCGTTTCCATTGTGTTTTAGCGTATTTACGCCATAAAGATGACCCAACGCCTTTGGTGTTCCATGGGGTATGGGAAGGCCGTATTTTACCAACAACGGAAGGGCAAGAAGGCTTTGGTTACGACCCTATATTCTACGTACCTGAATACGGTTGTAGCTCCGCCAGCTTACCCAAAGAAGTCAAAAACCAAATTAGTCATCGAGCCAAAGCGCTCAATCAACTGTTAGCGGCCTTCCAACTACAAAGTACCTCTCTATGATAGACCTTACGGCCAGCTTACCGCCTCTTAGTCTCTACATTCATTTGCCTTGGTGTGTGAGAAAGTGTCCTTATTGCGACTTTAATTCTCACCAAGCGGACCGCTTTGAGGAAAACGGCAAGCTACCTGAAGCAGCCTACTTAGCGCAGTTATTAGCAGATTTGGAGGCCGATTTACCTTATATTGCAGGGCGCCCGATTCAAACCGCGTTTATTGGCGGAGGAACGCCGAGTTTAATGAGTGAAGATTTTTACTATCGCTTAATGGATGCCTTACGGGACAAACTGACTTGGGTCGATAATGCGGAAATCACCATGGAGGCGAACCCAGGCACCTTTGAACAAGAGAAGTTTCGCCACTTTCGTCAAGCGGGTATCAATCGTCTTTCTATTGGTATTCAAAGCTTTCAACCAGCACTATTAACCGCTCTCGGAAGAATCCACAACCGAGAGGAAGCCATCCATGCTGTGAATAAGTCTCGCCTTGCAGGTTTCGATAATATTAATATAGATTTAATGCACGGCTTACCTGATCAAAGCCAAGAAATGGCATTGGAAGATCTTAAACTTGCGATCCAACTCAATCCAGAACACTTGTCTTGGTATCAGCTCACTATCGAACCGAATACTGAGTTTTATCGCCGACCACCCACGCTGCCGGAAGATAATACTCTATGGGGTATCCAAGATGCAGGACAAGCTTTACTCGCAAAACACGGCTACGCACAATATGAAGTATCTGCGAATTCAAAAGTAAATCGTCGAGCGGCCCATAATCTGAACTATTGGCGATTTGGTGACTATATTGGCATTGGGGCTGGTGCTCACGGTAAAGTGACTCTGCCTGATGGGCAAATATTTCGCACTCGTAAAACTCGTCACCCAAACCATTACCTAAACACACTACCCGAAACATTAGTGATCAAAGAATCCATAGAGCAAGAAGATTTACCTTTAGAGTTTATGATGAATCGCTTGCGCTTATTTGAAACATTTGATTTAAAAGATTACCAAGGTTACACCTATCAAGCGCTACCCGATTTTTTATTAAAAGCCTGTAATACGGCACTGAAAAAAGGATTACTGGATTCTGAGCAGTGGCAAAAAGGCCAAGTGCAAACAACCGAAAAGGGCAAACTTTTTCTAAATGAGTTACTTGAACTGTTCCTCCCTTAAGGTTCTCTTTTTTGACAATAGTTTGACATCTAAACAAATAAATGTGACCCTAGCCCACCTATTTATAAGGAGAGCACTGGACGGTGCTCCTCCTTATCCTCGTTTTAGGTAAACACAGCACAATATGCTTACCTAAAATACACATCGCTAAACAAAATAATTAACGCCATCGATTTTTCGATTAATGTAACTTAGCTACTAACTCTATGAAGCCTGTTATTGTCTTACAATTCGTCTAAATACCCGTTTTTAATGCTAGGTATTACGTCAGATTGAAATCTTAATGCGCACGTTAAAAAAGGGTGAAATAGAACAATTCATGGCGCTAAAAGAACAGCCCTCTTCTAGACAATTTATTGTGATGTCATTAAATGATCGCTTATTGGCTAAATGACAATATGGCTTTTGTTTTGATAGAGTTGGATGTATTAATTTATTCAGGAGAAATCTATGAAAAATAAAGCGCCGAGCGACGGCAGGCAAGACTACAATACTTCATATACGGTAGGGCAAGATAATATTCGTTTTCTAGGAATGGATATCTTAAACCCTGTCTTTAGCACCAGTGCAGTCATCATTTTTGCCTTCATCATTGGTACCATTTTGTTCCCCGCTGAAGCAAAAGACATGCTAGTAGGTGCACGAGGTTGGGCGATCGCTAATTTTGACTGGTTCTTCACGATATCAGGTAATATCTTTGTACTATTTTGTATTGGTCTGATTATTTCTCCTATGGGAAAAATTCGTTTAGGTGGCACTAATGCAAAACCTGAACACTCCACTATTACTTGGTTTTCTATGCTATTTGCCGCTGGTATGGGCATTGGTTTAATGTTTTGGAGTGTGGCAGAACCTGCTGCCTATTACACCAATTGGTACGGCACACCACTAAATGTTGCGGCACAAACACCGGAAGCGGCGAAACTCGCTTTAGGTGCGACTATGTTCCATTGGGGCCTGCACCCTTGGTCCATTTATGCTGTGGTTGCTCTGTCACTTGCTTTCTTTACTTACAATAAGGGTCTACCGTTAACCATTCGTTCGGCGTTCTATCCTCTATTCGGTGAAAAAGTATGGGGAATAACAGGACACATCATCGATACTTTAGCAGTTATTGCAACTATCTTTGGTTTGGCTACGTCACTCGGCTTAGGCGCTCAACAGGCCGCTAGTGGCTTACACTTTTTGTTTGATATTCCTAATACGCTTACGACTCAGATAATTGTTATCTGTGGCGTCACTGGAGTAGCAATATTTTCAGTTGCTCGTGGTCTTGAGGGTGGTGTTAAACTATTAAGTAACGTCAATATGATCCTTGCGGCTGTTTTTGCTATGTTTGTTTTAATTGTCGGTAATACTGGCATGATTTTCAATTCTATTGGGACTAGCTTCTTAAGTTACGCTGAAAATATAATTCCATTAAGTAACTGGATTGGTCGTGATGACCAAACCTTTTACCACGGTTGGACTGTCTTTTACTGGGCTTGGTGGATTTCTTGGTCGCCATTTGTCGGCATGTTTATCGCACGTGTTTCTCGTGGTCGTACGGTTCGTCAGTTCCTCACTGCAGTATTACTTGTTCCTACTTGTGTTTCTCTCGTATGGATGTCGATTTTTGGCGGTTCAGCCATCGATCAAATAATAACAGGGACTGGTGCACTAGCTAATGGACTGGGTGATGATGCCTCTCTTGCTATGTTCCAAATGCTGCAAAACTTACCCTTAACCGGCATTTCATCGTTTATTGGTATCGTTTTGGTATTGGTATTTTTTGTCACCTCATCAGATTCAGGATCGCTTGTGATTGATGGAATTACCGCTGGTGGTAAAACGGATGCACCAATGATTCAGCGTGTTTTCTGGGCAGTACTAGAAGGCGTAATCGCAATCGCCTTATTAGTTGGCGGTGGCTCAGATGCACTAAAAGCCATTCAGTCTGCTGCTGTGAGCATTGGCTTACCGTTTACCTTACTGCTACTCATTATGTGTATTGGCTTATTTAAAGGCTTACGAGGCGACTTGAAACTCCTTAAATAACAAAATGTAATTAAATAGTGATTAATAAGAGCGACTTAAGTCGCTCTTATTGTTTTACAGAACGAAGTCTTTTACTATTCGTTTCCTCTTAGGGGAGTAATCTTCTTTGCTTTTTTGCAAAGATTCTTTATCAACATAATTGGGCCTCAAGCTCGTGGTAAAGAAGTCCAAGATCGATTAACGATCGAATGGATTGATGAGACTTAAGACAATAACTTGGCTCAGGTGGGCCCAAGTCTGTTGTCTTTTGCTTGTTCGCCCACCTAGGACTCTAAATAATGGAAGCGTTACTTACTTCAATCTCTACTGTTGCCCTTGCCGAAATAGGGGATAAAACACAACTACTCGCCCTCTTTCTAGCAGCACGATTCACCTCAAAATCGGCCATTATTTTTGGTATTTTATTCTCTACTTTACTTAATCATGCGGCCTCTGCTTGGTTTGGCGTTCAAGCTGTTTATTGGGTCCCTGACGCCTGGGCAAACTGGGGAGTTGGGTTAAGCTTTATCGCTGTCGGCTTATGGTTACTTATCCCTGATAAAGACGAAAATGAAGATGGTAAAATGCTCAAATATGGCGCTTTCTTCGCTACTTTTATTCTCTTTTTCTTAGCAGAAATTGGAGACAAAACCCAAATTGCTACCGTATTATTAGGCGCTCACTATGGTACTGTTGGCTGGGTCTTGCTTGGATCAACGATTGGTATGCTGATCGCAAATGTTCCTGTCGTGTTTGCTGGCAACTGGATTATGGCTCGCATCAACCCTATCCTTACTCGCCGTATTGCGTGTGGGCTCTTTCTATTTATCGGTGTTGCTACCATAGTTTCTCCACTGCTTTAATGAATAGGAAGTTATTATGGATGTTGAATTAACCGAAATAGTAGAAGCCCTTTGTCGATACGCGCCATTTAATGAACTAGCGGACGACCCACAACTTTATGACATGGTCAAAGATGTGGAGGTGCAATACCTCCGTGCTGGTGAATGGGCCATTCCTCCTGGCGTACTTAACCACACTTTATTTTTTATTCGCAGTGGCGCCGTAGAAGCTTTAAGTAAAGAGCAGAAGTTAATTCGACGTATGAATGAAGGTGAGCTATTTGGCTATGCTTCATTGCTACGCGGCGGTAAATTTTCGCAGTCTATGCGCGTTATCGAAGACAGTTTGCTCTATCGTATTCCAGTTCGTTGGTTCCTTAAATTTTATGAAGAAGATAACTTCTCTGAATTTTTTGAATTGGCACAAGAGGTTCGTTTAAAAGTCGCGATTAAGTCGCAAAGCTCCAGTATCTCTTTAATGACCTGCCCTATTATGAGTTTATTGCGACGCCCCCCTATGTGTATTGGCGTTAACGAAACGATTCGAATGGCAGCCAAAATGATGGCTGACAATAAAGTCTCTAGTTTACTCGTGATGGAACATGACACTTTAGTGGGTATTCTGACCGACCGAGATTTTCGTAACCGTGTCGTCGCAGCAGGACTCGACTACAACACACCTGTCGGCAATGTTATGACAACGAACCCTGTTACCATGGACAGTGGTGATTATGCTGCCGAAGCCGTATTGAAAATGATGGCAAAAAATATTCACCATATTCCCATCCTCAAAGGTCAGCAACCCATAGGCGTCGTCAGCACAGGAGATATAATCCAAACAGAAAGTCATGGCAGTGTTTACCTCATTAGTGATATTCACAAACAGATCTGTATTGAAGGTCTACAGGATATCAGTCATAAAATGACGCATACCTTTACCCAATTGGTACTGGCTGATGCCAACACGCAAATGATAGGCAATGCCATGTCGCATATTGGAGCCGCCTTCGTTAAACGACTCTTACAACTGGGTGAAAAAGAATTTGGAAAGCCTCCGGTTTCTTATTGCTTTATCGCCTTAGGCTCGCAAGCGCGTGAAGAGCAGACCATAAAAACAGATCAGGACAATGCACTGATTTTAAGCGATCTCTATGATCCTAAAGAACATGGCGAATACTTTGAAAAACTCAGTAAATGGGTTTGTAACAGCCTAGATGCTTGCGGCTATCCATTGTGTACTGGCGACGTGATGGCCTCCAATACCTTATGGCGACAACCCCTTAAGCAGTGGAAAGAAAACTTTAGTCTCTGGATTAAAGAGCCCAAAGCAGACGCCTTACTACGCCTCTCTATTTTCTTTGACCTAAAAGGTATACAGGGTGATAAGTCACTCGCCAAAAACCTTAATAAACACATCCGCCATGAAGCAAAAAATAACCCAGCTTTTCTCACTTTTATGGCTCGTAATGCCAATCAACGTAAGCCGCCTCTCGGTTTTTTTCGACAATTTGTTCTCGACGGTGAGGGTAAACAGTCTCGTACCTTTAATCTTAAAGAAAGGGGTATAGCGCCCATTATCGATATCGTACGAGTACATGCTCTCGCATGTGGTAGTGACAAGCTCAACACATTAGAGCGCCTTGAAGACATCGAAGCGGCTGGTTTACTGCCTGACGGGCGCGCAAAAGATCTCGCACTTGCTTTAGAAATGATTGGTATGGTGCGGATTCGCAGTCAAAAAGATCAAATCGAAAAAGGCGAAGAGCCCACCAACCACGTGAATCCAGAGCACCTATCTTCATTTGAAAAACGTCATTTAAGAGATGCTTTTCAAATCGTGGGAAGACAACAAGAGTTTATTAAATTCCGTTATGCAGGGAAACGTACTTAAATGGTGACGCGTCTTATTAATTCCATCTCCAGAAAGCCCCCATTGGCACCACAAAACTGGCAAGCTATGTTTCAAGAATGGGCAAAAGACGCGCCTCCAGGTCCGCTTAAACGTTATTATGAGGCAGGATCTGTGGCATCAGATACCCCCTTAAAAAATACACCATTACTCGCATTAGATTTAGAAACGACTGGGCTTAACCCTAAAGAAGATGAAATTATTAGCTTAGGTTGTGTCTCCATGGATCATCGTATTATCCGCTGCAATGATGCTGGGTACTGGATGACAAAACCGGAGGGAACATTAAACGCTGAATCAGTCACTATTCATGAAATCACGCACACTGAATTAGCTGAAGCGCCGCCTTTACACCGTATTTTGGATGAAATCCTCAATACCCTTTCAGGTAAAGTCGTGGTCGTGCATTGTGTCGCGATCGAGCGAGAATTTTTGCTCGAAGCCGCACTGAATATTTATGGCTTTCCACTGTATTTTCCAGTGTTGGATACTATGCATATTGAGCGTTTAGCTCTTAATAAAATACCATGGTGGAAGCGTATTATCGCAAGAAAACTATCATTACGTCTCGATGCCTGCCGACAGCGCTATCATCTCCCTCGTTATAAAGCGCATCACGCTTTGACTGATGCGCTCTCGTCAGCGGAGCTATTACAAGCACAAATCAGCTATCATCTTGACCCTGATGCTCGTATTTCAGATTATTGGCTCTAACAAAAAAGCGTAGTATAAATACCACGCTTTTTATAACACCACGAACGATTAATCAGTCACTATTCACTAAAAGACTGCAAACACGCTTGTGCTTGTTCCAAAGTTGGTAACGACGGGTAAGCGCCTAATTTTGTGACAGAATCAGCCCCACACGCAGCAGCAAAACGAATGATATTTAATAACTGATCTTGGCTTAGTCTTGTCAAAGAAGTACGATCATCACACTCTTGTGATAATTGGTACAACAGGCCTCCTACAAACGCATCACCGGCAGCTGTTGTGTCTTTTACGTTCATCATCGGTGTCGCAACTTGCCCTTTTCCATGCTCTTTAGTGAAAAAACGAATCGGGTTTCCCCCATCAGTTAACACAAACAAAGATACGCCAGCCGCAATCGTTTCATCAATTAAAGCAAATGGGTCTTCTGATAATACCACTAACTCTTCAAGGCTAGCTTTTACCACATCGCCACTTTGCATCCAGCCAATGACACGTTGTGTATCTACTTTATGGTCTGCCCAAAGGTTAATTCTAAGGTTTACATCAATACTCACAATCCAGTTAGCATCTTGCGCCATTCGCACACCCGCCAACGTTGCTTGAGTAATCGCATCATCAGTTAATGTGTTCGAACAAGTATGAAACACGCCCTGTCCAGCAAACCAATCGAGTTTAAAATCTGCTTCACGAAACAGCATATCGGCTGACGGATTACGATAAAATTCAAAACTGCGCTCACCAGTGCTGTCTAAACTAACAAATGCCAAGGCTGTTTTAGCCTCTTTTGTCATCAACATGCTATCTGTTACAACACCATAGCTTTCTAGAGAATCTTTCAAAAAGTGGCCAAAAGCATCATCACCCACTTGTCCGGCAAAGTGACTATTGCCACCCAACCGTGCAACAGCAACCGCTACATTCGCTGGTGCACCACCAGGGAATTTTGTAAAAGACTCTAATTCGCCCGCTTGCGTCGCACCATTAGACAGAAAATCGATAAGAGCTTCACCGAATGCCATTATTTTTGTCGTCATCTTTGTATTCTCTATATTGATATTGAGCTGTGTGATCTAAAAGGTGAAAAATTATGCAGGGTGTAGCGAATTAAATCAATTTAATTTATTTAATTGCACATCAGACAGTAACAACGGTAATAATAAGTTCGTCATCTTATTACTTAATAGACGGTAAATGCCATGATCAAGTAAAGAGGGTTGACGTATAGCGAGAAGATAAGGACGATGACTAACAAATCCAATACTCGCTGACACTAACCATCAAAAGCGCTTAAACCCTAGACAATACCATGTTGCATCATCGCGATCTTCAAGGAACCAAGACATGACACGACTGACTCGATTTTTCCCCCACTTTATTACTATCAGCCTCCTTGCACTAGTTGCTGGATGTACAACAATAGCGCCACGAGAGCCAGATTGGCAGCTAGGTAAGGAATATCACCTCACTATTTTGCATACTAATGATCATCACGGACATTTCTGGAAAAACAGCGATGGCGAATATGGTATGGCTGCACGTAAAACCTTAGTCGATAATATTCGCGAAGAAGTCGCACTCAATGATGGCCACCTTCTATTACTCTCTGGCGGCAATATAAACACCGGCGTACCAGAATCTGATTTACAAAATGCAGAACCAGATTTTAGAGGAATGCACTTACTAGGCTATAACGCGATGGCGCTGGGTAATCACGAATTTGATAATCCTCTCTCTGTACTACAGCAGCAACAAACATGGGCTGGATTCCCTTTCCTTTCTGCCAATGTCTTTAACAAAAAGACTGGAGAACCGCTGTTTGATGCTTATAAAATCTTCCAAGAAGGGGATCTAAAAGTGGCGGTTGTCGGCTTTACTACTGACGATACGGTTAAACTAGGCAATCCAGAATATCTGCAAAACATCGAGATTCGTTCCCCTATCGAGATCGCGAAAAAGTTAATTCCTGAACTACGAAAACAAGCGGATATTGTGATTGCAGTAACTAATATGGGTCACTATGACAACGCGCTTCACGGCGAAAATGCACCAGGAGATGTTACGTTAGCCCGCACTGTTCCTGGTATTGATATTATTATTGGTGGACATTCTCAAGACCCTTTATTCAAACCTGATGTACAGAATAGTACCTTGATTGTACAGGCCCATGAGTGGGGAAAGTATGTAGGTCAACTTGATTTGATCTATAAAAATGGAGTGATTTCTTCATCAGATTACCAACTTATTCCCGTCAATCTAAAAAATAAAGACGCCACTAATGACAATCAAAGCCAACATAGACTGCTCAATGACAAAATCGACGAAGACCCCGATATGCTGTATTTGCTTACTCCTTATGAAGCAAGAGGCAAAAAAAGAGCTCAAGATCAAAGTCGGTGATAGTAATGGAGTTTTTGTGGGAGTATGACAAATAATTTAAACACTGAAAAAACTCAAGAAGAGTTCAATGCCAAGTTTATTTTATTTGTTCCTATTGTTCTAAGAAAAATAGAAATTATTAACCGTATTGCTGTTTAAGAACACACATAAACTATCTCATCACTTTAATAAAAACCAAAAAGTAGCGCAAACTACTTGGACGCGATTAATTAAAAATATGGAATTCAATAAGAATTATATAGCTACCTATTATACAGACATAAAAAATTCCAAAAATTATCCTGAGGATTTTTTATACGAACTTTTTTTAATAGGAAAAATATCCAGAGATAATGATCTTGTTACAGAGATCTCTAAAACCTTAAAAGAATACGGTACAATACACATTAATAACGCATTTAAAATGCGTAATAAACTACCAGAAAATGGACAAGATACAACACGAATAATAAAATCTTTTCTTAAATATGGCGCTAAAGACCCATTATTTCCTATTGGTAAATTATATACAATGATGGGGTTTTCAATATTTTCTATAGATGAGGAATCTATTGCAAAGGAATTAGAAAAGCAACCAAATCTAATTTTACTTTTACAAGGCATTACAGAACTACATATTGAGGGTGTTTTCAATATAGATATTCCTGAAGAGTTTTGTTATATCTCCTCCCTTAAAAATTTAGAAATAAAAGGAAATTATAAAAGCTTACCTACTTCTATAGGAAATTTACAACAGTTAGAAAACCTAACGCTAAATCTTGCCAATTTAGAATCCTTCCCTAGTAGCTTCTGGGATTTAAAAGCATTAAAAGAATTAGAACTAAAGAATATAATCAAAGATTGTCAAAGCTTTTTTCAACTAAACAAACTTGAAAGATTAGTTAAAATATATTTATTAAATATTAATTTAAAAGACTCCTCTCTACTGAAGCTTCCTACAAGTCTAAGGAAACTACGATTAAGAAGTCGCAAAACACTCAACCTCTCTCTTTCGAATA